>NZ_PVBI01000003.1:0-625119 GCF_002968675.1 Neorhizobium sp. T25_13
CCGCCCGCCCGCCAAGAAGCCTCGCACCCGCAGGCGCGGCGGTTTCTGACCGCGCATCCCGAAAAGCACACCCTCGAAAATCAGATAATAAAATCAATTGCTTGCATTGGAAAAGTCCTGTGCTTTTCGTAGTTGCGCGCACGATGATACACCGTGCACCATCTCAAAATGCATCGGAGCAAACAAAATGTCGGGCAAGAAGGTCGTTTCATCCGCCTCCCTCATTGATCAGAAGCGGTCCGCCGAAACCCGGCTTGATGAACTCCGCCAAGCGCAAGTCGATGCCCTGGAACTGGGCGAGGAGTTCGAGCACAACAATGAAATCCTGCTGATCAACGAGCATCTAGCGGCCCTCGACAAGGCCATCGTTAGAGCCCAGAGGCGTGAGCAGCGCGAGGCCGACGAGCGGGCCACCCTGCAAGCACGGCAACTGGCGTCGACGCTGATCGAAAGCATCAGGTCCATCGAGGAGGAGCGGCTCGCGGCGCTGGACAAGGCCCAACAGAGTTTCGATCTCGCCGTCAGTTCGATTTTCGACTTTCTGCAGATCTGCGGCACCCAGCAGCTCATCTGCCAGGATGCGGTCGATCTTTTCAACAGCCAGCCGCAGAACCGACGTCGGATCAAGGGAATGGTCTATACGCCGGGAGATCGCGACATTCATGAGTTGACGGAATCAGCGGTCAAAGCTCGTATCGGAAACTATATGGCCGACGCCTTGCGGGCGTTCAACGATGCGGCCGGCAACGGCAGGATGGGAGACGTTACCTGGTCCGGGCGGCGAATACTCGAACGACGCTGGACGGAAGAGGAGCGCAGCGCCGTCGAAGGGCGCATCGAGCGCGACCTCGCCATGAACATGGCCTATATCGCCAAGTCGATCCCGGTGCCGACCGATGCCGAAGCCGAATAACCGCAAGCTCTCCACGGCAGATGTTTGCCAACGATATGGAATCAGTCGCCACACCCTGCGGCGGTGGTCCCAGCATCCTGAGATCGCATTTCCGAAACCTATCTGGATCAACCGCATCCACTTCTTCGATGAGGCGGAAATCCTGAAATGGGAGTTGCGCCGCGCCGGGCTCAATCCGGATGTGCCGGAGTCGATCGAAGGCTTTCCCGTCGTCTCAGGCTTCATCACCGACTACGACCAATTCGTGAACGCGATGATTGCCCAGCGCGCGCGGCGAAAGATGACGATGATCGAGCTGGACGCCAGATCGGGGATGCAGGAGGGCTACACCTCCAAGCTTGAGAATTATCAACGCCACTATGGCCGCGGCGTCGGCCCCGACACTCTGCCGCTGTGGCTGGGCGGTCTCAGGGTTGCCCTCGTTCTCGTCGAACTGCCGCGGGCAACCAGGAATTTCAAGCAATTAGCAGAGGTCGCGTAGTGCTTTGCTCGCTGAGGTGGACGCGATGATACTTCCTAAAATGAAAACGACCGAACCCAAATCTGAGCTGCCAAAACCGGCCGATGACCGCCTGGACTTCGGCCAACTTGACGATCCGAAAGAGCTAGGCGATCCGCCGCTCGATTTTGGCGAGATCGACGTACCCCCGTCTGGTTTCGAGAACCGGGGAGATATCTAATGGCCACCCAAATTCGCCACCGTCGCGGCACCACGGCCCAGCACGCGGCATTCACCGGCGCCCTTGCCGAAGTCACCGTAGATACGGACAAGAAGACGGCCGTCGTACACGATGGGGTGACGGCTGGCGGCATCCCACTGGCACGCGATGACGGCAAGAACGACGGTGCCTTCGGTTACTTGCAAGACATCAAGACGAACGATTATCCCATCGTCGTCGGCGATATCGGCAAGATGCTGGTGGCTAACAAGGCGACGGCTATCAACTTCACGCTTGGTACCGCTGCGGCCCTCACATCCAAGTTCGTTGCCGGCTTCAAAAATATCGGCGTCGGCGTGCTGAGCATTACCCCGACCGGCGCTGAGCTGATCGATGGCGTCAATGCCGCGATCACGGTCCCGGCCGGCGGTTCGGTCATCCTCAAAGGAGACGGCACCTCCTTTCGAACCTACCTCAGCAACGGCGACGTGACAGGCTCCGCGATCAATAACGCACCGGCGCTTACCGGCGCCAATTTGGCAAATAACGACAAGATCCCGGTCTATGATGTCTCCGCCGGCTTGCTGACCAGTCTCCTGTATTCCGAACTCCTGGCCGGCACTTTCAAAACGTCGCGCACCATCGCCAACGCCCAGTTCGATTCCGCGAGTTTCAAACTATTCAACGCGGCTGGAACACCCCGCGCTCTAACCTTCAACACCACAGCATTGACGGCCGATCGGGTCGTTACGATGCCGGATTCTCCCGTGGACCTTGGGGCGATGGGGATTAAAACGGACGCCGTGGTTACGTTGTCAGGTGTCAGTCAGGACATAATTGGGATACCAACAGGCGTACGTCGTATTTTTGTAGCCCTGAATAAGGTGACTGTATCTGCTGCCGCTCAACTGTTCATGCAGCTAGGCAGCTCGGCTGGCGTAGTCACGACTGGGTACGAAGGCTCCGCAGGTTTTGCGGGCACAGGCGGCGCAGGCGGTGCCGCGTTGACCACGGGGCATCCGGTTACCTATCAAACTGCGAGTATGGTAGGGCCCTACATCGGTCACCTCATGTTAACTCGCATAGGAAGTACGAACCAATGGCTAGTGACGTCAGTTGTCCAAGTGATTAGTGGTGGCATGGTCATGGCCACTTCTTTGGTTACTCTACCGGGAACCCTTGATCGCATCCGGTTCGGCACAGTTGCCAACACTGCCACACTCGGCGGTTCCGTGGAATTCTTCAGAGAAATGGATATCTAAGATGGCGCCGAGATACATCTATGATCTGATTTCCGGCACATACAGCCAAGAGGAATTCACCCCTGAGCCGCCCGCCTTTCCGACTTCTGGCGAGGTTGACTCCGAGCGCGACCGCCGCATCACTGCAGGCTTCACCTTCGAAGGGGTCTTATATCAATCACGTCCCGAAGATCGTGAGAACATCATGGGCGCATCCACTGCAGCGCTCGCGGCCTTGGTGGCTGGCGCACAACCTGGTGATTACCATTGGCATGGCGACCCGAACACAGAGTTTGCGTGGATAGCCGCCGACAATGCTTCGCATCCTATGGACGCTGAGACTATGTTCGCCTTCGGCAAGGCCGCGATGACTCACAAGCAGCTCCATATCTTCGCGTGTCGCGCGCTGAAGGACATGGACCCTATTCCGTCCGATTTCGCCACCAATCCGGCCTATTGGCCATAGGGTCACCGCGGCTCCATCACCGCCTTGCAGCGGTCCCAATACTCCTCGACCATCCGCGTTGCCTCCCGGGCGGTCTCGCAATAGCCGGCGTTTGGTGTTGGTGTCGTTCCCTTCAGGTTTCGCGGTACCCAGCCCGCCCAATGCCATTTGCCCTTCGTGGGGCCGTGCATCTCTTTCCTGATCCTGCCAACCGCACCGACGCCGTCATAACCGATCCAATCCAGATCGGTCGGCGGATCATTCTCGTCGATCTGCGTTCGTTTCCATTGGTATCCGGGCTGGTAGGGCTCGGTCACTCCTCGTCCTCGATCTCGTCGACTATGACGTTCCATGAACGCTTGGTGATACTCACCTTGATCTCGCGATCTCTCTTCCAGAGCTGCGGCTGAACAAATCGCCAGTGGATCGTTATGTCGATCGTGTTGTCGTCGCTAATGCTGCCCCAGTTCGGCGGTTTCAGGATAGGAAACAGGAAATCCTTCTCGCCATCAATTGCCAAGGCCGTTTCGCCTTCCAGGAGCGAGACGACAATTGATCGAGTGCTATGACTCAGGGCAATGCGCATCGCGTTGTCTTGGATGCCATTCGGCCATGACACGATGATGGGTCGTTCGCTTCGGTTTATCACTCGAAGGTAGGCGCCTTTTTGCCTGCCGCCTGGAATGAGCGGCTGGGCCACTATGAAGGCGGCAGGTTCGTAACGGTAGAAGCGCTCCCAGATAACGAACGCGGCGGTCACCATGCCGACAAGCGCGCCAAAGCCTTGCATCGCCTCCCAGATCATTTCGGATCCTGATCCAGCGCCTGGTCGATCATCTTCTCGCGTGCGGCCTCAAGGGCGGCGACGAACGGCTCGAACGATCCGGGCAACGGTTTCAGGCTCGTCTCGCCGTAGCCGAACAGCCTGAGCTCGTCGACGAATGCCTCGGCGGCTCGGATCAGGTCGGTGATCTCCTGCTGTGCCATCATTCCTCCCTGCGGCCGTGGCCAACTTGCACGTTTCCATAGGAGAACCACAATGGCCAAATTAGACAAGCTTTTCGTAACCGAGGCGGAGTGCGCCGAACGGATCGGTGTACCGACTGATGAGTTGAAAGCCATCGCAGCTGTCCTGACCAAGCAAGGGTTTCCCCCACAGGATCCACTCTTCAAAAACCGGCGTTATTGGCCTGCCGTTCGCGCCTGGCTCGACTGGCGTTATGGAATGTCCGATGAGCCTGGGGGCATCTATCCGCCCGATGAGATGGAGCCCTGGAAGCGCCGGCGCGGAATCACCGGGCCGCCCGGCATCGACGGCAAGGAAAACTGGAAATGATTACTTGTTGCCGCGGCCGAAGATGTAGGCAAGCGCGCTGGCGGCAAAGGCGATCGCTCTCTCTGCCTGCGCTGACCAGAATTCGGTCGCTTGCCCAGCCTCGCCCGCGCGGCTCCAGCAATAGAAAGCCCCCATCATCATCGCAACCATTACCAGAAATGCGATATAGGTGGGAGCCGACTTCTCTCCGCCAAATGCTCTGCCAAGGAAGCCAAGGTCGTGGCGCCTCATCGTCTCTTCGTGGCGATTGTTTTCTTGGGCTATCTTCAGCTGGAAATCGTGAGCTCGGACTTGGGCTTCATCAAACTCTGCATCATCGCCGCTTTTTGCCTGGATTGCTTCTTTCGCTGCCTTCCGATCAAACGCCATATTCAAACGCCAGCCTGTTCTTGATCACCGGAACGGACACGGCGAAGAGCTTCGAAAGCCCTTCCACGTTGGTAGTTCGCCAATACTGATCTAGGAGAAATCGCGGCACCAGGAGGTGACCGGCAAACGCGTTCGCTTCCTTTTCCTGCGCGTCATTGCCAGTGTAATCGGCGTCCCGCATGAGCACACTGTATTCGGATGAGCGAACCCAGTCTGCGTGTAAGATGTGGTGGCCGAGCTCGTGTGCAATCGTGAAGGTTTGACGAAGAGGGTACTCTTGTTCGTTCGCGATAATGGTCTTTGTATCGGCATCGTAGAAGCCGGAAATATTGAAAAAATCCCCTCCGAACCTAGCAAACACCACCTCAACCCCAAGGTTTCTTGCGATCTCCGCTGGGTTGATGGGCGGCGCGAGGACACCGAACTCGTCGTGAATGCGTTTAACCTCGCGCTTGACGCGGGCATAATTCGGAATGGTCAACGTGTCCATTGATGCCCTCTCGATGGTATGATTTGGCTGAATATAAGCGAGTCCAGGGCGTTTACCAATGCTGGTATGCACGCAGATCTACTGCAGTCGACACGGATCACTTCTGCTTCTCGTCGGCATAGCTAAGGCGGGTCTTGTTCCGTTCGGTAAGCCAGTCCCCCCAGCTCACTCGCTTTTGGCTCATCTCCATATAGGGTTCGAGTTTCACGAGGATTCGATCGAACGTCTCGTGCAGTTCCCTGAAGGCCGTATGGGAACCTGTATCGACCTCAGCGCACAGGCGATGAATCTCCTCCAGTTCGGAAACCACATCTCGCCCAAACAAGAAACGCCCTCTGGCGAGGAGCTCGTTTGGCAGGCCCTGATCCCTCAGTAGGGTACGCTTTCCGCCCCGACTGACGATCTCTCGAACGCCCATGAATACCTCAAAGCGCTTCTCGAACAGATCGAGCACGACTTTTTCGTGCGCGGTTCGCCATTGGCGATAGGCGATTGCCCCGGCAGCGATGGCGACAGCAGGAGTTGCCAACGCTTGCACGATCTGGATCCAGGTCGGCACGTCGTTCATCGCTTCAACCTCACGCCGGCCCCGCCGTTGCTCATCGCGCCGGCTTTTTGAAAACGATTTTTTTCGTTCGAAGCTTCCACTCACCATTCTCCGGATCCAGAATAGCTTCGCCGATCCTCACGAGTTGCTTCTGATCACAAGCGGCCCAGACGCTATCAATGCCGTTGCCTTGCGGCCCGTATTTCCAAAGTTTACGAAGGGCCAAAATGGCACCGGATTGATTATCAACAGGCCGCCAGTCGCCATAAGGCTGCAGGCCCGTCGATTCATAGTCGATTTCCTGGAATGCTACGCCGAAATTATTTGCCACCTGAGCGGTATCAAGAAAGTCTACGCCTGCATCTTGGAGGGCGTTTTTTATGGCCGCGGTCGTTCTCTCTTGGGCAGTCACAAGCCCCGGCTCCGTTTCGAGGCGCTTGATAGATGGGAGGGACACTCCAGATGCCCTCGCCAGATCCTTTTGTTCCCAACGTAAAAGAGCGCGAGCCGCCCTTATCTGCTCACTCGTGATCATTGATCCTCGCTAGAATAATACCCCAGGTATTGACGATTCCTCTGGTATCAGATAATACCCTAAGTATTGATTAACGCAAGAACCGGAGATTTTAATGCCGAACACCACCGTTCCGGCCGCCGCTGAAGGCGTGCCAACTGAAGCCATCATCGAAAAGCGTATCGCCGAACTCGCGCGGGAGATCGGCTCCCTTCTCGATCAGGTGCCTAAAAAGGGTCAGCTCGTGATTTACGCTGCATCTATGGGCCAAAAGCCCCGTTATGAATTTGAGATCAGCCTTGAAGGACCCGCGCTTTCGTCCGCGCTCTTGGAGGGCGTCGACAAGCTGGGCGCGGCGCGAGGCTTTGCAGAACTCGTGGATCTCGCCCTTGAGGGTCTCTCGGCTGATCCGGATCTCGTACAAGCGGTGAACGCCCTCCAGTATGGCCTCTCGGGAATTCATAGGGAGATCAGCGCCGCGGCCGGGTCTATCGAAAGAGCTCGCCGGCTAGCCTGCTGATGTTGCCCCAGAAGTTGCCCAGAATTTCAGGAAAGGTGGCGCTTAGCGCTAAAACCCTGGAAAATGCTGGTGGGCCCGGAGGGACTCGAACCCCCAACCAAGCGGTTATGAGCCGCCGGCTCTAACCATTGAGCTACAGGCCCGCCGATCCGGCAGAAGTGGGGCGCAATGGTCCGCCGTCACATCAAGGTCCGCTCTAACGCAATTCACGAGATGCTACAAGCCGTTGCCGCAATAGCTTCACAATCAACCGGCAGGTAGGCTCGTCTGGCGCGAACAGGCCGAGCCGATTCCCGTTTCGGCGGGTTCGCGCGGCAGACGGAACATGGCGGGCGGTCCGGGAGCAGCATTCCCCTCCGCCCTGACAGATCGGGGAGAACATCCATGCGCGTTGCGCTTTCGTCGTCACGTCTCGTCCTTGCAGCCGCATTCGCCGGTGCGGTCGCCGTCTCTTCCGCGGGCCAGGTCCTGGCCCAGGATATCCGCCCCCGCGAACCGGTCATCAATGTGCTCGGCGAGGGCCAGGCCTCGGTGGCGCCCGACATGGCCGTCCTGACGCTTTCGGTGGTTCGCAACGGCAAGACCGCGGAAGCCGCACTTTCGGCCAGCAGCGCCGCCATGAAGGACGTGCTTTCGGCCATAAAGGGCGACGGCATCGCCGATCGCGATATTCAGACCAGCAATTTCTCGATCTATCCGCAATACCGCCACCCCGAACCGAAGGGTGGCGTCATCGAACCGCCGCAGGTGATCGGCTATGAGGTGTCCAACACGCTCACCCTCAAGGTCCGCGACCTTCAGAAGCTCGGCGGTCTCATCGACCGTTCGGTGAAGCTCGGCGTCAACCAGGGCGGTCAGATTACCTTCACCAACGACAAGCCCGACGACGTGATGACCGAGGCGCGCAAGAAGGCGGTCGCCGAGGCACTCGCCAAGGCAAGGACGCTGACGGACGCGACCGGCGTCAAGCTCGGCCGGATCCTGGAAATCAGCGAGAATTCCATGCGCCCCGCACCCCAGCCGATGATGCGCATGGCGATGGCCAAGGACATGGCCGCCGAAGCGGTTCCGGTCGCCGGCGGCGAAAACACCTATACGGTGACCGTCAACGTCACCTTTGCCCTCGAGCAGTAATTACGGGCTGTTGAACAAAGCCGGGCGCCGCCTCAATGGCGCCCGGCCCTCCCTCGCCCGCAAAAAGGCAAAAAATAAAACGCCCCCACCGGATCGTCAGACCTGGTGGGGGCGCTTGTCCTCCGTCAACGGGCGATGGAGACGGAAGGGTTCCTTTGGGATGAAGCCTAGCGGCGAATGACCGGGCAGCCGCGCTCGTTGGCGAAAACGATCCGGTCAGGGCCGCGGCGGCCGAAACCGGCAACGATCACGACCCGGCGGCCGGCATCCACGACGCGGGCACGGCGCAGGCCCATCCGGCTTGCCTTTTCTTCTGCCAGCCAGGGAGAGCAACCGCGGGGGCCACGATCCGGACGCCAGTCACGATCACCGCCGCGATCCGGACGCCAATCGCGATCACGGTCGCGATACTGGACCTGGATAGCGAATTCCGGGCCGGCGGCAGCAGCCGTCGGGGCTGTTGCGGAAAGGCCGGTGAGCGCGATGAGAGCGGCCACGCCGGCCTTGACGATCATGCTGGTCATAGAATGTTCTCCGAAATCCGGGCCAGGTTCTGCGGCCCCAAAGGTTGTTGCTCTCGCCTTTCCGAGCGATTGGCGCGACCCTAGCCCAAGGGGTCTGAACAACATCCTAACCGGTCATTCAGCCGGTATTCATCTGCCGCTGGTACCGAAATGGTCACGGCGAAAGATGCAGCACGACCTGGCGGACATGCGGGTGATCGCGATGTTCGAACAGATAGATGCCCTGCCAGGTGCCGAGCGCCAGCCGTCCGTCCCTGACGGGAATGCCGAGCGAAACGGCGGTCAGCGCCGCCTTGATATGCGCCGGCATGTCGTCGGGACCCTCGGCGGTGTGGGTGACCCAGCGCATGTCAGGATCGGTGGTCGGCGGCACCAACCGGGAGAAGAAGGTCTTCAGGTCGCGGCGGACATCCGGATCGGCATTTTCCTGGATGATCAGGGAGCAGGACGTATGGCGCACGAACACGGTAAGCAGCCCCTCGCCCACTTGCGCGCGGCGCAAAAAGTCCTGCGCCGCGTCGGTGAATTCATAGAGCCCCTGGCCGCTTGTGGAGATCGAGATCACGGTCTGGGGCATGGGGGGTCCTTTATCGGCGAAGGCGCCGGCAGCAAAAATAGAAGCACCGGCAGGGAGACGGCACTCCTATCACCGGCCGGCTACAATGTCAGGAAGGGCTCGAACCCGCCGAAGATCATCCGTTTGCCGTCAAAGACCTGCGTCCACTCGTTTCCGGAGAACCGCTCGTCCTTCATCACCCTCGCATTGATCTCGTCCCGGCGGGCCCGGCTTTCATAGGTGATCCAGGAGAAGATGACGATCTCGTCCTCCTTGGCCTGCACCGCCCGCGGGAAGGAGGTGAGCTCTCCGTAGGGCACGTCGTCGCCCAAGCATTCCACATAGGACAATGCGCCGTTTTCCATCCACACGGTGCCGGCAAGGCGCGCCATGTCCTTGTAGCGTTCAAGATTGGCCTTGGGCACGGCAAGAATAAACCCGTCGACATAGGGCATGATTTTCCTCCTTGGTTGCGTCAACACCCCAAGGACGTGGGAGGGAAAGCAAAGTCGACAAGTGCACCGGCTTTTTCTTCGCCCTCCAGGTTTCTCACCCTCAAAGCTCAGAAGGGCGGCGAGCACACGCTCGGCGGCCCGTCCGCCTGTCAGAACTGACCCGCTTCAGGGGCGCCAAGCTCGTCGATGGAATCGACCCGGTCGGGATAGAAGGCGACGTGTTCCTTGATCCCGGAGACGGCTTCGTAAGGGTTTTCGTAGGACCAGACGGCATTCCTGGAACGCTCGTCGCCAGCCGGAATGCTGAAATAGGAAGCCTCTCCCTTATACGGGCAGTAGCTCTGGTGGTCGGTCCGCTCAAGGAGCGACATATCCACATCCTTGCGCGGGATATAGTGGACCGGCGGATAGGAGGACTCGCGCAAGGTGAGCGAATTGACGCTATCGGCAATCACCTTGCCGCCAAGCTTGACCACTACCCGCGCCGGATTGTGGGTAACGGTAATCGGGTGATCCGGCCCTGGGATTTTCTGTGCCCTGGCATTCATGGTTCGTCCTTTCGGGTTCGACGCATGTTCCCGATATAGGGCGTCCCGAAACGCCACCAAGCGGCCGAAGCGGAATGCTCCGGCCATCGACGGCGAACAATCGCCGCGTCACCCGTCAGAACGTGGTAATCACGCTGATGCCGGGCGTTTCGGATCTGTCGAGCGTCATCAGCCCCGGCACAGCTTCTTCGAGGCTGATCCGCTTGGCGATCAGTTGCTGCGGCTTCATCTTGCCGGCCTTCAACATGGCGAGCATCGCGTCGTAGCGCCAGGCCTGCATGCCGTGGCTGCCATAGATCTCAAGCTCATGGCCGATCACCTGTGCCATCGGGATCGAGGGCGTGGCGTGCTCGCCGAGCATCAGCCCGACCTGCACGTGCCGGCCGCGGCGGCGGAGATTCTTGATCGAATTGAAGCAGGTGACCGGATGGCCGAGCGCGTCGATCGACACATGCGCGCCACCCCCGGTGATCTCGCGAACCGCCTCGACCACATCGGCGACCGTGCTCGCATTGATGGTTGCAACCGCACCGCATTGGCGGGCGAATGCCAGCTTGTCTTCGGAAAGATCGATGCCGATCGCGTTCGCTCCAAGCGCGGTAGCGATCATGATCGCCGACAGCCCGACGCCGCCGCAGCCATGCACCGCGACCCAGTCGCCAGGCCCGGTGCGGGCCTGGTCGGCAACCGCGCGGAAGGAGGTGGCGAACCGGCAGCCAAGGCTTGCCGCCGTCGCATCGTCGATCTCTTCGGGCAGGTGCACGAGGTTGGTGTCGGCATAGTCGATCGCCACATATTCGGCGAACGAACCCCAATGGGTAAAGCCCGGTTGGAACTGGTTGGGGCAGACCTGCTGGTTGCCGGAATGGCATTCGGAACAATGGCCGCAGCCCGACACGAACGGCACCGTCACCCGGTCGCCGATCTTGAAGCGCATGACGCCCTTGCCGGTCGCTACCACCTTGCCGGCCAGTTCATGTCCCGGCACATGCGGCAGGCGGATATCCGGGTCATGCCCCATCCAGCCATGCCAGTCGCTGCGGCAGAGCCCGCTCGCGCCGACCTTGACCACGACACCATCAAATGTCGGCTCCGGATCGGGAACATTGCGGATTTCCGGCGCCTTTTCAAAGGCATCGTAGAACATGGCTTTCATGGCGGGCCTCATCTTGAATCGGGTGAAGCATAGTCGACGAGGCTCGCGGGTCAATCGAGTAGAGATCTGGCTTGCCCGACCGGGGCGGCTAGGCTCAGTCTCATCACGATGACCGGAACGCCGTGAAATTAGCCCCGAACCGCTCCATCCTCCGCAGGGCCGACACTGCTTCTAGAATCCGGGAAAGCCACGCTTGCGCCATTCGCTCCGCGGCACCGGCTTGCCGACTTCAAAGGCGAAGGAGATTACCTTGGTGGCGTCCTCATTCACCTCGCAGCGGAACCTGAGGTCATACCATTGCGCGTTCGCCCGAAACTCACTGCGCTTGATCTCCAAAACCGATCCGCTCGACAGTTCATAAACCGGCACTATTTCCGGCCTGAAGGATTGGGGCGAATGCCGCAGCTGCAGGTTCAGTTCGGTCCAGCAGAGTTGCCCTGCCCGCACGCTCCGTGGAATGCTGCCCATCGCGATGGTAGCAATGGGATCGTCCGTCGCACTCGGCGAAAACAGCGTCTTTGCCTCCGTCAGCTCGACCGGCTTGCCGGGGGGCGGCGTCTTGGAAGTGTCGCTCTTGGGCGAAGCGATTGGCGGCGCCGTCACGATCTCGGTCTTGGCCGCATCCGGCGAGGTGCCGGCAATGGGACCGTTCTGCAATCCGTTGGCCGCCGCAATGCCGACCTCAGGCAGCTGGATATCGTCCGGCACCGGATTGGCCGGTGGTGCCTCCACGACGGCAGGCGCCTCCTTGGCCTGTTTTACCGGTTCGACGGACTTCGCATCCACCTTGCTCTCGGCGGGCGGGCTGGTCGTTTCCTTCGATGCATTGCCGGTCAGAGATTTTTTCGGCCCGGCATCCTTCTCGCCGAATTCGAAGACGGGGCGCTGAGCCGGCAAAGGCTGCTTCTTGGCCTCTTCGGGGGACGGCGGCTCGGTGGGCTTTTCCTCAGGCGCCGGCGGAGGCGGAGGTGGCGGCTCCGCCTTCTTCGCCTCTTCCTGCTTCGGCGGCTCGGGCGGCGGGGTTGGCTCCGCCTTCTTGGCCTCTTCCTGGTTTGCAGGTTCCGGAGGTTTCGTCTCCTCCGGTTTCGCCTCTTCCGGCTTCTTTTCCTCGGCCTTCTTTTCCTCGGGTTTCGGTTTTTCCGGCTCTTCCGGCGGAGGCACGATTTCGACCTGGACGGTCTCCTCCTTCTGCGGCTCGGACTGATCGACCGGCAGATGGAAGAAAAGGGCCGCCGCGAAAACGACATGCACCAGGATGGAGGCAGGAATACCCCATCTTATGTCGCCGCGCGGCTTTCCAGATAAATCCGTCATGGCAGCGGATGTAAGATGGAAAGCCGGCCGTATCGAGTCCCCGAATGATCAAAACAATGCAAAATCCAGCTTTCCGGAGCGATTTGCGCTGCCGCCCCTCTCCCATGGGACTCGTAAGGAGTTTGCCGTTGCAAACAAACCGACCATAAGGTATGTTTATTCATGTCGAAAGCTCACAGACGCGAAAAGCAGCCAGACCACGTGCGGCGATCCCTCTTGGATCATGCGGCGCGATGCGCCGTTTCCGAAGGTCTCGCCAGCCTCACCCTGCAGGCGGTCGCCGATGCGGCCTCCGTCACCAAGGGCGGGTTGCTGCATCATTTCCCGAGCAAGCAGGCTTTGATCGAAGCCGTCTTCGAAGATCTCCTCGGCAAGCTCGATATGGAGATCGACCGGCTGATGAACGAGGACGAAACCGATCGCGGCCGGTTCACGCGCGCCTATGTCGACGCTTTTTTCCAGGTGACCCGCGATGGGCCTGAAAGCCCCTGGGCGGCGCTGTCGATCTCCTGCATGACCGATCCGCGACTCAGGCAGATCTGGTCGGAATGGATGCGCGATCGGCTGCAGCGTCATGCGCAGACCGACAGTCACCCGGCCCTCAAGCTCGCGCGCTACGCCGCGGACGGCATATGGCTCGCCAATCTCATGGAAGCGGACGGATTACCGGCGAAAGAGCTCGCCGAACTTCGTGACCAACTCCATAACCTCACGAAACAAGAGTAACGGAAATGAACCCCGCAATCCTCACCTACGGCTCGCTTGCCGCTGCCATCGTGCTGGAAGTCGTTGGCACCACCTTCCTGCAGCAGAGCCAGCAGTTCACCCGGGCGCTTCCGACCATCCTCATGGGGCTGTGCTATGGTATTGCCTTCTATCTCCTGTCGATCGCCTTGCGCACCCTGCCGGTCGGCATCGCCTACGCGATCTGGAGCGGCCTCGGCATCGTGCTGATCTCGGCCGTCGGCCTGATCCTGTTCCGCCAGACCCTCGACACCGCCGCCATGATCGGCCTCGGCCTGATCATCTCCGGCGTGGTGGTGGTCAACGTGTTTTCAAGCTCGGTCGGGCATTGATTGCGGAAACGACGCTTCGGACGTATATTTGCAGGGAATGATCAGGAGATCACGATGACTGCGATCACTCTGGCGGAAGCAAAAGAAAAACTCGGCGAATTGATCGACCGCGTCGCACAAGGCGAGACGGTTGAGATTACACGCGACGGACTGGCAGTCGCGCAGCTTGCGCCTCCGCGGTCGAAAAAGCAGCCAATCGACTTCGAGATGCTCAAGGCGATACGGGAGAAAATGCCTCCGCAAAGTGAAGACGCCGGAACATTCATGCGACGTTTCAGGGACGACGAACGCTACTGATGTTCTACATCGATACATCAGCCCTGATTGCTTTGCTGGTGGGAGAGACATCCGTCGAAAGAGTGCTCGACTGGTTTGCGAGGAACGGAGACCGGCGAACTCTCGTCAGCGAGTGGACAATCACCGAGTTTTCGTCCGCACTCTCGGTGAAAGCGAGACACGAACGAATGCCCCAGGAACTGCGGCAACTGGCACTGGCGGGGTTCAATCGCATGGCCTCTCAATCCCTCGAAATACTCCCGATATTCTCTCGCCATTTCGTCGCGGCCGCGCGGCTCGCCGACGATATCGACGTTGGCCTCCGCTCGGGCGACGCATTGCATCTCGCCGTCGCAATGGAAGCCGGCGCGGAAATCTTTACGCTGGACAAGCGGCTCGCTTCCGCGGCAAACGCCCTCGGCGGGCGCAGCATCCTCCTGTAACGGAAAAACCCGGCCTGCTCTCGCAAACCGGGTCTCTCTGATTTTCTAACCGCTGAAACCGTTAGCTGTCCAGGAAGCTCCGCAGCTTGCGGCTGCGGCTCGGGTGCTTCAGCTTCCTCAACGCTTTCGCTTCGATCTGACGGATACGTTCGCGGGTGACCGAGAACTGCTGGCCGACTTCTTCGAGCGTGTGGTCGGTGTTCATGCCGATGCCGAAGCGCATGCGCAGCACGCGTTCTTCACGCGGCGTGAGCGAGGCGAGGACGCGGGTCGTGGTTTCGCGCAGGTTCGCCTGGATGGCCGCATCGATCGGCAGAAGCGCGTTCTTGTCCTCGATGAAATCGCCGAGATGCGAATCCTCTTCGTCGCCCACGGGGGTTTCGAGCGAGATCGGCTCCTTGGCGATCTTCAGGACCTTGCGGACCTTTTCGAGCGGCATTGCGAGCTTTTCAGCCAGTTCTTCCGGGGTCGGCTCGCGGCCGATCTCGTGCAGCATCTGGCGCGATGTGCGAACGATCTTGTTGATCGTCTCGATCATGTGCACCGGAATGCGGATCGTGCGGGCCTGGTCGGCGATCGAACGGGTGATCGCCTGCCGGATCCACCATGTGGCATAGGTCGAGAACTTGTAACCGCGGCGGTATTCGAACTTGTCGACCGCCTTCATCAGGCCGATATTGCCTTCCTGAATGAGGTCGAGGAACTGCAGTCCGCGGTTCGTGTACTTCTTGGCGATCGAGATGACGAGGCGAAGGTTCGCTTCGACCATTTCCTTCTTGGCGATGCGTGCTTCGCGCTCGCCCTTCTGGACCATCGAGACGATCCGGCGGAATTCGGCGATCGAGATGCCGGTCTCCGTCGCAAGGTTTTGGATTTCCTGGCGGATGTCGCGGATCGTGGTGTTCTCGGCGCGCGCGAACTCCTTCCAGCCGCGGGCGGCCAGATTGGCGATCGATTTCATCCAGTTCGGATCGAGCTCGGCACCCTGGTACTGTTCGAGGAACGAGTCACGCTTGACGCCGTAGGATTCGGCGAGGCGCAACAGGCGGCCCTCGTTCTGCATCAGGCGCTTCGAGATGTCGTAGAGCTGCTCGACCAGAGAATCGACACGGTTCTGGTTGAGCGACAGCGACTTCACCGCGGTGATCAGCTCGTCCTTGAGTTCCTTGTAGCGACGCTCCTGGGCGGACGACAGCGTACCGGTTGCCGCCAGACGCTGCTCGACCTGCTGGTCCTGCAGCTTGCGCAGCTTCTTGTAGGTGTCGGCGATCGTGTCGAGCGTTTCCATGACCTGCGGACGCAGCTCGGCTTCCATCGCGGCGAGAGAAAGGCTCGACTCGTCGTCGTCCTCTTCCTCTTCCTCGAGGTTCATGCCATCGCCGCCGACAGCGGTAATGTCGTCGTCGTTGGCAGCGGAGAAACGAGCCTTGCGGGTCTTTTCCTTCTCCTCGGCGGCCTTGCGGTCGGCCTCGATCTTTTCCGGGCTCTGGAACTGCGGCGCTGCCTTGGCTTCGGGACCGGAATAGGTCGTTTCGAGATCAATGATCTCGCGAAGCAGGGTGGTGCCTTCGTTCAGTTCGTCACGCCAGATGATCAGCGCCTGGAAGGTCAGCGGGCTCTCACAGAGCCCGGCGATCATCGTTTCGCGGCCGGCTTCGATGCGCTTGGCGATCGCGATTTCGCCTTCGCGCGAAAGAAGCTCGACGGAGCCCATTTCGCGCAGATACATGCGCACCGGGTCGTCGGTACGATCGGTCGGCTCTTTCTTCTTCGCGGTCGCGAGCGCAGTGCTGGAGGTGGTGGCGATTTCGCCGCCTTCGCTCTCATTGTCATCGCTGTCGCCGTCAGCATCGTCGTCGCTGGCGGTGGTTTCTTCCGCCTCTTCGTCTTCGACGACGTTGATGCCCATGTCCGACAGCATCGCCATCGTGTCTTCGATCTGCTCGGAGGTGACTTCCTCCGACGGCAGCACCGAGTTCAACTCGTCCATGGTGACATAGCCGCGCTTCTTTGCGGCTTTGATCATCTTCTTGACGGCGTCGTCAGAAAGGTCGAGAAGCGGACCGTCGTGCGAGCCTTCGCGTTCGTTCTCTGCTTCTTCGTTTTCTTTGACTTTTGTTGCCATGTATTTCGTCGCTTTCCCTGAACGCTACTTTCGCCGCGCTTCGTGGCCACCGGCTGAAGACGGGGTTGACCGCCTTAGTCGCGAATCACTGTCCAACACGTAACGGAATGACCTTTAATTCCCGATTACCATTCGGCGGCCGTTTTTGACTCAGGACCGTCCTACAAGAGGATCACCGGTCATGTTCGGTGCTATTGACCCACTCCGCCTATTTTGCCTTGAAATGGTGATTCCCACAAATTAACGCCCCGTCAAGCATTTCCGTAGGTCATACCCAGGAAATGTCAAAAATACGCCCTTTAAGGGGGTCTAATAGGGGTACGCTCACCAGATTTAACCGATATGTAGGCGGTAGGCCCTGAAAGACAAGGGTTTGCGTAGACATAAAGGCTTATGCTTTTCGTCCGGCATATTCCCTAGCGGGAAGCACCGTCATACTGGGTTACCGTCAGCGTGGCAATGTCGATTTCCGGCACGCATCTCAGATTGATCGCCGCCATCTCCGCGCCGTTCGGCATCGTCGCTTCGCTGAACGGTGCGATACCGCAAGTGGCGCAGAAGTAGTGCGTGATCACATGCTTGTTGAACTGGTAGGAGGAAAGGTTCTCCCGCGGGGTCGCGAGCCGGAACTGGCTGCGCGGAACGAAAGCCAGCAGCACGCCCTTTCGCCGGCAGAGGGAACAGTTGCATTCCATCGCGGTGCCGAACTCGCCCTCCGCCTCGAAGGCTATCTTGCCGCAATGACAACTTCCCGAAATCTGCATCAAGCTCCCCACTCCGCCGACTCAACGCCGATACAATAGGGCCACGCCATCGTTCGGCAAGGGGCGGGACTTCCGCGCCGCATGCCCCTCAGCCGTGGCTGACGGCGGCCCCCTTCACTCGACCGGAAAGCACCCCGAACCCGTCGATGATCGCTTCCTGGTTTTCCATCCGGAGAATTTCGAGCTGGACTTCGGACAGCGCCCGCAGCAGCGGCTCGATCTCACCCGCATCGCCCGCTTCGGTTGTTTCGGCGATTTCCCGCTCCAGTTCGATTTTCTGGAGCCTGAGCGCCTTGGTGCGCTTATGCAGCGACAGCGCCTGCCGATAACCTTCACGCGCATCTTCCAGCGCGGCGATCTCGGTTGCAGTCCACAGCCGCGCGTTGCGCACCTGCTGGTCCAGGGACTTCAGCATCACGTCGAACCCCTCGCCGGCAAGCCTCTGCATCAGGTATTCGCGCGAAAGGCTGGCGCCCGCAGTCGCGGCTGCCGGCAGCATCGCCGACCAGAAGCGCTGCAGGTCGCGGTTCTCGAAATCGATCGCGGCGATCTCGTCATATTCCTCCAGCAGAAGCTGGGGATGGTTGACGATGGTGAGCGCCAGCACGCTTTCGCGAAGCGCCGGCAGGTCGCGGTAACCGCGCACGAGGCCGGAGCGGGCGAGCCGGTCCGAAACGCCGGCAGCCCGTCCTGCTGCACGCGGTCCCTGCGGCGGACCGCCCTGGCCTGGCCTGCCACCACCTGAGCCGCGCTGAAAATTCTGGCGCCGGTCGCCCCCGCCGCGCGGCGCCGGCGCGAAGAAGCTGTTCAGCCGGTCGCGGATGGCCTGCTGATAATGGCGGCGCACGTTTTCGTCGGCGATGACGGAAACGATCTGCTTCAGCCGCGCCTCCAGCTCGGCGCGTTTTTCCGGCGTATCGAAACTTGCCGACGATGCCTCGCGCTGCCAGATCATCTCCACCAGCGGCTTTGCTTCGTTGAGCACCTTGTCGAACGGCGCGCGGCCCTCATGGCGGACGAGATCGTCCGGATCCTTGCCATCGGGAAGCAGGGCGAACCGCACCGATCTTCCGGGCTTCAGAAACGGAAGCGCCAGATCGGCGGCACGGCTTGCAGCCCTGAGGCCCGCGCCGTCGCCGTCGAAGCAGAGCACCGGCTGCGAGGTCATCCGCCAGAGAAGCTCAAGCTGGTTTTCGGTGAGCGCGGTGCCGAGCGGCGCCACGGCATTCTCGACGCCCGCCTGATGCAGCGCGATGACATCCATGTAGCCTTCGACGGCGATGATCGTGCCCTCGCCCTGCCCCGGCTTGCCGACACCCTGAGCCCGTCTGGCACGCGAAAAATTGTAGAGCACCCGCCCCTTGTGGAAGAGCTCGGTCTCGTTGGAGTTCAGGTATTTCGCCGGCGCGTCCGGCGCCATTGCACGGCCGCCGAACGCGATCACCTTTTCCCGCGACGACAGGATCGGAAACATGATGCGGTCGCGAAAGCGGTCGTAGGAGACAGCGATCCCCTCCCCGTGCACCACCAGCCCGCAGGCCTCGATCTGGTCCTTGGGCACCCCTTTACCCGCGAGATATTCCTTCAGCGCATTGCGGCTTTCCGGCGCATAGCCGAGACGGAAGGTCTCGATCGTGCGGCCGGTCAGCCCGCGATCGCGCAGGTAGGCGCGCGCCTTGGCCCCGACGGCGCTCTGGAGCTGGTCCTGGAAAAACTGCGTCGCCAGTTCCATGACGTCGAGCAGCGTCGTGCGTTCCTTCTCGCGCTTCTCGGCCTGGGGGTCCGGCTGCGGCATGGCGATGCCGGCCATATCGGCGACCGTCTGCACGGCTTCCGGAAAACTCTGCCCTTCGAGCTCGGTCAGGAACCGGAAATGGTCGCCCGTGACACCACAGCCGAAGCAGTGGTATCGGCCTTTTCGGTCCTCGCAATGGAAGCTCGGGCTCTTTTCGCCGTGGAAGGGGCAGCAGGCCCAATAGTCGCCGCGCGACACATTGGTCTTCTTGCGATCCCACGTCACCCGACGGCCGACAACGGCCGATATCGGCACGCGGTCGCGGATCTCGTCGAGAAAACTGTTGGAAAAGCGCATTTCTACCTCTTACGGCCAGCTTCCATATAAGCGCAGACCTTCAGGAACGCCACCGCCAAGGGAAATGCTTCCCGCTATTCACAGGGAGCGAACGGGGCAACCGGCTCGCCGGCGCCACTCGGTCAAATTTTTGACGGATCGTGAGCCGGCAAGACTATATTTTTGTAATTTTGCCAGACAGGCGCCTGGGGATTTGGCTCTTTCTGAAGTGGGAAGTGCCGGCAACGGAGGAATTTCCTTTGATTCCGGTACAGGGCGTGTTGCGACGCCTCGTACCGTCTCGCCGGTGGCAAATCCGCAACTCGGCCAGCGAGATTCGGAGAAACAAAAAGGCGGGAAGCCGATGATCGGATTCCCGCCTTTCGTTTGCCGGGCTTGAAAAGGGCAGCTTACTTCAGAAGATCCTTCACCAGGCCGGAAGCCTTGGCGAAGTCCATCTGGCCCGGGTGCTTTTCCTTCAGCACGCCCATGACCTTGCCCATGTCGCGCAAGCCCTGCGCGCTGGTCTCGCTGATCGCGGCCTGGCAGAATTCGCGGACTTTCTCTTCGGAAAGCTGCTCCGGCATGAACCCCTTGATGACGTCGATTTCCTCGCGCTCCTGCGTCGCAAGTTCGGCGCGTCCGGCGTCTTGATAGATCTTTGCCGATTCCTCGCGCTGCTTCACCATCTTCTGCAGGATCTGCAGGATGTCGTCGTCGCTGACGGGGTCCTTGCCGAGACCACGATTGGCGATATCGCGATCCTTGATCGCGGTCTGGATCAGCCGCACGGTCGAAAGCCGGCGGGTGTCCTTGGCCTTCATGGATTCCTTGAGCGCATCGGAAAGCTTGTCGCGCATCATCGTTTTTCTCCTTGGGAAAAAGCCGGCCGCAGGCATGGTGAATTGTGGCTTTTCCTTGGCATTCACACCGTTGTCATAGACGACAGGTCCGGGCCGATCAAATCAAATCACCCAAACCGTTGAATCCCCATAGGCTATAATCCTCGTGGAATTCTTGAGCGGCGAGATTGACCACCTCGTCCGCTTTGTCTATTTTCCGGCACCTGCACGAGATTTAGAGGTTTGGGCTTGCGCCGGGATTTCCGCGCGCCCGTCTCTCACGACCATAGATGGCCCTCGCAGCCTGTCTCTTCAAGGGACGGGACCGGTGAGGCAGAAGGATGGATATGACCGCGACCGCCCCCTGGACAATCAAGAAACCCACCGCATTGCTCGTTCTGGCCGACGGCACCGTGATCGAAGGAACCGGCATCGGCGCGACCGGCAAGGTGCCGGCCGAAGTGGTGTTCAACACCGCGCTGACCGGCTACCAGGAAATCCTGACCGACCCCTCCTATCTCGGCCAGATCGTCACCTTCACCTTCCCGCATATCGGCAACATCGGCACCAACGAAGAAGACGTCGAGGACCTGACGCCGGCAGCAAGGCGCGGCGCGGTCGGCACGATCTTCAAGGCCGACATCACCGAGCCCTCCAACTACCGCGCCGGCAAGGATCTCGACGGCTGGCTGAAGGCCCGCGGCATCATCGGCCTGTCCGGCATCGACACCCGCGCGCTGACCGCCTGGATCCGCCAGAACGGCGCCCCGAACGCCGTCATCGCCCATGATCCGAACGGCGTCTTCGACATCGAAGCCCTGAAGGCCGAAGCCCGGGCCTGGAGTGGCCTCGAAGGCCTCGACCTCGCCAAGGAGGCGACATCCGGCCAGTCCTCGCCGTGGAGCCAGAAACCCTGGGTCTGGAACGAAGGTTACGGCGAACTGCAGCCGGAAGACGCGAAATACCATATCGTCTGCGTCGACTACGGCGTGAAGCGCAACATCCTGCGCCTTTTTGCCGGCCTCGACTGCAAAGTGACGGTGGTCCCCGCCCAGACTTCGGCCGAAGACATCATGGCGCTGAAGCCGGATGGCATCTTCCTGTCGAACGGCCCGGGTGACCCGGCCGCGACCGGCGAATATGCCGTGCCGGTCATCAGGGACGTCATCAAGACGGATATCCCGACCTTCGGCATCTGCCTCGGCCACCAAATGCTCGGCCTGGCGCTCGGCGCCAAGACCGAGAAGATGCACCAGGGCCATCACGGCGCCAACCATCCGGTCAAGGATCACACGACCGGCAAGGTGGAGATCGTTTCGATGAACCACGGCTTCGCGGTCGATTCGAAGTCTCTGCCGCAAGGCGTTGAGGAGACTCATATTTCGCTCTTCGACGGCAGCAATTGCGGCCTGCGCGTCACCGGCAAACAGGTCTTTTCGGTCCAGCATCACCCGGAAGCCTCGCCCGGCCCGCAGGACAGCCACTACCTCTTCCGTCGCTTCATCAACATGGTGCGCGAGAAGAAGGGCGAACCCGCCCTCGCGGAACGCTGATTTCGGCGCTTTGAAAAAATCCAGCGACCCTATTGACCTCAACTTTGGTTGAGGTCCCATAAAACCCCTGTTCATCTCGAGCAGGGGTTTTTCATATGAGCGAAATACACAGCGGACGCGTGGTCCGCGTCAACAGGTTCTCGTTGCCGGAAGAGGCACGGCCTGAATTCATGGAGCTTCTCGAACGCACCCACCGGGTGATGCGCGAGCAGCCCGGCTTCATCGACGACATGATATTGGAACAGCAGGCAGGCGCCGACATTCTCAGCCTGATCACCATCATTCAGTTCGAGGGCGAGCACGTCCTCCAGCCGATTATCGCTGCTGTCGCACGGTCGGACAGGGAAGCGGGCATCGACCGTCAGGCTCTCAGCCGCGAGCTCGGCGTCGAAGCGAACGTTGGTTTCTATGCTCCGATCAAGGTCCGCGAGCTTCTGCCCGCCTGACCGTCTGAGCCGCGCGGACGAGCGGGCTCTCAGTGAGCCCTTGTCGTCCGGCGTCTTACCAGCAGCCAGAAGCGGCCGCAAAGCAATGCGGCCGCGGCCGCAAGCCCGGTGACGAAGCCGAACCAGACGCCCTCGCCGCGAAAACCGAGCGGGAATGCGAATACCCAGGCGCAGGAGAAACCGATCGGCCAATAGGCGATCAACGCCAGCACCATCGGCACCCGCGTATCCTTGAGCCCGCGCAACAGGCTGGCACCGACCACCTGCAGCCCGTCGACCAGTTGGAAAGCCCCGGCGATCACGATCAGCGGCACCGCCAGTTCCAGCACGGTCGCGGCATCCTCCTTGCGTATATCCAGGAAGAGATTGCCGAAGAAACGCGGGATCGTCGCATACAGCACGCTGCCTATCGTCGTGAAGAGCACGCTGACCACCAGCACGGCGATGGCGGCCCGCTTCACACCCAGAAGATCGCCGCGGCCGTTGGCGAGCCCGACGCGCACCGTCGCTACCTGCGACAGGCCGAGCGGGATCATGAAGGCGATCGCCGCCAGCTGCAGCGCGATGCCGTGGGCTGCGAGCTCCAGCTTGCCGAGGATGCCCATCAGCAGGGAAGCGGCCGAAAACAGGCTGGTCTCCGCCAGAATGGTGAAGCTGATCGGCAGGCCCAGCACGACGATCTCGCGCACCATGCTCCAGTCCGGCCGCCAGAAGCGCACGAAGATCTCGTAGGCGCGCATCTTCGGCTGGCTTTCCACATAAAGCAGGGCGGCGACGAACCCGAACAGGTTGGCAGCGACCGAAGCGATCGCAGCCCCGTGCAGCCCCATGTTCGGCGCGCCGAAATGGCCAAAGATCAGCAGGTAGGCAACGCCGGCATTGATGAAGAACATCACGATCGTGACGTAGAGCACGATGCCGCCCTTCTCGAGTCCGGTGACGAAGCTTCGAAGCGCCATCAGCCCCAGTGCCGGGAAAATACCCCATTGGGCGATGCGCAGATAGCTTTGCGCATTCGCCGCGACATCCGGCTGCTGCCCGAGCGCGAGAAGGATGGGTGCCGAAAACCATAGGAGCGGGGCCGTCAGCACGCCAAAGGCGAGCGCGATCCACAACCCCATGCGCACCGTACGGCGCACCAAGCGGGTATCCCCATGCCCGAGCGCCTGAGCCACCATCGGCACCACGGCGCTGGTAAAGCCGGTGCCGAAGATGAAGACCAGGAAGAACATCTGGGTGGCGAGCACCACCGAGGCGAGTTCGGTTGTCCCGAGCCAGCCGACCAGGATGACGTCGGTCGTGTTGATCGCCATCTGCGCCAGCTGCGCCCCGACCAGCGGCACGCCGAGCGCAAATGTCGCACGCATATGCGCGGACCAGGAATTGTCCGTCGTCGTCACAGCCATGGTGGTGGAAAGGCTCGACATGACACTCCTCCGCAGACGAAAAAAGCCGCTTCCAGAAACTGGCGAGCGGCGGATGATGCAGCCTATAGAGGAGCATCATCCGTGCGGCAACACTTACAGGCGATTAAGCAGAATTTTTGGACGTCTCTTCAAGAAATCTGATGCGTAAGCTCGGCTTCGAGCGGACCCGCGGCCGTCTTTCGTGAAATCCGGGTCAAAAACACCAGAATGGCACAAGCCATGAAAATCGCCGCCATCATGTATGGCGCCCCTGCGAATTCCATCGTTGCATTCTCTCCGGTAAACGCGCTGAACAGCAGCGTGAAGATCGCCGGGCCGACGATCGTCGTCAGGCTGGTGAGGCTTGTCATCGCGCCCTGCAGCTCCCCTTGCGCCGACGGCGGCACCTTGGCCGAGGCAATGCTGCGGAGCGCCGGATCGGCGACGTTCTCGATCGTCGTGACGAGGATGACGGCGTAAACAACCCACCCCTGCCACGCGAAGGCATAGCCGGTGAGGCCGAGGCAGGAGAAACAAAGCCCGAGCACCGCGGTCCTCCATTCCCCGAGCACCGGCACCAGTTTCGGCAAAATGAACCCCATGACAAAGGCGGCGCAGATGCCGAACAGCCCGAGCGACAGACCGATCTGCCCCTCGCTCCAGCCGTAGCGATAGGCCGACACGAAGGACCAGACCGACGGATAGACCGCATGCGCCAGCCAGTAGAGGAACATCACCAGCATGACCCAGCCGATGCCCGGGTAGTGGCGCATCTGGCGCAGGGCGCCCAGCGGATTGGCGCGTTTCAGCTCGAACTTGCGGCGGTTCGCCTTATCGAGCGTTTCCGGCAGCAGGAACCAGGAGGCCACGAAGTTGGCAAGCGACAACAGACCCGCGCCGAGGAACGGCACGCGTGGTCCGAGCTCGCCGAGCAGCCCGCCGATCACCGGCCCGACCGTGAAACCGACGCCGAAGGCGATGCCGATCAGGCCAAAATTCTTGGCGCGGTTCTCGTCGTTGCTGATGTCGGCAATGTAGGCCGAGCAGGTGGCGAAACTACCGCCGGAAATGCCGGCGAGGACGCGACCGACGAACAGCATCCAGAAACTGGTGGCCGCCGCGCAGATCAGGTTGTCGAGCGCAAAGGTAAGGACGGAAGCGAGCAGGATCGGCCGCCGGCCGAAACGGTCGCTGAGGTTGCCAAGCAACGGCGCAAACAGGAATTGCATGGCGGAATAGATGAGCAGCAGCCAGCCACCGTCGACCGCGGCCGCACTCAGGTCGTCGCCGGTCAGCTCGCGCAGGAAGGCCGGCAGCACAGGCATGATGATCGCGATTCCGATGACATCGAGGAAAAGGATCATGAAGACGAGGAAAAGGCCGCGGCGCACAAATTTCGGGTCGAGCATTATAAATGTCTCTCTAGCAATGGTGTTTTCTGGAAAGACGATCAACTCGCCGGGTGCTTACATAACGGCAAAAGAAAATCGAAACAATACGTGAACATTTCAAAGTTTTTGATGAAAGGCACAACCACCGCGCATCGTTCAGCCGGTTCGGCAATCTCGGTGTCGGGCCGCACCCGCCGACAGGATGTTTCCCCGCCCGGAGGGCCGGAAGGTCTCGACAGCCCAAACCGGAGCCCATAGAGATTAGAGGTGACCTCCCTCTCTCCGGCAGACCTCTCTCATGATCGAACTTCTCTGGCGCGGCATCCTCATCGGCCTTGGCGCAACCATCCTGATGGATCTCTGGGCGATCGTCCTCAACAAGGTTTTCGGCCAGCCCAAGGCCAACTGGGCGCCGGCCGGTCGCTGGTTCTGGCACCTGGGGCGGGGAAAAGTCTTTCACGACAGCATCGCGGCGGCCGAACCCTACGAACATGAGTTGGCGCTCGGCTGGGTCGGCCATTATGCCGTCGGTCTTCTCTACGGAGTGATCCTCGCCCTGATCATGGGGCCGAACTGGTTCGCCGCCCCAACCTTCATTCCTGCGTGGATCTTCGGCATCGTCACCATCGGCGCTGGATGGTTCCTGATGCAGCCGGGCCTCGGTCTCGGCTGGGCCGCTTCGAAAACGCCGAAGCCGAACAAAGTGCGTCTCCTCAATTTCGCCGCCCATACCGTTTTCGCGCTCGGGCTTTACGGCACCGCACTGTTGATCCGCTAGTCTTCCAGATCCTGCTTCATCCGGTCGAGCATGTCGACCGCACGCGCCGCATAGGCGCCGATCCAGCGGTCGTGGATCGCCTTGATCGGCAGCGGATTGAGGTGGTTCCACCGCTCCCGGCCCTCGCGCTTCACCAGCACGAGGTCGGCCGCTTCCAGAACCTTCAGATGCTGCATCACCGTGCAGCGGTCGAGCCTTGGAAACCGGGCGCAGAGATCGCCCGTCGTCTGCGGCCGATCCTTCAGCTCGTCGAGAATCTCCCTGCGAACCGGAGCCGCCAAGGCCTTGAAAATAAGGTCGTTTTTCTCACCACTTGACATGTTATGTTTTTATAACATTATAGAGGAAGAAACAAGGGAGAAAGATCATGGAACTGAAATTCAAGGTATCCGGCCGGATTTCAAAACCGGTCGAGGAAGTGTTCGAGGCCGTCGCCGATCCGAAGCAGCTGTCGGGTTATTTTACGACAGGCGGTGCCAAGGGCCGGCTTGAGACCGGCACCATCGTTACGTGGGATTTCGCCGATTTTCCCGGCGCCTTCCCGGTGGAAGTCGTCGAGGTGGAGAAGAACAAGAAGATCGTCTTGCGCTGGGATGCCAATGACGACGACCCCACAACCCATCCGGTTCCTCCAGAGGCTAAAAACACCTACAAAACGACCATCACCATGACCTTTGATTCACTGGAGGATGGCCGCACGCTGGTGACGATCGCCGAGGAAGGCTGGCGAGAAACGCCCGCTGGACTTTCTGCCTCCTACGGCAACTGCCAGGGCTGGTCGCAGATGCTGTGTGCCCTGAAGGCCTATGTGGAATATGGGATCAACCTGCGCGAGGGGATGTATAAGTAATTGGCTCCTGAGGGTGCCACTCACCCCCCTCTGCCCTGCCGGGCATCTCCCCCTCAAGGGGGGAGATCGGCTGGAGCCTGCTCACTCCCCTGCCTTAAACGTCACATCCTTGGCAATGGTTACTTGGAGGCGGGGATCGTGCCGCCTGTGATCTCCCAACCTGAGGGGGAGATGCCCGGCAGGGCAGAGGGGGGCATCCTGGCTCCGCCCTCTCCGTCGTCATCCTCGGGTTAACACCCGAGGATCCAAACACAGCAAACCCTCAGACATTCCCCGAGAACGTATCGCAGGCCTTCATGTCGCCCGTATCGAACCCGCGCTTGAACCAGCGCGCGCGCTGCGCCGAAGTGCCGTGGTTGAAGCTTTCCGGCACGACATAACCCTGGCTGCGCTTCTGCAGCGTATCGTCGCCGATCTGCTGGGCGGCGTTGAGGGCCTCTTCGAGATCGCCGGTGTCGAGGATACCCTTCTGCTGAGTGAACTTGCCCCACACGCCGGCAAAGCAGTCGGCCTGCAGCTCGACGCGCACCGACATGCGGTTGGCATCCGCTTCGCTCATCCGCTGGCGGGCCTGGTTGAACTTCGGCAGGATGCCGAGCAGGTTCTGCACGTGGTGGCCGACCTCGTGGGCGATCACATAGGCCTCGGCAAAATCGCCGGCCGCGTCGAAGCGCTGTTCGAGTTCCTTGAAGAAGTTAGTGTCCAGGTAAAGCTTGTGGTCACCGGGGCAGTAGAACGGCCCGGTCGCGGAAGACGCAAATCCGCAGGCGGAGTTCACCTGGCCGGAAAACAGCACCAGCACCGGCTCCTGATATTGCTGGCCGTTGGCCTGGAATATGCCGTTCCAGGTATCTTCCGTCTCGGCAAGCACCGTGCGCACGAACGCAGTCGTCTCGTCGGTGGCCGGCGTGCGGTCGCCGGTCGTCTGCTGCTGCTCGAATCCCGATCCGTCCATCCCCAGTTCGCCGGACAGCAGCGAAAGCGGATTGATGCCGGTGATCCAGCAGATGATCAGGATGACGATGATCCCGCCGATGCCGAGCCCGCCCCCGCGGCGGCCACCGCCACCGATCGGAATGCGCAAGCCGCCGCGACCGAGCGGACTGCCGCCCATGGAAGCGCCACGCTGGTCCTCGACGTTGTCCGATTGCCGACGGCCTTTCCATTCCATTTTCGCTCACTCCTCTTCGGCGACATCACGCCTGCCGGGCGATATAACGCTGGCGGCCGCAAAAGCGATCCGTCCAGCATCTCATAGCCGAAGATTCGTTCTCAGGCGACCCGCAGAGCCTTCTTGCCCGGCAGGAAAACCGTCAGCAACCCGAGCGCCGGCAGGAAGGCGCAGACATTGTAGACGAAGCCGATGCCGTACCGGTCGGCAAAGACGCCGAGTACCGCCGCGGCGATGCCCCCGATGCCGAAGGCGATCCCGAAGAAGATGCCGGCGATCATGCCGACCCGGCCCGGCACCAGTTCCTGCGCCATGACCACGATCGCCGGGAAGGACGATGCCATGATGAAGCCGATAATGCCCGAAAGCGCGATCGTTATCGGCAGGTTGGCAAACGGCATGGCAAGCGTGAACGGCAGCACGCCGAGGATCGAGAACCAGATCACCACCTTCGAGCCGAACCGGTCGCCGATCGGCCCGCCGATGACGGTGCCGAGCGCCACGGCGCCGAGGAAGATGAAAAGCATGATCTGCGACTGCTGCACCGTCACCTGGAAACGCTCGATGACGAAGAACGTATAATAGCTGCCGATCGACGCCATGTAGGCATTCTTGGAAAAGGTCAGAAGCGCCAGCACGACGAGGGCGACGGTGACCGTGCGCCTGGAGAGGTTGTGGGCGTTCAGCACGCGCTTGCGGCCCTTGTTGGCAAGCATATGCGCCTTGTACCAGCGCGCCACCCACGACAGGATGACGATGCCGAGCAGCGCGATGCCGGAGAACCAGGCGACGCTCCCCTGCCCGTTCGGCACGATGATGAAGGCGGCGAGCAGCGGCCCGATCGACTGGCCGAAATTGCCGCCCACCTGGAAGACCGACTGCGCAAAGCCGTAGCGGCCACCGGACGCCAGCCGCGCGACCCGCGACGATTCCGGATGAAAGACCGCCGATCCGATGCCGATCAGCGATGCCGCGACGACCAGCATGACATAGGATTGGGCGGCCGCCAGCATGAAGAGGCCGATGAAGGTCGAACCCATGCCGACCGGCAGCGAATATGGAAAAGGCTTCTTGTCGGTGATGATGCCGATCACTGGCTGCAACAGCGAGGCCGTGCACTGGAATGCGAGCGTCAGGATGCCGATCTGCCAGAAGTCGAGGGCATAATCCGTCTTCAGCATCGGATAGATCGCCGCGATCATCGACTGCATGATGTCGTTCAGCATATGGCAGAAGCTGACCGCCAGGATGATCGGCAGCACCGTCACTTCGGCGGCAGTTGCGGAAACGGGTTTGGATGTTGCATCGGCCATGGGATTTCCTCCGCGCAAGCGGTCGTCATCGCGGATGGCGCTTGCTGCAAGTGTCTTGGACGCAGATCTAGTCCCGCAAGCCGGGCCTGTCCATGACAGCAAAGCGCCGAACGGTACGCTT
Source organism: Neorhizobium sp. T25_13 (assembly GCF_002968675.1). Taxonomy (NCBI): domain Bacteria; kingdom Pseudomonadati; phylum Pseudomonadota; class Alphaproteobacteria; order Hyphomicrobiales; family Rhizobiaceae; genus Neorhizobium; species Neorhizobium sp. T25_13. Next base: position 29,348 of record NZ_PVBI01000003.1, read on the forward strand.
CGAGGAAATTCTTGATGCCGGCTCTCTTAAGTTCGCCGCGACGCCAGCCTCTGCTGAAGGACAAGTGCTCCAGCGATACCGGCGAGCGTCAGAAGCAATATCCAGCTCGGGCCGCCGGAGAAAACCACCGCGTTCATGATCCGCCCCGGGATCAGCGTGAACAGGCCGGCGATCCCGATGCCGCCGAAATACATGCCGATGACCGCCGCCTTGTGTGCCCGGATATTATGGGCGCGGGCAGCACTGATTGCCCGCCACACCGCGACGAGCACGAAGACCGACAGGAGATGGATCGGGCTGAAGCCGTAGACGAGGTTGATCTCGTGGATGAAGAAGCTGGAGAGCGAGGTGATCACCATGAGCGCCATCCAGATCTTGCCGAGCAGTCGGTGTATCGGCGTGCCCTTAGCGTTCATCAGGATGTAGGCACCGAGCACGGTGGCCGGCAGGACGGCTGCGACATGGACCTGAACGGCAAGCGGGGCATCGAGGAGCGGCTGAAGGTTCATCGGAAATACCTGTCGAAATCATCGTGAAGCTGGGAAGCGATTGAATTGGCCGCCTGTTTCCGCCATGACTCGTTGATCCTCCACCGGAATGGCGCAGACGACGGATAAATTTCGTGAATCACCCGTTCTTGAGTTCCACGCTTCGTGAATTGCAGCTCTTCACCCGTTCCCGGCGTTTCTGGACGACCTTTGCGCTCGTTATCCTGATCTTCGTCGTCAGCGGACCCTACGGCACTTTCGAGCGGATGACGCTCGGTATCCGGCTGGGTTACTGGCTGATCGTGCACGCCGTCACCTGGTCGATCGCCATCTGCCTTTCGGTCATGGCCGAAATCCTGTTGCGGCAACATCTCAAGCATACGCTTGCCCGCATGATGATCGGCTCGCTCACCGCCGCCCTGCCGATCGGCTTTGCCCTCGGCGCAATCGACTTCGCGTTTTTCGGCCACTGGATCGAGATCGGCGACGGCTTCAGGCGGGCGCTGGTCGCGCTGCCGCTCTGTGCCCTCTTCTGCCTGCTCACCTACATGGCCATGCACCGACAGATTGCCGAGGTGTCAGCCCCGGCCCCGCCCGCATCGCCTTCTTCTGCCCCGGAGCCCGCGGCTTCCTCCTCATCCGAACCCGAAATCCTCGCCCGCCTGAAACCCCATAACCGCGGCGCACTCCTGCGGCTTTCGGTCCAGGACCATTATACCGAGGTGGTCACCAGCCGCGGCCGCGAACTGATCCTGCTGCGTTTCGCCGACGCCCTGAAGGAACTCGGGCTCACGCCCGGCCTGCAGGTGCATCGTTCCCACTGGGTGGCGGATGCGCATGTCGAAACGCTGAAACGCGACGGCGGCAAGCTTTTGCTGATCATGAAGGACGGCACGGAGATTCCCGTGAGCCGCACCTATGCCGAGGCGGTGCGGACGCGGTTCGGCGAACTCTCCCGTTAAGCGGTCCCCTGCGCCACCAACATTGCCGCGGCAGTGCCGATGGCGAAGTTGTCGAAAAGCCCGATCCCTCGGCAAGCCACGCTGAACGCTTTTCCTGTCGATTTGGCGATTTATGGGGTTCCGTTCGGGAGAACATTTGCCTATAAGCCGCGTCTAGCCTGAAAAGACATGCGCGCGTGACCCGACCGGTGGTATTCCACACCGCGCCGGTTTTCCGCGCAGGAAAAAAGCGGAAAGATACCCCATGCCCAAGCGCCAAGATTTGAAATCGATCCTCATCATCGGCGCGGGTCCGATCGTCATCGGCCAGGCATGCGAGTTCGACTATTCCGGCACCCAGGCCTGCAAGGCGCTGAAGGAGGAAGGTTACCGGGTCATCCTGGTCAACTCCAACCCGGCGACGATCATGACCGATCCCGGCCTTGCCGACGCGACCTATGTCGAGCCGATCACGCCCGAAGTCGTCGCCAAGATCATCGCCAAGGAACGGCCGGACGCGCTGCTGCCGACCATGGGCGGCCAGACCGCGCTGAATACCGCGCTCTCCCTGAAGCGGATGGGCGTGCTCGACCGCTACAATGTCGAGATGATCGGCGCCAAGCCGGCTGCCATCGACATGGCCGAGGACCGCGCCCTCTTCCGCGAGGCAATGTCCCGCATCGGGCTTGAAACCCCGAAGTCGATGCTGGCCAACGCCACCGACATCAAGGATGCCGACCGCAAGACCCATGAGATCGAGCGCAACCGGGTAAAGGAAAGCCTGACGGGTGCCGATCTCGACAAGGCGCTCGACGCGCTCGAAAACCAGTGGAACCTCGGCGAGACCGACCGCAAGCAGCGCTACATCAGCCACGCCATGGCGATCGCCGCCCAGGCGATCGACGTGGTCGGCCTGCCTGCCATCATCCGTCCCTCCTTCACGATGGGCGGCACCGGCGGCGGCATCGCCTATAACCGCTCGGAATTCTTCGAGATCGTCGGTGGCGGCCTCGACGCTTCGCCGACCACCGAAGTGCTGATCGAAGAGTCGGTGCTCGGCTGGAAGGAATACGAGATGGAGGTGATCCGCGACAAGGCGGACAACTGCATCATCATCTGCTCGATCGAGAACATCGACCCGATGGGCGTCCACACGGGCGATTCGATCACCGTCGCGCCGGCGCTGACGCTGACCGACAAGGAATACCAGATGATGCGCAACGCCTCGATCGCGGTCTTGCGCGAGATCGGCGTCGAGACCGGCGGCTCGAACGTGCAGTTCGCCGTCAACCCCAAGGACGGCCGCCTCGTCGTCATCGAAATGAACCCGCGCGTTTCGCGCTCGTCGGCGCTCGCCTCCAAGGCCACCGGCTTCCCCATCGCCAAGGTCGCCGCCAAGCTCGCGATCGGTTACACGCTCGACGAACTCGACAACGACATTACCGGGGGCGCCACACCTGCCTCGTTCGAACCGTCGATCGACTACGTCGTCACCAAGATCCCGCGTTTTGCCTTCGAGAAATTCCCGGGCGCCTCGCCGGTCCTGACCACCGCGATGAAGTCGGTCGGCGAAGTCATGGCGATCGGCCGCACCTTCGCGGAATCGCTGCAGAAGGCGTTGCGCGGCCTCGAAACCGGCCTGACCGGCCTCGACGAGATCGAAATCCCCGGCTTCGAGGAAGGCGAAAATTCCAAGAACGCCATCCGCGCCGCGATCGGCACGCCGACTCCGGACCGGCTGCGCATGGTCGCCCAGGCGCTGCGCCTTGGCCTCACCGAAGGCGAAGTCCACGAGGCCTGCAAGATCGACCCGTGGTTCATCGCCCAGCTGAAGGCGATCACCGACATGGAGGCCCGCGTCCGCGAGCACGGCCTGCCGGAGGATGCCGAGAACCTGCGCATGCTGAAGGCCATGGGTTTTTCCGACGCCCGCCTTGCAAGCCTTACCAAAAAGCGCCCGAAGGAAGTCGCCGAACTGCGCAACAGCCTGAACGTCCGCCCCGTGTTCAAGCGCATCGACACCTGCGCCGCCGAATTCGCCTCGCCGACCGCCTACATGTACTCGACCTACGAAACGCCCTTCGTCGGCAGCCTGCGTTCGGAAGCGGAAGTCTCGGCCGCCAAGAAGGTCGTCATCCTCGGCGGCGGTCCGAACCGCATCGGCCAGGGCATCGAGTTCGACTATTGCTGCTGCCACGCCGCCTTCGCGCTGAAGGATGCCGGCTATGAAGCGATCATGATCAACTGCAACCCGGAAACCGTGTCGACCGACTACGACACGTCGGACCGTCTCTATTTCGAGCCGCTGACAGCTGAAGACGTCATCGAAATCCTGCGCGCCGAGCAGGAAAAGGGTGAAGTGGTCGGCGTCATCGTCCAGTTCGGCGGCCAGACACCGCTGAAGCTTGCCGAGGCGCTCGAAAAGAACGGCATCCCGATCCTCGGCACCGCGCCCGACATGATCGACCTTGCCGAAGACCGCGACCGTTTCCAGAAGCTTCTGATGAAGCTCGATTTGAATCAGCCGAACAACGGCATCGCCTATTCCGTCGAGCAGGCCCGCCTCGTCGCCGCCGAAATCGGTTTCCCGCTGGTCGTGCGCCCGTCCTACGTGCTCGGCGGCCGCGCCATGCAGATCATCCACTCGGAATCGATGCTGCAGACCTACCTGCTCGACACCGTGCCGGGTCTCGTGCCGGAAGACATCAAGCAGCGTTACCCGAACGACAAGACCGGCCAGATCAACACCCTGCTCGGCAAGAACCCGCTTCTGTTCGACAGCTACCTGAGCAATGCGATCGAAGTCGACGTCGATTGCGTCTGCGACGGCACCGACGTTTATGTCGCCGGCATCATGGAGCATATCGAGGAAGCCGGCATCCATTCGGGTGACAGCGCCTGCTCGCTGCCGCCGCGCACCTTGTCGCCGGAAATGATCGACGAGTTGGAGCGCCAGGCGAAGGCCATGGCCAAAGCGCTGCATGTCGTCGGCCTGATGAACGTCCAGTTCGCCATCAAGGACGGAACGGTCTACGTGCTGGAAGTCAACCCGCGCGCCTCGCGCACGGTGCCCTTCGTCGCCAAGACCATCGGCGCGCCGATCGCCAAGATCGCCGCCCGCGTCATGGCCGGCGAAAAGCTCGACGCGACATTTGCCGCCTACGGCACCAAGCCGGATCCGCGCGCGCTGAAGCACATCGCCGTCAAGGAAGCCGTCTTCCCGTTCGCCCGCTTCCCGGGCGTCGATACGCTGCTCGGCCCGGAAATGCGCTCGACCGGCGAAGTCATCGGCCTCGACACCGATTTCGCGCTGGCCTTCGCAAAGTCGCAGCTCGGCGCCAGTGTCGAACTGCCTCGCGACGGCACGGTGTTCGTCTCCGTACGCGACGAGGACAAGGCGCGTGTACTCCCGGCGATCCGCATCCTGACCGATATCGGCTTCAAGGTGCTTGCAACCGGCGGCACCGCCCGCTTCCTTGCCGAACAGGGCATTGCCTCCACCCGCATCAACAAGGTGCTGGAAGGCCGTCCGCATATCGAGGACGCGATCCGCAACCGCCAGGTCCAGCTCGTCATCAACACCACGGACGGCAACAAGGCGATCTCGGATAGCAAGTCGCTGCGCCGCGCCACACTGATGCAGAAGGTGCCTTATTACACCACCATGGCGGGCGCCGAAGCCGCCGCCATGGCGATCAAGGCGCTGAAAGCCGGCAATCTCGAAGTCCGGCCACTGCAGAGCTATTTCGCCTGATATCAAAGGCACGGCCGAAGTAACACCTTCGGCCGCCGCCCTCGCCTCCCACCTTCATGTCCGGGACATGCGCCGCGCCTATACTGCGCGTAGCGGCCGGCGCCGCTTGGCCCATATCCGGAGGAGAGACACCTGCCTCGCCCTCGCCACCTTCAGCGAGGGAGCGCGGTCAGACACGCTCCCATGCCGTCAGGCATCGCGTCCATTGATGGTGACGATGACCGGCGCATGGTCGGAGGCAATGCCCTTCGGCGGCCCATCGCGGAAATGATCATCGAACACTTCCACCTTGGTCACCGTGCCGCGCCGGCGCGGATTGTTCGGGTTGAGCCCGTTGGAAACGATCGCGTAGTCGAGGATCGAACCGTGGCCCGAACTGCTATGGGTGATCGGCCGGCCCTGAAGCTGGGTCGGCACGAGTGGCCAGGTGTCGTAGAGCTTGTAGACATGTTTGAGAAAGGCGAATTCCGGCGGAATGCCGTTGCCCGGGATGCTGCCCCAGGAAAATACCCGCTCCCCTTGGGTAAGGATGCCGATCGTGTGCGAATCCGGGCCCTCGTTAAGGTCGCCGAGCAGCAGGACCGGCGCATCGTTGTCGCGATCGATGGCACGGCGGAAGAGCCTGTAGACGACGCCCGCTTCGGCCGCACGCTTGGCGACCTGATCGACGCCGGCGGCGTTGCGGAGCGCATAATATGTCTTGATCTTCTCAGCCCAGTCCGTGATCGGATCAACGTCGCGGGGGTCGACAAATGCCCCCTGTGATTTCAGGTGGCACACATAGACATCCATCCCGCCGATCCCCGGCAGGTCGATGCGCGCCGCGACCGGCGTGCGGGAAAACCTGAAGCCGGGATCGACGACCGTATCGACGTCGATATCGGCAACCCCGATCAGGTCGCCCACTGCCGTAAACGGATGGCGCGAGGCGATCGCTACCGTGGCATTCACGTAGATCGCGCTGTCATCAGCGTCGAAGATCGGCGCGCCGGCATTGTAGAAATGCGGATAGCCCGCGGCTGCAGCGAGCTCCCGCAGAGCTTCGAACGACACCACTTCCTGAAAGCCGACCACATCGGCATTCATCTGCGCCAGCATGCTGGAAATCCAGTCCCGCTTGGCCTGCCATTGTTCCGGCGTATAGGTCGATTTGGGATCTCGCTCATGCCAGAAAATGCCCGGCGCGGCGAAATGATAAAGATTGAAGGTCGCGAATCTGAAATCGGCCATGCCTGCCTCCCGCAAAATGGCGAATGCCAAGATTGATGCATCTACTTAAAATTGTAAACATGACATGGTGATGATACTCTCCGAGCTACATCATTTCGGGGGAAACCATGTCGAAGAATATCGTCATTCTGTTCGACGGCACGTCGAATGAAATATCCGCCGATCGTACCAATATCCTGAGACTGTTCGGCTGCCTGAAGCGCTCGGACGAACAGATCGTCTATTATGATCCCGGCGTCGGCACCTTCGGGGCTGCAAATTCCTGGTCGAGATTCTATCGCAAGGCCTTTGAAGTCTGGGGGCTGGCCACCGGCTGGGGTTTGGACGAGAACGTCAAGGAAGCCTATCGTTTCCTGGTCGAGAACTATGAGCACGGCCCTAAGAACGTCGATGGCCGGCATGCCGACCGGGACCGCATCTACATCTTCGGCTTCAGCCGCGGCGCCTATTCGGCGCGGGTGCTGGCCGGCTTCATCCACGCCTTCGGCCTGACCACCAAATATCATCTGAACCTGCTGGACTACGCCTACAAGACCTACAAGGGCATTCCCGAGCAGGAACAGCGCAGCGAAGATGCGGCGATCGAGGATGAAGACACATCCTCGGCATTCGCCAGCATGCGCCTCTACGAGCGGATGCTCCGCAACGACCGGCCGCCGATCGCTCTGCTCGGCCTTTTCGATACGGTGGCGTCGGTCATCGAATCGGGCAAATGGCGGCCGCAATTGAAGACCCATCCCTTCACCCGCAAGAACCCGAGCGTCGAATGCGTCCGCCATGCGGTGGCGATCGACGAGCGTCGCACCATGTTCCAGCCGGAACTGTGGATACCGGACCAGGATTATTGGGGCGGCCCGTTCAAACCGAAAACCGAAGTCGCCAAACAGAACTTCAAGGAAGTCTGGTTTTCCGGGGTGCACGGCGATATCGGCGGCGGTTACCCCGAAGCCGAGAGCGGCCAAATCAAGCTCCCGCTCGACTGGATGATCCGCGAGACTGGGTCGACCGGCCTCATCTACGTCACGCGCACCATCAACAATATCGTGCTCGGCAAGAACGCCAACAAATACGTCCCGCCGAATCCCAAAGCCCAGCTGCACGACTCGATGACGAAGGGCTGGAAAATCCTTGAATACGTTCCGCGACGGGTCCCGGAGAGCTCATGGCGCAAACGGGGCCATCGCACGGGCCTGTATTTTCCCCTCGAAGACCGGCGCCTCATTCCGGACGGCGCGAAGCTTCACGACTCGGTCAAGACCCGGCTGGATGCCGGCGACTATGATCCGCCCAACCTGCCGAAAGCGCCGACCTTCGTCCCTTGATACCCAACCCTGCGTGACGCCGATGCCTCCGCTTCACAGTTCCGCTGGAGGCACAGGAAGCATCGTATTTGGCGGCATCCGAAAGGATCGCCAGGCGTTCTTTCAGCGACTTCTTCATTAGCATGTTCACTAAATGTTCTTTTCGCGTCCGTCAAGTCATTGACAAATGGTGCCGCTTGCATCCACATGCTGCGGGAGGGGCACACGGACAGGGTTTCGAAATTCCTAGCGCTCGCTGTCGAAATTCTGTTATAGTGACCCACATTCTGATTTTACGATGGTTCCGAAGTTTCGCTCCGGAACCTGTTTCTTTTTGTGTCCGCGGCATCCGCGGGCATGCGCCTGAAGGACAAGGAAATGGTTGAAAAGGTACCGATGACGCAGAGCGGTTTTTCCAAACTGCAGGAAGAGCTGCGCTGGCGCCAGCAGGAGGAGCGTCCCCGTATCATCGAGGCAATTGCAGAAGCGCGCGCCCATGGCGACCTTTCGGAAAACGCCGAGTACCATGCTGCCAAGGAGGCCCAAAGCCACAACGAAGGCCGTATTACGGAACTCGAGGATCTGACGGCACGCGCCGAAGTCATCGATTTGTCCAAGATGTCCGGCTCGAAGATCAAGTTCGGCGCGACCGTCAAGCTCATCGACGAGGATACGGAAGAAGAAAAGGTCTACCAGATCGTCGGTGACCAGGAAGCCGATGTGAAGGCTGGCCGTATCTCCATCTCTTCGCCGATCGCGCGCGCGATGATCGGCAAGGAAAAGGGCGATTCCATCGAAGTTGTCGCCCCCGGCGGCTCCAAGGCCTACGAAATCCTCGCCATTTCCTGGGGCTGATACGCCCGTGGGTAAAAGCGGCGATCCCGCCATCATCGATATCCGTGACGTCGAAGTGATTGCGCCGAATTTCAAGCGGCGGCTCTCCGGCGTCACGTCGACGATCATCCAGCTCGTGCCAGTCCAGAGATCGCTCGGCCAGAAGGTCGCAGCGCTTGGCCCCGGCCTGCCTGCCGATCTGCCGCATATCCGTTACCGCGACCTCTTCCGCCTCTGGTCGCCGCCGCGCGGCAAACGGTGCCGGATCTGGCACGCGCGCCGCAATATCGAGATGCTGCCGGCAATTTTCATGCGCGACGCGCTGCGCATGCCGCTGAAAATCGTCTTCACCTCCGCCTCGCAACGGCACCATACCGGCTGGACGAAATGGCTGGTCTCGAAGATGGACGGCGTGATCGCCACCAGCGGCAAGACGGCCGATTACCTGGCAGTCAAGAACACCGTCGTGCTGCACGGCATCGATACCGTCCGCTTCTCGCCGCCATCGGACAAGGGTGAGGCGAAGCGCGCCCGCGGCCTCGATCCGGCACAGAAGATCGTCGGCTGCTTCGGCCGCGTGCGGCGGCAGAAGGGCACCGATCTCTTCGTGGATTCGATGATCCGGGTGCTTTCCGAGCGCAAGGACTGGTCGGCGATCATCGCTGGCCGCGCCACCGGCCCGCATGTGGATTTCGAGGACGGATTGAAGAACAAGGTCGCCGCCGCCGGCCTTGCCGACCGCATCCTGTTCGTCGGCGAGCATACCGATATCAACGAATGGTATCGCGCCCTCGACCTCTTCATCGCGCCGCAGCGCTGGGAAGGTTTCGGGTTGACGCCGCTGGAAGCAATGGCGACCGCGGTCCCGGTGATCGCCACCGATGTCGGCGCCTTCCCTGAGCTTCTGGTGACGGGCGACGAAGAGACCGGCGTGATCATCGCCCGCGACAGCGTCGATGCCATGGCCGAGGCCGCAGCCGCCTTCATGGACAACGAAGCCCGACGCAAGGCCGCTTCGGCTCGCTCCCGCGCCCATGCGCTGGAAAATTTCAGCATTGAGGGCGAGGCCAAACTGCTCGGCAATATCTACCGGATCACGGCTTCCGCTTGAAAAGCTCGATATAGGCGTTCGCCACCGCCTCTTCCGAAAACTGCCCGACCAGCGTCGCCCTGCCCTTTTCGCCAAGGCTCGCAGCCAGCTGAGGGTCTGCGATCAACTGGTTGATGGCGCGCGAATAGCCCGGGACGTCGTCGATATCGACGAGCAGGCCGTTTTCGCCGTCGCGCATGAACCAGGACGGACCCTCCGAGCGTGAGGAAATCACCGGCTTGCTCTGCGCCCATGCCTCGAAAATGACGTTGCCGAGCGGCTCGTGGCTGGATGGCATGATGAAGATGTCGGCGGCGGCAAGATACGGCCGCGTATCCTTGTGCCAGCCGAGGAACCGCACCCGGTTCTCCATCTTGTGCTCGCGCATGACAGCTTCCAGCGCTTCCCGCTCCTCGCCGTCGCCGGCGATCCACAGATAGGCGTCCGGCACCGCCGCCATCGCCTCGATCAGCAGGTGGAAACGCTTGCGCTTGACGAAACGGCCCATCGTCATGATCAGCGGCACGCCGTCTGGCGTATCGGCAACCGACCTTGAGATCGGCGCCACGACCGACGTATCGGTGAAGTTCGAAATCACCTCGACGCCGCGGGTCCAGCCGAGATTGTTGCGCACATGGTCGGCAATGCCGGGCGTATTGCAGACGAGAATGTCGGAATTCTTGAAATAACCGAGGTGGGTCGGATAGTCGCCGAGACGGGAGAGCTTGATACCGCCCTTATAGTCCGGCATCAGCCGGGCGCCGCGGGTGGACCAGGAAATGATCGCGTCGGCCTTGTCCCGCTTGGCCATGGACAGCACCTTCATCGGCAGAAGGATACGGTCGATCGACAGGTTGCGGAAATTGCTCTCGATCACCTTGGCATGGGCCTCGACATCCGGCTTCCAGCGGCGGTTCCAGCGCATTACGGCCGTCTGCTCTACGCCACGCCGCGCAAGCGCGCCGACCAGATGCACGAAGAACTTCTCCGCCCCGCCGTCCTTGCCGAAAATATACTGGTGAACCCGCATCGATGTCGCCTCGCCTGTCTGTTTTCCGCCGCTTTATACCGGAAACCAGCATCTGTAGGCAGCGCCGCCTATATGTTACGGTTGAAAAACCTGCGCAAGGGGTATGGGAATGGTTGTCGCTGAAATCTTGGGGGCTGGGCAGGATGGGGCTGCAGTGACCCTTCCGCACCGGTCCGGCCGATGTTATCGGGAAGAAAGCCCCGCTTGTTCCCAAAAAGGCCGGGTCACGATATAGCAAAGCTCAAACAGCTTCGACCACGTCGACGCACCATCACAAGTCTACCGGCGACGGAAGCGGCCGTGGCGGACGAAAAGCCGCAGCGCCTCCTCGCTGAAAAAGGGTAAAATGCAATCGCTTGAGACCTATGTCATCAATCTGGATGGCAGCAATGACCGCCTGCAGACCATCAGCGACCGTCTTTCAGCCTTCGGCATCGCCTTCGAACGGATCTCCGCCGTCGACGGCCGCAAGTTCGATCTCGCGACGATCCCGGACTACGACGCCGAGCGCGCCCAGAGCTATATGGGCCGCACCCTCGTCGGCGGCGAAATCGGCTGCTACCGCAGCCACCTGAAGGTCGCCGAACATTTCCTGAAATCCGACGCCCGTTATGCATTGGTGCTGGAAGACGATGCGCTGCCGCTCTGCAACCCGGTCGAACTGCTCGAAGCGGCCCTGCCGGATCTCGAAAAGCTCGATCCCGACTGGCGGCTGATCAATATCGGCAATAACAAGCTGAAGATCGCCACACCGCTCGCCCGTTACGGCATCGGCGGACACGACTGCGAACTGGTGGCCGCCCATTATTTCCCGATGACGACGAGCGCGATCGTCTGGTCGCGCGAAGGCGCCCGGCTCTTCATCGAGGAGCATGGCAAGATGTTCGCTCCGGTTGACAATTATTTCCGCCACTGGCTGACCCGCACCGGCCACGGCTACTCCTTCTGGCCCTCGCCCGTCACCACTACGGATGCCGCAAGCGAAATCCTGGCGAGCTCCGGCCGGGCCAGAAAAACCAACAAGCGGAAATGGTTCTACGCGTTCGCCAAGCAGCGGCGCCTGATGGAAGACAAGCTGATCGCTTTCATCCACAAGAAGCGGTTTCGTCCTGCCGGAAGCAAGTGACGAGGCGCCCGCCGGCAACGGTGAGCGTCAGATTTCCACCAGCCCCAGATGCTTGACCTGACGGATGGTCAGCATGGTGCGGACGGTATCGACATGCTGGTCGGCGGTCAGCACCTCGATGACGAAGTCCTGGAAGACGGTGAGGTTCTGGGCTGCGCAGCGCAGCAGGAAATCGCTGTCGCCGTTGACCATCCAGGCCTCCCGCACCATCGGCCATTGCTGGACCTTCGCCCCGAAGGCCTTCAAGTCCGCGTCCGACTGGCGCTTCAGCCCGACCATGCAGAAGGCGACGAGATCCACGCCCAGTTTCGGGGCGTTGAGCAGCGCGTGATAACCTTCGATGATACCGGCGTCCTCGAGCTTGCGCACGCGGCGCAGGCAGGGCGGGGCGGAAATGCCGACGCGTTCTGCGAGCTCGACATTGGTCATGCGCCCGTCACGTTGCAATTCCCGCAGGATTTTTAGGTCGATGGCATCAAGATCGGCGCGAAGCACATAGGTCCCCTTCAATTCTGCAGTGCTTTTATCGCAAGAGGAATTTTACGCAAGAATATGTCTTGGGGCGCTTGGGCTTCGGTTTCCATGCCAACTGATCTGTTGTTAGTGCAAGGCTGCCCTTGCATTGCTGCATGGATCGATCTTACATGGCGCTTCTAAAGCGGCAGACCGGACATCGACCACCTATATGAGGGGCAACGAAACGTCGACCGGTCTTTGAAAGGAAATTACTCCATGTCCTCCCGTCATACCGAGGTCCTGATCATCGGCTCCGGCCCGGCCGGTTATACGGCCGCCATCTACGCGGCGCGCGCCATGCTGAAACCGGTTTTGATCGCCGGCATGGAACAGGGCGGCCAGCTGATGATCACCACGGATGTCGAAAACTATCCGGGCTTCGGCGATCCGATCCAGGGTCCCTGGCTGATGGAGCAGATGCTGAAACAGGCGACCCATGTGGGCGCCGAGATCGTCAACGACCTCGTCACCGAGGTCGAACTCCACCATCGCCCCTTCACCGTGCGCACCGATTCTGGCGCCGTCTGGACCGCCGAGACGATCATCATCTCGACCGGCGCCAAGGCAAAATGGCTCGGCATCGAAACCGAACAGCAGTTCCAGGGCTTTGGCGTGTCCGCCTGCGCCACCTGCGACGGCTTCTTCTATCGCAACAAGGACGTGATCGTGGTCGGCGGCGGCAATTCCGCGGTCGAGGAAGCGCTCTACCTGTCGAATATCGCCAAGACGGTGACCGTGGTGCATCGCCGCGATAGTTTCCGCTCCGAAAAAATCCTGCAGGAACGCCTTTTCCAGCGCCCCAATGTCAACGTGCTGTGGAACACCGAAATCGCCGAGATCACCGGCAAGCCGGCCAAGGCGCCGATGCCGCCGTCCGTCGAGGGCGTCAAGCTACGCAACACCCAGACGGGTACCGTCACCGACTTCCCCATCCATGGCGTCTTCGTGGCCATCGGCCATGCGCCGGCGACGGAACTGTTCCAGGGCAAATTGAAGATGAAGCCGAACGGTTATCTCTGGACGGCGCCGGATTCGACCGCCACCGACGTGCCCGGCGTGTTTGCCGCCGGCGACGTGACGGACGACACTTTCCGCCAGGCGATCACCGCCGCCGGCATGGGCTGCATGGCAGCGCTCGAGGCCGAACGTTACCTCTCCGGCATCCAGCCGGTTGCCATAGCCGCGGAGTGACGTTGAACGATGGGTGTGCCGCTCGACTGGGATAAACTGCGCATTTTCCACGCGGCGGCGGAGGCGGGATCCTTCACCCATGCGGCCGACAAGCTGCATCTTTCCCAGTCGGCGATCAGCCGTCAGGTCAGCGCGCTGGAACAGGATGTCGGGGTAAAACTCTTCCATCGCCACGCACGCGGCCTGATCCTCACCGAACAGGGCGAACTGCTCTACCGCACCGCCCACGACGTGCTCCTGAAGCTCGAAACGGTGAAGATGCAGCTCACCGAGACGACGGAAAAGCCGTCCGGCAAGCTGCGCGTGACGACGACCGTCGGCCTCGGCCAGGGCTGGCTCACCGACAAGGTGCAGGAATTCCTGCAGCTCTATCCGGAAATGTCGATCCAGTTGATCCTCGACAACGAGGAAGTGGACGTCAACATGCGCCATGCGGATTGCGCCATCCGGCTTCGTCAGCCGGTGCAGTCCGACCTCATCCAGCGCAAGCTCTTCACCGTCCACATGCACGTCTATGCGGCCCCCTCCTACATCAACCGTTACGGCGAGCCGCAATCCGTCGAGGATCTCGACCAACATCGCATCATCACCTTCGGGGAACCGGCGCCGAACTACCTGCTCGACGTCAACTGGCTGGAATACGCGGGCCGGTCGTCGGACAATACCCGCACGCCGCATCTGCAGATCAACAGCCAGACCTCGATCAAGCGCGCCTGCCTGCTGGGAATCGGCATCGCCTGCCTGCCGGACTATATCGTCGGCCGCGATCCGGGGCTGATTCAGCTGGCCATCAATGCCGACATCCCGTCCTTCGACACCTATTTCTGCTATCCGGATGAAATGAAGAACGCCGCGAAGCTGAAAGTCTTCCGCGATTTCGTGGTGGGCAAGGCCCGCAACTGGAGCTTCTGACCGGCGCCGGTCCGGACCGGATATGCCCCCGAAAACCCTAGAACGCTGGGGATTTCGCGGCTTCTGCGGCCGCCTGATATGTAACCACTGAGCGCATTAAATTAAAGCGTTGCACCTCATGCATGGCTGTCCTGCACAAAAGAGTATTGTTCACTGCACAAAAAACCACCATATCGCTCACAGCTGATGCACATGGCGGCTTTTCCTCCCAGTTCCGCCGCAGCAGCTGTTCCCCTCTGGAGGTTTTTTTGACCTTCACACTTATAGGGCCCTGGAGCGATCCAGTGGCCCTCTTTTTTTGCCCTGAATTCTGCCGTTGCTCATTCACCGGTTTCCGCCGCCGCAGTCCGCGTGAAAACTTCTGTTCAATATCCCATCCATACCCTTGTCGAGCGAAACCTGGCTCCCCATATTGAGTTCAGCTGGCGCGCTTCGGCGACGTCCCTGTCGTCTGTGCCGGCTGTTCCCCTCTGGAGGTTTTGACCTTCACAATTATTGGGCCTCGGAGCGATCCGGCGGCCCATTTTTTTTACAATCCCCCGCTTCTCCGCAAACCGCTCCCTTTAAATCGTCATCCGACGATCTATATATCGGGAAACTCCGATGTTGGATCCTGATCATGGACAAGACGGAAATTCTGAAAGCGCTGGCGCATCCGGTCCGGGTCGAATTCCTGGAATGGATGAAGGAGCCGGAACGTCATTTTTGCGATCAGGCGCACCCGCTCGAAATGGGCATCTGCGCCAGCCAGTTCGAAAAACGCTGCGGCCTCTCCCAATCCACGGTCTCGGCGCATCTTTCGACGCTCGAGAAAGCCCGCCTGGTGAAAATCGACCGGGTCGGCCAATGGGCATTCTACCACCGCGACGAAAAAACCATCGCGGCCTTCCTCGACGATCTCAGATCGACCCTCTGATCCCCCGCCTCTCCTCCCAACAGCATAAGGAATTTTCCGATGGCCAGCATTTTTGATCCGACCACGTTCGGCGATATCGAACTCGCCAATCGCGTCGTCATGGCTCCCCTGACGCGCAACCGTTCGCCGAAAGCGATCCCCAACAACCTCAACGTCACCTATTACGAACAGCGCGCCAGCGCGGGTCTGATCGTCACCGAAGGCACGCCGGTCAGCCAGCAGGGCCAGGGTTATGCGGACGTACCGGGCCTGTATCTGCCGCAGGCGATCGAAGGCTGGAAGAAGGTGACGGATGCCGTCCACCGCAGGGGCGGCAAGATCGTCACCCAGATTTGGCATGTCGGCCGTGTCTCGCACACCTCCCTGCAGCCGAACAGCGGCGCTCCCGTTGCACCCTCGGCCATTCCCGCCGGCGGCAAGACCTACATCATCAATCCGGATGGCAACGGCGCCTTTGTCGATACCTCCGCTCCCCGCGCGCTGGAACATGCGGAAATCGCCGGCATCGTCGCTGATTTCGCCAAGGGCGCCCGCGCCGCGATCGACGCCGGTTTCGACGGCATCGAAATCCACGGCGCCAACGGCTACCTGATCGACCAGTTCCTGAAGTCCGGCGCCAACCAGCGCACGGACGAATACGGCGGCTCGATCGAGAACCGGGCACGGTTCCTGGTGGAAGTCGTCGATGCGGTGACCAAGGAAATCGGCGCCGGCCGCGTCGGCATCCGCCTGTCGCCGGTGACACCGGCCAATGGCGTCAGCGATCCCGATCCGCAGGCCGTCTTCAACTATGTCGTAGAACAGCTCGGACCCCGCGGCCTCTCCTTCATCCACCTGATCGAAGGTGCCACCGGCGGCGACCGCGCCTTCTTCCAGGGCGACAAGCCCTTTGATTACCAGGAACTCAAGGATATCTACCGCAAGGCCGGCGGCAAGGGCGGCTGGCTCGTCAACAACGGTTATGACGGCGAAAGCGCCTCCAAGGCCGTCGAAAGCGGTTATGCCGACGCGGTCGCCTTCGGCAAGCTCTTCCTCGCCAACCCGGATCTCGTCCAGCGCCTCAAGGACAATGCGCCGCTCAACGAGGCCGACAAGTCCACCTTCTACGGCGGCGGCGCCAAGGGCTATACCGACTACCCGGTGCTCGAAGCGGTCGCCTGATGCATTTCGGAAGGGCCGCCCAAAAGCGGCCCTTTCCTTGAGAACACCGCTCAGGCCAGAAGCGCCACCGGCTTTGCAGCCTTGGCTGGCTTGGGCTCGATACAGTGGAGATCGGCAAGCGTCGCCCGAATTGCTTCGTCGATCGGCGTCGAAGGCTCCTCGCCCAGGAAGGCTTGCAGTTTGTCATTGCTCATTCGCACCGACACCTTCCAGAGATAGCGCATCTCGCCGAGCTCCCGGAATATCGGCACGAAGGGCGATCCAAGCTTCAGCAGCCACCATGGAAACGCCTTGACCTTCGGCTGTTGCCCGACGACCCTGCCGATTGCCGTGATCATCTCGCTGCCGTCCCGGTCCCAGAAACCTCGCATCTGGAAGCGGGCGAAATGCGGCAGTTCACCTTCGCGATCGATCAGCCGCAACATGGTCTCGGCCACGTCCGGCAGATAGGCCCATTGGTGGCCGACGCCCTCGGCATTCGGCCGGCTGACCGACCGAACCGGCTTGCCGGGCTTCACCAGGCCTTGGGCGAACCAGCTGTTCGCCGCGCCGGGACCGAAATAATCGCCGGCCCGCACGATCAGTACCGGCACGCCCTCGTTCGAAGCGGCTTCCAGCCGTCGTTCCAGCTCGACCCGGATCGCGCCCTTGCGTGTCACTGGGTTCTGCGGGCTTTCCTCGGTGATCTCGGGAAAGGCGTCCGGCCCGTAATTATAGACCGTGCCCGGCAGCAGGATACGGGCGCCGACGGCGCGGGCCGCCGCGATCGTGTTGTCGAGCATCGGCAGGACCAGCTTTTCCCAGTCCTTATAGCCCGGCGGATTGACCGCATGGACGATCAGCCTGGCATCCTGGGCGGCACGGCGGACATCGGCTGCATTCATCGCGTCGCCCTGGAGCCAGTGAAAGCTAGGTTCCCGCTTTGCCGCTTCCCCCGCTTTGCGGTTGAGGGCGCGGACGGTCCAGCCACGTGCGGCAAGGCCCCGCGCCACATGGCCGCCTATCCCGCCGGTGGCGCCGAGAACGAGGGCGATGGGCTTTAGACCGGGGTTGGAGTTCGATAGTCCCGACATGGCGATAATCCTTCCAGCTGCATGCGTTTCGTTGGCTGGACTATCGCGCCATTCGCTTCTATACGGAATTGGCATAATATCTTTGGTATCCATACAAAAATGAATGACATCAGCTGGGACTTCTACCGGACCTTCCTTGCCGTCCTGCGGCTTGGCTCGTTGTCGGCTGCGGCGCGCGATCTCGGCCTGACGCAGCCGACCGTCGGTCGTCATATCGACGCTCTCGAGCAGGCCTTGGGCCACCAGCTCTTCACCCGCTCGCAACAGGGCTTGCTGCCGACCGAGCCGGCGCTCGCGATGAAACCCTATGCGGAGAACCTCGCCATCACGACCGCCGCCATGCAGCGGCTGGCCTCAGGCGAGATCGGCGCGGTCAAGGGAACGGTGAGGATCAGCGCCAGCGAGGTGATCGGCGTCGAAATCCTGCCGCCGATCTTCGCCAGCCTCCAGGACCAGCACCCGGGGCTGGAACTGGAACTGTCACTGTCGGATTCGCTGGAGGATCTTTTAAGGCGCGAGTCGGATATCGCGGTGCGCATGACCAGTCCGGTCCAGGATGCGCTCGTCACCCGCCATATCGGCGACATCCCGCTTGGGCTTTTTGCCCATCGACGTTATCTGGACCGGCATGGAGTTCCGCAAAGCCCGGACGACCTCGCCGCCCATAGGCTGATCGGCTTCGACCGTCGCACCGCCTTCGTTCGCGCCGCCGCGGACCGTATCCGGGCCACCTCGCCGGCCTTTCCCGATATCGAAAATATCCGCTGGAGCTACAAGGCGGACAACAATCTCGCCCAACTGGCGGCGATCCGCGGCGCTGTCGGCATCGGCATCTGCCAGGTCGGCATTGCCCGTCGCGATCCGAATCTGGTCCGGCTGCTGCCCGAAGTTTTCGAGCTGCCGCTCGACACCTGGGTTGCCATGCATGAAAATCTGAAATCGTCCCCGCGCTGGCGCGTCGCCTTCGACGCGCTCGTCAAAGGCCTATTGGACTATGTCCGCGGCTGACCGCTTCAGTGGGTGGTCGGCGCCTCGTCGCCATCCATGACCTCGGCCTCTGGCCGGTCGCCACCCTCGCTGTATTCGGTGTGCCAGATGCCCTTTTCATCCTGCCAGCTGATTTCTTCCGGGTCTCCGCCGACCTGCTGTTCGGCCGCGACGATGCGCGCCGCCTGCAAGGCGTCTGAATGGCTGGGAAAAGTTTCCGAATAGACGTCGCCCTGGCGATAGGCCCAGCCGCCGTCATGCGGCACGACTTTATAGGTAACCTTGGTCATACTCCCTCCTGTCTTTTACGGCTGCCTCGATCCATTCGGATCCTTGTCCTGTCGCGGCACCGGGGTGAGAAATTGAAAAGGTACCGCGAAGTTCCAAGCCACATCGCAAATCACGTCATAAATTATGACATCAAAGGCCGCCGACCGCAAATCCTCGACACGAAAGCGGAACCTTGCTTGATGCCGCAGGTTGCCGCCTTAGATTGTCATCGGCCAAGGTCAGGAGCGGAACGTGGGTCTGTTGTCCCTGCTGAAGCAGGAAAGATTTCTTATCGTCGCGCTGGCCGCAGGCTTCGTTGCTTATTCCGTCGAACACTCCCTGCTCGAGGCCGGCAAAACGGCTTCGCTGATCGCCGCCGTCGTCCTGATCGGCATCATCATTCTCGCCTCGACCCGCGTCGCCCACCATGCCGAAGTGCTCGCCCACAAGGTCGGCGATCCCTACGGCACGATGATCCTGACGCTGTCGGCAGTGGCGGTCGAAGTGCTGATCCTCGCCATCATGATGGGCAATACCAGCTCACCCACCCTGGTGCGTGACACGATCTATGCGGCGGTCATGCTGGACATCAACGGCATCCTTGGCCTCGCCGCCCTGCTCGGCGGCCTGCGCCATGGCGAGCAGCCCTATAACGACGATTCCAGCCGCACCTACAGCGTCATGATCCTGACGGCCATGAGCATTTCCATGATCGTCCCGGAGTTCATTCCCGGCCACCGTTGGCACTATTATTCCGCCTTCACGATCTGTGCGATGATCGCGCTCTATGCGGTCTTCCTGAAGATGCAGGTCGGTCCGCACAGCTATTTCTTCAGCTACACCTATCCGCGCGCCAAGGTGGCAACGGGCGGCCAGACGCCGAAAGAGGAGGCCGAACACGAATCCTCGGCGATCTCGATCGGCCTCATCCTTGTCGGCGTCCTGATCATCGGCTTCCTCGCCGAATTCATGTCCACCTTCATGAATGCCGGGCTGGAGGGCAGCGGCGCACCGCTGACACTGATGGCTGTCGTGGTTGCGGCGATTTCCGCAGCGCCCGAAATCCTGACCGCCCTGCGCGCAGCACTGCGCAACCGCATGCAGTCCGTCGTCAACATCGCCATGGGAGCCTCGCTCTCGACCGTCATCCTCACCGTGCCCGTGATGGAGAGCATCGCCCTCTACAGCGGCCAGCCCTTCGTGATGGCAATGACGCCGGTTCAGACCGTCATGGTCGCCGTCACCCTGATCGCCGCCGCGATCAACCTCAACGACGGGCAGACCAACGCCATCGAAGGCATGACCCATTTCGTTCTTTTCGCTACCTTCGTGATGCTGACGGCGCTGGGTCTCTAGGCAAAAGAGATTCCGCATCAAAGGCTTGCGCGCGACAACGGAATCGGATCGGGAAGAGGTTGAATCAATGTCTGAAATATGGTCGTGTCCGCCGCGGCGAAGGCCGGTTTCCCAGCCGGTCGTCCAGCAATGGGCGCGATAACCGTGTTGCGCACGAAGGAGATTTTAAATGTCTACACCTCCCTACAGAGCCGACCACGTCGGTTCGCTGCTGCGTCCCGCTTCCGTCAAGGAAGCCCGCAAGAAGTTCTATGAAGACAAGAGCATTTCCGCAGACGAGTTGAAGGCCGTCGAAGACGAAGGCATCCGCGAACTCGTCAAGTTGCAGGAAAGCGTCGGCCTGAAGGTCGTGACCGACGGCGAAGCCCGTCGCCACTTCTGGCATTACGACTTCCTCGGCCTGCTCGACGGCATGGAATTCGTCACCCGCGAGGCCCACAAGGGCGTCACCTTCCACGGCGTCAAACTGCCGCCGACCTTCCCGACCATCAACGGCAAGCTCGACTTCCCGGATGATCACCCGCATCTGGAACACTTCAAGTTCCTCGCCGCCAACACCAACGTGACGCCGAAGATCTCCATCCCCGGCCCGAGCGTCGCCCATTACCGCACCGCCCGCGCCGACGTGACCTATCCGGAATACCAGGACCAGGAAGCGTTCTTCGCAGCTCTCGCCCGCACCTATGCCAAGGCCGTGCGGAAATTCTACGAAGCCGGCTGCCGTTATCTGCAGATGGACGACATCTATTTCGCCTATCTTGGCGACGAGAAGCAGCGCGCCATGAAGCGCGAGGAAGGCTACGATCCGGACTGGCTGATCGAGAAATACGCATTGACCATGCATGAAGCGATCAAGGACCGCCCGAAGGACATGCTGATCGGCATGCATATGTGCCGCGGCAACTTCCGCTCCACCTGGGCTGCCGAAGGCGGTTACGATGCAGCGGCCGACGCGATCTTCAACAAGACCGGCGTCGACATGTTCTTCATGGAATACGACACCGAGCGTGCCGGCGGCCTGCAGCCGCTGAGCCTTCTCCAGAAGGGTTCCAAGCAGCGCGTCTATCCGGGCTTCATCACCACCAAGACCGGTGAACTGGAGACGCTCGATTCGCTGCGCCGTCACTTCGACGAAGCCTCCAAGTTCGTCGATATCGACCAGCTCGGCATCGCGCCGCAATGCGGTTTCGCCTCGACCGAAGAAGGCAATTCGATCACCGAGGACGACCAGAAGCGGAAGCTGGAACTCGTCGTCAAGACCGCCGAAGCCATCTGGGGCACGGCCTGATCTGATATTCGTGCGCCGCGGGTCGAATAACCCGCGGCTGCCACTTGAGAAATCATTGTTCTAGCTTAGGTTCCTATTCGGATTTAACCCGAGGGAGATTGCAACAATGGGTATATTCGACAAGATCAAGAATGCGATTTGGGGCGCGGATGAAGCAGCACCGGCCGCCGAACCTCTGAAACCGGCCGCTCCGGTTTCCGCGTCCGCCGCCCCGGCGGCCAATCCGACGCCCATCCCTTCGGCAACGCCGTCGTCGGGTCCCGTCGACATCACGCCCATACTCGACGCAGCGGTCAAGAAGAGCGGCCAGAAGCTCGATTGGCGCAAGTCGATCGTCGACCTGATGAAGGCGCTCGGTCTCGATTCCAGCCTTACGGCCCGCAAGGAACTGGCCGCCGAGCTGCACTATACCGGCGACACCAACGACTCCGCGACGATGAACGTCTGGCTCCACAAGGCGCTGATGAAGAAGCTCGCCGAAAACGGCGGCAAGGTTCCGGCTGACCTCGCCGACTGATCCGCAATCTCGTCCGAACGCACGAAGCCCGCTCTCACCGGCGGGCTTTTTGTTCGCAACCCAGCAATAAAATAATCTTGAACGAACTGTGTACGGCGCTTGCCGATGAACGCCCTAGATGAAGGCATTGCCGAAGACTCCTTCGCCGCGTGCGGGAGTGTCGTTGCAGGCCTTGGCGGTCGATGCCGCCCTATTGAAGGGAGTCCATGATGAAACGCCTCAGTCTTCTCGTGACCGGTTCGGCCCTCTCGCTTGCCCTGTTGGCCGGCCCCGTTTTTGCTCAGAACGCCGGCCAGCCCGCGGAAACCAAGGCGCCGAACGCCCGCGACCAGAAACCCGCCTTCGCCAACCAGACGCGCGCTCCACAGCCGGCCCGGATGCCGAAGATCGCACAGGAGGTGGTCGCCGACGGCCTGCCGCATCTCTGGGCAATGGAATTCCTGCCCGACGGCCGTATGCTGGTGACCGCCAAGCAGGGCGCCATGCACATCATCTCCGAGGAAGGCGAAGCTGGACCGAAGATCGAAGGCGTTCCGGCAGTCCTCGCCAGAGGCCAGGGCGGCCTGCTCGACGTCGCGCTTGCCCCGGATTTTGCCACATCCGGCATGATCTTCTTCTCCTTCTCCGAACAGCGCCAAGACGGCAACGGCACATCGGTCGCATCGGCCAAACTCGTCCGGGACGACCGCAGCAGCGGCAAGCTCGAGAACGTCAAGGTGATCTTCCGCCAGATGCCGAGCTATGACGGCAACAATCATTTCGGCTCGCGCCTCGTCTTCGGCCCCAACGGGGAACTCTACGTGACGGTCGGCGAACGTTCCGATCCGCAGCCGCGCGTACAGGCGCAGGATATCGCGAGCGGCCTCGGCAAAGTCTTTCGCATCGACGTGAACGGCAAGGCTCTGCCCGACAATCCGTTCGTCAATCGGCAGAGCGCCCAGCCGGAAATCTGGTCGCTCGGCCACCGCAACCTGCAGTCCGCCACCCTCGACGGACAGGGCCGTCTCTGGACCGTCGAGCACGGACCGCGCGGCGGCGACGAGCTGAACCGCCCGGAAGCCGGCAAGAATTACGGCTGGCCGGAAGTCACCTATGGCATCGACTATAGCGGCAGGCCGATCGGCAAGGGCATCACCGCCACGAGGGAGACGGAACAGCCGGTCTATTTCTGGGACCCGGTCATCGCCCCGTCCGGCATGGCCTATTACGACGGCGACGCCATCCCCGAATGGAAAAATTCCTTCCTGATCGGCGGCCTCGTCGCCCAGGGTATCGTGGTCGTCCACATGGACGGCGACAAGGTCGCCTATGAAGAGCGCGTGCCGCTCCAGGCCCGCATCCGCGACGTCAAGATCGGCCCCGACGGCGCCGTCTACGCCGTCACCGAACAACGCGGCGGCGGGGAATCGACAATCGTAAAACTGACCAAGAGCTGATGGGTGATTTTGGGCAAGCGGCACTTTACGGCGCCCGCTGCCTGACCGAAATGTATGTCCGGCCGCTGTCATGGTCAACGGATGCCTGAAAACAGAAAAGCCCGCCGTCGCTGGCGGGCTTCTGCTGATTGAGTGAGACAGCTTACTTGCAGTTTGCGCAGAAGCGCTGGATCCGCTTGCAGGCTTCTTCGAGCTGTTCTTCCGAAGCCGCATAGGAAATGCGGAAATTGGGGCCGAGGCCGAAGGCCGAACCGTGGACGACGGCCACGCCTTCGGTTTCCAGAAGCTCGGTGACGAAATCTTCGTCGGTCTCCATGACCTTGCCCGACGGCGAAGTCTTCCCGATCAGCCCGGCGCAGGACGGGTAGACGTAAAAGGCACCTTCCGGAGACGGGCAGACAATGCCCTTCGCCTGGTTCAGCATCGACACGACCAGGTCGCGGCGGCCTTCGAAGATCTTCTTGTTCTGCGGAATGAAATCCTGCGGACCGTTGAGCGCCTCCACCGAAGCCCATTGGGCGATCGTGCAGGCGCCTGACGTCTGCTGGCCCTGGATCATGTCCATTGCCTTGATCAGTTCGAGCGGGCCGGCCGCATAACCGATACGCCAGCCGGTCATCGCATAGGCCTTGGAAACGCCGTTCATCGTCAGCGTCCGGTTGTAGAGCTTCGGCTCCACTTCCGCCGGCGAGACGAACTTGAAGTCGCCATAGGTCAGGTGCTCGTACATGTCGTCGGTCAGTACCCAGACATGCTCGTGCTTGACGAGCACGTCGGTCAGCGCCTTGAGTTCGTCATGGCTATAGGCAGCGCCCGACGGGTTGGACGGCGAGTTGAACAGGAACCACTTGGTCTTCGGCGTGATCGCCTTTTCGAGATCGGCGGCGGTCACCTTGAAGTTGTTTTCCTGGCTCGCCTTGATGATCACCGAAGTGCCGCCGCAGATGGCAACCATCTCCGGATAGGAAACCCAGTAGGGCGCGGTGATGATCACTTCATCGCCGGGATTCAAGGTCGCCATGAAGGCGTTGAAAAGAATCTGCTTTCCGCCGGTGCCGACGATCGTCTGGGCCGGCGTGTAGTCGAGATTGTTCTCGCGCTTGAACTTCTTGGCGATCGCCTCGCGAAGCTGCGGAATGCCGGATACCGGCGGATATTTGGTCTCGCCGCGATTGATCGCGTCGATGGCGGCTTTCTTGATGTTGTCCGGCGTATCGAAGTCCGGCTCGCCTGCGCCGAGCCCGATCACGTCGCGGCCCTTTGCTTTCAGGTCGCGGGCTTTCTGGGAAACGGCGATGGTGGCAGAGGGCTTTACGCGGGAAAGTGCGTCGGCAAGAAAGGCCATAATCTTCGTCCTGAAGAGCTGTTGAACAAGGCGGCATCGCGCGCCGAAAACCGCCCGTACGCTCTATGTCTAAACTATGACGCCGTTTCAAGCACAAAGCTTGAATGTGAGCCATGAAAGAAGCTGATTAAAACCTTCGAAACCTTGTTTACAACCGCGTAACCCTTGGCTGCTACAACCAGGAGGGATGGGATAACGGAAATCGACGGGCACGGGCATGACGCCGAGAAGCATCTTCGCCAATCTGGTTCGCAGCGACAATGGGTCGTTCTCCACCGTCTACGGTCCTTTCCTGCTGCAATCCGCGCTACAGCCGATCCTTCGCTCCGGCCCGGAAACCGGCCTTGAAATCGAAGCTTTCGAGGGCCTGCTGCGCGCCTCCCGCGATGGCGAACCGGTGTCGCCGGCCGAGTTCTTTCCGCTCGTGTCCCCGATCGACATGGCCGATGTCGACAGCATCCTGCGCACCATTCACATCTTGAACACCGGCCGGCTGAACCGGTCCCGCGCCGGGATCTTCGTCAAGTTCCATCCCGGCCTCTTCCGCACGTCCCAGGAAATGCGCCAGGAAGTCGATCGCATCAAGGTCGCCAGCCACGAGGCCGGCCTGGCGCCCGATCGGATCGTCTGCGAAATCTCCGAAAGATCCGGCGCGTCGGACGACATTGTCGTCGCCTTCACCGAGCACATGCAGGCGGTCGGCTTCCGCATCGCGATCGACGATTATGGCGCCCGCGATTCCGATCTCGACCGTCTGAAGCGCATCAAGCCGGACTACGTGAAATTCGAGGCCGCCTGGGTGCGCGACTTCCTGGATAATTCCGCCGGTTACGCTCTACTGCGCGTCATCGTCCGGCAGATGCTCGACGATGGTATCGAACCGATCTTCGAAGGGCTCGAAGAGCTTTGGCAGGTAGATCTCTGCGAAGATCTCGGCGTGCCGCTGATGCAGGGTTATGCCCTGGCGCGGCCCGAACTCGCCCCGACGACATTCAACGAAAGCTTCCCGGAAAGCCTGGCCGACTTCGCGCCGCTCCAGACGACCGGCAATGAAATCACGGCCGGCGTCAGCCGGGCCGCAGCAACCCTACCTCCTCCGGCCCTGGCCAAACCGGCATTCGCAAGGCCTGCCCGCGCTTTTGGCCGCCGGCAATCCAGCGGCGAGTAGGTCCAGCAGACCGCAGATTTCACGCTGGGGATGCGTATCGCTATCGTCTGCAATATCGGCCCGGAATGCGCTCCGACCTCATTCAGAGACATGAGCGGCAAAATTTTTTCTTTTCGCGCCATTTGCGCCAAAACGGCACAGAAGAAGGTTAGCAAAGCATTGCCAGCGATGGAATCGCCTCGCCGCACCATCAGGGAAGGCGCAAAGCCCGCATTTTCCGGGGGTTCCCGCGATTTGCAATTTGCCATTGTGGCGACAATTCAAAAAACTTTTTCTTGCCAATTTTCAATAAACACAGCACTCTGTGCAAGTTCGGGCAATTTACGAGCATGGGAAGACCTATAATGACGCGCTCCGAAGGCGCTAAGACTTCGGGCGGTAGGCCGGGGGCGGAGATTTCAAAGCAATTCCTTCCGGTCATCGCGGTAAAGACAGGGACCCTTTCTTAAAGCTGCCTGCCGCCGCCCTTCGGGGCTACACTGTGATGCTGTCCGCCGCTGAACACGGACAGAGAGAAAAGGACCTGCTGCATGGCCGAGACTGGCACTGTAAAATTCTTCAATACCGACAAAGGCTTCGGCTTTATCAAGCCTGACAATGGTGGCGCCGATATCTTTGTCCATATCTCTGCCGTACAGGCTTCCGGCCTGTCCGGATTGTCTGAAAACCAGAAAGTAAGCTTCGACACGGAACCGGATCGTCGCGGCAAAGGCCCCAAGGCCGTCAATCTGCAGATCGCCGGCTAAGCCTCCAGAGGCTTGCCATTTCGAGTTGAAGCCCGGCAGAGATGCCGGGTTTTTTTAAACCGACGTATGTTGCGGCTTCGATCCGCCGAGGCCGCGCAGGAATGGATTTGTGCGCCGTTCGTCGCCGATCCGGCTGCCCGGCCCGTGGCCGCAGATGAACCCGACCTCGTCCCCGAGCGGCAGAACCTTGTCGCGGATCGAAGCGAGCAGCGTATCGTGATCTCCGCCCGGCAGATCCGTGCGCCCGATCGAGCCGTTGAACAGCACGTCGCCGAGATGCGCGAAACCCTGAGCACGGTTGTAGTAGATCACATGTCCGGGCGCATGTCCGGGGCAATGGAAAATCTCGAAGACATGCTCGCCGAACGAAACCTTGTCTCCTTCGTTGAGCCAGCGGTCCGGCAAGACGTTGCGCACCTCCATCTTGACCCCGAATTTTTCCGCCTGCGTCTCCAGGCGCTGCAGCAGCGGCAGGTCCGCCTCGTGGGGACCGATCACCGGGATGCCCAGCGCCTCGCGCAATTCGTCGGCGCCGCCCGCATGATCGATGTGCCCGTGCGTCAGCCAGATTTCCATGGCCGTGATGCCGTTTTCCTTGATGATCTGAAGGATCGTCGGCACGTCGCCGCCCGGATCGACGACCACGCCCTGCTTGGTCTCCTCGTCGAAGAGGATGGTGCAGTTCTGCTGGAATGGCGTAACCGGAATGATACCGGCCTGTAACTTGCCCATGATGCCTCGGCCTGAACGATGATGCTTGCCGGGATATACCGATAAACGCAGGGCATTTCAGCCGAAAAGATCAGTTCGAGGCAAGGGTCGTGTAATGCGCGTTGGCGGAAACCGGCGGCGCGAGCGATACGGTGGCAATCAGGAAGGCTGCAATCGCGATCTTCAGCACGAAAACGGTCACCAGCACGCTTCTGAGCGGATTGGCCGCGCCGGATGTTTCCATCCTGATCGGCGGCAATGCGCTGAAGGTCTGGGCGCTGAAGGTCTGGGCGGTGAAGGTCTGGGCGGTCGCGGTCGGGTTCGTCATGGGTCTCTCCGGTGCTTCTGGCGGGATCAATGGGTTGGCGGCACAAAGGTTCCGTCCCCCATTCTACCTGTGGCACCCTCGCCACAGCTTGCAGAATCCGCCCGTATTCGGCGGAACCACCGGGACATGCGGGTGTTACCCTGCCAGTCAACATGAGGAGAAAATCCATGACGACTTGGTTGAAATGCCCGGAATTGAAGTGGCTTGGCCTCGGCGCCGTCCTTTCGGCGCTTGCCCTGCCCGCCCAGGCGCAGATGACCACCACCACCGCTTCGGACATCATCGTCCGCTCCGGTCCCGGCCAGGATTATCCCGAGATCGGGATGGCCACCCGCGGCAGCCCCGCCATGATGGACGGCTGCCTCCAGGGTAGCAAATGGTGCCGCATCGACGTCAACGGCATGCGCGGGTGGGTCTATGCGGAATACCTGACCATCCGCCACAACGGCTCGGCGGTGGCGGTGGAAGAATATCGCACTCGGTATGAAGTGCCGTCCGTGACCTATGAGACGACCGCAAGCGTCACCCCGCCGGCCGCCGTTCCGGGTCCGGGGGATGTCCTGCTCGGCCCGGTCGGTGCGGTCGAACCCGTCGAACCGCCGGAAACCGTCATCAGCTACATCGAAGAGCACCCGGTCCGGCCGGTCTACGTCCGCAACGAAGTGGCGATCGGCGCGACGCTGCCGCCTGAGGTCGTGGTCCAGCAGGTGCCGGACTACGATTACGATTACGTCGTCGTCAACGACCGCCCGGTTCTTGTCGATCCCGGCACCCGCCGTATCGTGCACATCTACGATTGAGCTCCACCATAAAAGGGCGCTGTTCGGCAGCGCCCTTCCCGGTGGCTCACAGCGCCCCCGCCCTCCCCAACAAATGCTGTTGATTGTTCAGCCTGATCGCGCTTTATGACGAGCGGCAGGTTACAATGCGAGATCGGCAATAAGAGCTTCGGCCCCAAGATCTTCGGACCCTGGGGTAAGCAGCCGCAAAGGGAAAGGAAACGCGAGTGTCGCGCGCATCGACGGGAAAAGCCGTCAAGAAGGTCATGCCGACAATGCCGGCAGTCGACGAAGCCCAGATCGACTTCGAGACCATCGAACTGCTTTTCTTCGCCTACCGCGATTTCGTGTCCGACCCGGATGCGATCCTCGCCAAGATCGGCATGGGCCGCGCCCACCACCGCGTCGTCTATTTCGTCTGCCGCCAGCCGGGCATGATGGTCACCGACCTTCTCGACACGCTGCAGATCACCAAACAGAGCCTTGCGCGCGTTCTCAAGCAGCTGATCGAATCCGGCTATATACGCCAGATGGCCGGCGCCAAGGATCGCCGCGAGCGCAGGCTCTATCCGACCCTTGCAGGCCGTGAGCTGGCTCTCGCCCTTTCCGAGCCGCAATCGCGCCGTATCGCTCGCGCCATGGACGAGCTGCCCCCCGACACGCGGGCCTCGGTCAAGGAATTCCTGCGCCGTATGCGCGGCCGCGACGAAAGCCTCGAGCCTATCGACAGCGACTTGGACTAAGTGGGACCTTTGAGATGACGACACTGCCCCCTTCCGATGATGCGCCTCATCTTCTCGTCGTCGATGACGACACGCGCATCCGCGATCTTCTGAACCGCTACCTGATGGAGCAGGGTTTTCGCATCACCGTCGCGGGCGACGCCGCCGAAGCCCGCCGCAAGCTCGAAGGCCTGCATTTCGACCTCATCATTCTCGACGTGATGATGCCCGGGGAATCCGGCATTTCGCTCACCCAATCGCTCTACCAGAAGAAGACGGTGCCGGTGATCCTGCTGACGGCGCGCGCCGAATCGGAATCCCGTATCGCCGGTCTCGAAGCGGGCGCCGACGACTATCTGTCGAAGCCGTTCGATCCGCGCGAACTGGTGCTGCGCATCAACAATATCCTGCGCCGCAGCACCTCACCCGATACGCCCAAGATCGAGCAGATCATGTTCGGCCCCTTCACCTTCTCGATCCCGCGCAAGGAATTGCGCAGGGCCGCCGAAACCATCCGGCTGACCGATCGCGAACAGGAGATCATGTTGCTTTTCGCGCTGCGGGCCGGCGACACCATTCCCCGCCACGAGCTGATCGGCGACGATGCCGAGGTCGGCGAGCGCACGATCGACGTGCAGATCAATCGTTTGCGGCGTAAGATCGAGGAAGATCCGGCCAACCCCGTCTATCTCCAGACGGTGCGTGGCATCGGATACAGGCTGAGTATCGATTAGCCGGAAGAGACCGGCACAGGCTGAAGGCAGGATGGCACTTTTCGACCCACTGAAGCGCGACATCGACCGGCTCACCCTGCCGGGCTGGCGCCCGATGACCCGCTGGCTGCGCCGCCGCCTGCCGACCGGCCTCTACACCCGTTCGCTTCTGATCGTCATCCTGCCGATGCTGCTGCTGCAGGGTGTCGTCGCCTCCGTCTTCATGGAGCGGCACTGGCGCATGGTGACCGAGCGCCTGTCGGAAAGCACGGTGCGCGATATCGCCGGCATTATCGAGGTGATCCAGGCCTATCCGCAGGACAGCAACTATGACGCCATCAGCCGCATCGCAAGCGACGCGCTGAACCTCACCATCGCGGTCGAGGAAAACGGCCAGCTGCCGCCACCCCGCTCCCGCCCCTTCTTTGAGATCCTCGATGACATCCTTGCCGAACAGATCACCCGCCAGATCCAGATGCCGTTCTGGATCGACACGATCGGAGACAGCCGGCTTGTCGAGATCCGTATCAAGTTCGATACCCGGGTGCTGCGCGTCTTCGTCCGCCGCGGCTCCACCTATGCCTCCAACACTCATATCTTCCTGGTCTGGATGATCGGGGCGGCCGTCGTTCTGGTGATAATCTCCATCCTTTTCCTGCGCGGCCAGATCCGGCCGATCCTGACGCTTGCGAGCGCCGCCGAAAGCTTCGGCAAGGGGCAGAAGACCGACGGTTTCGCGCCCCGCGGCGCTGACGAAATCCGCCGCGCCGGCCTTGCCTTCATCCAGATGCGCGAGCGCATCGAGCGGCAGATGGAGCAGCGCACCGCCATGCTCGCCGGCATCAGCCACGACTTGAGAACCATCCTCACCCGCTTCAAGCTGCAGCTGGCGCTTGCCGGCGACAAGCCGGAACTGGCCGGCATGAGCCAGGATGCCGACGACATGCAATCGATGCTGGAAGGTTATCTCGCCTTCGCCAAGGGTGAAGCGGAAGAAGATTTTGGCGAACTGCGGTTGAGCGAACTGCTTGAAAAGCTCCGGTCGGAATTTGCGCTGCACGGCAAGACCATGACCTACGAGATCGACGGCGAGGACGAGATCGCGGTGCGGCCGAATGCCTTCGCCCGGCTTGTCGGCAACTTGGTGTCCAACAGCGAGCGTTACGCCAAGACGCTCCATGTGGACGCTCGGCATAGCGCCAAGTGGCTGACGCTGACGCTCGACGACGACGGTCCGGGCATTCCGCCGCAATCTCGCGAGGACGTCTTCAAGCCGTTCTACCGCCTGGACGAGGCTCGCAATCTCAATGCGTCCGGCACCGGCCTCGGCCTTGCGATCGCCCGCGATATCGCCCGCGCCCATGGCGGCAACGTCACGCTCGCCGACAGTCCCCGCGGTGGCTTGCGCGCCGTCGTCCGCGTCCCAGCCTGATCATTCTTTCGAGGAACCGATGCCGATCGACCTGTCCCACATGACCTGGCTGAACCCGCCGCCGGAAAGCCGTGAAGAGAACGGCAGTCTGGCCGCCCGCTCCGGCTTCGAGACCGACTTCTGGCAGGGCACCTATTACGGCTTTCACCGCGACAGCGGCCACTTCCTCCATCGGATCCGAAGCGGCGACTTCACCGCCGAAACCTCCTTCGTCGGCCGCTACGAGGCGCTCTACGACCAGGCGGGCCTGATGATCCGCCATGACGAAAAACACTGGATGAAATGCGGCGTCGAATTCACCGACGGCGCCCGCCATTTCAGCGTGGTGGTGACCAACGGCCACTCCGACTGGTCCGCCTTCCGCCTCACCGACGATTTCGAGGAAATCTCCGTCCGCGTCACCCGCATGGGCGACGCCCTCTTCGTCCAGTACCGAACCGACACCCAGCCGGACTGGCGAATGGCGCGGCTCGCTTTCTTCCCACCCGAACTCACCGACCTCTCTATCGGCATGACCTTCTGCTCGCCGCAACGCGAAGGCTTCGAGGTCGAGTTCCGGTCGTTCAGGCTGACTGAGGTCGACAGCCGCGATATCCACTGACAATCCGCACTGCGGATCAGCGCCCGGGCTACATCAGCTTCCGGCCGTTCGGCACCGGCTGTTCGACGGAGGCAAGCACGATTGCACCGTTTTCGTCCTCGAATCCGAGGGTCAGCACTTCCGAGCGGAACGGCCCGATCTGCCTCGGCGGGAAGTTGACGACGCCCAGCACCTGCCGTCCGACAAGCGTTTCCGGGGTATAATGCACGGTGATCTGCGCCGAGGATTTCTTGATGCCGATCTCCGGGCCGAAATCGATCTTCAGCTTGAAGGCGGGCTTCCGGGCTTCCGGAAACGCCTCGACCTCGATGATCGTGCCGACGCGGATGTCCACCTTTTCGAAGTCGGAATAGGTGATGTTCTCAGCCATTCGAATTCACTCAGGCGCCGAGTTCTTCGGCTCTGTCGCGGGCAGCCGCGATCGCCTTGTCGAACAGCGGCTGCATGCCGTCGTCGGCCATCAGCACGGCAAGTGCCGCAGCCGTCGTGCCGTTCGGCGAGGTGACGTTCTGCCGAAGTCTGGAAGCGTCGTCCGGGGACTGGTAGAGGAGCTCACCAGCCCCCGAGACAGTTTCCCGCGCAAGCCGCATGGCGAGGTCCGCCGGCAGGCCTGCTTTCCGGCCCGCTTCCGCCATGCACTCCACGAGATAGAACACGTAAGCCGGGCCGCTGCCCGAAACGGCGGTCACGGCGTCGATATCCGCTTCGCTCGAAACCCATTCCACCGGCCCGCTGACCTTGAGCAGGGATTGCACCGTTTCGCGCTGGGCGTCGGTAACCTTGGGATTGGCATAGGCGCCGGTAACGCCGCGGCCGATCATGGCAGGCGTATTCGGCATGGCGCGCACCATGGCCGCCTCGCCGAGATGTTTTTCGAGATAGGCGAGCGTCTTGCCGGCGGCGACCGAAACCACCGCCGTGCCGGGCCCTACGACAGATTTCAGAGGCGGCAGGACCGCATCCATGAGCTGCGGCTTGACGGCAAGAAACAGGATGTCGGCGGAAGCACCATCGGGCACCGACGCAAAGTGACGCGCGCCGGCCTCAGAGATCATCGTCTTCATGGCGTCCGAAGGCGACGGATCGATGACCGTCACGGACGTGCCGGGCACGCCCTTCTTCAGCCAGCCAGACAGCATGGCGCCACCCATATTGCCGACGCCGATCAGAATGATGGATCCCAAATGACCCAATGCCATCAGCATTCGCCCACGGTTTCGAACAGAACGGCTTCCATGGCGGCTTTCGCCTCCATGCCCGACCATACGACAAACTGGAACGCCTGGTAATAGGATTCGCAGGCGTCGAGGGCGCTCGAAAGCAGCACTTCGACCTGCTGGTTGTTGGGTTCGGCACCGCCGGCCAGCAGCAGCGACTGCCGGAAGATGACGACGTCTTCCTGGCGCCATACGTCGAAATGGCCCATCAGCACCTGGCCGTTGACGTGGCTCAGCAGGCGGATGACCTCGTTGACGCGGGCGTCGGGAATTTTGAGGTCGAAAGCGCAGGCGAGATGCAGCGCTTCGAACTCCTCCATCCAGGAGAAGGAAACATGGTAGTCCGTCCAGCGGCCTTCCACGGTCATGGCGATCTCGTCTTCACCCGACCGTTCGAACGTCCAATCGTTCGAGGCAGCAACGAATTCGATCATATCGACCGGATTCGACTGGCGTTCGATTTCCATTTCCATAAGCGTCATGCGGCACCTTCTTGACCGGAATGAATGCGAATTCGTGCGGTAAAACGCCAAAAACACGCGAACACTAACCGGGAACAACACTGTCGATGATCGTCCGACGCTTCCAGAATAACGCAGTCACCCTGTCTGGAGCTTACCAAGCCGTTTCGAATCATCCTTTAAAATCAGTGTACCTAGACGGAGTCCGGCTGCCAGCCCCTTCCTCGGTTTTTACATGGGCAAAACTCCAAACATGGTTCGCAGCGGAGATCAGAACGGAGTCATAAGCGACTCTGGACACTGGCTTTTTTGAATGTGTCCACAGGGCGTCATTTTTTTCATTTCAACACCTGCGCCCGCGCCGAAAATCTGTTCGGCACGGTACGAACGGAGAGCCCACACGAATGCGGAACCTCGATTGGTTTTTTAATGGTGGCTCCGCATTCGCGTGGCCTTCGGCGTCTTTTCGGGGCTTCCGGCCCCTACAGGTGATCATCTCGCCTCGCTGCGTGGCTGTGTTCACGGTTTCCTTTCGGGAAACCTTGCCACTTGCACGGCTCAACCGAACCGGACATGGCTGTCCGGGGGAGGCTTGATAGGAATGGTCGTCTTTCGACTTGCACTCCATGGCTTTCACCTCTTCCACCATCCCCGCACGTTACGGTTCCAATGAAAGCGCCGGCCTCCGCCTGCCCGCGAACGTCTCGCGAAACACTCCGGCGACGGAAGCGGGAGGATTGTAGGCATGGGTCGAAGGGACGGGGAAGGTATCAGGTGCGCTGCCTTTCCTCTTCCCTTGGGGAGAGGAAGAAAAAACAGTACCTTAGCTGACAAGCTGAGTGCCAGATTTTACGGGAGAGAGGCTGATCATCCCCGGGAAACGCAGGTCACTGTCCCGAAAGCTTCGCTTCCAGCGCTTCGATCCGCGCCTTCAGCGCCTCGTTCTCGTCGCGGGCGCGGGCGGCCATTTCGCGGACGGCCTCGAATTCCTCGCGCTTGACCACATCCATATTGTTGAGAAACCGCTCGGCCTGGGCATGGAATGCCGTTTCGACCTCCTTGCGCACGCCCTGGGCAGCGCCGGCCGCATCGGTCATCAGCCGCGCGAAATCGTCGAGAATGCGGTTCGTGCCGGTTGCCATGGTTTTGAACTCCCATATCGTCTGGCCGGCAATCCGGGCCGGCGAATGTCCATAGGGATCAAGTAGGGCCTGTGCGGGCCGCTTGCAAGCATCATCCGAGGTACCGCTCGCCCCGTCTCGGACAAATCGTCCGCTTGCCGCACGGTCGAGCCCTTCCTTGACATGCAATAATTTTATTGCATATTCGATGCCATGAACGATGACGATCTCGATCACATTTTCAAAGCGCTTGGCGATCCCACTCGTCGCAAGATCATCGATCGCCTGCGCGAACGCCCTGGCCAGTCATTGTTCGAAATCTGCGCTCTGTTTTTCGCGGAGAACGGCATGGCACTTTCGCGTCAGGCGATCACCCAGCACATCGACATGCTGCAAAAAGCCGGACTGGTTCGTGTCGAATGGTCAGGCCGGACCAGGATCCATTCTCTCGATCCCGGTCCGCTGCGAGAGGCTGTTGACCTGTGGCTCCGCCACCATCTCTAGAAAGGATGTTTCCATGAGAATCTACGTCACGAGCGTCCTTGTGGACGACCAATCGAAAGCCCTGGATTTCTACACACGCGTGCTGGGGTTCAAGGTGAAGCACGATATCCCCATGGGGGAGCATCGCTGGCTGACGGTCGTCTCGCCCGAAAATCCCGAAGGGACCGAGCTGCTTCTGGAACCGAGCGAACACCCCGCCGCTAGGCCCTTCAAGGCGGCGCTCGTCGAGGACGGCATCCCCGCAACCTCGTTCCAGGTCGACGACATCGATTCTGAATATGAGAGGCTTGTTTCGCTCGGCGTCTCCTTCACCCAGAAACCGATGGATGCCGGCCCTGTCCGTATGGTGGTGCTCGACGATACCTGCGGAAACCTTATTCAGTTGATACAGATGAAGGATAACTGAGGTTCCCGGCAATCGCCGAACTTCACTGGGGTTAAAGGCGCAATCCCCGAGATTCGCCTTGACCGGCGATGAGCGCAACGCCATGTTCCGCGACAATTCGGTTTGTATGAGAACCTTGTAATTTGTACGAAGCGCTTCATCTTTTCGCTCTGATGCCGTTCCCGAATATCGATCCGGTGGCCTTCTCCATCGGACCGCTGGCGGTCCATTGGTATGGGCTCGCCTATGTCGCCGGCATCCTGCTCGGCTGGTTTTATGCGCGTCGGCTGGCGACGAACGGCTCGCTGTGGAAAGACGGCCAGTCGCCGATCACGGCCGTCCAACTCGACGACTTCCTCGTCTGGGTCGCAGCCGGCATCGTGCTTGGCGGCCGCATCGGCTATATCCTGTTCTACGATATGGGGGCCGTGGCCGCGAACCCCATCCGCGCGATCGAGATCTGGAACGGCGGCATGTCCTTCCATGGCGGCTTCATCGGCGCGACGATCGCGATGATCATCTTCGCCCGCCGCAATGCCATTCCCGTCTGGAGCATGTTCGACACGGTCGCCGCCGTCGTGCCTTTCGGCCTGCTCTTCGGCCGCATCGCCAATTTCATCAACGGCGAACTCTGGGGACGCCTCAGCAGCGCGCCCTGGGCGGTCGTCTTCCCGACCGGCGGCCCGTTCTCCCGCCATCCGAGCCAGCTTTACGAGGCAGGCCTCGAAGGTATCGTACTCGTCCTCGTCCTTGCCCTGCTGATCTTCCGTTTCAAGGCGCTGAAGGTCCCGGGCACCATCGCCGGCACCTTCGTCGTCGGTTACGCGCTCTGCCGCATCTTCGTGGAATTTTTTCGCGAACCGGATGCGCAGCTCGGTTATCTGCTCGGCACCAATTGGCTGACCATGGGCATGGTGCTGTCGCTGCCGATGATCGCTGCGGGTGTCTGGGCCATTCTCCGTGCCCGCGCGGCGGTAACGTCCGCGGCGAAGGCCTGAGGGGAGGCAAGGCCGTTGAGCACCCCCCTCACCGAAAAGATCAAGACCCTGATCCGCACCAACGGCCCGATCAGCGTGACCGACTATTTCGCGCTGTGCCTCGCCGATCCGGAATACGGTTATTATCGCACCCGCGAACCTTTCGGCCGCCATGGTGACTTCATCACCGCGCCGGAGATCAGCCAGTTGTTCGGCGAGATGGTCGGCGTCTTCATGGTGCATGCCTGGCAGCAGCATGGCACGCCCACGGGCGTCCGGCTGGTGGAGATTGGCCCCGGCCGCGGCACGATGATGGCCGACATGCTGCGGGTGATCAAACGCATCGCGCCCCGGTTTTTCGAAGATCTGCACGTGCATCTGGTCGAGACCAGCGAGCGTCTGCGCGGCGTCCAGCGCATCACGCTCGAAGCCTTCTCCACCAAGATCTCCTGGCATGACAGTTTCGAGGACATTCCCGAAGGTTTTACGCTGATCGCCGCCAACGAGCTGTTCGACGCGATCCCGATCCGCCAGTTCGTCAAGACGCCGACCGGTTTTCGCGAACGTCTCGTCGGCCTCAACGCCGAGGACGAACTCGGTTTTGCCGTCGGCATCGCCACGCTCGACCCGCAGCTGCTGCCCTCGCCTGTCGCCGGCATTCCCGACGGTACGATCTTCGAACTTTCCCCCGCCCGCCAGGCGGTGATGCTGACGCTGTGCGAACGCCTGCGGACCTTTGGCGGCACGGCTCTGATCATCGACTACGGCCACCTGGTCACCGGTTTCGGCGATACGCTGCAGGCCATCCGCCACCACGACTACGATCCGCCGCTCGAAAATCCCGGCGAAGCGGATCTGACCAGCCATGTCGATTTCGAGGACCTCGCGCGCATTGCCGTCTCCACGGGCGTTCACCTGAACGGCGGCCTGCATCAGGGCGATTTTCTTTTCGGCCTCGGCCTTGCCGAGCGGGCGAACGCGCTTGCCAAGGACAAGGAGCCTGCCGAGCAGCGCCTGATCGCTGCCGCCGTCGACCGGCTGGCCGGCGAAGGGGCCGGCAAGATGGGCGAACTCTTCAAAGTCATCGCGGTATCGAGCCCGGCATTGAAGCTGATGCCGTTTCGCGCGGTGGAGTAAACCGCGGCCGTCAATTCATCAACCGATTGACATCCGCCCTTTTCTTGCGCCACTCTCGCCCTAGATCGAAGCAGCGGGCAGGCCTTGAGAGAGCGCCCAAAACCTCTTCAAATCAACGGGATAGATAACACCGATGCAGGACATACCCTTGCCGGAGCCGATCGAGAGCCCCCTGTTGAACGACAGGGCCGGCGCCGGTATCCGCCATGGTTTCTTCACCCGCCGGGGCGGCGTTTCGCAAGGCCTTTATGCCGGCCTCAACGTCGGTATCGGCTCGGACGACGACCGTGCGAGGGTCACCGAGAATCGGGCCCGCGTTGCAGCCTGGTTCGGCCTGCCGCTCGAAAAGCTGGCGACCGTGCACCAGATCCATTCGCCCGACGTCTTCGTCGTCGACGAAACCTATGCCGGCGAACGGCCGAAGGTCGACGCCATGGTGACGAGTGTTCCGGGCGTGGCACTCGGTGTGCTCGCGGCCGATTGCGGCCCGATCCTGTTTGCCGACGGCGAGAACGGCGTGATCGGCGCGGCCCATGCCGGCTGGAAGGGTGCGCTGACCGGCGTGCTCGAAAACACCATTGAGGCAATGGTCTCGCTGGGTGCGGCGCGCGAAAACATCACCGCTGTCCTCGGCCCCTCGATCGGCCCCGCAAGTTACGAGGTCGGACCGGAATTCGTCGAACGGTTCCTGAGCCACGATCCCTCCTACGGGGCTTTCTTCACGCCGTCATCGAGTGCGGGGCATTCTATGTTCGACCTGCCGTCGCTGACCATCAAGCGATTGACGGCAGCAGGCGTAAGGGCCCAGAGCCTCGGTCTCGATACCTATCCGGATGCGGAACGGTTCTATTCCTACCGCCGCACCACCCATGCCAAAGAGCCGGATTACGGCCGCCAGATTTCAGCAATCGCACTTCGGGAGAATTGATATGGCCCTGCATTTCGAGAGGAGCGAATACGCCGACCGGCTGACGCGGCTGACGGAGAAGATGCGCGCCGACAAGCTGGATGCGCTTTTGATCTTCGCGCAGGAAAGCATGTACTGGCTGACCGGCTACGACACGTTCGGCTACTGCTTTTTCCAGACCCTGATCGTCAAGGCGGACGGGGCGATGACGCTGCTCACCCGCTCGGCCGACCTGCGCCAGGCCCGCCACACCTCGACCGTCGAGAACATCGTCGTCTGGGTGGACCGGGTGAATGCCGACCCGACGCTCGACCTCAAGAACCTGTTGAGCGACATGGACCTGCTCGGCGCCAGGATCGGCGTCGAATACGATACCCACGGCATGACCGGCCGCGTCGCCCGCCTGCTCGACAACCAACTCGCAACCTTCGGCCAGATCAGCGACGCCTCCTATTTGGTCAGCAGGCTGCGCCTCGTCAAAAGCCCGGCGGAGATCGCCTATGCCAGGCGCGCCGCCGAGCTTGCCGACGACGCGCTCGATGCGGCGCTGCCGCTGATCAAGGCCGGCGGCGACGAGGCGGAAATCCTCGCCGCCATGCAGGGTGCGGTCTTTCTCGGCGGCGGCGATTATCCCGCCAACGAATTCATCATCGGCTCCGGCGCCGACGCGCTGCTCTGCCGCTACAAGGCCGGGCGCCGCAAGCTCGACGCGACCGACCAGCTGACGCTCGAATGGGCCGGTGCGGCCGCGCATTACCACGCGGCGATGATGCGCACGGTCATCGTCGGCGAACCGTTGCCTCGCCACCGCGAGCTCCACAAGGCCTGCCTCGAAACCATCACGGCGATCGAGGAGGTTCTGCACCCCGGCCAGACTTTCGGCGACGTCTTCGACACCCATGCCCGCATTCTCGACGAGCGCGGCCTGTCGCGCCACCGCCTCAACGCCTGCGGTTATTCGCTCGGCGCGCGGTTCTCGCCTTCCTGGATGGAGCACCAGATGTTCCACTTCGGCAATCCGCAGGAAATCCTGCCGGACATGACGCTGTTCGTGCACATGATCATCATGGATTCCGACAGCGGCGCCGCCATGACCCTCGGCCACACCTACCTGACGACCGAAGGCGATCCGCAGCCACTTTCCCGCCACACCCTGGAGCTCATTCAGCGCTGAACGCTACGAAAATCAGGCAATTGACAGGTTGGGAACGCCAACCCTAAGCTCCGGCCGAGGAATCTACGGCAGGGGAGACGGATATGCGGCCTTTCGGAACACTGCTGTCCGCTGCCCTGCTGGCACTCGCGCTTGCCTCCTGCAACACGACGGAAGCATTGACGCCGCAGGCGAATGTCGGCGGCGGCGGCGCGAGGGCCTCCTCGCCGGTGACCCAGGCCGAAGCCGACCGGATGGCGAGCTCCGCGCAGCCGGAAACCTATAGCGGCGGATATCGCTCCGGCCCCCAGAACACACTCGAAGCCCAGGCGCGGGCGCTGGAATCCGGCAGCACCGTCTCGCCCTCCTCCTCCGGCGCCCCGCCGCAATGGGAGGGCCAGGGGAACCAGGGCCAACAGCAGACCCAAGCGCAGCAACCTCAGGCGCAGCAGCCCGCGCCCCAGCAGCAACAGTCCGGTCAACAGCAGAACGCCTCGCTACCGCCCGCGTCCGGTCCGACCGTCCGCTTCCTGCCGATCATCGGCGCTCCGGTCCAGGCGGTGACGCCGCTGTCGCGCCAGCTCGGCGCCCAGGCGCGCGCCAACGGGCTGACGATCCGGCCGTCGAGCGACAGCAGCACCGAGCACATCCTAAAAGGCTATTTCTCCGCCTTCTCCGACAGCGGCAAGGTCACCATCGTCTATGTCTGGGATATTCTCGACGGTTCCGGCGCGCGGCTGCACCGCATGCAGGGACAGGAAAGCGTGCCCGGCAGCGGCCAGGACCCCTGGACGTCGGTCCCCGCTTCGACCATGGAGACCATCGCCGCCAAGACGATCCACGACTATGTGGCCTGGCGCCAATCCCAGGGCTGAGCGGTCCGGCCGACCGATCCTGGACTGAACCTCAAAAGCCACGGGTCACAGTTTCTTCATAAAAAAGAGTGAGCGGGTGCGAAACGCACTTGCATTCGAAGGCCGCGGCGGTAAAAGGCCCGCATCCAGCTTCAAAACAGGCGGACCGCAATGAAGGTTTTCGCAGGCAATTCGAACCGGCATCTCGCCGACGCGATCTGCAGCTATCTTAATGTTCCAGTCGGAAAAGCCAGCGTAAGGCGATTTGCAGACCAGGAAATCTTCGTTGAAATTCAGGAAAACGTGCGTGGCGAAGATGTCTTCATCATCCAGTCCACGTCCTTCCCGACCAACGACCACCTGATGGAACTGCTGATCATGATCGATGCGTTCCGGCGGTCCTCCGCCAGGCGCATCACCGCGGTTCTGCCCTATTTCGGCTACGCCCGCCAGGACCGCAAGGCCGGCCCGCGCACCCCGATCTCGGCGAAGCTCGTCGCCAACCTGATCACCGAGGCCGGCGCCGACCGCGTCCTGACGCTCGACCTGCATGCAGGCCAGATCCAGGGCTTTTTCGATATCCCCACCGACAATCTCTTCGCGGTGCCGGTGCTCGCCCGTGACGTCAAGGAACACTACGACCTCAACAACGTCATGGTCGTCTCGCCCGACGTCGGCGGCGTGGTTCGAGCGCGTGCGCTCGCCAAGCGCATCGACTGTCAGCTGGCGATCGTCGACAAGCGCCGCGAACGCGCCGGCGAGTCCGAAGTGATGAACGTCATCGGCGACATCTCCGGCAAGGACTGCCTGCTGATCGACGATATCGTCGATTCCGGCGGCACGCTCTGTAACGCGGCCGAAGCGCTTCTGAAAAACGGCGCCACCAGCGTCACCGCTTACATCACCCACGGTGTGCTCTCCGGCGGCGCGGTTGCCCGCATCGCTGCTTCCAAGCTCAAGGAATTGGTGATCACCGACTCGATCCAGCCGACCACGGCCGTCCAGTCGGCGCACAACATCCGGGTTATCACCACCGCCAACCTGCTTGGCGAGGCGATCAACCGTACGGCAATGGAATCCTCCGTCTCCAGCCTGTTCGACTGACCTTCTTCTGCCACAAGTATTTGGATAGACTCGCCTCCGAACGCAAACTGAGGGTGAGTCGCGATGTCTTCC
Source organism: Neorhizobium sp. T25_13 (assembly GCF_002968675.1). Taxonomy (NCBI): domain Bacteria; kingdom Pseudomonadati; phylum Pseudomonadota; class Alphaproteobacteria; order Hyphomicrobiales; family Rhizobiaceae; genus Neorhizobium; species Neorhizobium sp. T25_13. The sequence continues at coordinate 71,202 of NZ_PVBI01000003.1, forward strand.
TTGATCGGCCTGTCGAAGAAACTGGCCATTTTCCTTCTGATCCCGCTGCTGTCGGCATGCGTCGATAGCAGCAGCCGGCCTGGCGGCTATTACCCACCGGAACGGCCGCGGCCGGACTGGAACCGTCCCCAGAGGCCTGATCGCCCGGATTGGGATCGCCCGGGAACTCCGGGTCGCCCCGGTCGGCCGGACCGTCCCGACTGGGATCGCCCGCAACGACCCGACCGCCCGGACTGGAACCAGCCTGGCAGGCCCGATCGTCCCGACCGCCCGGATCGTCCGGACTGGAACCAGCCTGGCCGCCCCGGAAGACCCGGAGAGCCTCGCTTCTGCACGAGAGAGTACCGCCCCGTCTGCGGCCAGCAGGGTGGACGCACACAGACTTTCCCGAACGCCTGCGAAGCGGCAAACGCCGGCTACAGCGTCGTCGCGTCCGGCGAGTGCCGCCGCTAGAGGGCCTGCCTGAAGTAACTGTAAATCACCGATGGAAAACGCCGGAACCTGGTTCCGGCGTTTTGCTTTGTGCCAAAGCTTCGGCTAGAAGGCCCCCCGAAGAAGGAGACAAGCATGGCCGCTCGCGACCGTTATTCCCGAAAGCTCGAATGTTCCCAGTGCGGCAATGTCGGTTTCGCCGAGGTTTCCGAGACCGACGACAGGCGGCAGGGCAATCGCGATTTCCGCATCGATGAGCTGCCGAAAGGTTTTCTGACGGAATTCGCCTCGACCGATCCGCGCAAATACATGATCCGCTGCAGCCAGTGTGGCCACAAGTTCCGTTTCGAGCAGAAGACAGTCTATGCCCCAGGTGGCGAACCCCGGCGCTGACGCCGAGGTCAGGCGACCTTGGTGGCCGCCGATCGGATTTCGCCGCCGGCTTCGCCATTGACGAGATGCTCGATCAGCGCCCTCGGGCCGGGCCTGCCAAAAAGGTATCCCTGCACCTGCATGCAGCCCTCCTTGCGCAGGAAGGCCATATGCGCCTCCGTCTCCACCCCTTCGGCAAGCACCGGTATTTGGAGGCTCGAGGCGAGGATGAGGGTCGAGCGGACGATCGCCGCCGACTGGGAATTGTCCGAGACCCCGTCCACGAAGGTGCGGTCGATCTTGATCTTGTCGAAGGGGAAGGACATCAGCGTCGAAAGCGACGAATAACCGGTGCCATAGTCGTCCATGGCGATCTTCACTCCGAGGCTCTTCAAGTGGCGCACGGTCTGCAGCGCCCGCTGATGATCGGCGATGATGCCGGACTCGGTGATCTCAAGCTCGAGCCTCTCCGCATCCAGCCCCGTCTCCTTGATGATGTCGCGGACCTTGTTCGGGAATTGCGGATCGGCAAGCTGCTGGCCGGCGACGTTGACGGCGAAGCCGAACGGGTTTTTCCAGGTCGCCGCCTCCGCGCAGGCGCTCCGGAGCACCCATTCGCCAAGCTCGACGATGAAGCCGGTACGCTCGGCGATCGGGATGAATTCGTTGGGAGACACCAGTCCGCGAACGGGGTGGTTCCAGCGCAACAGAACCTCGAAACCGATGACCTCGCCGGAGAACGTATCGTTCTGAAGCTGGTAATAGAGCTCGAACTGGCCGGCCACGAGCCCGGAACGCATGTCCATGGCAAGTGCATTGCGTTCGCGGGCCGCCTGGTCCATCGAAGAGTCATAGAAGCGGATGGCATTGTCGCCCGACTGCTTGGCGCGGTACATGGCGACATCCGCCTGGGCCACAAGATCGTCGACCGTCTTTGCGTCCCCCGGATAGAGCGCGATGCCGACGCTCGAACCGACGGTGAGCGTGTTGCCGTTCCATTCGACCGGCTTGCAGATTTCCGCAAGCAGCCGGCCGGCGAGCAGCATCGCGTCGGAGCGCCGGTAGTACATGTGTTTCAGCGCGACGAACTCGTCGCCACCGACACGGGCGATGAATTCGCCCTCACCTGCCGCCTCGGCAAGCCTGCCGCCGATCGCGCGCAGCACCTCATCGCCAGCGGCATGGCCATGGACGTCGTTGATTTCCTTGAAGCGGTTGAGATCGAGCGAGAGAACTGCGATGCTAGCGGCTAGGTCTGCCGGTCGCGCCGCGATCTCCGCAAGCTGCTCGTTGAATGCGGCGCGATTGGCAAGGCCGGTCAGAGCGTCGTGCAGGGAAAGGTGGCGATACTGCTCGACGGCAGCCTTGGTCACGCGGGCATCGATCAGATAGGTGGCAGCCGTCAGCGCCAGCAGGATCAGCATCAGCGACAGCACGGCGAAGCCCAGCACCACCGGCGGGACGACCTCATTCGGCAGGACCGCGCGCGGATCGAGAACGACCTCGATCGCCCCCATCGCGGTGAAATGGGTGGTGGCGATCGCAAGGATCATTGCCAGGACCGAACCGTACTTGCAGAACCGCGTCACGGGGTGCGCAACGCGATTGGTTACCAGAGCGCCGAGCACGGCGGCAAAGATGAGCGAGGCGACAACATAGGACTGGTTCCAGTCGATGACGCCCTGCACCTCGTAGGCGGCCATGCCCGTGTAATGCATCGCCGCGATACCGAGCCCCATGACGACGCCGCCGGCCTCCGCGAGCAGGGAACGGCCGCCATAGCTCGCAACGCCGAAGCCGATCGTGGCGCTCGCCACCGCGATCACGAAAGACAGAAGCGTCTGGGTCGGGTCATATCCCGCCTGCCCGCCTCCGAGATAACCGAGCATCGCGAGGAAGTGCGTTGTCCAGGTGGTCGAACCGCCGATGAAGCCCGTCAGGAAAAGCCAGATGACCTTTTCGATCCCGCCGCCGCGCCGCGCTCTGGAAAAGAGCCGGATGGTCAGGAAGGATCCGATCACGCATATCAAGACCGCGCAGGCGACATAGCGAAGATCGTGCTCGACGAAGATGCAGGAGAAAACGCGAAACATGAATGCTTGATACTTTTCAACTGTTTTGATTGAGAAGTGCTAGCACCGAAACATGTTCGAAACGTTCCTTGGGATGGTAAATGCCGGCTGACTAGCAAACGTACAGCCGGCATAAGAAGGTGTGGGCGGGTCGTCAGATCACTGGATCGGCTGCCCGTTGACGCTGAAGTTCTTGCCGTCCTCGAACTTGATGTCCCAGCGCAGGCGGCCGTCCGGTTCAGTCTTCGCCATGCCCTTGGCCATCATCATCGCGAACGAAACCTGGTTGAATTCGGGGTCGCTCTTGGCGGCGGCCTGGAAATACTGGATCAGCTTGTCGATGTCGCGGGCAAGGATCGAGGTTTCGAGCGTGTAGCGTTCCTTCTCGTCCGGATAACCCTTGACCTTGCCGGAGGCCTCGACGTCGTAGAGAGCGGATTTCGCGGCAATCCGCGGGAAATCGAGGGTCAGCTGTCCCTCATTGAGAAAGGCCTTGCCGAGACGCTCGCCCTCCGAATCCGGCAACGGGTCCGGCTTGGAAAAGTCGATGTCCATGAAGGTGTCGACGAAGCGCTGGAAGTTGAGGTCCGCGACCCCGAATTCCATTTCCGCCATGTCCGGCACCAACTGGGCATAGAGCGGGGGAATGATGCCGTCCGGCGTCGAGATGGTCTCGATGCGGGCACCGAAGCCGATCCGGGTTGCCTCGGCGGGCTCGCTCATCGTGAACGTATAGTCGAGCTTGTTGACGCCGAAATCGCCGAGCGGACTTGCCACGGTGAACTGGTTGAAGCTGATCTTTTCGGAAAGCGCCGTGAAGAATGGCATCGCGCCGCGAATGAGATCCTTCAGCTTGGTGATCTCGGCCTGCGACGGCTTTTCGTCGTTGACGAGTTCGAGCATGAAGGCGACGAGAGCGCGGATTTTCTCGGCCATCACGCCCTGGACGCCGACGTCGAAATCGAGGCTTTCGGCGCGGATCTGTATCGGCGGGGTTTCCGGCGTCGCGATCCGTTCGTAGAAGCGCAAGAACGAGCCCTTGCCGGTGAAATCCGTGCCGCCGGGTGCCGCACTCGCCGTGGACGCCAGTGAATAGTTCATGCCGGCAAAGCTCGCCTCGACCTCTTCAGAGCCGCTCTTCGAGACCATGCGGATCGGGCCGGACGTCGCCTCACCCGACCGCAGATAGCTGATCGCCGGATCGAAAATGCCGGAAAACACCATATCGGTGACGGAGTAGTTGAGGTTCGTCGGCTTGCCATCGGGCATCTTGCCCTGCACGGTGAAATTCATGTCGCTGTCGCTGTTGAACTTCCACTGGCCGTTGTCGAGGGGTGCGGCGAAAACCGAAAACGGCTTCAGGCCGGAGATCTTGAAGTTCTTCTTGTTGATGGATTTCAGAAGCTTGGCGAAATCGTAGCTGATCTCGTATCGCTCGCCGGCCGGCTTCACCGTCAGGAAGCCCGTAGTCTTGACCGTATCCGGCAGAAAGTGGATGAGGCTTTCCTTGAGGGTGCGGGCCCCCCTGTCGTTGATCTCAGCCGCAGCAACTGGGTATACGCAGGACGCAGCCATTACGCTGGCCGCGATCAAAGTCCGTTTCATGAATCAAGCCCTTCCCTCGTTCAACGGGCACAAAATGGAAGTCGGGCCGCCGAAGTCAAGCGCAAGTCCTTTGTTTTCAGGCCGAAAAGCTTGCACATCCCTGCTCATTGTATTATAGCGCGCCGGTCCGCGTAGACACCCTTGGAGGCAACGCGGATGAAGCGCATCGGATGATGCCCTTCAGTTTGACGCGAGCCGACAACGCTTGCGAAAAACTCTCCAAACAACCTCGAAAGGATATGCCATGAGCCACGCATCATACGAGCTCAAGGCCGAGGCGCGCGAACGGGTAGGTAAGGGGTCCTCCCGTGAACTTCGCCGCAACGGTTTCATTCCTGCTGTCATCTATGGTGACAAGCAGTCCCCCCTCGCGATCGCTCTGTCGACCAACGAAGTGACGAAGCGCATCCATGCCGGCGGTTTCATGACCACGGTTGCCACGATCGACGTCAACGGCGAGAAGATTCAGGTCCTCCCGAAGGACTATCAGCTCGATCCGGTCCGCGACTTCACCATGCACGTGGATTTTCTACGCGTCTCGGGCAACACGGAAGTTTCCGTTGAAGTTCCGGTTCACTTCGTCAACGAAGAGAAGTCCCCGGGCATCAAGATCGGTGGCGTTCTCAACATCGTCCGTCACGAAGTCGAGCTGCTTTGCCCGGCCAACGACATTCCGGAATTCCTGACCGTCGACCTGACGGGCGCGAAGATCGGCGACAGCCTCCACATCTCCGCCGTCAAGCTGCCGGCTGGCGTACGTCCGGTCATCTCCGACCGCGACTTCACCATCGCGACGATCGTCGCCCCGGCTGCAGGCGTTACCGAGGAAGAACCGGCTTCTGCTGAATAACCAGGCCGAAATTCTTGAAATGGGACCCGCTTTCGCAAGAAAGCGGGTTTTTTATTGTCCATCGAATACAGTTTAGTAACGCTGCTTCCGTAATTCGTTGGAATCTTGGCATTGTCGTTTCAGTGAAGTTTAATGAATAGGTGAAACGATGCACGCTACTTCAGCATGACGGGGAAAGTCCGGCGGCAGCCAGACGATGAATGCGGGGAAGACGGTGACTCATTCCGTTGAGAGTCGTTTTATTGCGATCATTTCAGGCGCCCTTCTGGTCGTCGTCGCACCGCTGTTCACGCTTTTCCTGGCGCTTTCCTCCCAGCAGGCCGCCAAGAACCTCAGCGAACATGTCAATGTCGTGCTGGTGACCAATTCCCAGGCCCTCGGCAAGCCGCTCTGGGATCTCGACACCGACAGCATCCACCAGGTCGCCTCGATGCTGATCGCCGATCCCGCCATCAACGGCGTGCAGATCAGCGACAATACGGGCAAGCTGAATATTTCCGAAGTGGACGTCAATCCGGCCGATTTCCGCGGCCTGGAAGCGATCTCCGAGCCCATCTTCTACAAGTCGCAGCAGGGCACCCGCAGTGTCGGCAGCATTACCGTCTACGTGCCGAAGCTCGGCTGGTTCTCCGCCCTGCATCAGATGGAAATGGCCTTCATCTCCATCTTCATCATCACCATCCTGACGGTCTTCGGCGCGGCGATCCTCGGCAATCGCGTCATGGTCATCAAGCCGCTGATGCGGTTGACCGCCGCGATCGAGGCGACCCGCAGGCTCGGCTCACGCCACCATGTCGACTGGCGTTCGAACGACGAAATGGGCCGGCTGGCGAAGAGCTTCAACGAAATGCAGACGCTGCTGGAGCGCGAGGAACGCGAACTGAAGCGCGCCCATCAGCAGACCACGGAAATCTACAACCTGACGCCGGCCATGCTGTTTTCGCTGACCCGAGGCGACCAGATCGCCGCGGTCAGCGATTATTGGCTTCTCGCGACCGGCTATCGCCGCGAAGACGTGATCGGCCATCCCTTTTCCGAACTCGTGGCCCCTGCTGACCGCCAGATTTATGCAAGGCGCAAGCAGCAGGCAAAACCGAGCGGCCCGGCGATCGAAGTCACGGTCCGGTTCCTGTGCGCCGACAGCCGCCTGATGGACGTGCTGATCGTCGAGACCGAGCTTGGCACGGCCGGCGGCAACATTCCCGGCTCGCTGAGCGTCATGACGGATGTCACGGAACTCAGGCAATCAGAACTGCGCAACCGTCAGCAGGCCATCTCCGACCATCTGACCGGGCTCCTGAACCGCCAGGGATTCGAGGCGACGCTCGACCAGAAGATCGCCGAGGCCGACAGGGCGCGCACCGAGGTCGCCTGCCTGTTCGTCGATCTCGACCGCTTCAAGGCGATCAACGACAATCTCGGCCATGCAGCCGGCGACGCCGTGCTCTGCCAGTTCGTCGAACGGACGAAGCCGATGCTCAACGACGGCGATACCGCCTCCCGTCTCGGCGGCGACGAATTCGCCATCCTGATTGCCGGGGACGGTGCCGAGCGCCGCGCGACCGAACTCAGCCAGAAGATCGTCGACATGTTCGAGGTTCCCTTCCGGATTCAGGGCACCGGCGTGCGGTTGAGCGCCAGTATCGGCCTTGCCTTCTATCCCAGCCATGCCGCCAGCGCCGCCGAACTGCTGCAGAAGTCGGACATGGCCATGTATGCCCGCAAACGCGACGGCAAGAACGGCGCGCAGGTCTACGATCCCGCCATTCTCGACCAGACGCGGGAACGGGCCGAGATCGAGAGCGACATCGAGGTCGCCATCGCCGCAAGCTGGTTCGAGGCGCATTTCCAGCCGATCGTCGACATCGAGACCGGCATCCCCTCTGGCTTCGAAGCGCTGATGCGGATGCGCCATCCCCGCAAGGGCCTGCTGTCGCCGGCCGGCATCATCAGTGTTGCTGAGGAGACCGGCTCGATCGGCCAGATCGGCAACCTCATCCTGGAAGACGCGATGGCGAACCTCGCCCGCGTCTCGCGCCTGCCCGGCATGGGCGAGACCTATGTCGCGGTCAACTTCTCGCCGCTGCAATTCGAGCCCGGCCTGCCGGCACGCCTTGCCGGCCTGCTCGGCCGCTACGGCATCGATCCGTCGCGCCTGGTGGTGGAAATCACCGAAGCCGTGCTGATGCACGACAACCCGGAGATCCGCACCATTCTCAACGAACTCCACCGCTTCGGCTGCCGCATCGCGCTCGACGATTTCGGCACCGGCTATTCGTCGCTGAGCTATATGAGCCGTTTCCCGGTCGACATCGTCAAGATCGACCAGTCCTTCATCCATTCGCTCACCGAACAGACGGGCGACATAGGCAGTAAGAACAGGATGCTCGTCGAAGGCATCAGTGCTATTTCTCACAAGATGAACTGCAAGGTCGTCGCCGAAGGCGTCGAGACGGAAGAACAGCGCTCGTTGCTGCGGCAAATGGGCATTGACTATGCGCAGGGCTATCTCTTCTCGAAGCCCCGTGAAATTTCCGAACTGCTCTCGGCCCTATCCACCCGGCAGGCCGAAATCGAGTCCATGGCGAGCTGACACGTTCTCACCTCCGGACCAGATGCTGGGTCAGAAATGACAACATATGCGTTTGGAAGGGGGACAGATGAAAATCGCAGCGCCGCTTCTTGCCAGCCTCAGCCTCGCGTGTGGTGCCCATGCCCAGCAGGCCATCGTCTTTTCGACCGAGTCCTACCCGCCCTTCAGCTACCAGGAGCCCGGCGGCAACTACCGCGGCGTCGGCATCGACCAGGTAAGCATCATCATGCAGGACGCGGGCACGCCTTACACGCTGGAGATCATGCCCTGGGCCCGGGCCATCGCCATGGCCGAGACGCAATCCATGCACTGCGTCTTCGCCGCCGCCCGCACGCCGGAACGCGAACCGCGTTTCAAATGGGTCGTGCCTCTTTTCGTCGACCGCAGCATTCTCGTGCGCCATGCGGGTTCGAAGGTCGCGGCAACCACCCTGGAGGAGGCCAGGCAGTACACGGTCGGCACCCATCGCGCCGACTACACCGAGGGGCTTCTGAAGAGCTCCGGTTTCCCGAAGGTCGATCTCAGCGCCGACGTCGATACGACGCTCAGAAAGCTGCTGCAGGACCGTATCGACATGATGCCCATGTCGGAAGGCGTCTATCAGAAGCTGAAGGCGGACGGGACGCCGATCGAAAAGGTCGTCCTGTTCACCGAACAGCATCTCGGCATTGCGTGCAATCCGGATGTGCCCGACGAACTGATCGTCAGGATGCAGGCAGGTCTCGACCGCCTCATCAAGGACGGCATCCAGACCGTCATTCTGAAGCGCTACGGCATCGGCGAGCCTCAATAGAGGCTCAGGCGTTGAAACCGGTTGACTTTGGCGGCGTTTCGCGGTGGTGAAAAGCCAGCAGTCAAGGATGGACGTCTCCATGCTCATCATCGCCGGCCTCGGCAATCCCGGTTCCCAATATGCGGGCAACCGACACAATATCGGCTTCATGGCCGTGGACGCGATCCAGCGCCGTCCCGGCTTTTCGCCCTGGTCGAAGAAGTTCAAGTCACTGATCTCGGAAGGCGAGCTTGCCGGCGAAAAGGTGCTGCTGATCAAGCCGCAGACCTTCATGAACCTCTCCGGCGAAGCGGTCGGCGAGGCCATGCGTTTCTACAAGCTGGGTCCGGAAAACATCATCGCCATCTACGACGAACTCGATCTGCCGGCGGCCAAGGCCCGCATCAAGACCGGAGGCGGCCATGGCGGCCATAACGGCGTGAAGTCGCTCGACGCCCATTGCGGCCGGGAATACCGCAGGCTTCGCCTTGGCATCGGCCATCCGGGCGCCAAGGAGCTGGTGCACAATCATGTGCTCGGTGATTTCGCCAAGGTCGACCAGACCTGGCTCTCCCCTCTTCTCGACGCGCTCGCCGACAATGCCGAGATGCTGGTGAAGGCCGAGGATTCTCAACTGATGAACAAGCTGGCGCTCGCGGTCGGCGGCAAGCCAGATGAGGAAAAGCCTAAACCCGAAAAGAAGCCCGTCGCCAAGCCGGCCGGGCAATCGCATATCCACCAGGCCCGCAGCGGCGGCAAACCGAACTTACCGACATCAGGCCCAATGGCCGAGATGCTCAAGAAGATGTTCGGCGGCAAGGGCGAATAGTGTCGATGCCCTCAGGAATGAAAAATCAGGACCAGAAGCGCGAAATGATTAAGACTTCGAACATGGATGACATCACCGGTGAACTCGTCACCCTTCGCGACTACTGGCGTTATGCCATCTCCCGGTTCAGCGCCGCAAACCTCAGCTATGGCCACGGCACGACGACGGCAAGCGACGACGCCGCCTTCCTGGTCCTCGACAGCCTCGACCTGCCGATCGACGCGCTCGATCCGTTTCTCGACGCACGCCTGCTGCCGGCCGAACGGCGGCTGCTGGCCGAGCGGATCGACGCCCGCGTTACGAGCCGCAAACCGACATCCTACCTGACCGGCCACGCCTATATCCAGGGCGTCCGCTTCCTGGTCGACGAACGGGTCATCGTACCCCGCTCCCATATCGGCGAAATCCTGTTCAGCGAATATCTGGGAGAAAGCGGTTCGTCCTTTCTGCCCGATCCGCTGGGCGTCGAAAGCGCCGTCGACATCTGCACCGGTTCCGGCTGCCTTGCCATCCTCGCCGCAAAATTCTTCCCGAATGCCGCGGTCGATGCCGTGGACCTCTCGGCCGATGCACTCGAAGTTGCAAAGCTGAACGTTGCCGAGCATAGCGTCGAAGATCAGGTCACGCTTTTGAACGGCGACCTCTTCACGCCGCTCGGAAGCAAAAAATACGACCTGATCATCACCAATCCGCCCTATGTAGACCACGAGGCGATGGACGGTTTTCCGGAAGAGTTCCGCTCCGAACCGGCCATGGCCTTCGACGGCGGCGTCGACGGCCTCGACCTCGTCCGCCGGCTGCTGGCGGAAGCCCCGGCGCATCTCAATCCCGAGGGCGGCATGATCTGCGAAATCGGCTCGGGCCGCGAAATCCTCGAAGAGGAATTCCCCGACCTCGACTTCCTGTGGCTGGAAACGGCGGAATCGCAGGACGCAGTGTTCTGGATCAGCGCCGAAGCGCTCGGCGTGAAGGCGGGGAAAAAGAGGAAGTAACCTATTCCTCGGGCTCGGTGATGAACATCAGCGGAAAACCTGCCTCCTTGGCGAGATCGACCGCTTCCTTCGCCTTGGTCTCGGCGATGTCCTTGGTACAGACGACGACGACCGCCAGCCCCATCCGGTGCGCGGTCAGCATCACGCGGTAGCCGGTTTCCTCGCTCATCCGGAACACGGCTTTCAACACCATCGTCACGAATTCGCGCGGCGTATAATCGTCGTTGACGAGCAGAACCTTGTAGAGCTTCGGCCGCTCCAGCTTGGTCTTGGTTTTCGTCTTCGGTTTTAGGGTGGTATCTTCGCTCATGGCGTCTCGCCTCCTGATGACGGCGTCCGACACTAGGCATTTCGGCTTATATCGCACCGCAACCGGAATTTTTCAAGCAGCTGATCGGAGTGGAGTGCGGGTCAATCGGCGTCGAGTAGCAGGCATTCGCGACCCTGTGCACGCACGATTGAAGCCGCCCGCTTGTCGAAGGTAACGAATGTGTCGCCGCCGAGCCTACGTCCCTCGAAATCGATTACACCATCTGCGAAGTCGCCTCCCGCTTCCAGGAAAGTGAGACCGGCTTCGACCGCCCCACGATCAAGCGCTACGGTCTTGACGCTCATCCACGTCCGGATTGCTACGGCAAGGTCGCTCTGGCTTTTTTTGTAGAGCCGACGAAGAACCCACACCATTTCGCATAAGGTCTGGTTTGAAATGGTCACCTCGTTCGAAGCCAAAAGAGCCTGAGCCTTGGGGCTCTCGACTTCATGGTCGAAGATCATTGCCCTTAAAAGGATGTTGGTATCGACGATCAGGCTCATTGCTCGGCCTCACCGGCGTAGCTTGCCGCAATCGCCTCGTTGATCTCGTCGATCGAATAGCTTTTGCCGGTCGTATTCTTGAACATTCCGAAGACGCTTTCGATCGGGAGTTTGCCGGCAATCGGATGGATCATGGCCTGCCGCTTCGGTTGGAGATCGACATCGATCTCATCGCCGGGCTTGATGCCAAGATGATCAAGAACTTCCTTTTTCAAGGTAACCTGTCCTTTCGCTGTGACTTTCAATCTAACCATGGCCATTCTCCATCGACTTAAAGTAAGGCAAATATGCCTTACGCGCAAGATCGCCTGACAGCAGAGCCTTGACCGCCCGAGCACTTTCCCCCATAGCCACAGCAACGAAATTTCTTCCAATACAGGGTCCGGACCCATGGGTTTCAAATGCGGTATCGTGGGCCTGCCGAATGTCGGCAAGTCTACTCTCTTCAATGCGCTCACCAAGACGGCTGCCGCCCAGGCGGCCAACTATCCTTTCTGCACGATCGAGCCGAACACCGGCGAAGTGGCGGTTCCCGATCCGCGCATGCAGAAGCTGGCGGCGGTCGCCGGCTCCAAGGAGATCATCCCGACCCGCATTTCCTTCGTCGATATCGCCGGCCTCGTGCGTGGCGCATCCAAGGGTGAAGGCCTCGGCAACAAGTTCCTCGCCAATATCCGCGAAGTGGATGCAGTGGTGCACGTTCTGCGCTGCTTCGAGGACGACGACATCACCCATGTCGAGGGACGCATCAATCCTGTCGGCGACGCCGACACGATCGAGACCGAGCTGATGCTCGCCGACCTCGAGAGCCTGGAGCGCCGCGTCGAGCAGACCCGCAAGCGCGCCGCCAGCAAGGACAAAGATTCCGTTGCTCAGCTGCCGGTCATGGATGCGGTTATCAAGCTCCTGAACGACGGCAAGCCGGCACGCCTGCTTTTGAAGACGCTGGCGCCCGAAGAGATCGAGATCCTGAAGGGTCTCAACCTTCTGACTTCACACCCGGTCCTCTATGTCTGCAACGTCGCGGAAGCGGATGCCTCGACCGGCAACGAGCACACAAAAGCCGTTGCCGCCATGGCCAAGGAACAGGGCGCCGAATGCGTGGTCATCTCGGCCGCGATCGAATCCGAAGTGGCCCAGCTTCCGGAGGAAGAGTCCAAGGAGTTCCTGTCGGCCCTCGGGCTTGAGGAAGCCGGCCTCGACCGGCTGATCCGCGCCGGTTACCACCTGCTCGACCTGATCACCTATTTCACCGTCGGCCCCAAGGAGACCCGCGCCTGGACGATCGTGCGCGGCACCAAGGCCCCTGCCGCCGCAGGCGTCATCCATACAGACTTCGAGCGCGGTTTCATCCGCGCCTTCACCATCGCCTTTGACGACTACATCGCCTTCAAGGGCGAAGTCGGCGCCAAGGAAGCCGGCAAGGGCCGCGACGAAGGCAAGGAATATGTCGTCCAGGACGGCGACGTGATCCACTTCCGCTTCAACACCTGAGACCGTGGGCGGGAGGGCCACATGACGGAAGCCGCGTATTATTTCGAGGACTTTTCGGTGGGGCGGGTTTTCCCGCTCGCATCCAAGCTGGTGACGGCGGACGAGATGGTCGAATTCGCTGCCGAGTTCGATCCGCAGCCGATGCATCTCGACGAGGCGGCCGGCAGGGCGAGCATCCTCGGCGGCCTTTCGGCTTCAGGCTGGCATACGGCGAGCATGTTCATGCGCATGATGTTCGATGGCTGGCTGTCCAGTTCCTCGTCGGAGGGATCGCCGGGCATCGAGTTCATGGAATGGAAGAAACCGGTTCTGGCCGGCGACACGTTGTCCGGCCGCTCGACCGTGCTCGAATCCCGCTCGCTTCGCTCACGCCCCGGCATCGGCATCGTCAAGTTCCTGCACGAAGTGGAGAACCAGCGCGGCGAGATCGTCATGCGCGGCGAGAATCCGATCATGATGCGGCTGCGCGACGCCTGGGAGGACGCTGCATGAGGCTGATCGAGCTTTCTCCACCCGGCCAGAAAGTCATCACCGGCACGCTTCTCTTCACCGCCGAGGACATCGTCCGCTACGCGAAGAAATTCGACCCCCAGCCCTTCCATGTGGATGCCGAAGCGGCGAAGAACTACGTTTTCGGCGCTCTCTGCGCCTCCGGCTGGCACACCTGCGCCGGCTGGATGAAGACCTATATCGCCTACTGGAAAACCGAGGTGGCGCGGCTCGAAAGCGAGGGCATCACGGCCCCGAAGCTCGGGCCTTCGGCCGGCTTCAGGAAGCTGCAATGGCTGAAACCGGTCTATGCCGGCGACAGCGTCACCTATTCCGTCGCGCTGACCGAGAGCCGCTCGCTCGTCTCGCGTCCCGGCACCTGGATCAACATGACCGTCTGTGACGGCGTGAACCAGCATGGCGAGGTGGTGATGCGCTACGAAGGCACCGTGCTGGAGTTCGCTTGAAGCTCCCGTGCCCCCCTCGCCCGGCCCGCCTTCGTGGCCGGGACTTCAATGACCTGAAAATTCAACCAGCGTTCTGACTTCCACGCCGAGCGCTTCGAGCTTCCTGCGGCCGCCGAGATCCGGCAGGTCGATGACGAAGCAGGCCGAGACGATCTCGGCGCCAAGCTGACGCAGCAGCTTTACCGCACCTTCCGCGGTGCCGCCTGTCGCAATCAGGTCGTCGGTGAGGATCACCTTCTCGCCGGCCTTCACCGCATCCACATGGATCTCCATCTCGTCGGTGCCGTATTCGAGACTGTAGGCCATTCGCACGGTCTGGTGTGGCAGCTTGCCCTTCTTGCGGATCGGCACGAAACCGGCCCTCAGCTGGTGCGCCAGCGCGCCGCCGAGAATGAAGCCGCGTGCCTCGATGCCGGCGATCTTGTCGACGCCCAGGCCCGCATAGGGCGCCACCAGCTCATCCACCGCCTGCCTGAAGGCAACGGCGTCGCCGAGCAGCGTGGTGATGTCGCGGAAGATGATGCCCGGTTTCGGATAATCCGGGATGGAACGGATGGCGGCGGAGAGAGCGTTTTTGGAAGACATGTGATCCACATATTTGGCGGCAGGAAGGGAGACCGAGCCTAGCAACTGATGGCTCCCCTCCCAACAAAAAAGGCGACCCGCAGGCCGCCTTTTCGCAATCATGAGGTAAAACCTCAGTGTTCCTTGCTGGCATAGACCGACTTCTTGGTCAGGTAGATCAGGCCTGTGAAGATCACCAGGAAGATCATCACCATGAAACCGGTGCGCTTGCGATCTTCGAGATGAGGCTCGGCAGCCCACATCAGGAAGGCCGAGACATCCTTGGCATACTGATCGACCGTCTGCGGCGCGCCGTCGTCATAGGTCACCTGGTCGGCGCTGAGCGGCGGAGCCATGGCGAGCGCGGCGGCGCCAGCGAAATACGGATTGTAATGGGTGCCCGGAGCAACCTCAACGCCAGCCGGCGGCTGCTCGTAGCCAGTCAGCAGCGAATGGATGTAATCCGGTCCGCCTTCCTGGTACTGAGTGAATATGTCGATGACGAACTGCGGGAAGCCGCGGGTCACGCCGCGGGCCTTGGCGATCAGCGACATGTCCGGCGGTGCTGCGCCGTTGTTGGCGGCAGCGGCAGCCTGGGTGTTCGGGAAGGGCGACGGGAACTGGTCGGACGGAACGGCGGTGCGTTCGAACATTTCGCCTTCGTCGTTTGGGCCGTCCTGAACCTTGTAGTTGGCGGCAAAAGCCTTCACCTGGGCTTCCGAATAACCGAGGTCCTCCAGGGTGCGGAAAGAGACCAGACGCATCGAATGGCAGGCGGAACAGACTTCCGTATAGACCTTCAGGCCACGCTGGAGCTGGCCCTTGTCGTAATGGCCGAACGGACCCGCGAAGCTCCAGTCGGTTTCC
Source organism: Neorhizobium sp. T25_13 (assembly GCF_002968675.1). NCBI lineage: Bacteria > Pseudomonadati > Pseudomonadota > Alphaproteobacteria > Hyphomicrobiales > Rhizobiaceae > Neorhizobium > Neorhizobium sp. T25_13. The sequence goes on from NZ_PVBI01000003.1 coordinate 86,413, forward strand.
TTGGGATGGTGGATCGGAAAATGCGGCGTTTCCGCATGTTCCGCGGCCGGGGCCGCAGCGTGATTTTCCTGCGCAACGGCCGAGGCAACGCCCATTCCCGCCAGGAAGGCCAGCGAGACGAGGCTTGTAACAAGCTTGTTCATAATTCTAATCCCTCTCGGTCGCAGGCGTCAGGCGCGGGCTTCGGCGGATTTGCCGTTCTTTTTCTCAAGAACTGCTTCCGTGATGGAGTTTGGAATGCGCCTCGGCGTTTCGAACAGGCCGAGAAGCGGCATGATCACCAGGAAGAAGCCGAAGTAATAGAGCGTGCCGATCTGCGACAGCGCGGTGAAGATGCCTTCCGCAGGCTGGGAACCGAGCCAGCCGAGCATGATCGCATTGGCGACGAACAGCCAGAAGAACAGCTTGTACCAGGGACGGTAGACGGCGGAGCGGACCTTCGACGTGTCGAGCCAGGGCAGGAAGAACAGGATGAGGATAGAACCGAACATCACCAGAACGCCGCCAAGCTTGGAGTCGATGAAGAGGACGTTGAAGGTGATCGCGCGCAGCATGGCGTAGAACGGCAGGTAGTACCATTCCGGAACGATGTGAGCGGGGGTCTTCAAGGCGTCGGCCGGGATGTAGTTGTCCGGGTGGCCGAGGTAGTTCGGCATGTAGAAGATGAACCAGGCATAGACGATCAGGAAGACGGAGACGCCGAGCGCATCCTTCATCGTCGCATAGGGCGTGAAGGCGACGGTGTCGGTCTTGGTCTTCACCTCGACGCCGGTCGGGTTGGTCTGGCCGGTGACGTGCAGGGCCCAGATGTGCAGGACGACGACGCCGGCGATCATGAAGGGCAGCAGGTAGTGCAGCGAGAAGAAGCGGTTCAGCGTCGGCTGGTCGACGGCAAAGCCGCCGAGCAGGAACTGCTGGATCCATTCGCCGACCAGCGGGAAGGCCGAGAAGAAGCCGGTGATGACGGTCGCGCCCCAGAAGGACATCTGACCCCAGGGCAGAACGTAGCCCATGAAGCCGGTCGCCATCATCAGGAGGTAGATCACCACGCCGAGGATCCAGAGGATTTCGCGGGGTGCCTTGTAGGAGCCGTAATAGAGGCCACGGGCGATATGCAGATAAACGGCGACGAAGAAGAACGAGGCGCCGTTGGCATGCATGTAGCGCAGCAGCCAGCCATGGTTCACGTCGCGCATGATCTTTTCGACCGAGTCGAAGGCGATGCCGGTCGAAGCGGTATAATGCATGGCGAGCACCACGCCGGTGATGATCTGCACGATCAGCATGACGGACAGCATGGCGCCGAACGTGTAGGCATAGTTCAGATTGCGGGGAACGGGGTAGGAAATGAAGCTGTCATGGATCATGCGCGGCAGCGGAAGCCGCGAATCGATCCACTTTTCGATGCCGGTCGATGGCTGGTATGTGGAATGACCGCTCATAGATATTATCCCCTCACCCGATCCTGATCACTGTGTCGGACGCAAATGCAAAATTCGGAATGGCGAGGTTCTGCGGCGCCGGGCCCTTACGGATACGGCCGGCCGTATCGTAGTGAGAGCCGTGGCACGGACAGAACCATCCGCCGAAATCGCCGGACTGGCCGAGCGGAACGCAGCCGAGATGGGTGCAGGAACCGATCATCACGATCCAGTTCTCCTTGCCCTGGCCGGCGGAACGATCGATATCGCTTGCCTGCGCGTCGGCCGGCAGATTGGCGTTGCGGGCGACGGGATCCTTGAGATCCGCCAGCGCCACGGCATTCGCCTCTTCCACTTCCTTCGGCGTGCGGTTGCGAATGAAGACAGGCTTGCCGCGCCACTTGACGGTCAGCGACATGCCCGGCTGGAGAGCGCCGACATTCACTTCGATGGACGCGAGTGCCAGCGTCGAGGCGTCCGGGCGCATCTGATCGATGAAAGGCCACGCAACCGATACAGCGCCGACTGCGCCGGCCATGCCGGTGGTCAGATAAAGGAAATCACGGCGAGTGGGCTCGCCCAGTGTTTCGCTATGTGTGTCGTGCTCGCTCACGGCTCAATCATCCTTCTCACGCAATTCGCGGAAACCGCTCTGCCCCCGTCCGGGCGAATCTCAGTTGAACACAATTCGACCATAGATTCCCCAGCAATCCGGCGCGTTCTATGCTTGATCGCAAAATATGTCCAGCCTTGGCAAGGGGTGCCGACCAGTTTGTCGCCGGAAAACCCGGAGGGTTCCGGACCAGCGTGACAGGCAGAGCACAGGCCTGAGAAACAAGGCCTGCACTGGCCTGTTGGGCCTGGAAAAATCAGGCGTTTTTCAAGCGAAACAGCGGGGATGGCGCACTTCCCGTTAACTCCCCTGCCGGGCACCGCATTGCAACAAATCGGGCCTCATGTTAGGCCAAGCCCACGACAGAAGGCGGCCGTCCCGGACATACCCGAATGAGACAAACACTATCGGTTGCCATCTGCGTCATCGTGTCGCTTGTTCTGATGGCGATCGGGACGCGTTACGTACACCCCCACTGGCTTTTGGGAACGCTTTACAGCCTGCAGCTGCACGCGGCACTCGGCTGCGTCGCGGCCATGGTCGTAGCCCTTCTCGTCAAGCGCCACTTCCTGGTCTGGCTGCTGTTCGCCGCCACGCTCCTCTTTGTCGGTCACGCGGTGCTGATGAGCCGCGACTTCGCCGCGCCGATGACACCGGCAGAGGTGAATGCACCGACCATCAAGCTGATGTCCTTCAACATCCTCAACGACAATTTCGCCAATGCGGAAGACATCGTCGAAACGATCCGGTCGTCCGGCGCCGACCTGGTCAACATCATGGAAGCCGCCCCGCTCAGGGTCTATATGGGCGAGCTGGCGAAAACCTATCCCTACCGGGTGGGCTGCGGCCTGCTGATCGAGGATTGCGACCAGCTCATGCTATCGAAGGTGCCGATCGAAGGGCCGACGGTACAATCGCTCAGCGAGATCTTTCCGGATCGCTTCATCCTCGCCAAGGTGACCGTCCGCGGCCAAACGATCCATTTCGTCGGCATGCATACGACCAAGCCGTATTTCGACAATTTCCACTCCGTGGAACTGACCCGCGCCGCTCTCGCGATCAGCGAGACGAGCGGGCCCCTGCTGCTGTCGGGCGATTTCAACGCCTCGAGCCTGGCGCCGAACATGCGTCGGTTCCTCCGCAATGCCGAGCTGGCCACTGCCGGCTTCGAGCCCGCCACCTGGCCGATCCGGGCGGGTGCGTTCGGCGTCCCGATCGACCATGTCTATGCGCGGGCGCCGCTCAAGATAAAGTCGCTGACCCGCATTCCCCAGGCGCACGGATCGAACCACTTCGGGCTGATCGCCGAGATCGCAATTACCGGACAATGAGCCGGCGACGCTACTGGGCGGCGTCCGCGGCGAGGAACCCGCCGGACTGCCTTGCCCAGAGCTCCGAATAGAGCCCTCCCCGCGCAATCAGTTCGTTATGTGTGCCGTCCTCGATGATCCGGCCCTTGTCCATGACGATCAGGCGGTCGAGCGCTGCGATCGTCGAGAGCCGGTGCGCGATGGCGAGCACGGTCTTGCCCTGCATCAGCCGCTTCAGGTTCGACTGGATCGCCGCTTCGACCTCCGAGTCGAGTGCCGAGGTGGCCTCGTCGAGCACCAGGATCGGCGCATCCTTGATCATCACGCGGGCGATCGCCACCCGCTGGCGCTGGCCGCCGGAAAGCTTGACGCCGCGTTCGCCCACATGCGCGTCGAAACCCTTGCGGCCGCGCTGGTCCTCAAGAGCCGCGATGAACGTGTCGGCTTCAGCCTTGCGCGCCGCCTCGATAAGCTGCGCCTCCGTCGCATCCGGCCGGCCGAACAGGATATTGTCGCGGATCGAGCGGTGCAGCAGCGAGGTGTCCTGCGTCACCATGCCGATCTGGGCGCGCAGCGATTCCTGCGTCGCCCTGGCGATATCCTGCCCGTCGATCAGGATGCGGCCGCCTTCGAGATCGTAGAACCGCAGGAGCAGGTTGACGAGGGTCGACTTGCCGGCGCCGGAACGCCCGACGATGCCAAGCTTCTCGCCCGGCCGGATGGTGAGCGACAGATTGTCGATGACGCCCTTCGCCTTGCCATAATGGAAGCTGACATTCTCGAAACGGATTTCCGGGCGTTTTACCACCAGCTGCGTTGCGTCAGGCGCATCCACCAGTCCGATCGGTTGCGAGATCAGTTCGGCCGAATTCTGGATGGTGCCGATATTGCGCATGATGCCGTTGAGCTGCGTCATCAGCCGGCCGAGCAGGAAATTCAGCCGCAGCATCAGCGCCATGGTGAAGGCGACCGCGCCGGATGAGATCAGACCGGAGAGCCACAGATGCACGCTCATTGCCGCCATGGTGACGATCATCGTGCCGGAGAGGAAGGCCATGGAGGCGCGCACGCTGGTCAGCAGCCTAGTGAAGGCGATGATCGTGTCCTGAAAGCTCTCGAAACCGGAGAGCATGTAGCGGTCGTTCGCTTCGTCGCGGCCGAACAGCCGAAGCGTCTGAATGTTCGAATAGGCGTCCACCATGCGGCCGCTGATCATCGATCCGGCCTCGGCCGAGGCCTTGGAGTGTTCGCGAATGCGCGGCACGTAATACCTGGCGAGCACCGCGAAGATCGAAAGCCATGCGACGACGACCACCGCCAGCCGCCAGTCGAGCCCGGCGACCAGCGCGATGGTCGAGACGGAATAGATGCCGACGAACCAGACGCTTTCCATGAAGGAGGTCAGAACGTCGCCGGTCGCCTGGCCGGCCGACCAGACTTTCGTGACGATACGGCCGGAGAAATCGTTCTGGAAGAAGGAGAGCGACTGGCGCGATACGTGGATATACGACTGCCAGCGCACCAGGTTGTAGAAACCGGGCGTGATGATCTGCTGGTCGACCAGCGCCGTCATCAGCCCGATCAGGAAGCGGCCGATGCCGACCACCAGCGCCATGACGACCAGTTCGGTCCCATGGTCGGAAAGCAGCCCCGACCATCCCTCGGAAGGTTGGGTCGTGTCGAGGATATCAACCAGCCGGCCGACATACCAGAACATCGCCGCCTCGACGCCGGCGGCAAGCCCGCCGAGCACCAGCATGGCGAAGAAGGGAAGCTTTGCCTGGCGGACATAGAACCAGATGAAGCCGACAAGGCCGACGGGTGGCTTCAGGTCGTCCCGCCTCGCAAACGGCTTGATAAAGCTCTCGAAGGTGCGGAAGACCGATTTCAACATGGACCCGATATAGGCGGATTCTCAAGCCCGGCAAAGCAAAAGCGGCCGGGCCGCGGCTTACATTTTCTTAATGTGGAAGCCCTGCCGGGCGGACCTTCGCGCCCATTGGACATAATCAATATCAATCATTATGATTGCCCCAAAGGAGTTCCCATGGAAACCCGTGTTCTGACTGCACATGTGCCGGTTCAGCTGGCTGAGAAAGTGGACGAACTGGCGACCCGCCTGGAACGTTCAAGGGGCTGGATCGTCAAGCAGGCACTCGCCGACTGGATCGAGCTGGAAGAGGAGCGGCGGCGGCTGACGCTGGAGGCAATGGCGGACGTCGATGCGGGAAACGTGGTCGATCAGGAGGAGGTCGAAAAGTGGGTTGCCAGCTTAGGCGCTGACAAGCCCCTGCCCCGTCCGTTGTAATGGACCTGAAGTGGTCGTCAAAAGCGGTGTCCGATCTCGGCCGCCTTCATGATTTTCTGGCCGCGGTGAATGCACCCGCGGCGACGCGTACGGCTCAAAACCTGGCTGCAGCACCCAAAAAACTCATCCAGCATCCGCGCCTTGGTGAAAGGCTGGATGAGTTCGCGCCGCGTGAAATCCGACGACTTTTGATTGGTGACTACGAGTTGCGATACGAGATACAGGGCGAGATGATTTTTCTTCTCCGTATCTGGCACACCCGCGAAAACCGATTTTGAATTCTGCGGAAGCATGCCCTGGAATACCGACCTTAGAGCCAGAGAAAGGGATGGCGGCGGAGCTTACTCCGCCGCCTCTTCCTCGATCACGTCCTCATGGCCGATGAAGCCGCCGGACTGGCGGTTCCAGAGGTCGGCATAGATGCCGCCGGTCGCGACCAGCTCGCGATGCGTGCCTGCCTCGATGATCCGGCCGCGATCGAGCACGATCAGCCGGTCCATTTCGGTCAGCGTCGACAGCCGGTGGGCAATCGCGATCACCGTCTTGCCTTCCATCAGCGCGAACAGGTTCTCCTGGATCGCCGCTTCGACTTCCGAGTCGAGTGCCGAAGTCGCCTCGTCGAGCACCAGGATCGGCGCGTCCTTCAGGAAGACGCGGGCGATCGCGATGCGCTGCCGCTGCCCGCCGGAAAGCTTCACGCCGCGTTCGCCCACATGCGCATCGAGACCCTTGCGTCCCTGCATGTCGGCAAGTCCGTCGATGAACTCCCAGGCGTTTGCCCGCTTTGCCGCTTCGATGATGTCCGCGTCGGTCGCATCCGGCTTGCCGTAGGCGATGTTGTCGCGGATCGAACGGTGCAGCAGCGAGGTATCCTGGGTGACCACGCCGATCAGCGAACGCAGGCTGTCCTGCGTCACCGTCGATATGTCCTGGCCGTCGATGGTGATGCGGCCGCCCTCCAGATCGTAGAAGCGCAGGAGCAGGTTCATCAGCGTCGTCTTGCCGGCACCGGAGCGGCCGACCAGACCGACCTTCTGTCCGGCCGGGATATCGAGCGTCATGCCTTCGATGACGCCCTTGCCCTTGCCATAGTGGAAGTGGACGTTGTCGTAGCGGATGTGGCCCTTTTTCACGGTGAGCGTCGAAGCGCCCTTCTGGTCCACCACGTCATGCGCCTTGGTCATCATCGACATGCCGTCATAGACGGTGCCGATGTTTTCGAAGAGCGCCGACACTTCCCACATCACCCATTGCGACATGCCGTTGATGCGCATCGCAAGGCCGATGGCGATCGCGATCGCCCCGATCGAGATGGCGCTGTCCAGCCAGAACCAGATCGACAACGTGCCGACGGTAAAGAGGGCGGCACAGTTGTAGAAATAGACCAGCGCCTGGAAACCCGTCACCTTGCGCATCTGCGCATGTACGGTTTTCAGGAAGACGTCCATCGCGTCCTGCGCATAGGCCTCTTCCCTGCCGGCATGCGAGAAGAGCTTGACGGTCGCGATGTTCGTATAGCTGTCCACCACGCGGCCGGTCATCATCGAGCGCGCATCCGCCTGTTCCGCCGAGATCTTCCTCAGACGCGGCACGTAATAGGCGACCGTGATCGAGTAGAAGACGATCCAGAGGACGAGCGGCACCGCAAGGCGCAGGTCGGCCGCCGCGACGATGGCGATCATCGAGACGAAATAGGTGAAGACGTAGACGAATACGTCGAGCACCTTCATCACCGTTTCGCGGATGGCGAGCGAGGTCTGCATCACCTTGGTCGAGACGCGGCCGGCGAACTCGTTGGCGAAGAACGTCATCGAGTGCCGGAGCAGGAACCGGTGCATCTGCCAGCGGGCGATCATCGGGAAATTGCCCATCAGGATCTGATGCATGATCAGCGAATTGAGGGTCGCGATCGCCGGCAATGCGATCAGCACCACGAAGGCCATGAAGAACAGTTTCGGCCCTTCGCTTTCAAGGAAGGTCGCCCGATCGGCATTGGTCAGCCAGTCGACGATATCGCCGAGGAACTGGAACAGCGCCACTTCGCCGACCGCAATCAGCATCGTACAGGTCGACATGATGACGACCCACGGCCAGACCGGCTTGGTATAGTGCCACAGGAAGGCCGCAAGGCCGGCGGGCGGTAGTGAGGGCGCTTCGTCCGGATAGGGATCAACGCGCCGTTCGAACCACGAGAACATGAAAAAGCTCCGTAAATCGGATTGCCGTACCGGCTCGGCACGCAAGGTGGCCAGAATCGGGCGGCGAAAACCTAGGATATCGAGGCCGGATGTCGGCCACGTAACGAGTCAGGAAGGGAAGAGTTTGCGAGAAACCGCGAACGCCTAGGCCAGAAAGCGAGTAATCTGGCGGCGGAGGCGCGAAAGCACGGTCATATCCATGTAGGCCTCCTTGAGTGGGCGTTGAGTGACGCAAGTCTTCTACCCTCTCGGGTACAAATTGAAAAGGGAAAATCGCCGTATCCCGCCACCCTGAGCTTTTCTGTTGCCCGATCGTCACAGCCATGCCGCGCATCGAAAGGGCTTGAGCCGCAGCCTCGGTTTCCCGTAAGGACGGTGTATGAGTGACATATCCCGCGGGCTCCGCATCGCCCTTTACCAGCCGGATATTCCCGGCAATACCGGCACGATCCTCCGGCTCGCCGCCTGCCTCGGCCTGTCGGTCGATATCATCGAGCCGGCCGGCTTCGACATTTCCGACCGGAACCTGAAGCGCTCCGGCATGGACTATCTGGCGGGCGTCACGCTTGCCCGCCACGTCAACTGGCAGCGCTTCGACGAATGGCGCAAGGCGAACGGCCGGCGCGTTGTGCTTGCCTCCACCAAGGCCGCCCTGCCCTATACCCGCTTCGAATACCGGCCGGACGACATCCTGCTCTTCGGCCGCGAAAGCGCCGGCGTGCCTGATCATGTGCATGAGGCGGCCGATGCCCGTATCCTCATCCCCATGGTCGAAGGCCAGCGGTCCATCAACGTCGCCATGTCGGCAGCCATGATCGCCGGCGAGGCGCTGCGGCAGAACGATTTTCGTCTTCATTGAACCGGGCTCCGGTTTTCTTTCACGAAGCCTCTGCTATAAAACCTCAAGTTATATTGAGGTCAACAGCGATGATGAAGAAAAATCCGGGCGGGCGGCTGGAGCTTGAACTGACGGTCGGGGAAGTCGCGACACGCAGCGGTGTGGCGGTGTCCACCCTGCATTTCTACGAGACCAAGGGCCTGATCCAGAGCCGCCGCAACCGCGGCAACCAGCGCCGTTATCCGCGCGTCGTGCTGCGCCGGGTCGCGGTCATCAAGGTTGCGCAGAAGACCGGCATACCGCTTGCCGATATCGCCGAGGCGCTTTCCGTCCTACCCCACGACCGGCCGCTGACGGCGAAGGACTGGCAGCGCCTTTCGGAAACCTGGAAACGCCAGCTCGATGCGCGGATCGCCAGCCTCACGGCGCTCCGCGACCACCTGACCGGCTGCATCGGCTGCGGCTGCCTGTCCATGGAGGACTGCCCGCTCAGAAACCCGCTCGACATGCTTGGCGAAAAGGGTGCGGGACCGATTTTGCTGGAGGCGGAAGAGCAGGTGGATGCGGATTGATTGCACGGATAGGCTTATGCTTGAGCGTGGTCGGTACCAGGAGGCCTCCGTCTCCGTTTAGCATCTTTTGAAAAACGCTTGCCGAACCGATCGAAGCCCATGGGCCAAATCTCGGAAATCGCATATGTTTCCGCAACGGAGATCGTTCTCCCGAAAGCCATAAACACCAAGCCCCGGGACATCGATGCGTAATTTCCTGCTCTGCTACCCGATCACCGCTGCCGCCATGATCTTGTTGGCCTCGCCCGTCCACGCTCAGGAGGCAGAGCACTATACCGCGGTCAGCAAGACGGCGATGAGCGTCACCGGGGACGTCTGGCTCGACGACTTCGGCATCACCTTCGAGAATGAGGAAACTCTCGAATTCTCCGATCTCGTTGCCGATAATTTCCGGGTGGACGGCAGGCGGGTGCCGGGATCGGTCTACCGGGTCGCGGAACCGGCCGATCCGGAGCTCGAAAACGGCAATCAACTCTGCGGATCGGGCGACGTGACCTATGTCGCCAACTGGGCGTCGGCCAAGGGAATGTCGGCGATCGCCGTGTTTACGGGGAAAAATCCGCCGAAGAGCAGCGCCGAAATGTGCGCGCTCTACACCTATGAGGACCCGAAGTGACAGATCGGATCAATCCGCCGTCGGCAACCTGCGCATGGTGAATTCGATCTGGTCGCCTTCGAGCTGGCGCCAGCTTTCCACTTCCGTCCAGTAGGCTGCCTTCGGAAATTCGTGAAACCATTCGCGCGCCTTTTCGCGGGCTTCTTCCCGCGAGAGCTGGAAGGTCTGCCGTACGAACATGCCCTGGCGCTCGCCGGCTTTTTCCTGCCGGTGGCGGTCGATCCTGCGTTTCAGCCCGTCGAGCGGCGGGGGTGTGAACTTTGCCATGAAAGCCTCTGATCAGCACCTGTTTATGCGGTAAAGATAATGCGCAGCGACACGCTTTGCGAGTCTCATTTTCCACCTGCGACAACCGATGGAATGGCTCGCGAAAGCCAGAAATGCTAATCCCCGATCGGAAAAATGCGAATCGCGCCAAGGGGATGGCGAGAGGAATAGAGACATGGAACGGCCGGTACTGCCCAAGGGATTGCCTGAGGACATCGAAGACAAGAAGGCGGCGGCGAGAGCCTGGTTCGAGAGCCTGCGCGACACGATCTGCGCCTCTCTGGAAGGTCTCGAGGCCGAGCTGACCGGACCTCTTGCCGATCAGGAGCCCGGCCGCTTCAAGCCCAAGGACTGGCTGCGCGACGGCGGTGCCGGCGGCGGCGGCAGAATGTCGATGATGGAGGGGCGCGTCTTCGAGAAGGTCGGCGTCCACACCTCGACCGTACACGGAGAATTTTCCGACGATTTCCGCAGCCAGATGCCGGGTGCGGAGGAAGACCCGCGCTTCTGGGCGACGGGCATCTCGCTGATCGCCCATCCGGTCAATCCCAACGTGCCGACCGTCCACATGAACACCCGCATGGTGGTGACGTCGAGCCAGTGGTTCGGCGGCGGCGCCGATCTCACCCCGGTGCTCGACCGGCGCCGCACCCAGACGGATCCCGACAGCGCCCTCTTCCACCGGGTCATGGAGATCACCTGCAAGCGCCACGAGGCGGTCGCCGACTATGATCGTTACAAGGCCTGGTGCGACGAGTATTTCTTCCTGAAGCACCGCAACGAACCGCGCGGCGTCGGCGGCATTTTCTTCGACTGGCTGCATCCGGTCGAGGAAAAAGGCGGCTGGGATGCGGATTTCGCCTTCGTGCAGGACGTCGGCCGGGCCTTCAATCTCGTCTACCCGAAAATCGTCCGTGCCAATTTCAACAAGCCCTGGACGGAGCATGATCGCGACGAGCAACTGATCCGCCGCGGCCGCTATGTCGAATTCAACCTGCTCTACGACCGGGGCACCATTTTCGGGTTGAAGACCGGCGGCAACGTCGAGTCCATTCTGTCGTCACTGCCTCCGGTTGTAAGGTGGCCTTAGATAAAAGATCACAAAATTAACGATTTTGGGTATAAACGGGCCCCAATATCTCGCCCTTAACAAATGCGATATCGGAATCGCTGCGATGGTGGTAGCGTCCCCTTGGTTGTACCGGAGGAGGATCGCCATGATGGCACCGAATAGCATGCCAATGCCGGATGCGTCTGAGAACAAGGACGCCCGTTCCCTTGATACTGCTGACATGATCGACCGTCTCGCGACGGAAATGCGCGCGAGAACCGGCGGTGAGCTCCCCCATGCCTTTTATGTGGACCAGGTAAGGCGCCAGCTTGCCGGCAAGTCGGTTGCCATGTCGGCCGCCAATGACGAGACGGCGCGGGAAAAGGGGCAGGAACAGGCTTCCGTCTTCCACGCCTGGGCGTTTTCCGAATAAGCGTCGGGAACGGTCCTTGTAGTTTCCGAGTTATCGAGGTTGGCGCCGGCGGATATGGGAGATATCCGCCGCCTCCAGTCCAACGCTAACAGGAGGAAATGTCATGCGACTGTTCGAATGCGGGACGCTTGTGCCCGGTTGCCAGTGGCATACCCGTGCCGACGAGGACGCCGAAGTGGTCCGCCGCGCCGTGGAGCATCTGCGCACGGTGCACGGGGAAGAGATCATTCGCGAAAACATGGTCGAGAACATTAAGGCGCGCATTCGCGACGAAAACGGCGCGGAGGCGGCCTGACGCCTGGGGCGTACCGGGCCGCCAGCCGTTCTGCCGCAGAACGCTCGCGGCCTCGCTTCCAAGCGATGCCAGAGCAGCAAGTTGCCTGACGTCAGAGCGAATTTCGGATCATATCCTCCAGCCGGGCGGTCAGTGCCGCCCGGTCGAGGGCGAAGTTGCGCTCCACCCAGAAGTCTTCCAGTTCCTTCAGAATTTCTCCCACCCGCTTTCCGGCGGGCACGCCGGCTGCGACGATATCGGCACCACTGACCGGAAAGACCGGCTTCTCGTAGTTCTCCGCCCTCTTCAGCAAGACAGACAGCCGCGCGGATTTACGCATCGCCGCGGGATCGCCTTCGGCCGTAGTTCGAACGGAGGCAAGTGCGAGCCGCAGCCGCATGACCAATCCCTCCGCGCCCTGCCGGTAGAGCAGCCGGTCGAAGCCGACATCCGTCACCTCGTCCGGCGGCACCGGCGCATTCGCCCAGGCTGCAAGCTTGGCAGCCTCTGCATTCGACATCTTCAGCCGCTTCGCGAGTGCATCCAGCCGCTCGGCATCCGGCGGCACGATCGCCGCCAGCCGCAATGTCGGATCGGGCGTCCAGCCGAGCGACTTCTCGGCCGCCACGAGGCCGTGAATGCCGTCGATACCCCACTTTTCCGTCTCGGGCAGAATTTCGGTGAGCACGCCCGCCTGCCGCATCCACAGCAGTGCGCGGGAAGGATCGGCGGCGGACAGGAGTTTCTTTGTCTCGGACCAGACCCGCTCGGCCGACAGCGTTGAGAGCTTGTCCTTGGCGCGGGCGCAGGCCCTCAGGCCATCCGCATCCGGCCGGCCAGAACCGTAGTGGGCAAAGAAGCGGAAGAAGCGCAGGATGCGCAGGTAGTCCTCGGCGATCCGCTCGGCCGCATCACCGATGAAGCGAATGGTGCGCGTCTCGATATCCGGAATTCCGTTCACAAGGTCGATCACAACGCCTTGAGCGTCCGCATAAAGCGCGTTGATCGTCAAGTCCCGCCGTTCGGCGTCCACCTGCCAGTCGGTACCGAAAGCGACCTTGGCGCGCCGCCCGTCGGTCTCGACATCGCGACGCAACGTCGTGACTTCAAAGCCGTGGCCGGCGACGACCAGCGTCACCGTGCCATGCTCGAAACCGGTCGGGACCGCCTTGATCCCGCCAGCAACCGCGCGCTCGACGACCTTTTCCGGGCGAAGCGTAGTGGCGACGTCGACATCGGCGACGGGAAGCCCCATCAGCGCATTGCGCACCGCGCCGCCCGCCACCCGCGCCTCGCCGCCGTCGGCATTGAGCAGGGTCAGGATGCGCTGCAGCGCCGGGTCCCGGAACCAGGCCTCGTCGGCTACACTGGTCATGCATAAAGCCTTTCATAGAGCGTGCGCAGAATGCCCGCGGTAATGCCCCAGATGTTTCGTTCCTCGTAGGGCATCACGTAGAAATGCCGCTCCTTGCCGTCCCATTCGCGGCTGCCGCGCTGGTGGTTTGCCTCGTTCATCAGGAAAGACAGCGGCACCTCGAAGACATCGTCCACCTCGGCCGGATTGGGCGTGATCTCGAAGCCGCGCCTGACCACGGAGAGCACCGGCGTGATGCGGAAACCGGTCGCCGCGTAATAGGTCGGCAGGCGCGACAGCGTTTCGACGAAGGAACGGTCGAGGCCGATCTCTTCTTCCGCCTCGCGCAATGCCGCCTGTTCCGGCGACCGATCCTGCGGATCGATCCCGCCGCCCGGAAAGGCGATCTGCCCGGAGTGCTTGCGCATCGTCGATGTCCGCTGCGTCAGGATTACCTTCGCCCCGTCGCCGTCGTCGACGACGGGCACCAGCACCGCCGCATCCTTCAGCTTCAGCCCCGCGGCGAAATCCACCAGCGTCGGATTGAGCAGATGGTCGCCGTGGTCGCGCCAGGCGTGATCGATCGGCCCACCGTTCTGGTTCAGCGCCCGGCGGCGGAAATCGCCGGCCGAAAAAAGGGGAAAGTCACTCATTGCGATAAGGCGTCCAATTCGGCCTTGGGCATCACGGCAAAGACCTCCGTTCCGGAGCGGACGGAGAACATCGGCACCTCGTCTATCACGATCGCCTCGCCCAGTTCCACGAGATCGTACATGACCGCGCGGGAAACGAGCGCCTCCAGCCGGCCGCGCACCAGGAGATAGGGTTTCAGCTCGCGGTTTTCGCCGGAGATTTCGAAGCGCAAGGGATGTTCCGCGCTTGCCTCGACCACATCACCGACATTTGTCCTGAACGTGAGCACCTGCCGGCCTTCACGCTGCGTCACCTGCATCTCGACGGCGAGGAAGGGTGCGTCCACGACCCGGATGCCGACTTTTTCCACAGGTGTTACGAGGTAGGTGCTGCCGTCCTCGTCCCTGCGCAGCACCGTTGAAAACAGCCGCACCAGCGGTGCACGACCGATCGGCGTGCCCATGTAGAACCAGGTGCCGTCGGCACGGATTTCCATGTCGATATCGCCGCAGAAGGGTGGATTCCACTTGTCGACGGGCGGCAAGCCGCGCTTTCCGTCGCCGGTTTGCTCGGAAGCGCGCGAAATCAGGGCCGCAAGCCCTGCGGCATCGGGTGCCGAATTTATCGTTTGCGCTGCCATCTTTCAGTCCCGGTTCGACCTTAAGCATTCACCAAAGCAATTGTTCCTCACGAGATAGTCATTCAATACGTGCTTGTCAGCCATATTTCGGGGAATAAGTTTGATCGGATAAGCCGGATGCTGCGATGCAGCGATTCGATGCCGGGATATGAAGAGCCCGGCCTTGGAAAGCCAGTCGGTTTCTGAGTGCCTGCCGGTTCTGGATGCCAGCCAGTTTTGGATGATGGAGAGCGACATGGGCCTGATGAATTCCACCGATACCGTCCTCGATGAGAAAGCCATCATCGCTGCCGCCGAAATGGCCCTTTCCGACATCGCCGCCATCCGCACCGAAGTCGCCAAGGTGATCTTCGGTCAGGAAAAAGTGGTCGAGAACACGCTGCTGGCCGTCCTGTCCGGTGGCCATGCGCTGCTCGTCGGCGTCCCCGGCCTTGCCAAGACCAAGCTCGTCACCACGCTCGGCACCGTGCTCGGTCTCGGCGCCAACCGCATCCAGTTCACCCCCGACCTGATGCCCTCCGACATTCTCGGCTCGGAAGTGATGGATACGGACGATGCCGGCCGCCGCTCCTTCCGCTTCATCAAGGGCCCGGTCTTCGCCCAGCTCCTGATGGCCGACGAAATCAACCGCGCCTCGCCGCGCACCCAGTCGGCGCTGCTGCAATCCATGCAGGAATACCATATCACGGTCGCCGGCCAGCGTTACGATCTGCCCGCCCCCTTCCACGTGCTCGCGACCCAGAACCCGCTGGAGCAGGAAGGTACCTACCCGCTGCCGGAAGCGCAGCTCGACCGCTTCCTGCTGCAGGTCGACGTGCTGTATCCGGAACTCGCCGCCGAGCGGCAGATCCTGCTCGAAACCACCGGCCTTTCGGAATCCAAGGCGCGGGGCGTGATCGACTCTGCCCGCCTTCAGGAAATCCAGGTGCTGATCCGACAGATGCCGGTCAGCGACAAGGTGGTCGATGCGATCCTGTCGCTGGTGCGCTCCGCCCGCCCCGGCCATGGCAATGCCCATACCGACAAGCATGTCGCCTGGGGTCCCGGCCCGCGCGCCGGCCAGTCGCTGATGCTGACGGCCCGTGCCCGCGCCCTCTACGAAGGCCGTCTGGCTCCATCGCTGGACGACGTCTATGCGCTTGCCGAACCGGTGCTGGAGCACCGCATGGCGTTGACGTTTGCGGCGCGCGCCGAAGGCATGTCGGTACGCGACGTCATCGCCGGTCTGGTGAAGCAGGCCCGCGGCTAAGTCCGCCGGCTAGAAAGGAACCTGCGTGGCATCCACCATTGGCCAGATCGTAGAGCAGACACCGAGTAGCGAACTCCTCTCCCGAGCCCAGGCCCGCGCGACGCTTGTGCCGGACTGCATGGTGGAAGCCAAGCGTATCGCCAACACGGTGATCGCCGGCTGGCATGGCCGCCGCAAGCGCGGCATCGGCGAAAATTTCTGGCAGTTCCGGCCTTATGCCGAGGGTGAAAGCCTGTCTCGCATCGACTGGCGGCGCTCGGCCCGCGACGACCATACCTATGTCCGCGAACGCGAATGGGAAGCCGCCCACACCGTCTGGCTCTGGGCCGACATGTCGCCGTCGATGATGTACAAGTCGACGCTCGCCATTGCCTCGAAGGAAAGCCGGGCGCTGGTGCTGATGCTGGCGCTGGCCGAAATCCTTGCCCGGTCCGGCGAGCGGATCGGCTGCCCCGGCATCATGGAGCCGGTATCGTCCCGCAACGCCGCCGAACGGCTTGCCGCCTCGATCATGCACGCGCCGCTGACCACCGGCCTGCCGGACACCGCGATGATCCGCGGTCACAGCGACATCGTGCTGATCGGCGATTTCCTCGACGACGCCGACCGGGTGATGGAACGCATCACCCCGCTCGGACGCCGCGGGCTGCGCGGCCATGTGGTCGAGATCGCCGATCCGGCAGAGGAGACTTTCCCCTATACCGGCCGCACAGAATTCACCGATCCCGAAACCGGCGAGAAACTCGTCTCCGGCCGCGCCGAGATGATCCGCGAGGATTACCAGCGCGCCTATTTCGCCCGCCGCGATGCGCTGGGTGAATCGCTGCGGCGGCTCGGCTGGAGTTTTGTCTTCCACCGGACCGATCATCTCGCCTCCGAGGCGCTGGTCGCCGTGCATGGTTATCTGTCGGGCTTGCCGGCGCAAAAGCCGGGCGGAGGCAGGTCATGAGCGCGCTCATCTTCGCAAATCCCGCCATTCTCTTCGGCCTGATCGCGCTGCCGGTCATCTGGTGGCTGCTGCGGCTCACCCCGCCGCGCCCGAAGGCGGAAGTCTTCCCGCCGCTCCGGATCCTGGCAACGGTCCTGAAGCGTGAGGAAACGCCCTCGAAGAGCCCGTGGTGGCTGACGCTGCTGCGGATGCTGCTGGCCGCCGCCGTGATCCTGGCGATCGCCGATCCGGTCATGAACCCGCGCGCCAACTCCCTGAATGCCGGCGGCCCGCTGGTTGTCGTCATCGACAATGGCTGGGCGACAGCAGCCGACTGGGAGCGCCGCGTCCAGACCGCCAACCTCCTGATCGATGACGCCGAAAGCGCCGACGTGCCGGTGTCGATCACCTTCACAGCCGATGCCGGCCATGAGGCCGTGCCCGGCACGGCAGCCGCTGCCCGCGACAAGCTGACGGCCGCAAGCCCCAAGCCGCTGGTTCCGGATCGCGCCCGCGCCGCCCAGGCGGTGAGAGAAGCCATGAACGGCGCCCGTCCCGGCACTCTGGCCATCCTTTCGGACGGCATGGCGGCGGCTGGCGACAACGAAGCCATGTCGACGCTCGCAGCCCTCTCACCCGCCGAAATGCGCCTGATCGAAGGCGACGGCCACAGCGCCGTGGCGCTGACAGACGCGGTCAACAACGCCGCCGCCATGTCGGTGACCGCGACGCGCCTCTCGACCGCATCGGCGCAGCAGATGAACGTCAACGCGCTGGACGCCCAAGGGCGCGCGCTCGCCTCCGGCACGCTGCGCTTCGATGCGGGTGCAGCGACTGCCACCGCCGAGATCGCCTCGCCGTTCGAACTGCGCAACGATTTCGCCCGGCTCAACATCGACGGGCTTGCCACGGCCGGCGCGGCACACCTGCTCGACGATGGCTTCAAGCGCCGCCGCATCGCTCTTCTCGCCGGCGAAAGCGGCAGCGATTTCCAGCCGCTCCTGCAGCCGCTCTATTACATCAGCCGCGCGCTCCTGCCCTATGCGGACGTCATCCAGCCGAACACCGCAGATCTTTCGGTCGCCATCCCGCAGATCCTGCAGGGCAATCCGTCCGCCATCATCCTCGCCGACGTCGGCCGCCTGCCCTCCGAATCCTATGCGCCGCTGCAGCGATGGATCGCTCAAGGGGGCACGCTGATCCGCTTTGCCGGTCCGCGCCTTGCCGCCGCCCCCGCCGACGATCCGCTGGTGCCGGTCATCCTGCGCCAGGGCGAACGCGCGCTCGGCGGTGCCATGTCCTGGTCGGAGCCGCAGTCGCTCGCCGATTTCCCGGGCTTCGGCCCCTTCGCCGGCCTGCCGCGCGCCGCCGACATCACGGTCACCCGCCAGGTTCTCGCCGAACCGACGCCGGATCTTGCCGAACGCACCTGGGCAAGCCTTGCCGACGGAACGCCGCTCGTCACCGAAAAGGAAGTCGAGGCCGGCCGCATCGTACTCTTCCACACGAGCGCCGAAGCCACCTGGTCCAACCTGCCGCTGTCGGGCAATTTCGTCGAAATGCTCCGCCGCCTGGTGCAGCTCGCCCGTGCCGGCGGTGCCGCGTCGTCCGGCTCGGGAGCAGAGGGGACCGCGGCGACGCTGGCTCCCTACCGGTTGCTCACCGCCGACGGCGTGCTCACCACCGAAACCGGAACGGCTCGACCGATCGCGATTGCCGCCAACCAGGTGCCGGTCGCGAGTTTCGACCACCCGCCCGGCCTTTACGGCACCGAGGACGGCTTCACCGCCGTCAACCTGCTGGCGCCGAAGACCGTCATTGCCCGCTTCGATCCGACCACGGCCGGCCGGCCGCTGGTGCGCGAAGGCCTCGCTGGCGGCGAAGCCGTATCGCTGCGTCCCGCCCTTTTTGCAGCCGCCCTGGCGATGCTGATCCTCGACAGCCTTGTGGTGCTCTTCATGAACGGCGCCTTCTCCCGCGTGCCTACCCGTCGCCGCACCGCCGGCAGTGCCGCGGCGGTCATCGCCGCCGTCACCTTCGGCCTCCTCGCCTTCGTCCCGAGCCCGTTGCAAGCGCAGGAGATGCCGCCCGGTGCCGGAGCCAAGCCCGGTGACGAGCAGATCCTCGAACGGCTGGATACGACCCACCTCGCCTATGTCGTGACCGGCGAGAGGGACGTCGACAGCATTTCCGAACAGGGTCTCGAAGGTCTCAGCCAATTCCTCACCTACCGCACGACGCTGGAACCCGGCGCCCCGGTCGGTCTCGATATCACCAAGGACGAACTCGCATTCTATCCGATCATCTACTGGCCGATCTCCGCCACGGCACCGATGCCCAGCCAAGCGGCGATCTCCCGGATCGACGCCTACATGCGCAACGGCGGCACGGTGCTCTTCGACACGCGCGACCAGTATTCGTCGCTCGATGGAGGCGGCACTACGCCAAATGGCGAACGGCTGCAGGCGATCCTCGCCAATATCGACATCCCGCCGCTGGAGCCGACGCCGGCCGACCATGTGCTGACCCGTTCGTTCTACCTGCTCACCAATTTCCCTGGCCGCTATACCGGCAGCCCCCTTTGGGTCGAGGCGCGGCAGGAAGCCAAGAACACCGGCGCGCAGCTCTCCTCCAGCGGCGACGGCGTGACGCCGCTGCTGATCACCGGCAACGATTTTGCCGGCGCCTGGGCAGTCGACAGCCAGGGCGGGCCTGTTCTTCCCACCGTCCCCCCGGACGAGATGCAGCGCGAATATGCCTATCGCTCCGGCGTCAACATCATGATGTACATGCTGACCGGCAACTACAAAGCCGACCAGGTGCACGTCCCGGCTCTGCTTGAGCGGCTTGGGCAGTGAGGGAAAACCAGCGTATGACGCGTTCCCCCTCACCCCGCCTCCGCTACGCTCGGCGACCCTCTCCCCAAGGGGAGAGGAGGAACGGCGCCGTCGCGGCAAACTCCCTCTTCTCCCCAGCGGGGAGAAGGTGGTCCGAAGGATCGGATGAGGGGGTAACCGCAATTTCCCCGGCCAATAGAGGGAAATCCTCATGACCATCGAATTCGCGCCCTTCTTCTCCTGGCCGATCCTCGCCGCGCTCGGCGTCTTTGCGCTGATCGTCGCAGGCCTTGCCTTCTGGCGCGGCATCCGCGGCGCTACCCTGCGCACGCTGGCACTCGCCGCCCTGCTCCTGGCGCTCGCCAACCCGACGCTGCTGCAGGAGGACCGCGACCAGCTTTCGACCGTGGTGCCGATCATCGTCGACCGCTCGCAGAGCCAGGATACCGCCCAGCGCAAAGAGCAGACCGACGAGGCACTCGCGAGCCTGCAGGACCGGTTCTCCCGCTACCCGCGCATCGAGACGCGCATTGTCGAGGTCGATGACGACGGCGAATCCGACACGCCGTCGACAAAGCTGTTCACTGCCCTTCGTTCCGCCATTTCCGACGTACCGCCGGCCCGTATCGGCGGTGCGGTCTTCCTGACCGACGGCCAGATCCACGACCTGCCCGGCATCAACCAGGACCTCGGCTTCAACGCCCCCGTCCACGGCCTGATCACCGGCAAGCCCGACGAGTTCGACCGCCGCGTCGAAGTGGTCCGCGCGCCCCGTTTCGGCATCGTCGGCGAGGAACAGGAACTGACGCTGCGGGTCTTCGACGACGGTCGCACCGGCGGCGGCCCGGCACAGGTCACCGTGCGCATGAACGGTCAGCAGACTGCGACGCTGCGCGCCACGCCCGGCCAGGAGACGCCCTTCTCCTTCACCGTTCCGCGCGGCGGCAACAATGTCATGGAATTTTCGGTCGCCGAGCTTCCAGGCGAGGTGACGATCGCCAACAACCGCGCCGTTCACGTCATCGACGGCATCCGCCAGAACCTGCGCGTCCTGCTCGTCTCCGGCGAACCGCATGCCGGCGAGCGCGCCTGGCGCAATCTGTTGAAGTCCGATGCGTCGGTCGACCTCGTCCACTTCACCATCCTGCGCCCGCCGGAAAAACAGGACGGCACGCCGATCAACGAACTGTCGCTGATCGCCTTCCCGACCCGCGAACTGTTCGTCGAGAAGATCAAGGATTTCGACCTGATCATCTTCGACCGCTACAAGCACCGCGGCGTTCTGCCGATCCTCTATTACGACTACATCGCCCAGTACGTGAACAATGGCGGCGCGCTGCTGATCGCTGCCGGCCCCGAACATGCCGGCGAGGATTCGATCGCCTCGACGCCGCTTGAGCAGGTCCTGCCGGCCGCACCGACCGGCGAAGTCCACAGCGCCGCCTTTTATCCGCATCTGTCGCCGGAGGGCGAAAAACACCCCGTGACCCGCGGGCTCGACGGCTCCAATGCCAACCCGCCGGCCTGGGGCCGCTGGTTCCGCACCATCGACGTCGATACGCCGCAGGGCCAGACCGTCATGGAAGGCGACGGCGACCGCCCGCTGCTCGTCCTCAACCGGCAGGGCGAAGGCCGCGTCGCCATGCTGCTCTCCGACCAGGGCTGGCTCTGGGCCCGCGGTTTCGAAGGCGGCGGCCCGCACGTCTCGCTCTATCGCCGCATCGCCCATTGGCTGATGAAGGAACCGGAACTCGAGGAAGAGGCGCTGACCGCCCGCGCCGTCGGCCGCACGCTCGAAGCAACCCGCCAGACGATCGGCGACGATCCAGGCCCCGCGACGATCAAATATCCGTCCGGCCGCACCGAGACCTTGCCTATGACGGCGGCCGGTCCCGGCCAATACCGGCTGGAACGCCGCATGGAAGAGACCGGCCTGTTCGAGGTCACCAACGGCCAGTTTTCGACGCTCGTGCATGTCGGCACCGTGGATGCGCCGGAATTCAAGGCGATGATCTCGACCGAGGCCACGTTGAAACCCTATGCCGACAAGACCCGCGGGCTCGTCACCCGCGTCGCCTCGGGCAACGGCATCTCGCTGCCGGACATATTGCCGGTGCGCGGCGAAGTGCGCGTCAACGATCCCAACCGCATGATCATCCGCCTGACCGACGAGACGGTGCTGCGCGGCATCAACACGCTGCCGCTGTTTGCCGGCTTTGCCGGCCTCTCCGCGCTGCTGTTGGCGGTCGCGGCCATGTGGTGGCGCGAGGGTCGCTAAAGGTATGACGCAGCTCGATATGACCGCCTCGCCTCTGCCGGAGGACCTGGCTGCGATCAGCGAGGGACTGACGGCCTTCAACGAAGCCGATGTCGGCCCGTCGGAACGTCAAGCTCTCGCCATCCTGATCCGCGATATCGATGGAAAGGTTATCGGCGGGCTTTCCGGCTATACGGCCTGGGGCTGGCTCTTCACCCAATGGCTGTTCATCCCGGAAACATTGCGGGGTGAAGGCATGGCCGGCAAGCTGCTGAGCCAGGCCGAACAGGAAGCCCGCGCGCGCGGTTGTCACGGTGCCTGGATCGATACGTTCAGCCCGGTCGCCCGCAAGGCCTATATGCGCCAGGGCTACGAAATCTTCGGGGAACTGCTGGAATTTCCGAAGGGCCGCACCCGCACCTTCCTCAGGAAAGCTCTGTAGGTTATCCGTGCGCTCCGAACATGGAGACGGGAATAGCCGCATGGATATCGACCTGAAAATCATCGAAGGCATGACCGCCGACGAGGAGGATTTCATCCTCGAACGGCTGATGACCCACAATGCAGCGACGTTCGGCCCCACCGACCGCCGCGAGCTGGCGGTGCCGCTGCATGACGACGACGGCAACCTCATCGGCGGGCTGACCGGTTATACCGGCCGCGGCTGGCTCTATGTTTCGATGCTCTACATCCCCGACGAACTGCGCGGCCGCGGCCTTGCCGCCCGCATGCTCGACATGGCCGAAGCCGAAGCCAAAGCTCGCGGCGCGATCGGCGCCTATATCGACACGATGAACCCCGCCGCACTCAAGCTTTATCTGAAGCAGGGTTACACAGAGATTGGCACGCTGAAGGGCCTCGAAGGAGGCCATTCGGTGACGTGGCTGCAAAAACGGTTCCAGCTCAGGCGATAGAGGCCTGCCGCGTTTCCGCATTGATCATCGTCGCGGCAATCGCCGCCAGCACCAGCAGGCCGGCAAAGATGCCGATCGTCAGGCCAAGCCCCTGAACCACGACATAACCGACCAGCGACGGCGCCAGCAGGCCGCCGAGACGCGCCATGGCGCCGGCTGCCCCCATGCCGGTCGCCCGCGACGCGGTCGGATAAAGTTCCGGCGTATAGGCATAGAGCGCACCCCAGGTGCCGAGCAGCGCAAAGCTCATGATCAGCAGCGCGGCCCCGACCAGGAGGGCACTCGGCGCGACGACAAACATCAGGCAGCCTAGCGCCGAGAGCAGGCAGAAGCCGATCAGCGTCGGCTTGCGGCCCCATTTCTCCACGCCATAGGCGGCAAGCGCATACCCCGGAAGCTGCGCCAGCGCGACCAGTACCAGAAAGCCGTAACCGCGCACGAAACCGAAGCCCTCGCCGGCGAGCCTCGCCGGCATCCAGGTAAAGACGCCGTAATAGGAGACCGAGACAAGGAACCAGATCGCCAGGATCATGATGCTGCGCTGGCGCAACTCGCCCGAGAAGATGCCGGTCGCCTTGACCGGCGGCGGCGGGACCAGGCTGGTGCCAGCCCCGAGCTGCGGACGACCGTTGACGACGAGCATCCGGTCGACGATCGCCCTCGCCTCGTCATTGCGGCCCGAGCGCATCAGGTAGAGCGGCGATTCCGGCACCAGGAAACGCAGGCCGATGCCGGCAATCGCCGGAATGGCGGTGACCGCAAAGATATAACGCCAGGCATCAGCGACGCCGGCAAGGCTTGCGGCCCAGGCGGCGAGCGCCACGATCAGCGTCCCGACTGCCCAGAAGCCTTCGAGCAGGACCAGCCAGCGGCCACGGTTCCTGGCAGGCAGGAACTCCGCCATCATTGCATAATCGACCGGCAGCGTACCGCCGACGGCAGCGCCGGTCAGGAAGCGCAGCACAAGCAGGATGGTGAAATCCGGGGCAAAGATGGAGAGCGTGCCGAACAGCGCGTCGCAGGCGACCGTGACGATCAGCACCCGGCGGCGGCCGATCCGGTCGGCAAGCCTTCCGAAACCGAGCGCGCCGAGCAGCATGCCGAAGAAGAAGGCCGTGCCCGTTTGCAGCGCCTGCGGCACGGTCAGCCCGAAAGTTGCCGCGATAGAGGCGGCGGTGAAACCGACCGCCAGCACCTGCATCGCATCGGCCGTCCAGACGAGGCCGAAAACACCCATCAGCCGTCGCTGATAGGTCCCCGCTCCGGCGCGATCGAGCGCCTCGTCCATGGTGATTGCTGTCATGCGCCCGGTCCCCCGCTTCGACGAATCGTGCGGCCGGCTTTCGCCGACCGATCCGTCATCTGCTTAAAGGAAATGGCCTATTCGCGCCAGCCGATGACGCCCTTGAGCCGCGCATGCACGTCGGCTGCGATCGGCACGACCAGCACCCGGCCGGGATCGACAGGTCCCGGGAATTCCAGCGCGCCATAGGCAACTTTCTCGAATCCGAGCGGACCGTAATAAGGCGGGTCGCCGACCAGGATCACCGCTTCGGAACCCTGGCGCCTCGCCGCTTCGATGGCGATCCGCACCAGTTCCCGGCCGATGCCCTGGTTCTTGTGCGACGGCCGCACCGCAAGCGGCCCGAGCAGGTGGCCCTTCACCGAACCCGCATGGACCGGCGTCATCCTGACCGAAGCGATCGTTTCGCCGTCATCGGCACAGACGAAGGAGAGTGTTCGGTCATGCGGCCCCTGCTCGCGGATGCGGGCGGCGGCGCGGGTATGGCGCCCGGGGCCGAAGGCTTCCGCGTTGATGAGTTCGATGACCTCATCATGGGATGCATCTTCCGTGAGATAAACGAGTTCGTGCTTATAGAGGGCGTTGTGCTGAGACATGAAGGACCGAAGCCGTAGATTGAGAGCGGACAGGACAAGGGATCTCGATGACGCCTGTTCAAGCGTCGTGGTCGATGATCAGCGTCGTCGCAGTGTCCGCACTTCGGTCATAGAGGAAAGTATCCTTAAAATCCGGAAAGCGAATTAGCAGGAAAAATTTCCCGCGTCCAACGCAAAAACACACCGTTCATAAAATCCTGCCTCGTATTCGGCAGCCGGTGCCGTATCTATCACCTCAAGGAAAATCCAAGGAGATAACCATGGGCAGGCTCGTCGAAGGAAGATGGCAGGACGTCTGGTACGATACCAAGGAAAACAAGGGCCATTTCAAGCGGGCCGAATCGCAGTTCCGCAACTGGGTGACCGCGGACGGTTCCGCCGGTCCCTCCGGCAGGCAAGGTTTCAAGGCCGAAGCCGGGCGCTACCACCTCTATGTTTCCTATGCCTGTCCCTGGGCGCACCGCACCCTGATCTTCCGCAAGCTGAAAAAGCTCGAGGACCTGGTCTCGGTCTCCGTCGTCGATTACCTGATGCTGGAGAACGGCTGGGAGTTCCGGAAACGCGACGGCGCCACCGGCGACGACCTGTTCGGCTCGGACTATCTCTACCAGGTCTACCTGAAGGCCGATCCAAACTATTCCGGCCGCGTCACCGTGCCCGTCCTCTGGGACAAGCTTGAGAACACCATCGTCTCGAACGAGAGTTCCGAGATCATCCGCATGTTCAACAGCGCCTTCGACGGCCTGACCGGCTCGACAGTGGATTTTTATCCGCAGGCACTGCGCGGCAAGATCGACGAACTGAACGCGCTCGTCTACGACACGGTGAACAACGGCGTCTACAAGGCCGGTTTCGCAACCGCCCAGGACGCCTACGAAGCCGCCGTCACCCGGCTGTTCGAAACCCTCGACATTCTGGAACAGCGCCTGTCAGGCAGCCGCTACCTGTTCGGCGACACTACGACCGAGGCGGACTGGCGCCTGTTCACCACGCTGCTCCGCTTCGATCCGGTCTATGTCGGCCACTTCAAGTGCAACATCCGCCGCATAGCGGACTACCCGAACCTGTCCGGCTATCTCGCTGATCTCTATCAGCAACCCGGCATCGCCGAGACCTGCAACCTGTTCCACATCAAGCACCACTATTATGAGAGCCACAAGACCATCAACCCGACCGGCATCGTCCCCGTCGGCCCGGTGATAGACCTCGACGCACCGCATGGGCGGGAGAAGGTGAAGCGGGTGGCTTGATCGAGACGCATCTGCCCCTCATCCGCCTGCCGGCACCTTCTCCCCGCAAGCGGGGCGAAGGACGCAAGCGGCAAGCTCCCGGTCCCCTTCAAACCAAAGCGTTGCCGATAGGGTGAGACGGTGCGGCATCTGTCCTTCTCCCCGTCAGAACGGGGAGAAGGTGCCCGGCAGGGCGGATGAGGGGCAAACTGGGATCCCTCACCAGTAGTCCGCCCTCTCCACCTCGCCCTTCAACTCCCGCAACCGCCGCAGCGTCGCCGCGGTCGTCTCCTTAGGCAGCGCATCCAGCGCGAAGAATCCGCTCTCGGCAATCTCCCGATCCGGCGCACGCGGAGCCGTCTGCTCCACCGTCACCCGATAGAACAGCACGTGGTCGCGTTTGCTGGCATTGCGATTGTAATAGGCGTGAAAGAGCGAAATCTCCCCGCAGATCTCCAGATTGCCTTCCTCGCGTAGTTCCTTGCGCAGCGCGTCGAGCACCGTCTCTCCGCGTTCGACGCCACCGCCCGGCATGTACCAGCCGGGAACATAGGTATGACGCACGAGGAAGATGCGGCCTTCGCCGTCGAAGCAGGCGGCGCGCACCCCGAGCGTCATGCCGCGCGTCAGCATGAAGACCCGGTGCAGCAGCCAGACGACGATCCGGGTCCGCCCGTTGCGGATTTACGGCATCCCTTCGCCACTCATTCATAACTCCGGGAGCGCCCAGAAAATCGATAACGATTTCTGCACTCATGCGTTATGTGTGCGCCATGTTCAAATTCGCGCATATTTCCGACATCCATCTGGGGCCGCTTCCAAACCTGACGCTTCGCGAGCTTTTCTCGAAGCGGATCACCGGGTTTGTGAACTGGCACCGCAATCGGCGCAAGCACCTTTTCGTCAACACGCTCGACCTGCTTTTGAGCGATTTGAAGACGCGCGAACCGGACCAGCTCGTCATCACCGGCGACCTCGTCAACCTGGCGACCAAGATCGAGACGCGGCTTGCCGGCGAGTGGCTGCGCACCATCGGCGACCCCTATGATACGACTTTCGTGCCCGGCAACCACGACGCCTATGTGCCGGGCGCGCACGACAAGTCGGTCAACGAATGGTATCCGTTCATCAAGAGCGACGACGACCCCGCCGAATGGCCCGAAGACGACCATATCTTTCCGACCCTGCGCTGTCGGGGTCCGATCGCCATCATCGGCTGCTCGACCTCCAATGCCACCCTGCCCTTTTCGGCCTCGGGATATTTCGGCTCGCGCCAAGCCCGCGAGACGGTCAACCTGTTGAAGAAAGCCGGAGACGAAGGCCTCTTCCGGGTGGTGCTGATCCACCATCCGCCAATCCGCGGTGCCGCCTCCTCGCACAAGCGCATGCTCGGCATCCGCCGGTTCGCAGCGGCGATCTCCACCGGTGGCGCGGAACTGGTGCTGCATGGGCATACCCATCTCAACACGCTCTACTGGCTGCGAAGCCATACCGGCAACGTGCCGGTGGTCGGCATCGCGTCGGCGTCCCAGGGACCTGGCGGACACAAGCCGCGCGCCGCCTACAACCTCTTCACGCTCTCCGGCGAGCCCGGTGCCTGGAATCTTCTTTGCGACCGTTATGGCCTCACGGAACGGGGCGACGGCGTTGCGCTCGACAACAGCCGGCTTCTCTACGGTGAGGAGCCAGCGACGATGTCGATTCCGCAAGTCGCGAGAATGTTGTAGAATCAATGGCGCGATTGTTGCGGAATCGCCACAATCCCGTCATAGCTATGAGTTCGTTCCGGTTATTGAAGTAGATCACAGGTAAGCCGCTCCTATACATGACCCAGCCGAGCCCATCGACCGACATCCGGCGCGATCTCGTAGCGCTCCTGCCGCGTCTGCGCCGTTTTGCGCTGACGCTAACGGGAAGTGCGGCCGAGGCCGATGATCTGGTGCGTGGAGCGGCCGGCCGGGCGATCCAGAAAAGCCATCACTGGAAGGGCGAAGGCCGGCTGGAAAGCTGGCTTTTCAGCATGATCCGCAGCACCTTCGTGGACGAGGCCAAGAAGCGCCGTCGCGCCGAGGGCAATGCCGCCGACGACGCGTCCACGGCCGGAAATTCCCGCCCGTCGAAGAAGGACGCCCTCGCTTGCCTGCCGGACGGGCTGGCGAGCGTTTTCCTGCTCGCCGATGTGGAAGGTTTCGCCTATGCGGAGGCGGCCGCCATTCTCGGCATCCAGCCGGATCTCTTTGCCGCCCGCCTTTGCACCGCACGTCTCAGCCTGGCGGCGGCCGCCGCCGAAACGAGCGAGCGGAGAGCATGAGGATGAACATCCCCCAGCCCTCGCCGCTCGAACTGCGGCTTTCCGCCTATATCGATGGCCGGGCCAGCGACGATGACAGGCATGACGTCGAGGAACTGCTGGTCAACGACCCGCAGGCGCGGTCCCTGCACGACGCGCTGAAGCGCGGCGCCGATCTCGGAAGGCGCGCGTTCGACGACATGCTGAAGGAGCCGGTGCCGCTCGATCTGGTGCGCACCATCAAGAATGCGCCGCTGCCGCGCCGGGCCGTACGCCTGCCGCAGGGGCCGCGCCCGACGCTTTCCTTCAAGCCGTCCGGCCTGCAGGCAGTGGCCGCCTGCGCCCTGTTTTTCGTATTCGGCGGCGGCATCGGCTATATGATCGGCAGCAACCCCGCGGTGCCGCAGTTTTCGATGATCTCCATGCCCGGCACCAGCAGCCGCGACTGGCTGGACGATATCATCGCCCATTACCGGCTCTATGCGCGCCAGACCAATCACCTTGCTGAAATCCCAGCCGACAGGCCTGCCGATATCCTCGAATGGCTGACCACCAATACCGGCGTCGGCTTTCGGATCCCCGATCTCAGCGACAGCGGCCTGACCTTCCAGGGCGCCCGCCTGTTTGCCGCCGGCGGCGGGCCGGTCGGCCAGCTTATCTACCGCCGGACCGACGGTGAAGGAGACGGCGACGTGATCGCCATTTCCTTCACCAAGACCCGACCCGAGGGCAACCGCTCGATCGAGGAAATCCGCAACGACACCGGCC
Source organism: Neorhizobium sp. T25_13 (assembly GCF_002968675.1). Classification (NCBI taxonomy): domain Bacteria; kingdom Pseudomonadati; phylum Pseudomonadota; class Alphaproteobacteria; order Hyphomicrobiales; family Rhizobiaceae; genus Neorhizobium; species Neorhizobium sp. T25_13. The sequence goes on from NZ_PVBI01000003.1 coordinate 115,312, forward strand.
TCGTCTCCTGGGTCACGCCGCTGGCCACCTACATGATCGTCGGCCCGTCGTCTGCGGCCGATCTGGATGATATCGCGGCCAAGGCGGCGGGGCTGATCTAGGCTACGACATATGGAAACGCCTGGCTGCCTAAGCGCGCCTTAGATTCAAGCGAGTTATGAGCGGTGAACTGCAGTAAAGTTAAAAGTAATGACAAAACGTGGATGCAGCTGTCAGCGAAAATGGCTGCATTACCGCCGTACAGCCGTCAATAATGTTCAAGATCTATTTTCTCGAAATTGCCCGAAGTATGTTGCTGTAAGTATCATCAAAGCAAGAAATGCAGCGCAAAAAATATACCAAGCGAATGACGCAAAGACGATGATAAAAGCGCCGCCAAGCAAAACCTCACCCGAGCCTCCATATCGTCCTTGCTGCGGATGCCAATATATTGCCAACAAGAAGGCTAAAGAGAAAATTACAATGGAAAAGCTTTCCCTCATGAAATTCTGGAATTTATAACTTCCGCTCTCGACTTGAGTAAAAATAAAAAGATGGCGCACGATCAAAATAGAAAATAAGAACGAAATTGTAAGCACAACGGCCGGAAATGTATATAATGACAAAATCAATCTGCAGCGCAACAACTCTGTCTCAGGTTCAAGTATCAATAATGAGTTGATACTTGAACCGGCAGAACTCAAAAACACATCGCAGAAAGAATGATCAAAGCGGAAAAAACCAATAAAAATACCTAGGATAAAAAAAATGAAAAATGAGCATATGAGTATTTTTCGGAATAAAATTTGTAAATAAAAAAACTCTGGAATATCGAGAATCGAGATTCTTTTGAGATATGACGCTTCATCATCACTCATGGCCATAACCTATTCATAAAATCAGCCGAATAGACGTGATGACAAATTAATTCGCGTACTATGCGTGCTTTGGCTCCCGGCACTCACGTCTGATGCTCCCGCCACACTATGGGCAAATTGCACGTCAGGCGAGCAAAAACAAGTCCAGTTCTAAACTTCCTGCGACAATCAAGAGGCCGCCCAGATAGTCGAGCGGCCCTCCGCAATTTTTACAACCCCGACCTTCCTCAGCGCCCCTCGATCACCCGGTTCGCCGCCGAGACGATCGCTTCGAGCGAGGCCGCGACGATGTTCTTGTTGATGCCGGCGCCGAACAGTTTTCCGTTCGGGTGCTCCATCTCCACATAGGCGATGGCGGACGCGTTGGAGCCGTGCTGCAGCGAATGTTCGGAATAGTCGGCGACCGAAAGTTCTATGCCGAGATAGGTCGACAGCGCGTTGATGAAACCGTCGATCGGTCCCGTGCCCGTGCCTTCGATCCGCTTCGTTTCGCCGCCGTCGGTGATCTCCGCTGCGACGACGCGAACGCCCTTGTGATCGACCCCGGCCGGAAAGGTGTGGTGATCGACGAACTTCAGCCGTCCGCCGGGTTGCTCGACATAGCGTTCGATGAAGCTTTCATAGATGCGCCTGGCGGGAAGCTCCACGCCCTCTTCGTCGGTGATCCGCTGGATCTCCTCGCGGAACTCGACCTGCAGGTTACGCGGCAGGTTCAGGCCGTAATCCTCCGAGAGGATATAGGCGATGCCACCCTTGCCGGACTGCGAGTTGATGCGGATGATCGCCTCGTAGGAACGGCCGACATCGCGCGGGTCGATCGGCAGGTAGGGCACTTCCCAGACTGGGTGATTGGCGACCTTGATGGCCTTCATGCCCTTGTTGATCGCATCCTGGTGCGAGCCGGAAAAGGCCGTATAGACCAGTTCGCCGACATAAGGATGCCGTTCGGGAATGACCATCTGGTTGGAATATTCGTAGACCGCCTTGATCCGCTCGATATCGGAGCAATCCAGTTCCGGATCAACGCCCTGCGTGTACATGTTCAAGGCGAGCGTCACCACGTCGACATTGCCGGTGCGCTCGCCATTGCCGAACAGCGTGCCTTCGACACGGTCGGCACCCGCCATCAGGCCGAGCTCGGTCGCAGCGATACCGGTGCCGCGGTCGTTATGCGGATGCAGCGAGATGATGATGTTTTCGCGGTTGTCGAGATTGCGGCACATCCATTCGATCTGGTCCGCGTAGACGTTCGGGGTCGCCATCTCCACCGTCGAGGGCAGGTTGAGGATCAACTTGTCCTCGGCGGTCGGCCTGATCACCTCGGTGACTGCATTGCAGATTTCCAGCGCCACTTCCAACTCGGTGCCGGTAAAGCTTTCCGGCGAATACTGGAAACGAAAACCCCCATTTGCACCATTGGCGGCCTTGGCTGCCATGTCGGTGATCATCTTGGCCGCGTCCACCGCGATCTGCTTGATACCGGCGACGTCCTTGGCGAACACTACGCGGCGCTGCAGCTCGGAGGTCGAGTTGTAGAAGTGGATGATCGGCTTGTGGGCGCCCTCCAGAGATTCGAAGGTGCGGGTGATCAGCTCAGGCCGGCACTGGACCAGGACCTGCATGGACACGTCTTCCGGCACGCCGCCCTCTTCCACGCACCAGCGAGCGAAGTCGAAATCGGTCTGCGAGGCGGACGGGAAACCGATCTCGATTTCCTTGAAACCCATGTCGAGCAGCATGCGGAACATGCGGGCCTTGCGGTCATGGCCCATCGGGTTGACCAGAGACTGGTTGCCGTCGCGCAGGTCGACCGAACACCAGATCGGCGCCTTGGTGATGGTTTTCGTGGGCCAGGTGCGGTCGGGAATGTTGATGGGCGGGTAAGCGCGGTATTTCATAGCCGCGTCGGGCATCCCGGATTTATGACCGTATTTCGGGGAATGAGTGTTGGCGTCCATTGTCGTCGTCTCTTCTCGCTTCACGCGTCGCTCGGCACCCGTCTGGGGAATTGGCCGTCGTCGATGCGGACCTTTAGCGGTCTTTGGTGGCTCGGTCTTGAATGTTCGTGAGAGGAGCTCTTATGCCGGGCGGGCCTTCGGCCGCCGGGCGCTCCTCAACGGACCCGGCAACCGCGCGTAAGGTCGAGGCTAAGAAGCGAGGAAAGCGCAAATACCATCGTCCCGGCCGCGATGCGGCGGGTAGACGAACGGTCGGACATGATTGCGCCTGTCATGGTCATGGGCGAAGTGTATAACCTCAGAGTGGAAGAGAGGCAAGTGGGCTTTCACTTGCCTTGGCGTCTTGCCTCAAGCCGTTCGGCGATCCAGAGTTTCACCAGCGACTGCCGCGTAACACCAAGACGCTGTGCCTCCTGATCCAGCCCGTTCACGACCCAGGTCGGAAAATCGATATTGACGCGCTTGGGTTCGAGACCCGGGCGTGTGACCTTAGACCAGTCCACATATTCGCTGATGTCCTCGCCATCGTCGAATTTCTTGTCAAACTCTTCAGCGGTTATTGTCTTCATAGGTCTGCTTCTCTTTGTCACGTGCGCGCCTGACCGATATAATTCGCAGCCAGTCTCCTCGCCATGTATAGACCGCGGTCCAATGCTTCTCCGCAATCTTTCCCGTAAGGATATATCGCGACTCCGTATCCGACAGGACCGGAGCGACGGTCCGCCTCTCATCTGCCCACAACGCCTGCGCCTCCACGAAATCGATTCCGTGTTTGTCCCTGTTCGTGGCGCTCTTGTCAGGATCGAATTCGAACTTCATGACCAATATAATATAGAAATTATACCATTTCCAGACATTCAAGCACGCCTGACGAAGCCCTGCAATCCCATCATCACCCCGCCCGCGACGAGCCCCCAGAAAGGCCCGGAAATCCCCGCAAACGAAAGACCCGACGCCGTCACGAGGAAGGTGATCGCGGCGGCCTCCCGCGTTTCCGGGTCGCGATAGGCTGCAAAGGCCGCGTTGGCAAAGGCGCCGATCAGTCCGAGGCCCGCCACCGCCTGCAGCAGGATCGGCGGCGCCAGCGATACGAAGGCGATGATGCCGCCGGCGATCAGGCCGAACACGATGTAACCGAAGCCGGCGACGATCGCCGCCCAGTAGCGTCTGGCGGGATCGGGGTGGGCATCCTCGCTGGCGCACATCGCCGCCGTGATCGCCGCCATGTTGACCGGCACGCCGCCGACCAACCCGCCGAGGATCGAGAATATCCCCGTGCCGACAAACATCACACCCGCCGGCGGCTCGTAGTGATGCACCTTCAGGATCGCCATGCCGGGTATGTTCTGCGAGGCCATGGTGACGATGAACAGCGGCAGCGCCACCGAGATCATCCCATGCAGGGTGAAGACCGGCGTGACGAAGGTGAGGCCCGGATGGATCGCTGCGCCGATCTGCGCCATCGCGTCCGAGGGAAGGTCGACGCCGAAGACCAGCACCAGGATCAGCGCGCCGAGCGACGCCGGCACCGCCCAGAGACGCCATCTCGAAACCACGACCATCCAGGTCAGCACGATCGGCAGGCCGAGCGCCGCATTGAAGGCGACAGCCTTCACCGGCGCGAGGCAAAGACTGAGCAGAATACCGGCCAGCATGGCATTGGCGAGCGGCGCCGGGATCAGCCGGATCGCCCGGCTGAGCGGCCGGAACAGGCCGGAGAGAATGATCAGCACGCCGCAGACCACGAAAGCGCCGACCACGGCCGGAAATCCGCCCTCGATCATGCTGATGCCGGACAGAAGCGCCGCCCCCGGCGTCGACCAGGCGATGCTGATCGGCATCCGGTACAAGCTCGAGAACACGATCGCCAGCAAACCCATCGAAATCGATTGCGCCAGGAGAGCCGAGGCGATTTCCGGCGCGGTCGCACCCATCGCCTGCAACCCCTGCATGATGACCGCAAACGAGCTGATGAACCCGACAAAGGCAGTGAGCAGCCCCATCATCAGGGCTGAAACGGAAAAATCCTTGAACATACCGGCTGGGACTCATGAATTTGAAAGTCCGCAATCGAACATAGGCCCGCCAGCAAAGGCAAGGTGCGTTTGCCGCAAAAGGGTACGGCCGAGATGGAAAGCCATGGCTGCAGCCAGCCATTTATCTTTGCCGGCTGCCGCCCCCGCCTTTATTCGTTCCTGCGAATATTTGCATCTGTTGATAATTTGGAAGGAGTTTGGCGGTAGTCTCCGGACCGTGCGCCCGTTGCTTCCGGTCGGTCCGGCCATGCAGCCCGGATTGCATCAACGCTCCGGGAAACGCAATGACGGCAGTTCACCTTGCGCCAGAGATCCAGATCGGACAGGAAACCGCCTTTTCCCGCGATCAGCTTTATTTCATTCTGTCAGCGCTCCCGGACCCCTGCTTCGTCCTGACCCGTAGCGGCCGTTATGCCGCGCTCTTCGGCGGCAAGGACACCCGCTATTATCACGAGGGCAGCTATCTCGTCGGCAAGAGCCTCTACGACGTCCTCGTCGTCGAGAAGGCGCAACGTTTTGTGCGGGAGATCGAAAAGGCGCTCGCCTCGCGTGCCCTGCATATCATCGAATACAGCCTCTCCGGCAGCGACGTGAAGGGGCTGCAGAACGATGGTCCCGCCCACCCGATCTGGTTCGAGGGACGCTTGCAGGCGCTTGATTTCCAGGTCGACGGCGAGGATGCGATCGTCTGGGTCGCCAGCAACATCACGGAAAAGAATGCCGTCGAGAACCAGCTGCGCCATCAGAGCGAGACCGACGCGCTGACCGGCTTCTTCAACCGCCGCAAGCTAATGGACGTGCTCGCCCTGAAGTTCGAGCTTTTTCGGGACGAGCATATCCCGACATCCGTCTTCATGTTCGACATCGACCACTTCAAGACCGTCAACGACGAGCTTGGACATGCGATGGGCGATGCGGTTCTGAAAGCGATCGCCGGCGTCTGTCGCCTGGAATTGCGCAAGACCGACTTTCTCGCCCGCCTCGGCGGCGACGAATTCGTCGTGGTCATGCCCGCCACCCGGCAGGAGCATGGCATCGTCATCGCCAACCGGCTGCGCCAGCGCGTCGCCACCGAGGTCCGGGAGGCGCTTGGCCATCACGCCACGATCAGCGGCGGCTTGAGCGAATTTCTGCCGGCCGATGCCTCCTCCGAGGACATTCTGAAACGCGCCGACGACGGCCTCTACCGTTCCAAGCGTGCCGGCCGGAACCTTATCAGCCCCGCATAGGAACGGCCGAAATCCCCTCCGATACAAAGCAGAATACCGTGCTTCGGCGACACGCGCGGATTGGCAAGCGCCATTCCCGAAATATCACGACATACTCCATCGGTAGATCATCACTTTAGGCATGTTGTTGAAGATCGGTATCCTCGGCAAATTGCGACCATCTTTGGCGGAGCATGAGATGACTTGCTTTTCCTGCGGTGGGCAGACTGCCCCGTGGACGTATATGCCGCTCGACCCGTTAAAGGGCGCCGAAAACACCCATAAAGACTTCGTGGTCTGCACGGAATGCGGGCTCGGTGCCGTCAGCCCCATGCCCAGCTCGGAAGAAATTCCGTCTTTTTATGATACCGCCCGGTATTACACCCACGGGCAGGGTCATCTCGTGGAGGTCAATCAGACCCTCCTCGACAGGGCGCTGCTCCATGCCGCCTGGCGCCTCGACAAGGGCCAGTCGCTCGATCCCGAGCGTATCGCCAAGGATCTGCCGCCGGGCGCCTCGATCTGCGACCTCGGCTGCGGCGGCGGTGATCTCCTCAGCCGTTTCAAGGCGCTCGGCTTCAACGTCCTCGGCGTCGAGCCGGATGCAGCGGCAAGAGCCGAGGCGGCCAAGGCTGGCATCACGGTGCTTGCGGGCACCTGCGAGGAGCTTCCGGCCGATCTCAAAGGACAGAGCTGCGATCTCGTGATCATGCGCCATGTGCTGGAACATTGCCGCGACCCGATCCTGGCGCTCCAGAAGGCCTTCTTCCTGACGCGTCCGGGTGGGATACTGTTCTGCGAAGTGCCCAACTGCGCGGCCACTCATTTCAAAAGCCTCGGCGTCTGCTCGGCCATGTTCGACGCGCCGCGTCATCTCTACTTCTTCACGCCCGCCTGTCTTCGCAAGGTGATCGGCCTCGGCGGCTTCACCTTCTCCAGCTTCCAATACATGGGTTATACCCGCCACCACCATGCGAGCTGGCGGCAATGGGAGGCCTCGATCTACGACCGGACCCGCGAATATACCGCCCATCCTTCAGGCCGCCGGCATACGGTGCTGCGGTCGATCCAGCTTCTTCTTTCAACGGCCTTTGCCTCCGACGAGAAGAAATACGATTCCGTCGCCGTCTACGGGCGCCGGCCGGGCGCGCCGGAGCACACGCCGGTATAGAACTCTCATACGCCGATGCGGCAAGCCTTTTTCCCACCCTGTCGGTCTTTGGATCGGAGCTATCCGCGCCAAATCTAACTGACGCGAGGATAAATTAGACAATCTTAAATTTTGTCGGCCACAGTGGGGGACACCATCGGAAATCCCAATGACCTCGCTGCCCTTCATCTCGAAATCGAAATCGTCTGGTCTTCAGTTCTTCGGCCTCGGCTATTTCTTCCCGGCCATCCTTGCTGTCGCCGGCCTGCTGGTCGGTGTCGTCCGCGCCGATGTCGAGAAACGCGAACAATATCACGTGGCACAGCAGGTCAAGGCAGCCGAGCAACTCGCCCGGGTCGCTGCAAGCCTTGAGACCAACATCCACGGCAACGTCAACCTTATCTACGGGCTGGTGGCCGCCATTGCCGCCAACCCGAATATCAACCAGCCGCAATTCACGGCGCTTTCGGAGCGGATTTTCGACGTTCCGTCGCAGCTGCGCAACGTCGTCGCCGCCAAGGATCTGGTCGTCGGCCTGGTCTACCCCGAAGAGGCGAACAAGAAGGCCCTCGGCCTCGACTACCGCACCAACGAGCTCCAGCGGGATGCCGTGATGAGAGCCGTCGAGCGGCGGACGCTCGTCATTACGGGGCCGGTCAATCTGGTGCAGGGCGGCCAAGGGCTGATTGCCCGCTATCCGGTCTTCTCGCTTGCCAACGGCCGGTTCTGGGGTGTCGTTTCGGCGGTCATCGACCTCGACAGGCTCTACGCGGACAGCAACGTCAATACCCAGCGTCAAGCACTGGACATTACAATCTCGCAGCGGCCCATCCCCGCCGAGCGCGACATTTTCCTTGGAAAGGGCGCCATATTTTCGCAGGACCCCGTCAAGTCGAGGATCGAGCTTGGTTACGACACCTGGTATCTCGCCGCAGTCCCGAAAGGCGGATGGCAGAGCTCGCCGCCGGACATGTTCAGCTTCCGGATCACCGCCCTTCTGATCGCCTTCTGCATCGCCGCCCCGCTCTTCTGGGCCGGGTTGTTGATGAAACAGCGCCACGGCAACATCCTCACTCTGCAGCAGCGCGAGGAACAGCTGGAAACGCTGTCACAGCGCCTCGAACTGGCACTTCAGGCCTCGGGCGTCGGCGTCTGGGAATATGAACCTTCGACCGACACGCTGATCTGGGACCAGCGCATGCGCGAACTCTACGACGCGCCGCCGGACAGCGATGTCCTCGAATACGTGGACTGGCGCGATGCGCTGCATCCCGACGACCTGGAAGCCGCCGAAGCCTACTTCCGCAAGGCGCTCATGGATGAAACGAGTTACCGTACCGAGTTCCGTGTCGTCTCCCACAGCGGCGAGATCCGCCACATCCGTGCGCACGGAGCCACCTACCGGACCGCGGGAGGCGTCAAGCGGGTGGTCGGCGCCAACTGGGACGTCACCAGGGACGTCACGCTGCATTCCGAACTGCGGCTGGCGCAGACGAAGGCCGAATTGCAGAACGACGAATTGCGTTCGGCAAGGCGCACGCTCGAACACCAGTCGTTGCACGACGCCCTAACGGGCCTGCCAAACCGGCGCTTCCTCGACCAGTTCATGACCGCCGGAGAAAACCAGGCTGCGGGTCACCGGCTGGCATTCATCCACATCGATCTCGACCGCTTCAAGGAAGTCAACGACACGCTTGGCCATGCGGCGGGCGACGCGGTCCTGAAAGTGGCCACGTCCCGCCTGCTCGAACTGATCGACCACGACGAGTTCGCCTCCCGCATCGGCGGTGACGAATTCGTCGTCGTGACCGGCGGGACGGAGCCGCAGCGCCGGGCGGAATACCTCGCCCAGTCGATCGTCAACACCCTTGCCCGCCCCATCGATATCGGCGGGCATGAATGTCGCATCGGCTGCAGCGCCGGCATCGCCTGCCAGTCCGTAGCCGGCGAGGAACTGAGCCAACTGCTGATCAACGCCGATATCGCGCTCTATGAAGCCAAGAAGCGCGGCCGCAACCGCGTCGAGGTTTTCTCGAAGGAACTGCGCTCGGCGGTCGTGCAGCGCAAGCGCATGTCCGACGAGTTCCTGAGCGCGCTCGAAGGCGACCAGATCATCCCCTTTTTCCAGCCCCAGTTCGATGCGCATTCGCTCGACATAGTCGGCGTCGAGGCGCTGGCCCGCTGGCAGCATCCCAAACGCGGCCTGCTGGCGCCGGACAGTTTCCTGGCGATCGCCGAGAGCCTGCACCGGTCAGCCGATATCGATGCGATCATTCTCGAAAAGGCGCTCTTCCAATCGGTGAGATGGAGCGCGCTTGGCCTCGATATCCCGCATCTTTCCGTCAACATCTCGGCGCAGCGCCTGAAGGACGAAAGGCTGTTCAAACGACTGGCCGAACTGCCGATCGCGCCCGGGACCCTGTCGTTCGAACTTCTCGAATCGATCTCCTTCGAGGATCAGGACAAGGAACTGAGGTCCGCCATTCTCGACCTCAAGGCGCTCGGGATCGATATCGAAATCGACGATTTCGGCACCGGCCATGCCTCGATCGTCAGCCTTCTCGAACTCGGGCCCAAGCGGCTGAAGATCGACCGCAAGCTGATTGCACCGCTCGAAGCCGCCGGCTCGCAGCGCCGGCTGGTCGCCTCGATCATCGAGATCGGCCGCTCCCAGGGCATCGAGATCGTCGCCGAAGGGGTGGAGACGGCAGCGCATGTGGACATCCTGCGCAGCCTCGGCTGCCAGACCCTGCAGGGATACGTCTTCGCAAAACCGATGCCGGCCAACGAGTTCATCGCTTTCGCGACGGACTGGCGGGCAGGCAACCATACGTGGTTCGCGCCATCGCTAGCGCTGGTCGACTGAGCGAACTGCCTCCGGAAAAAAACCGAACCTCGCAAAACAGAGCGACCGGCTCGACCGCCGGATCGGCCTTTGAAACCTTCTGAAAGCTAATGTTATTGGTCAACCATTCGTCAAACCGGTAAGTTTGTGACAAACAGATGACACGGTAGAGCGATGAAAAACCTCAAAATTCGTGCTGAAGACATTGACGATGGTGACACATCTACGCACTTGGATTTCCCCCATCTGCCTTCGCAGACCAGCCAACTTCGATGGCTCATATGGCCGTTGACGGTGGTCGCCCTCTGCACCGCTGGCAGTGCCTTGACGGCCGTTTTCGTACCAAGTGCCCGAGCCGTGCTTCTCGGGGAGGACGGCATCATCGAAACGGGTGGCGCCGTGTGCCTGGCAAGCGTTGTGCTGTTGGCGGGAGCAGCTACTGTCGTATCTGGCCCGCGTGCGGCTCTGTCGTTGGGCGGCCTGCTTGGGCTCGCTGAGTTGATGGATGAGACAAGCTTCGGCGCTCGCATCCTTGGATTTCAACCGCCAGCTCTCTACGGTGGAGGCGAACTGGATGGTTTCCATGATTTGCTGATCTTGGCCTACCGGCTTCTGGACGAGCTCAGCCCGGGTCTTGGCTGGGCGTTCATTGGACTCATTCTTGCCATTTCCCTCGGCACATTGGTCTTTGCGCTGAGAGTTGTATGGAACATGCGCATCGATGCAGAATGGCCGTGGCTTTCGAACCACGTTCTGATTTTCCTTCACGTAGGACTGATCGGTATGGCGCAGGTCGTTGATGTAGCCACGACATCCCGCACGCTCTCGGCGGTGGAGGAACTGCTGGAATTCAATGCCGCCATCTTCCTGTTGTTCTACCTCGCTCAGCAGGTCGTGGAGACCACCCGGCAATCGAGGTCGGCTTGATCGTACAGCTGCTCCCGTCGGTTCAATTTCAAGAGAACCCTGAACCATCGCGCCTAAATGAACACGCCGAAGGAAAAGTCCGCCGACTAAACCCTCTTTCCGTTGCGAACCGCCTTCGGAAAAAATCGAGCCTCGCAAAACAGATGTTGACCCGGCCCCTGGGGCTGCCCCGATAGGAGGAGCGGTCAACAACCGGCGAGGTGATTCCTTGAGTTCTTCCGCACGCTACCTGAGCCCGTCCGACGCCGCCGAACGGCTCGGCATTTCCCCGAAGGCGCTGCGCCTCTATGAACAGCGCGGCCTGATCGCCCCGGTACGCACCGCGGCCGGATGGCGGACCTACGGCCCTGTCGAAATGGCCCGCGCCGGCGAGATCGCCGCATTGCGAGCCCTTGGCCTCAGCCTCGCGCAGGTGGCGCGGGTGCTGAAAGGCGAGGCGCAGGACCTTGCGCCCGCTCTTGCCGCCCACCAGGCGAGGCTCGAAACGGAAGCCCACAGGATCGCCGAGACGGTCGAAAGAGTCCGCAACCTGCGCGCGGACCTTGCCGTCGGCGAACCGCCGCGGATGCACGAGTTGACGCGCCTGACGCGTCCGGCGGCCGAGATCGTCGCAGCGTTCGACCTTCCCTGGCCCTGGGGCGGCGAACGCTTCGAACTCAGGGACGTGAGGCCGCTCAACTACATCATCGGCCCGCTCGGCAGCGGCAAGACCCGGTTCTCCAAGGCGATCGCCGAACATCTTCCGGGCGCGACCTTCGTCGATCTCGATCGCGCCGCCAACGGCGCCGCCGACGCCCGGGCACGGATGGAAACCGATCCGGCGCAGAAGCTACGCGTCGAGCAATCGCTCGCCTGGCTTGTCGAGGAGGGCGCTACGCCAACGCCTGCCCTCACCGCCCTCCTCGTGACCGTCGAAGCCGACGCGGACGGCATCCTGGTCATCGACATGATCGAGCAGGGTCTGGACCAGCCGTCGCAGGAAGCAGTCTCCGCCTATCTGCGCAATCGCGGTCCCGGCGCCCGTCCACTCTTCGTCATGACCCGCTCCTCGGCGATCCTCGATCTCGGCGCCGTCGGGCCGGACGAGGCGATCATCCTCTGCCCCGCCAACCACAGTCCGCCGAGCCGCGTCGCGCCCGTCCCGGGTGCACCCGGTTACGAGGCCGTCGCCACCTGCCTTGCCGCTCCGGACGTCCGCGCCCGCACGGAAGGCGTCATCGCCTGGCGTCCGCAGGTCGCCTGAACCGCATGGGCCCATCCGCGGGCAATGCGAGCCTGCAAACAACAAAAAGCCCCGCCGGCGGAACCGGCGGGGCTTTTTCAATTCAGATGGCAGGGAGCGATCAGATTTCGCTCTGCGACGTCACGATCCTCGAAACCAGGCCGTAGACCTTGGCTTCTTCGGCTGACAGCCAATAGTCGCGGTCCGTGTCGGCGGCGATCTTCTCGACCGACTGGCCAGTGGCTTCGGCCATGATCCTGTTCAGCCGCTCGTTCATCTTGATGATTTCGCGGGCCTGGATCTCGATATCGGATGCCATGCCGCGGGTACCGCCGGACGGTTGATGAAGCAGGAAGCGGGTGTTCGGCAAGCAGATGCGGCGCTCCTTCGGAACGGACACGTAGATCAGAGCGCCGGCCGATGCGACCCAGCCCGTACCGATCATCCAGACCTTCGGCTTGATGAACTTGATCATGTCATGGATCGAATCGCCCGATTCCACGTGGCCGCCGGGCGAGCTCACATAGACGCGGATGTCTTCGTCGCTGGCGGCGGCAAGCGCCACGAGCTGCGTGTTGACCTTCTGCGCCAGTTCCTGGGTAATCGTTCCATAGATGAAGATCGAACGCGACTTGAAAAGATTCGCTTCCGTTTCCTTGCCGAGCGGCAGTTCCTTGGTCTTGTCGTCCTTGTCGTCTTCGTCGTCGAGCACGCTGAGAGTCTCCTGCATCAGATTCATATACCGGACATAATGTGTTCGCCGCCGTAAAACAATGGAGCGTAGAGTCTAAGACGGCACCTTCCACGGACTAAGGTGAATGACGTAGTACCGAGCCTCCTGCCGCGGCAATTGCCGATGGACAGCCACAAAGCGCTTGCCTATCTTCGCAGTCATTCCGCATGCACATAATTTCCAGGGGACCAAATGCTGAAACGCCTTTCGCTCGCCGCCGCCATTCTTGCCGCCGCCACCGCACCCGCCTTCGCGCATCTCGACCCGGCCGCGCACGGCTCGTTTCTCGCCGGGTTTTCCCATCCGCTGTTCGGCGCCGACCATATCCTGGTCATGGTCGCCGTCGGCCTGTGGGCGGCACAGATCGCGATCGGCAGCAGCCGCAATGCGCTGTGGACAATCCCCCTGGCCTTCGTCGGCACCATGGCCGCCGGCTTCCTGCTCGCCCTCGGCGGCGCCGGCCTCCCCTTCGTCGAACCGGCAATCCTCGCCTCGGTCATCGGGCTTGGCCTGCTCGTCGCAACGACGGCGAAACTGCCGGTTTCGGCTGCAGCGGCAGTGGTCGGCGTCTTCGCCTTGTTCCACGGCCACGCCCATGGCGGCGAGCTCGGCTCGGCAGGCGCGTTGCAGTTCGGCATCGGCTTCATGATCGCCACCGCGTTCCTGCATGCAGCCGGCATCGCGCTCGGCCTCGGCATCGCCCGCTTCAGCCCCTACATCGCCCGTATCCTCGGCGCCGGGACCGCGCTTCTCGGCCTTTCGCTGGCCTTCGGCTGAGCCCCCGGTCACTGGCCAAGATTACCGAAATGTAAGGGATTCCGGCTTTGAAATGCCGGAATCCCTGCCTACCTTCCTGGTGACGGCAAACGCCTGCAAGGAGGCAAACATGTCACCGGAAGAACGCCAGCTCCTGACTGCCCTTTTCGACCGCATCCGCACCGCCGCCGCCACGCCGCGCGACGGAGATGCCGAGACCTTGATAGACCAGGCAACCCGCGAACAGCCCTACGCCACCTATTATCTGGCCCAGGCCGTGATCGTGCAGGAAAAGGGCCTGGAAGCTGCCGCCAACCATATCAAGGAACTGGAAGACCGCGTCCGCCAGCTCGAAGCGGAGACCAGCGATCATCACCGCGCCGAACAGAGCGGCGGATTTCTGAGCTCGATCTTCGGCACCGGCCAGGCCCAGCATTCCCCCGCCCCGCAGCCCGGTCTTCGAACCGGTCCACAGGCGGGGTCCCAATCCGGCCTCCAGCCCGGCCCATGGGGTGCCGCCCCACGTCAGAGCTACCGCACCGGCAGCGACTATGACGACGGGTATCGTGCACCTCCGCCCTCCGCCGTCCCCTGGAGCGGCCAGACATCCGCCCCGTCAGCCGGCGGCAGTTTCCTGCGCGGCGCTTTGGGAACCGCTGCGGGCGTCGCCGGCGGCATACTGCTCGCCAATTCGCTGTCCGGCATTTTCGGCAGCCACATGAACTCGCTCGGCTGGGGCTCGCCGCTCGCCGGCAGCAACCCCTTCGGCAGCGGCAACGCCTCGGGCGAGGAAACCGTCATCAACAACAACTATTTCGGCGATGACGCGATCCGCCAGGCCTCGGATGACAAAAGCGCCACCGCCAACACCAATGATGCAGCCGACAATTCCGGCCTGCAGCAAGCCGATTACGGCAACGACGACTTCTCCGACGACCAGGCGGATTTCGACAACAGCGATTTGGGCAGCGACGATTCGATGGACGTGTGAGGGAGCGCGCCGCGCCATTCCGGCGCTTCGCTTTGGCTCAGCGCGTTCGTCACTGCAATCGATTCACTGGATCGATTGCTCCGGCTTCGCCGGACCGTTCCTCACCCACGTCCCCGATACGTCGCGACCCCCTGCTCCGGCAGCCATACGCCGGCCGGGGCCTCGCCCGTCTGCCAGAACACGTCGATCGGAATGCCGCCGCGCGGATACCAGTAGGCGCCGATCCTCAGCCACTTCGGGGCGAGCAGGTCGACGATCCGCTTGGCGATATAGATCGAGCAATCCTCATGGAACGCGCCGTGGTTCCGGAACGAGTGCAGGAACAGCTTCAGCGACTTCGACTCCACCAGGAACCCGTCCGGAATATAGTCGATGACGATATGGGCGAAGTCCGGCTGGCCGGTCATCGGGCAGAGCGAGGTGAATTCCGGCGCCGTGAAGCGCACCACGTAATCGGTGCCCTGGTTGCCGTTCGGCACCTTTTCCAGCACCGCGGTTTCCGGGCTCTGCGGAGCCTCAACCTGGGATCCGAGCTGCGAGAGCCCGGTGACATCGGTCATCGTCATTTGCCTGTTCCTTCAACGTCTACTTTCTGTCCATGGGCGCGCTCGCCTTCGGGCTCCACATGGATTGCCAATGTGGCGCCGGCAATACTCGCTTTGATCGCATCTTCCAAGCGGTCGCAGATCACATGCGCCTCTTCGACGGTCATGTCGGCCGGTACGACCAGATGAAAATCGATGAAGGCCGCAGCCCCGGCCCGGCGTGACTTGAGATCATGGACGCCGAGCGCGCCGCCAGAATGGGTGGCGATCGCCTCGCGCACCGCCGCCTCCTCGTCCGGCTCCAGCGCCCGGTCCATCAGCCCCCCGATGGAATGGGCGATCACCTTGTAGCCCTGCCAGAGAATGTTGATCGCGACCAGGATGGCGAGCACCGGGTCGAGGATCGCATAACCTGTTGCAATCGCCAGGATGAGGCCGGCGAACACCCCGGCCGAGGTGACCACGTCGGACATGATGTGCTGGCCATCGGCCGCCATCGCCGGCGAATGATGGGCAGTGCCGACCCGGATCAGGGTTGTTGCCCAGAATGCATTGATGACCGCCGCAAGCCCGTTGATCGCAAGGCCGAGCACCGGCGCATCCGGAAGTCTCGGCGCGAGCAGCCCGTCCCAGGCCTCGCTGATGATCAGGAATGCCGCGACGATGATCAGCCCGCCTTCGACCACCGCCGACATGTATTCCGCCTTGTGATGACCGAACTGATGGTCGTGGTCGGCCGGCCGCTGCGCATAACGGATGACGAAATAGGCGATGAAGGCGGCAACCACGTTGACGAAGGATTCCAGCCCGTCCGACAGCAGCGCGACGGAGCCTGTCACCCACCACGCCAGCATCTTCAAGGACATGACGCCGAGCGACAGCGGCATGCCCCAGAAGGCCAGCCGCTCGACGATTTTGACTTCCCTCGGCACGATGTCTTCCTTTTTGCGCGTGCGAATGATTTGCAGGACCGGAGGTCCAAAACGGCGAAACCGCCGGAGCGAGATGGTTTCGCTCCGGCGGTTTCGAATAGCCTGCATATCGCTCAGATGAGCGGGTTTGTCAAAGGGCCGGCTGGCCTAATCGCGCCTTGTCGGATTGCATCGCGGTGGCCACTTCCGCCTCCTCCTCGAGGTCCTCCACCGTCTCGCTTCCCCGCCCGAGGAAGAGGAACACCACCACTGCCGTCAGCGCCGTGATCGCGGTCAGCAGCCACAGGAGCGACGAAAACCCGTCGCCATACCCCTGCAGCAAGGCCGCCTGGTCGATCGACGGCAGAAGCTTCGCCGCATCCTGGAGGTCGCCGGTCACCAACCGCTGCGCGATCGCGCCCGCCTGATCACCGGTGTCGCTGCCGAGGTTCGCGCTGGTGAGCGCCGAAAGCACCGCCGTCACCACCGCAAGCGCAACACCTTCGCCGGCCACGCGCGTGGTGCTGAAGATGCCGGTCGCCATGCCGGCTCTTTCCTTCGGTACGACGCTGACGGCAAGACCGTCCATCAGGCCCCAGGGCAGGCTGATGCCGATCCCGATCGTCAGGAGCGGCGCAATCAGTAGTATCGGCTCCGAGCCGACCGGGAACCGGCTGAGCCAGAACAGGCCAACCGCCGAGATCGCCAGGCCGGCGCCGCAAATCGTCGCCGGCGCGAACCAGCGCGTCAGCAGCCCGGCGGCGATCGGAAGGATGAGGAGCGGCCCGGAGAGCGCGATCATCATCCGCCCGCCGGCAATCTCGTCCATGCCCTCGATGCCGATGAACCGCACCGGCAGGAGGATGAGCAGCACCACGAACGCATAGGCCGGGGCCGCCGCCAGCAATTGTACGCCGACGAAACGCGGATAACGGAACAGCGTGAGATCGAGCATCGGCCGCGCCACAGTCCGTTCGATCCGGCCGAAGGCCAGGAAGAGCAGGACTGCCGCCAGCAGCATGACGATGACGAGCGGGTCGCCCCAGCCGCTTTCCGGCGCCTGCAGCACGCCGAAGGTCAGAGCGGTCAGCGCCGCCGTGAAGCTGAGCGCGCCCTTCCAATCGAGGCCGGACGCGTCCGGATCGCGTGATTCCTGCATGAAGATCGCGCCGAGAATGAAGGCGATTACCGCAAGGGCGACCACCAATACGAAAATCGCCGGCCAGCCAAACATGGCGATCATCCAGCCTGACGCGATAGGACCGAAGGCGAGCCCGATGCCGAAACTGGCACCGACGATGCTGAATGCCCTGAGCCGCGCCGCACCGTCGAATTCCTGGGCGAGCGAGGCCATGCCGCCGGAAAAGGCGGCTGCCGCGCCGATGCCCTGCAGCGCCCGCAGCACATCGAACCAGACGATATCACCCGCGAAGGCAAGACCTGTCGAGAACAGCGCGAAAATGCCGAGGCCGCTCAGGAAAATCCGCTTGCGTCCGTAACTATCGGCGAGCGCGCCGGCAGCCATCAGCGTGCTGCCGAAGGAAAGCATGAAGGCATTGGTGGCCCAGTTGAGGGCGATCGGGCTGCCGCCGAGCGCCCGGCTGATGGCGGGAAGGCCGACGGCCGTGCCGGTAAAGGTCAGCGGCATGGCAATCGCCGCGCAGCAGACTGCGATCAGAACGAACAGCCGTCCGGCTGCCGTTACAGCATGTGTGTTGTCTCTCATATCGGAGATTCCGCTGTGTTGGAGCAAAGGGGAAGGCGGGCGGCCTTTGGGAGAAGCCACCGCCTTGAACCCACCCGGCCGGAGGGCTTTATGTCACCAACACAAGATAAATCCGATGCAATGCTTGGAAAATCCCCGGTCCGTTCCTTATATGGCGGAAGAAAACGCTCGAATGGGAGACGCTATTGGATCGTCTGGGTGGACTGACGGCCTTCGTGCGCACCGCCGATCTCGGCAGTTTCGTCGCTGCCGGCCGGGTGCTCGGCCTGTCGGCGTCGGCGGTCGGCAAGGCCGTCACCAATCTCGAAAAGGAACTCGGCGTCCGGCTTTTCCAGCGCTCGACCCGCAGCCTTCGCCTAACAGAAGAAGGACGGCTTTTCCACGAACGGTGCCGCCGCGTGCTCGACGACCTGAATGATGCCGAAGCCTCGCTGGCGAGTGCCGTCGCCGTGCCGCGCGGAAAGCTCCGCGTCAGCGCGCCGATCGTCACCTATCATCTCCTGCTGCCGGTGCTGCCGGAATTCGTCGAGCGTTATCCTGAGATCGAACTTGATCTCGACTTCAACGACCGGATCGTCGACCTAATCGACGAGGAGGTGGACGTGGCGATCCGCAGCGGCAACCTGCCGGATTCACGGCTGATGTCACGGACGCTCAGGCCGTTCCGGATGCTCCTCTGTGCCGCCCCGACCTATCTCGACCGCCACGGCATCCCGCAATGCCCGCGAGAGCTCGACGGCCATCTGGCGATCCTCTTTCGTTATCCAAACAGCCGCAAGCTGCAGGACTGGCCGATCACCCTGCCGCCCGAAGGCGCCGAGCCGCACCTGCGCACGGCGCTCACCTGCAACAACATGGAGGCGCTGCGCAGCACCGTCATCGCCGGCCTCGGCATCGGCTGCATGCCGGATTTCCTGGCAAGGGAACCGGTCGCCGACGGCCGGCTGCGGACCATCCTCGACGAACACCTCGACGCCCCCGGCCAGTTCCACCTCCTCTGGCCCTCCAGCCGGCATCTGTCGCCGAAAGTCCGGGTGCTGGTCGATTTCTTGAGCGAGAAGCTGTTTGCGGAAACATGCGAAAGGTTGCCGGCGGCGCCGGAAGCTTCGTTGCTCGCGGGTGCCGCTGAATAATGCCGAGTTAGCGAAACCGGCACGGTCTGCGAATGCCAAAGGCCACTACGCGGCCGCTTCGTATTCCGGAATATGCTCAAGTTCGTCCCTGAGGTTCTCGGCCTCGATCTTGAGATCGAAACTGTTCTGCAGATTCATCCAGAATTCCGGAGAGGTCTTGAAGAACTTGGCCAACCGCAACGCTGTATCCGAGGTGATCCCGGTCTTCTGCGCGACGATACGCTCTATTCGGGTGCGTGGGACATTGAGTTTCTTGGCCAGTGCATAGGGCGTCATCTCCAGCGGTTCCAGATAGAGATCACGCAGAATCTCGCCGGGATGGATCGGCGGAAGGTGGCTGATACTCATAGCGGTCTCCTGTGTGCCGTGGTGGGCTTAGTGATAGTCGGCAATCTCGACCTCCTCAGGCCCAGCTTCTGTCCAGACGAAGCAAATCCGCCACTGCTTGTTGATGCGGATGGAATACTGCCCTTCCCGATCTCCCGAGAGTTTTTCCAGGCGATTGCCTGGAGGGGAACGGAGGTCTTCCAAAGAGGTGGCCGCATTCAACACCGTCAGCAGTTGCTGGGTGCGACGAACAAGATCGGGAGGGAAACCTTTCCTGACCGTACCGTCATCGATCGAGCGGGTAAGCTTGTCTTTGTACGATCGGATCACGGCAGGCCTCCCGATGAGCGTATCATAGAGAGATACCAACAATAGTCAACAGAAAGGTATCATCCAATGATACCTTTCTGGACCACCTACCCGAAGACCACCGCCATCCCGATGCTGTCGATGTACCGCCCGTTGATCCTCACCGCATCGCGCGCCACGCCCTCGCGCACGAAACCGACCTTTTCATAGAGCGCGATCGCCCTCACGTTGTCGGCATGCACATGCAGCTCAATCCGGTGGAAGCCGCGGTCTCGGGCCTGCCCGATTGCAGCGCGGATCAGCCGCGTGCCGAGCCCTTTTTCGCGATAACCGGGGATGATGCCCATGCCGAGCGCGCCGCAATGGGCGGCGGTCGGGCGGGGATGCCGGCGGATATCGCACCAGCCGACTACTTCTCCATCGACGACGGCGACGACCTGCGGATGGCCGTTCTCGATGTTGTCGAGTACAAAAGGCCGCACGTCTTCAAGCGGCGGCGCCTCCAGGAAGCTCAGGTATTTTCGCTCCCGCGAGACCATGTCGAGCGCCTTGTGAAAGCTCTCGATATGCTCTTCGCGGATGGATTCGATCGGGATGGTCTCGGGCAACACCTTACGCCGCCTTGGTCTTTGCCCGTCGCGACAGATGCGCCACGACGTTCTCGATCATCCGCATGCCGGCATCGCCGCCGAGCGTCATGATCGATTCCGGGTGGAACTGCACCGCCGCCACCGGCTCCTTGACGTGCTCGATACCCATGATCGTGCCGTCTTCGCTTTCGGCGGTGATCATGAAATCCGGGTGCAGCGTCTTCGGATCGGCGAAGATCGAGTGGTAACGCCCGACGGTGACTTCCTTGGCAAGCCCGGAGAAGACGATGCCCGGCTCCAGCACCCGGATGCGCGACGGCTTGCCGTGCATCGGCAGCGCCAGGTGTCTCAGTTCGCCGCCATAGGCTTCGGCCAGCGCCTGCAGGCCGAGGCAGACGCCGAAGATCGGCAGGCCTTTCGAGCGCGCCATCTTGATGGTCGCCTTGCAGTCGAAATCCTTCGGATTGCCAGGCCCGGGCGAGAGCACGACGAGATCCGGATCGAAGCGGTCGAACACTTCTTCCGGCACCGGCGTGCGCACGGTCGAGACAGTCGCACCCGTCTGGCGGAAGTAGTTGGCGAGCGTATGGACAAAACTGTCCTCGTGGTCGACGAGCAGGATCTTGACCCCCTGCCCCACCCGCGCCACGTCGCGGCCGGCCTTCGCCGCATTGCCGGCCTTTGCATCACGGATTGCTGTCAGCATGGCGGAGGCCTTCAGTTCGGTTTCGGCTTCTTCCTCGTTCGGATCGCTGTCGTTGAGCAGCGTCGCGCCGGCGCGCACCTCGGCAATGCCGTCCTTGATGCGGATGGTGCGCAGCGTAAGCCCGGTATTCATGTCGCCGTTGAAACCGACCATTCCGATCGCCCCGCCATACCAGGCGCGCGGGCTCTTTTCGTGGTTCTCGATGAACCGCATCGCCCACAGCTTTGGCGCACCGGTGACGGTGACGGCCCAGGCGTGGCTGAGAAAGCCGTCGAACGCGTCCATGTCGGGCCGCAGACGCCCTTCGATATGGTCGACGGTGTGGATGAGCCGCGAATACATCTCGATCTGCCGGCGGCCGATCACCTTGACCGAACCCGGCTCGCAGACGCGGCTCTTGTCGTTGCGGTCGACATCCGAGCACATGGTGAGTTCGGACTCGTCCTTCTTGGAGTTCAGGAGCTTCAGGATCTGCTCCGAGTCGGCGATCGGGTCTTCGCCGCGCTTGATCGTCCCGGAAATCGGGCAGGTCTCGATACGCCGGCCCGACACCCGCACGAACATTTCCGGCGAGGCGCCGACCAGATATTCCTGATGACCGAGATTGATGAAGAAGGAATAGGGCGACGGATTGATCGCCTTCAGCCGGTTGGAGATTTCCGAAGGCTTCGAGTCGCAGCGTTCCATGAACTTCTGCCCCGGCACCACTTCGAACAGGTCGCCGCGGCGGAAACTTTCCTTCGCCTTGGTGACGAGAGCCGCATATTCGCCGGGCCGATGGTCGCCCTTCGGCGGTATCGTATCGTTGCGCTGGAACGGGTCGGGCGCGATCTCCTGGTCCTTGCCTTCCGTCGTCACCCCGTCCTTGGAAAAGTCGTAGCGGTCGATCCAGGCCTTGGCGGCATGATGGTCGACGACGAGAATTTCATCGGGCAGGAACAGAACCATGTCGCGCTGGTCTTCCGGCCGCTGCATCGAAAGCTTGATCGCGTCGAACTGGAAGGCGATGTCGTAACCAAAGGCGCCAAACAGGCCGATCGCCGAATCCGCTTCCGAATGGAACAGGTCGACGATTGCCCGCAGCACGGAAAACACCGTCGGCATCTTCGAGCGCTCTTCCTCGGTGAACACGCGAGTCGGCTCGTTGACGGTGAGATCGAGGCGCCGGGCCGTCCGCTCCCCGAGCGTCAGTTCGGTCACCGTCTTCAGCTTGTCCGCGACGAAACCGAGCAGCACCTCGCCGCGGCCGTTGAAGGCTTCGATCCACACCCTGCGGCCATTCGAGGAGATCCCGAGCGGCGGATCGGCGATCGCTGTATCCCAGCGGGTATAGCGGCCCGGATATTCGTAGTTGGAGGAAAACACCGCGCCGCGCCGTTCGTCGAGCCTGTCGACATAGGAGGAGATCGCATCCGCATAAGGGGCTGCGCGCCGCTGCCTGCTGACCGCAATTCCGCCCCTCGTCTCGTAGACTTCCGAACCGTCATCCCGAATGATCGTTACCATTGTCCTGCCTCTCCAATGTCTTTGCCCGGGTGCCTGCGGCGGATAACAAAAAAGCCGCCTCGGGTTCCGGGCGGCTTGTGGTCTTGTCGATGGACATGACTGGTCAAGGCCGCGTTGAGCGTGCCGGCCACCAGTTAGCGATGTTCATCGAATTCATCATGGGCCGAATTGTTAGCTTGGGTTTTCGAGCCGCGCAAGCGAATTTCCATGACCTGGAAACGGAATTCTGGCGTCC
The DNA here is from genome assembly GCF_002968675.1 of Neorhizobium sp. T25_13. NCBI lineage: Bacteria > Pseudomonadati > Pseudomonadota > Alphaproteobacteria > Hyphomicrobiales > Rhizobiaceae > Neorhizobium > Neorhizobium sp. T25_13. The sequence goes on from NZ_PVBI01000003.1 coordinate 137,983, forward strand.
GATGCGACCAAAACCGGTGATCGGCGTTTATAGTCCCGCAAGGACCGAAGAAACGCATCCGGGAAGGATACGGCATGCAGCATTCGTGGATCGCAATTCTGGCAGGCCTGCCCCTGATGATCGGGGCGGGTGTGCCGCCCGAAAGACCGATACCGCAGGCGCAGCATTCCGGTGCTCCGGCGGGCGTCGTGGAGGTGAACTTCCTGACCCGCATTCTGCAGGACGGCGGATCGCGTAACCGCGCACCTCGCCGCCGTGCGCCTTCACGACAGCAGGGACGCGGCGCGATACCCCAGCCGCCGGCGCTGGCAGACGTTCCCCTGCCGATCCCGAAGCCCGGGGGAGAGGTGGGGAAGACGACCGAGGCACCTCAGCCGACGGAGCGCCCTGCCGACAAGTCGGTCGTCCCCGAAGCCCAGCCGCCCGTGGCGCAGAACCGGCCGAGCGAAAATCCGCAAGGCCCGCCCCCAACTCCGCCCGTCGTCGAGCAGCCCGGCACCGCCTCCGAACCGGCACATGAGGCCGAGGTTCCAACGCCGCTGCCGAAACCGGGTACAGCGGCTGCCGACGCGCAGGCGGCCGACAAACCCGACCAGGCGGCCACCCCTGGAACGGATGCAGCCAAGCCTGGGGAGACCACGGAAGACGGCAAGCAACCGGACGAGCAGAAGGCCGAAGCTCCCCCACCGCCACCACCGCCTCCGCTTGTCAAGGAGGATCCCGAAGAGCTGAAGGCCTGCCTTGCCGAACTCACCTCGCTCGGCGCGAAATTCGAACCGACCGATCCGATCGACGAGGGCAATGGCTGCGGCATCGAAAGCCCGATCGACGTCGCCGCAGTCCTGCCGGGGGTCGAGGTCGGCGGCGCGACGATGCGCTGCAAGACGGCGGTCAGCCTGGCGCATTGGCTGAAGGACACCGTCCAGCCGGCACTCGACATCGCCATGCCGGGCCGCAGGATCACCGGGCTGGTGCCCGGCTCCACCTACGCCTGCCGCCTGCGCAACAGCGCCTCGACGGGCAAGATTTCCGAACACGCCCGCGGCAACGCCTTCGACGTCGCCGCGTTCAAGCTCGGCAACGGCGAGAAGCTGGAGATGAAGCCTCGGGCCGAGGACTCGACCATGGAAGGCGCCTTCCAGCGCACCGCCACTGCCGGCGCCTGCCTCCACTTCACCACCGTCCTGTCACCGGGCAGCGACGCCGCCCACCAGAACCACCTTCATCTCGACGTGCTGGAGCGGAAGGACGGGTATCGGTATTGCCGGTAGACGGCATGTCGCCCGCCACAACGCACGCATAACGCGCATTCCGGCCACACAGACATTGAGATTGAGACGACGGCGCGGCATATTTCCTTCTCCCCGTTTCAACGGGGAGAAGGTGCCGGCAGGCGGATGAGGGGCAACTTGCGATGCGGGGACCAAAAACAAACATGACTACTCGTGCCCGCTCGTTGCGCCGTTCCGACAATGTTTCGGAGGCAAAGCTTTGGGAAGAGTTGCGCGCCCGGCGACTGAACGGATTCAAGTTCGTCCGGCAGCTTCCGATCGGTCGCTACTTTGCGGATTTTGCTTGCCGGGACCGAAAGCTTGTCATCGAGATAGACGGAAGCCAACACGCCAATAGCGACTACGACAGGCAGCGGGATAGCTTCATGAATGCCGACGGATGGTCGGTCGCCCGGTTCTGGAATGTGGCGGTGCTGACTGAAATGGAATCTGTGTTGGAGACCATCGTCGCAATTCTGGAGGGCAGGTTGAATGAACCTGAGGATGCGCCAGATCTGAAATTCATGCCGGCAGCCGAGGGATAGCGGCCCCTCATCCGCCCGCCGGCACCTTCTCCCCGCAAGCGGGGAGAAGGGCATATGCGGCACTGTCTGCGCTCCTCGCAATGCCACCCTGATGCGGCCGAGGAACAAGCCACAGCTCTACCCCCGCCACCCCACCTCGATCATCACCCGGCCGGGTGCCAGGCAATAGAAGAGATAACCACCACGCATCTCGCGCGGCTCCCCCACCAGTTCGGCGTCGCCATCCTTCAATTCCCGATAAAGCCTGTCGACCTCGGCTCTTTCCGGCTGGATGAAGCCGAGATGGTAGGTGACGACCCCGAGCGCCTGCTGCTCGGCCCCGCCGAATTTTTCGACCGGGTGGCTGACGACGATTTCGAGGCCGGCATCGTCGTTGAGGATGGCAAGGCCGTTCCCACCGCGCGCCTCACGCAGAGTCAGGCCGAAATGCCGGACAAGGAAGGCAGTGGTTGCCGCAACGTCGGGCACGTGGATATCGATATGGTTCATACGCATCGTTTTCTCGCAAGGTTACCCCGGCGGAACGCGACGCTAAAAAAGCCACGAGAATCCGCCGAGAGCGGCACGGGATGTGCCGTTTCTCGTCGCGGGTTCTCAACGGTAGACCGAAGGATCAGAGCTTCCTTGCGGAAGGGGCCGTGCTTACCATATCCGGCCCTGCCTTTTTCGACCGATGAGCTTTAACACAAGCCGGCTTGGGCGCTCAAGCCCTCAGAACAACCCCTCCACGAACCCATCCTCGTTCAGAAAGATGCGCTCCGCAGACGGCACGCGCGGCAGGCCGGGCATGGTCATGATCTCGCCGGTGATCGCGACGACGAAACCGGCGCCGGCGGAAAGCCGCACTTCGCGCACATGCACGATATGGCCCTCCGGCGCGCCGCGCACCGCGGGATCCGTCGAGAAGGAATATTGCGTCTTGGCGATGCAGATCGGCAGGTCGCCGTAACCCTGTTCCTCCCAGGCCTTCAGCTGGTCGCGCACGCCCCGGTCGGTGGTGACTTCGCCGGCGTGATAGATCTTCGAGGCGATGATCTCGATCTTTTCGAGGAGCGGCAGGTGATCGGGATAGAGCGGCTGGAATTTTGCCTGCCCGCCCTCGGCAAGCTCGACCACCTTGAGGGCAAGCTCCTCGATGCCGGCGGACCCTTCCGCCCAATGCCGGCAGACGATGCCGTCCGCGCCGTGCCGCGCCGCGTAGTCCTTGATGGCGGCGATCTCATCCTCCGTATCCGAAGTGAAATGATTGATGGCGACGACCACCGGCACGCCGAATTTCCGCACATTGGCGATATGGCGGCCGAGATTGGCAGCACCCCGCTTCAGCGCCTCGACATTCTCCTGGCCCAGATCCTCTTTTCTCACCCCGCCGTTCATCTTCAATGCCCGCACGGTGGCGACGATGACGGCCGCATCCGGCTTCAGCCCCGCCTTGCGGCACTTGATGTCGAAGAATTTTTCGGCGCCGAGATCGGCCCCGAAACCCGCTTCCGTCACCACATAGTCGCCGAGCTTCAGCGCCGTGCGTGTGGCGATCACCGAATTGCAGCCATGGGCGATATTGGCGAACGGCCCGCCATGCACGAAGGCCGGATTGTTTTCGAGCGTCTGCACCAGGTTCGGCTGCATCGCGTCCTTCAACAGCACCGTCATCGCCTTGTCGGCCTTGAGGTCGCGGGCAAACACCGGCGAGCGGTCGAACCTGTAGCCGATGACGATGTCGCCGAGCCGCCTTTCGAGGTCCTTGAGGTCGGCCGCCAGGCACAGGATCGCCATCACTTCCGAGGCGACGGTGATATCGAAGCCGCTCTCGCGCGGAAAACCGTTGGCGACGCCGCCGAGCGATACGACCGTCTGGCGCAGCGCCCGGTCGTTCATGTCCATCACCCGCCGCCAGCTGATCCGCCGGGTATCCATGTTCTCGGCATTGCCCCAGTAGATATGGTTGTCGATCATCGTCGACAGCAGGTTGTGGGCGGACGTGATGGCGTGGAAGTCGCCGGTGAAATGCAGGTTGATGTCTTCCATCGGAATGACCTGCGCATACCCACCGCCGGCCGCTCCACCCTTGACCCCGAAACACGGCCCGAGCGACGGCTCGCGCACGCAGATCACCGCCCTCTTTCCGATCCGGTTCAGCCCGTCGCCGAGGCCCACGGTAGTGGTCGTCTTCCCCTCGCCCGCCGGCGTCGGGTTGATGGCGGTCACGAGGATCAGCTTGCCGTCCTTCTTTCCCGAAAGCGACGCGATAAACTCCGCCCCGACTTTCGCCTTGTCGTGGCCATAGGGAGCGAGCGCTTCAACGGGGATGCCGAGCTTCGCGCCGATCTCCGCGATCGGCTTCTTCTTCGCGGCACGGGCGATTTCGATGTCGGATCTGACCTCTGCCATAGCTTCGCTCCCCCAAGTGCTTTCGGATCAAACATGTCCTTGCGGTTATGGTTAGCGAAGGAAAGGCTATGTGAATAGCCGCAACCGGATAGCCGCCGGGAGCGTGCACAAGGAAAAGGGCCGCGCGATCGCTCGCACCGCCCTTCTCAGGCGCCCCCGCCCCTTTATCTGGATCAGAACCGCTGGGTCAGCGAGAGTTTGAAGGTGCGGCCTGGCTCGGAGTAGTAGTCGCGCGGTTGTGTCGTGGCGCTCGTTAGATTGACGCTTCGGACGCTGAGAGCGTTGTAGTAGGTCTGATCGAAGATATTGTAGACGCCTGCCTGGATACGCAGACCCTTGACCTGTTCCGGCTCCCACCAGCCGGCGAGATTCGCTATGCCGTAGCCGGGGGCGTCAAACGTGCTCGCGTTTCCGTCATCGTACATGCCCGTCGCGAAAATGCCGGTCAAATCGGCGCCCCACGTTTCCTGCGCATACCCGACACCGACTATGGCCTTGAACGGCGCTACGGTGCGGATCAGCTCCTTGGTGTCGCTGTCCTCGCCGTAAGCATAGGCAAGTGAGCCGCTGACATGGAACCCGTTTGCCAGTTCCTTACGCGCGCTGATTTCAAGACCAGATATCCGAACATTGGCACGATTGCGGAACCGTTCGGTGAAGTTTGTTCCCGCCAACCCTGGGACGATCGTCTCGACGTCGATGAAGTTCTTGTAGCGGTTATGGAACAATGTCAGCTTGGCTTCCAAGTCATTGGTATTATAAGCCGCGCCAATTTCGAAGCCATGAGATGTTTCCGGCTTGAGATCGGGGTTACCGATATGGGCGTAATTGGCTGGACCGGTGTTCGTGAAGTTGACGTAGAGTTCGTTGATTGTCGGCGCGCGAAAGCCCATAGCCCACTGCGCGAAGATCTGGATTTCCGGTGTCAAATCATAGGTTGCGAGCAGTTTGGGGGACAGTCGCATGCCATCCTGACCAGACGGCAGGCCGAACGCCGGGATGCCCGTATTATTGCTGAAGGCCGCAGACTCCTGCGGGTCGTACTTGTACCAGTCGAACCGTACACCGGGTGTCAGGGCAAACCCGGTATCGCCGAGCTTCATCTCATCTTCAAGATAGAGGCCGATCTTGCTCCCGTCGACATCAGGCATATCCGCCTGCGATATGGTAACCGCGCTGGGTGGATTTACCGTCACAAAACCCTTCGTATTGGAAATGGAGGCAAGACCGCCGAAGCGAAGTTCATGATCGAGATAACCGGTGTCGAAACGGGAGATGAGACCACCGGTGACACCGAATGAGCCTTCCTCCATTTCATTGGAGCGCTGATAAATCGTCGCGCCGTTATTGCGCGTACCGTCAGAACCGGATTCCTTGGTGAGACGCTGCCAGTAAAGCGTCAGCGATGCTGCGTCGATCAGGCTATCGGCATCGGGAGCTTCGAACAAATAGTCGATGGAGACACGCTCACGCCGCGTATTGTCGAAGCCATCATAATCGCCTAAAGTATATGCTGGCGTTCCTGTGCCTTGGATAGTTTTCAGGTCGGTATCGTTTTGAATATCAAAGCGCTCAGCCGTAACTCCGATCCGGTGGCCACCCTCGATATCCTGCCTTACCTTGAACAACAGATTGTTCTGATCAAAATCAGTTGGGTTTGGCTCGCTGCGAGCGGAGCCTATTCCGCCGACGTCACCATTGCTCTTCCTTTCATGTCCCTTCTTCAATCCACCTTGAAAGAGGATAGAAGTGTTCTCGATCTTCTTTGCGACTGCAACGGAGCCACCAAAGCTATCGTTGTTGCCGTCATAGGTAAGCTTGGCGACACCGCCCCAGTCCCGCCCCTCTTCTATCACGTCCTCAGGCTCCAGCGTGCGCAGAACGAGAGCTCCGCCGAGCGCGCCATTGCCGATACGGCTGGAATCCGCACCCCGCACAACGTCCACCGACGAGAGCGACGAAAAATCGTAGCTGTCGTTGCCATCGCTGATGCCCGTCGTCGGAGACTGAGAGCCGGTGCGCGCATCGTTGCTCATGAAAGGGATCGGAATATTGTCGATCAAGGTAACGACGCGCGGACCACCGAGTCCGCGGATGAACATTCCTCCGGCGACCCCCGGACGACTTTCAACAAAATCAACGCCGGGCTCGGTTGTGTTTCCCAGATCCTTGACGGAGCCGATATCCTTCTTGGCGATCTCTTCCGCCGTCGTCGTGCTCGCCAGTGGCGTGTTGCCGGCAGGATCGCCCGCCTTCACCCGTTTCCCCTTCAGCACGATCGGCTTCAGCGTCGTGTCCGTCTGGGGCTGGGTAGCCTGCTGGGCGGTCGCGCCGCAGGCGAGGGAAAACACCGCGAGCGCGGTGCAGGTGGCAAGGGTGGATCGCAGACGCCGGGTGACCATGACTGTCCTTTCAACAGGGCACGCGAAACCGTCGGCGCGCGCGAACGCACCGGAAAGGCGGCGGCCCTTTTTCAATTCTGGCAAGAATGTGGCGGGAGGCAGGAAATGCCTTATTCATGCCATTAGAAAACATGAGTGTTATTGTCAATTATTAAAACATGACTCTAATGATCATATTTATGCGAGCCCGATCCGATGGCAAAAATACAACAGGCGGAATGCAAGAAGGCCCGGATCGCTCCGAGCCTTTTGGTTCTGGGTAGTCGTGCAGGCCTCGGGGCTAGACGCGGAGTCCCCTGAAAAGCAGCCGCCTCCCGGCGCCTCGCTTGGGCTCGGCGCGTTCGACGCTCAAAACGCTCCACTGGAGCGTTTTGACGGCTAGGCCGTCGCGTCTCACCCCTCCCCGATTGCGATCAGGCTGGCGTTGCCGCCGGCGGCGGCGGTGTTGACGGAGATCACCTGCTCTTCGGCAAACCGCATCAGATAGGCCGGGCCGCCAGCCTTGAAGCCGGTGCCGGAAAGGCCGGAGCCGCCGAAGGGTTGGGTGCCGACCACGGCGCCGATCATGTTGCGGTTGACATAGACATTGCCGGTATCGAGCGCCTCCGTCACCTTGCGGATCGTCGCCTCGATGCGGCTGTGGATGCCGAGCGTCAGGCCGTAGCCTGTCGCGTCGATCGCCGAAAGCACCTTGTCGAACTCCTTCGCTTTCCAGCGCACCACATGCAGGACCGGCCCGAACACTTCCTTGGTCAGTACCGCGGCGCTGTCGAGTTCGATGATGTGGGGGGCGAAGAAATTGCCGGTCGTGGGTGCGCCTCCGGCATACCGTATCTTCTGTTTTCTGGCCCGCATGTCCGAGATGTGGTCGGCCAGCGTTTTTTTCTGGTTCTCGTCGATGATCGGCCCGACATCGGTATTCTGTTTTGCCGGATCGCCGAGATTGAGTTCGGCCGCCGCCCCTTCGATCATCTTCAGCATGCCGTCGGCGACATCCTCCTGCAGGAAGAGGATGCGCAGTGCCGAGCAGCGCTGGCCCGCCGAGCGGAAGGCGGAAACGACGACATCGTCCGCCACCTGTTCCGAAAGCGCCGTCGCATCGACGATCATCGCGTTGATGCCGCCGGTCTCTGCGATAAAGGGCACGATCGGCCCATCCTTGGCAGCCAGCGCCCGGTTGATCGCATGCGCCGTCTTCGTGGAACCGGTGAAGGCGATGCCAGCGAGCTTCGGATGCGCGGTGATCGCCGAGCCGACATCCGGGCCACCCGGCACCAGCGCCAGCACTTCGGTCGGAACCCCTGCCTGGTGAAACAGCTTGATGGCCTCATGGGCGATCAGCGGCGTCTGCGGCGCCGGCTTGGCGACAACCGTATTGCCGGCCACCAGTGCCGCCGAAATCTGCCCGAGGAAGATTGCCAGCGGGAAATTCCACGGCGAAATGCACCCGAACACGCCGCGGCCGCGCCAAAAATGGCGGTTGTCCTCGCCGGTCGGTCCCGGCATCGTCGTGGGCATGGCGAACAGCTCCCGACCCTTGTCTGCGTAATAGCGGCAGAAATCCACCGCCTCGCGGATTTCTGCAATCCCGTCGTCCAGCGTCTTGCCAGCCTCGGCGGCAAGCAGCGCCAGCAGCCGATCGCGGTTTTCCTCCATCAGCCCGGCGGCCCGCTCCAGGCAGGCAGCGCGGATTTCCACCGGCTGGCGCGACCAGGCCCGAAACGCCTTGGCCGCAGCAGTGAAGGCGGCATCCACATCTGCCGGCGTCGCGTCACGCACGGTGCCGACGATTTTCGACCGGTCGGAAGGAGACCGCACGGGCTTTTCTTCTGCCTTGGAGGCGACGCCCGCCACCAACGGCCCCGCCTTCACCTCACCCCACGGCTTGGAAACGCTGGCCATCAGCCTTTCGAGCTCGACCCGGTGGCCGAATTCGAAACCGGCGCTGTTCTTGCGGCGACCATAGATGTCCGAGGGAAGCGGGATCTGCTTGTGCCGGGCGCTGATGCCGTCGTCGAGGCCGAGCCGCGCCGATGGCCGTTCCAGCAGCTTTTCGACCGGTACCTGTTTGTCGCCCGCAACCGCCACGAAGGAGGAGTTGGCGCCGTTTTCGAGAAGCCGGCGGACGAGGTAGGCGAGCAGGTCGCGATAACCGCCGACCGGCGCATAGATGCGGCAGGCGATCCGGTCGTTGCTTTCGAGCAGGTCGTCGTAAAGCGCCTCGCCCATTCCGTGCAGCCGCTGGAATTCGAAGCCGGTGCGGTCAGGGCCGGCGAGTTCCAGGATGGTCGAGACGGTCAGCGCGTTATGGGTCGCAAATTGCGGAAAGATCCGCGCCCGCTTGGCGAGAAGCTGCTGGGCGCAGGCGAGATAGGCAAGATCCGTCGCCGGCTTGCGGGTCCAGACCGGATAGTCCTCGATCCCCCGCTCCTGCGCCCGCTTCACCTCGGTGTCCCAATAGGCGCCCTTGACGAGCCGCACCATCATCCGCCGGCCATGCGTGGTGCAAAGCTGGTCGATATAGTCGATCACCTGAGGCGCCCGCTTCTGATAGGCCTGGATCGCCAGGCCGAACCCGTCCCAGCCGGAAAGCGACGGGTCGGAGAAGGTAGCGGCAATCACGTCGAGCGACAGTTCCAGCCGGTCGGCTTCTTCCGCATCGACGGTGAAGTTGAGCTGGTGTTCCTTCGCCATCCGGGCGAGGTCGAGAAGGTCGGGCACCAGTTCGGCCATCACCCGGTCATGATGGGTGGCGAGATAGCGCGGATGCAGCGCCGAAAGCTTGACGGAAATGCCCATCCGGTCGGGAAGCTGCCTGCCCTTGCCATGCTTTTTCATATGCGCGCCGATCGACTGGATCGCGTCGGCATAGGAGCGGAAATAACGCCTGGCATCTTCAGCCGTGCGGGCGCCCTCGCCCAGCATGTCGAAGGAATGGCGATAGCCTTTCTCCTCGCTCTTGGCGGCGCGCACCAGCGCATCCTTCATCGTCTCGCCGAGCACGAAATGGTGGCCGAGGAAACGCATCGCCTGCTTGGTGGCGGTGCGCACGGTCGGCAGGCCGACGCGCTTGACGAGGCCGCGGAGGATTCCCTCGGGCGTCTCGCCCGGGCCGATGACGCGCGCCGAAACGGCAAGCGCCCAGGCGGAGGCCGACACGAACCAGCTTTCGCCGGAGGCCTCATGGGTGCTCCAGCCACCTTCGCGCAGCTTGTCCTCGATCAGCCGGTCCTGGGTCAGGGCATCGGGCACGCGGAGCAGCGCCTCGGCAAGCACCATCAGCGCCAGCCCTTCCCGGGTCGAAAGCCCGTATTCGCGCAAAAAGTCCTCGACGCCACCGACCTTGCCGGCCCCGTCGCGGATGGCATTGACCATCCGACGCGCCCGCTGGTCGATCGCCGCGTCCTGCGCCGACGTGAAGCTGGTGCGGGCGGCGAACTGCCGGATCAGCCGATCGTCGTCACCGGCATAGGGCGCATTGAAGGGAATGAAGGGCTCGGTCAGAATCTGGCTCATACGCATCTCCGTTTCATTCTCTCCATAGCGGGAATTTCCTGGTGATTTCAGCGGATTTTTATGGCATTAACGAAGCATCTCACGGCAACTCTGGCAAAATGTAGCGAAACATGAAGGACATCGACCGTCTCGACCGAAAAATCCTCCGCGCGCTCCAGAAAGAGGGGCGCCTGAGCAATCTCGAACTCGCCGATCGCGTCTCGCTTTCACCCACGGCGACCGCCGAACGGGTCAAGCGGCTGACCCGCGAAGGATACATCACCGGTTATAGCGCTTTGCTGTCGCCGGAGAAGCTCGGGCGCAATCTGCTCGTCTTCGTGCAGGTCAAGCTCGACCGCACCACGCCCGACGTTTTCGATGCCTTCGCCGCCGCGGTGAAGCGCAGCGACGATGTGATGGAATGCCACATGGTGGCAGGCGGGTTCGATTATCTGGTGAAGGCGCGGGTCGCCGGAATGGAGGCCTATCGGCAGTTCCTCTCGGAGGTGATTCTCCCGCTTCCGGGGGTCAGGGAAACCCACACCTATGCCGTCATGGAGGAAATTAAGGGAACCGGATATATCCCCGTATAAATCTTGAGCCGGTAACTCCATGAATTCATGGAAATAAAGTGAGCCTGTATCGGAAAATGTGCCAATTTCTGCTGCAGCGCAGGAAATTTCGCTGGCTATTCAAATCGATTTGTATATTTGTTAACGATCACATAACTCACCTGTCTGCTCGCCCGCATGATCACTTTGGAACGGCAATCGATTCTGAACAGCGAGATTTCCGCAGCGGATTCGCGGGTGGAAATATTTGCTGCTCTGAAGCGCGTTGCCCACGAGTTCGGGTTTCGCCACATCACGCTTTTCGCCGCCACCAGAGCGGATGAGACGCTTTTGTCGAGGATGATCGTCGAGACGACACTGCCGGTAAGCTATGTCCAGGAATTTGACCGCCGGCGCCTTCTGAAGCTTTGTCCGGTTGCGCCGATCATCTCGAAATCCGCCCTTCCCTACTGTTGGTCGATCGACGATCCCGAAAGCGTGCGCGGTTTCCCGGTTCCGGTCGAGACGGACGAATTGCAGCGCCGCTACGACATCATCACCAGCGTCGCGATGGCGTTACATTCGATCGATGGCGGCCGTTTCATGCTGCGCTTCGACGGCGTCCGGCATCGGCTGAGCCAGGTGGAGCTCAACGAGATCGGCATGATCGTGCTGCATGCCTTCGATGTCTTCGACAAGATCCGCCGCAGTGCCAGGACCGGTACCGCAGGACCCCTCACCACCCGCGAGCTGGAGGTCGTCCGCTGGACGGCGCAGGGCAAGACATCCTCGGAAATCGGCCGGATTCTTTCCCTCTCGGATCATACCGTTAACGCATATATGACCAATGCCATAAAGAAACTGGATTGCGTCAACCGCACCCAGTTGGTAGCTAAGGCATTGAGATTGAGACTCATAGTGTAAGGTTGGGGCGTTATCTCCCGGCCTATGGGAGAAAAAGATTGACGTTTTGGGTCGAACACACCGAAAAACGCGTCAATACTCAATACCGGGAAATGGGACTTTCTGCAGACGAGGTGATTGAACTCGCCTCGGCCTTTCGTTTCTACGGTTATTGGCGAATCGATCTGGACACCGGCCACTTCTTCGCGACGGAGGATGTCTGTCGCATCCTCGGCCTGGAGCCGAAGGACGGTCCCCTGAACATGGTCGCCATCATCGCGCGAATCCATCCCGACGATATGCCGCAACTGATGGAAACCTTCGAGCGCGCCAGCGGCGAACGCCTGACCTATCACAACATCTACCGCGTCAAGGCCGATGCCGAGCGCTACAAATACGTTCGCAGCGTCGGCAAGTTCCGCGACAAGCCGGGCACGAGCGGCGAAGTCGTCGGCATGACCTACGAGTTCTTTGCCGAACGTCCAGGCGTGACGTTCTTTCTCGACGAACCCGATCTCCCTAAAACCTGACTCCCTAAAACCCAGCCGGCGCCGGCCGGCTTACCGGTCCAGCACCGAGCGCAATTCCACCAGGTTCGAGCGGACCCGGAGAGTATAGAATCCCATTACCGCCAGATGGCTCGGCATGATCCAGCCGTCTTCGCGGCCGTTGGAAATGATCGCCGGCTGGATGCGCAACGCCGACTTGAACTGCGACAGCGTATCGGTCCAGAGCGGCCCGATATTGCGCTCGCGTATCACCTGGGAGAAATCCGCGCCTGCCGCCGAAAGCACCGCATAATAGCCGTAGAGCTGGCCGTAGGCGAACCAGAAGCGGTCGTCGGCACGCGTGTCGAACCAGCCGGCATTGTAGTTCTCCGAACGCTCGCGCAGGATGGCCGACGTGCCGCCGAGATCGTTGGCGATCCGGTCGATGAACTGGATCAGGTTGTCGGCGCGGCTGTCGAAGGTCGCGTTGCAGGTGGTCAGATCGGTATTGAAGGCCCTCAGCTTGCCGATCGCCGCGCGATAATAGCTTGGGGTCGGGGTCTTCGGCCCGAAGGGGCTGAGCCCGAAATACCAGGAATATTCGTCGAACTGCAGGTTGCCGCGGGCATCCTGGAGATTGTTGTTGATGCTCGACGTTCCGCGCACGCGCCCAAGCGAATCGACGAGTTCCGTCGATGTGCGCCGCACCGCCTGATTGACGCCGCGCTGGAAGGAGGCCTTGTTGTCGAGGAACGGCGTGTGATCCCAGTCGATACCGAAGAACCCCAGCCGATAGAGCAGCATCGAGGAAATCCAGGCATTCTGGTTGACGTTCATGTCGGTGAGATCGGCGGCCGCATCGACGATCGCCGACGACTGGCATTGCCTCGCCCCAGTCGCCGGAGCGGTCGCATTGGCGCTTGCAGGAGCCGTTGCCGGCAATTCCTGGCCTGCCGGCACGTTGCGCTCCGACCAGCGATAGCTGTCGACGAAATTCGGATTGAAATTGGTCCAGACCTGCGTCTGCCAGAAAAAATAGCCGTAGAGCCCGAACATCAGCACCAGGAAGGCGAGGATGGGACCCTTCACCATCCAGTGCCGCTGGCGATACCAGCCGTGTGCGGCCATGAACGGCCAGACGATCCAGGCGATCAACAGCCCTATGCCCCGCCCGACGGCCTGGCCGATCCCTTGAAAGAAGGCGGTAATCCGGTCGAGCATCGCTGTCTCCTTGTGAGGCGGGGTGCATCCGATTTGGCGTGGCACACACATATGTGCTCGGCGTCACAAGCACAACGGGGGCGCAACGTTTCGCCGCAACCGCTGGAAACGGCCGCGTTGCCGATCCTCGGCAGCCCTATTGGGACCGGATGAGCTTGAAGCTGAAAACGGCCGGCAGTCGAAAGCCGCCCGTTGCGCCGTCGGCTTCGGCCGCCTCCCCCGCCGCCTCCGCGGCAAATCGCTCGGCAAATGCCTGATCGGCGCGATGCCGCCGGCGGTCGAGGCCGTGCAATGTCAGCAGCCCGCTTGAGAAGCGCTCCACCTCGGGGGCCAGATGCGGAAACAGGTCAGGCTTCAGGCCTGCATCGCCACGCCCGCTGGCATCGGCGACAATCCGGTAGAGGATGAGAAGGTTTTCAGTATCGGTGATCAGCTTGTGCAGAAGGATGTTGCAGGTGCCTACCCGGGCGTTGAGCCCGGCGACGAAATCCTGGAAGACCGTGATCGCAGGTTCGGTGCGGCCGATCACGTCCAGGCCGGTCATTGCGGCACCGTCCTCGCCGCGCAGCTTTTCGATGATCTCCGGTCGGTGGTCGATGAGCGTCACCAGATCGCCCTCGCTCTCCTTCCGCTGCCCGATCAGGAAGTCGCGCTCCTGCCGCACCAGACCAGCCAGCAGATCGGCACGCCGCAGAAGCTCCGCCAGCCGGTTGAGCGGCACGGGGCTGCGCCAGCGCGCCTGCTGGCGGCGGTGTCTGGCTGCCCCGGAAACGTAGCCGATCAACGTTTCGAAGCGGGTTGGCACCTCGCGATCGTCGAATTCCCGGGCGCAGATGTCGATCTCGGCCGCCAGCCTCGCGACCAACCGGGATGTTGCCGCTTCGACCGCCTGCCGCTCGGGTATCTCGGCCCTCAGCTGCTCGGCTTCCGCAGCCAGCTTCTCCTCATCCGGCAGGGCGAGATCCTGCGCGGTTTCGGCCAGCAGGGACGAGACCGAGCCAAGCGCGTCGCGCATCGCCGCCAAAAGGCCGCTGATCCGCTCGATCTCGCCGTCGAAATTCTTAAAAGCCGCCACGCGCATACTCCCGCCGTCGGAGGAGAAGATAACGCCCCCGCAAAATTATGCCACGCGTCCGGCCTCGATTGCCGGGAAAAATTGGGAAAGTCCGGTAAATCAAAGCCCGAGCTTGGCGATTTCCGCATCAAGGCGGTCCTTTGCCTTTTTCGGCATCTTTGCGCCCTTCACCGCGTCGAGATTGGCCGGAGCGTCGCCGACGACGATCATCGCGACCATGCCCATGCCAAAATGCGGCGTGCATTTGAAGACGTAGGCGCCCGCCTTGTCGGCCGTGAACGAAATTTCCTGGCTGATCTTGCCTTTGATTTCAGCGACGCCTTCCGGCACGAGGCCGGGCATCGAAACGGCGTCATGCCCCTTGTCGACCGGAACGAACCTGATCGTATCGCCCGGCTGCGCCTTCACGGCCGCCGGCTCGAACACCATGGCCTCGCCGTCGCTGCCCTTGTTGAGCATCTTCACCTCGATTTCGGCGCTGAACGCCGGCAGGGCGAACAGGGCGAGGCTGGTGGCCAGGCTAAAGGTCTTGGTGGTCTTGCGCATGCGGCGAACTCCTGCTGGGAACCACCGCCCGGTCGAGCCGGGACGTTTCGGATGTGATACCTAGACATGTTTTCCAGCCGCAGACTTTGACCAGAATCAATTTCGCCGCGTCGCCGCCGGTTTCCGCTCCGTACGGTGAACGGCGGCTTAAAATCTGGGCATCACTCGCAACGCATCTGATCTTCCCAGTGCCGCCGGCAGAGCGAAACGTATTTCTCGTTGCCGCCGACATCCACTTGGGCGCCTTCGCGCACCAGCTTGCCGTCCTCGTCGAGCCTCACCACCATGGTCGCCTTGCGCCCGCAATGGCAGATGGTGCGCACCTCGCGCAGCTCGTCGGCGATCGCCAGCAGCTCCAGCGAGCCGGGAAACAGCTTGCCCTGGAAATCGGTCCTCAAGCCATAGGTCATTACCGGGATGCCGACCCGGTCGGAGATCCGTGCGAGCTGCCAGACCTGTTCGGGCGACAGGAACTGCGCCTCGTCGACGAACACGCAGGCGACCGGCTCCTCCGCATGCATCGCCTCGATGTCCGAAAAGAGGTCGTCGGACGGCCCGAAGGGGATGGCATCGGAGGAGAGCCCGATCCGCGAGGCGACCCGGCCCTGGCCGGCCCGGTCGTCCAGCGATGCGGTGAAGATCGCGGTGCGCATGCCGCGCTCGCGGTAGTTATAGGATGCCTGCAGAAGCATCGTCGACTTGCCGGCATTCATGGTGGCGTAATGGAAATAGAGCTTGGCCATATCTGCCTTCTGATCGCGATCGGGATTCGGGAAAAGCCGTCTTTGCCGAAAACCACAGGAAACTGTAGACTGCGCAATGCTGGGGGAGAAAGTCATAAATGTCGCAAATGCCCCCCCTTCTCCGCCGCGAATGCGCGCGCTTGCCTCGGCGCAGCATATATTGATAATGGCGGGAACCATAAAAACGGGAGCAGCCCATGCGCATGACTACCTCATTGAAGACCACGCTCGCCGCCGCCGTATCGATCCTCGCGATCGTCGGCACCGCATCCGCCGCCGAACCGGAAGCCTGCAAGACCGTCCGGATTTCGGATGTGGGCTGGACGGACCTCGCCTCGACCAACGCCTCGTTCATCCAGGTTCTCGAAGCGCTCGGCTACAAGGCCGACGTCAAGACCCTCGGTGTTCCGGTCACCTATTCTTCCATGAAGAACAAGGATATCGACATCTTCCTCGGCAACTGGATGCCGGCCCAGCAGGGCGCCATCCAGCCCTATCTCGACGACAAGTCGATCGAGAGCATCGCCGTCAACCTCGAAGGCGCCAAGTACACGCTCGGCACCAATGCCGCCGGCGCCAAGCTCGGCATCAAGGACTTCAAGGACGTCGCCACCCATAAGAAGGAACTCGACGGCAAGGTTTACGGCATCGAGCCCGGCAACGAAGGCAACGGCATGATCGTGTCGCTGATCGAAGCCAACACCTTCGGCCTCAAGGGCTTCGAGGTCGTCGAATCCTCCGAGCAGGGCATGCTGACCCAGGTCACCCGCGCGGACAAGGAAGGCAAGCCGATCGTCTTCCTCGCCTGGGCGCCGCATCCGATGAACGTTGCCCATCAGATCACCTATCTCGCCGGCGGCGACGCCACCGTCTTCGGTCCGAACTATGGCGGTGCGACGGTCTATACCGTGGCGCGCGGCGGTTATGCCGCCCAATGCCCGAACGTCGGAAAACTCCTCAAGAACGTGAAGTTCTCGCTCGACATGGAAAACACCATCATGGGCAAGATCCTCAATGACGGCGAGGACGCCGACGACGCTGCCAAGGTTTGGCTGAAGGCCAATCCGAAGGTCATCGAGCCCTGGGTTGCCGGCGTCACCACCTATGACGGCAAGGACGGCCTCGCCGCTGTCAAGAAGGCACTCGGTCTCTAACAGTCCTGAAAATGTTTCCGGGGCGGCGGATCGCCTGCCCCGGAGCCCGCCCTTTCTCTCCCTATGGACGGCAGTTTTCTCGTGGATTGGATCGCAGATCATCGAATACCTATAGGTTCCTGGGCGAAGGCGGTCGTTGACTGGTTGACGGCGAATGCCGACTGGTTCTTCGACTGGCTTTCTTCCGTTCTCCTGGGAGTGATCAACGGCCTTTTGTGGTGTCTTGCGACGCCGCATCCGCTGTTCGTCATGGCCGCCATGGCAGGGCTTTCCTGGTGGCTGCGCCGTTCCCTCGTACTGGTGGCCTTCACCTTCCTCGGCCTGCTCCTGATCTTCAACCAGGGCTACTGGAAGGAAACCACCGAAACCCTGGCGCTGGTGCTCGCCTCGACGGCCGTCAGCATGGTGGTCGGGGTGCCGCTCGGCATCGCCGCTGCCCGCCGCCAATGGTTTTACGAAGCCATGCGGCCGGTCCTCGATCTGATGCAGACGCTGCCGAGCTTCGTCTATCTCATCCCGGCGCTGATCCTCTTCGGCCTCGGCATGGTTCCGGGCCTGATTGCCACCGTCATCTTTGCGATCCCGGCACCGATCCGCCTCACGCGCCTCGGCATCGTCTCGACCCCGAGTTCGCTGCGGGAAGCGGCCGTCGCCTTCGGCGCCACTCCGTCGCAGATCCTGCGCAAGGTGGAACTGCCCTTTGCCATGCCGCAGATCATGGCCGGCCTCACCCAGACGATCATGCTGTCGCTGTCGATGGTCGTCATCGCGGCGCTGGTCGGCGCCAACGGCCTCGGCGTGCCGGTGCTCCGGGCGCTGAATACCGTGAACGTCGCCCGCGGCTTCGATTCCGGTCTCTGCATCGTCATCCTGGCGATCATCCTCGACCGCATGTTCCGCACGTCGACGGGAGACGGCCAATGACAGCCCAGACAACCGATTGCGTCGTCTTCGACAATGTCGACATCGTCTTCGGCGACAAGCCGGAACGGGCGCTGGCCATGGTCGACCAAGGCAAGACCCGCGACGAGATCAGTGCCGCGACCGGCATCGTCATGGGTGTCGCCAGCGCCTCGCTTACCATCCACGAGGGCGAAATCCTCGTGCTGATGGGCCTCTCCGGTTCGGGCAAGTCGACGCTGCTGCGCGCCGTCAACGGGCTCGCCCCCGTGGTGCGCGGCAATGTCAGCGTCGCGACCCCATCGGGTCCGGTCGATCCCTACAAGTCGAGCCCGAAGGTGCTGCGCGACCTGCGCATGCACACCGTCTCGATGGTCTTCCAGCAGTTCGGGCTTCTCCCCTGGCGCACGGTCGCGGAAAATGTCGGTTTCGGCCTTGAGCTCGCCGGCGTTCCGGATGCCGAGCGTGCGAAGCAGGTCAACGAACAGCTCGAACTGGTCAACCTGACCAAATGGGCCGGCCGCAAGGTCGGCGAGCTGTCCGGCGGCATGCAGCAGCGCGTCGGCCTTGCTCGCGCCTTTGCCACCGGCGCTCCGATCCTGTTGATGGACGAGCCCTTCTCGGCACTCGATCCGTTGATCAGAACCCGGCTGCAGGACGAGCTTCTCGAATTCCAGCGACGGTTGAAGAAGACCATCCTTTTCGTCAGCCACGATCTCGATGAAGCGTTCCGGATCGGCAACCGAATCGCCATCATGGAGGGCGGACACATCATCCAGTGCGGCACGCCGCAGGAGATCGTCCGTGCGCCTGCCGACCAGTACGTCGCCGATTTCGTGCAGCACCTCAACCCGATCAGCATGCTGACCGCCGGTGATGTGATGCGGACCGGGGTAAGCCCTGTGGCAGGCGCCACGGCCGTCTCCGCCACCGCGCTGCCGACGACGCCGCTCGTCGATATCCTGGATGCGCTGTCGCGTCAGCCGGGCGCCATCGGGGTGGTCGACAACGGCACGATCATCGGCAGCATTTCCTCCGATGACGTGATTGCCGGCCTCACCCGCCATCGCCGCCGCGACGCCTAATAAGCCGAGCCACGAAGTCACCTTTCGTTTCGCCGCGCCGGATGCTATGCCGACGCCGAATGCGGCTGCCTCGCGGCGGACGAACAGGAGATCGACGAATTGGCCGACGAACGGCAGACCGACAAGCCGCAGGTGCTGCGCGATACGGATGACGACGCCCGCCGGCTTGCCCGCACGCTGGTGCGCGGCGCGCGTTACATGGCGCTGGCGGTCCTCGATCCGGAGACCGGCTTCCCCTCCGCCAGCCGCGCGCTCACCGGTACCGATGTCGACGGCGTGCCGGTCATCCTCGTCTCAGGCCTCTCCGGCCATACGAAGGGCCTGGTCGCCGATCCGCGCTGCTCGCTTCTGGCCGGCGAGCCCGGCAAGGGCGATCCGCTCGCCCATCCCCGGATCACCGTCCAGTGCCTTGCCGAGGGCGTCGTGCGCGATACGCCCGGACATGCGCGCGTTCGCCAGCGTTTTCTGGATCGCCATCCCAAGGCTGCATTGTATGCAGATTTCGGTGATTTCCGGTTTTTTCGAATCACCCCGCAGGCAGCCTCCTTGAATGGAGGATTCGGCCGTGCATACATGCTGACCGGATCGGACCTGGTGATTCCCGAGCCGGGGACGACAGCGGAATGGCTGGACCTGCAAGAAAAGTTAAAAAATATTCCGGAGCAAGCGCAAAAAGTTGCCGCTCGTCTCGGCACGGAAAACGGGAAAAACTGGCGCTTCGGAGGAGTTGACCGAGCTGGAATCGACCTTATCGCGGGAGATTTTCAACTCAGGCACGAATTCGACTTTCTTGCGGAGTCTCCCCAGGCCGTTCTTGATTATGTTTTTGAGATCGCTAACATACGATAACTGGTTACCTGAAATTTAGGGATATACAATCCCTTTTGCTCCTTGCTAATTTTCACCCATAGGACGATGGCCGAATTTTTGAGCGGGGGGCCGCTTTGGAATACGAGGGGAATTTAAGACATATGGATACGATGGCACTTTCTGAGCATTCCAACGCAGCCGCAGGCCTGCTGTCTGCCATGGCCAACCCGAAGCGGTTGATGATCCTGTGCTGCCTGGTCAAGGGCGAAGTCGCCGTGGGTGCGCTTGCGTCGCAAGTCGGCCTCAGCCAGTCAGCACTGTCCCAGCACCTTTCCAAGCTGCGGGCCCAGAAGCTGGTGAAGACCCGCCGCGATGCGCAGACCATCTATTACTCCAGCTCGTCGGAATCGGTGATCAAGGTCCTCGAGACCTTGGAAGAAATCTACTGCGCTCCGGTACAGAAGAAATCAGCAGCCGCGTGAGAATGACAGCGCTGACATGACGTCACGCTGCCCTGCCCCAGCCCCCGCCATGACGGCCGGGGGCTGGGGCATTTCCATGCCGGGCCAGCCGACCGGGTATCGAGCCTGCGGGCGCAAGGCCCGGCACCAACGAATTAGTGCCTGGCCATGCGACGCAGCGTGGCGGTCACTTTCTGCCAGTCGTAGGGTTTGGAAAAGAACACGCTGCGCTCGGGCAGATCGGCCTCGCTCAGACGGACCTGCCCCGACACGATGATGATCTCGATCGGCGGCCAGCGGTCGCGCACGGCAGCCGCCAGCTTCATGCCGTTCATACTGCCGGGCATGTCGATATCGGTAAAGACGATGCGGATATCGGTGCGTGTTTCAAGGATCGTCACCGCCTCGTCGGCATCGGCTGCCTCGATCGCCCGGAACCCCGCATCCTCCACAAGGTCCATTGCCATCATGCGCAGAAGCGGCTCGTCCTCGACCACGAGGACAGCCTGTTTTTTCGGCGGTGTGGATTGTACCATCCGGTCAGTCTGCCTGTGCTAGCTGAAGGAGCACAGCTGTCATCTCAGCGCTGAACCCCGGTTGACCATAACTAACGAGAACACCGCCGGTTCCGATCAAACCCATGCGAATAAGCTTGGAGCCGAAACCCTTGCGCTCCGGCTCGCGCGGAGGCGGGCCGCCGGTTTCCCGCCAGGAGAGGTAGAAGATCGCGCCGTCGCCGGTGCCTTCGATGCGCCAGTCGATCGCCACCCGCCCCGTATCGTTGGAGAGCGCCCCGTATTTCACCGCATTGGTCGTCAACTCGTGCAGGAGCAGGGAAAGCGAAAGCGAGCCTTTCGGCCCGAACCGCACGTTGGGACCCTGCGCGTCGATCCGGTCACGCATGCCGATCCCGTTCATCGTCCGGTCGACGACCGCGTAGACCGAGGCGCTCGTCCAGTTCTGCTCGAACAGGATGTCGTGGGCGGTGCTGAGCGCGTGCAGGCGCTTTTCGAAGGCCTCCACGAGGCCCCGCTCCGCCACCGGCCGGAGCGTCTGGGTGGCAATCGCCTGCACCATCGACAGGGTGTTCTTCAGCCGATGGCTCATTTCCCTGTTGAGCATCTGCTGCTCCAGCTCGGCCTGAACCCGCGACATCGCGATCTGGATGCGATTGCCGAAGCTGCGGACGAAAGAAATCTCTTCCTCCATCCAGGGATAAGGCTGGTCGTGATGGATGAAGGCGACGAGCCTGAAGCGCCCGAGTTCGAAGATCGGCACGTTGACGAGCACGCGGATGCCAAGCGCAAGAAGCGCCGGCGCGTGGTCGCGGGTGCGTGGGTCGGTGGCGACGTCGGCGATGACAACGGCCTCCCCGCGCTTCAGGTCGTCGACAAAAGACCCGTAGTCCCGGAAGTGGTGAAGCCCGGCAAGGCTCTTGACGCCGGGGGCGCACCATTCGGGCGGTACCGACACCGTCTCGTCCGCTGCGTTGACGATGCCGAAACCGGCGCGCGTCGCATCAAGCGCCCTGGCCATCAGGTCGCCGGCAGCGATCGCCATCGATTCCATGTCGCTGAGGTCACGCAGCCTGTCGCCGACATCGAGCAGGGCCTGCACCCGGGCGGCCTCCCGTTTGGCGGCGGTCACGTCCCTGACCGTGCCGATCATCTTGACCGGCCGGCCCGCCTCGTCATGGCGAAAGCTGGCATTGCGGGCGATCCAGCGCACGCCGTATCCCGGCACGCGAATGCGATATTCAACGTCGAGCGGCGCATCCCCCTGCTGCCGGGACGTATCGTCGGACTGCAGGCCCTTGTCCTGCGGCAGCACCATGTCCTCGAAGACCCGCGTCGGATAGGTCTCGGCGATGGGCACGTGGAAGATCCGGCAGAATTCCCGCGAGACCCGCATCATCGAGGTGGCGATATCGATTTCGAATGTGCCGATCCTTCCCGCCTCCTGGGCCGCCAGGCTCGCATTGACGCTGGAGCGAATATTGGCGCTGATGGTCTTCTGGCGCCGGAACAGGTCGTCCTTACGCTGCGAGATGCGCCGCATTTCGAGAAGTGCTACGACCTGCCGGGCAAGTGCCTGCAGCGCCGCCTTCTGCCCCTCGTCGAGCCCCCGCGGCCGAGGCTGGACGTCGATGACGCAGAGAGTGCCGATCACCACCTCGTCCGGCGTGATCAGCGGCGCACCGGCGTAGAAGCGGATATGCGGCTCGCCGGTCACGAGCGTATTGGCACGGGTGCGTTGGTCGAGCTGCAGGTCGGGGATGACCAGCACATCGGAACTGCCGAGCGCATGGGCGCAGACCGACTGCTCGATCGGCGTGTCGCATGCCTCGAACCCGACGCGCGCCTTGAACCACTGCCGGTCCCTCTCGACCAGACTGACGAGCGCCACGGGCGCGCCGCAGAGGGTGGACGCGACAAGCACGATATCGTCGAACTCCGGCTCCGGCTCGGTGTCCATGATGTTATAGGCATCGAGCGCTTCCAGCCGCTCGATATGCACGTCTTCGTTGGGATCGGGATCGGCCAATGAGGGTCTCGGAATTGAAGTTTTAACGCGATATTGGCAGCTTTCGCCAAAAGACCAGAGAGGCGCAATCAAATTTCACGACCGGTGGAAACCGCGTTGAAATCTTGAGCCTTCGCTGGAAATCCGAAGGCCTGGACCGCTACCCTAGCGCGATCGCCTCGACCGGCAGGGCCGGTCCGGCGGTTTTTGCACGGACGCGGGAATTCGCGCAGCCCTCGCTCCGAAGGCGGTTGACGCCTCCGATCCCCCTGATAATTTGACCATGCAGTCAAAACTTGGTGCAATGACGCCGACCGGGAAATGGCCACCCGAAGAAACCGAATGGCCATGGAGAATGTCATGTCCAACCGCCTGAATACCACGCCCAACGATCTTCGGGCGTTCTGGATGCCGTTTACGGCAAACCGCCAGTTCAAACAGGAACCCCGCCTCTTCGTCGGTGCCAAGGATATGCACTACACGACCCATGACGGCCGCCAGGTGCTCGATGCCACCGCCGGCCTCTGGTGCGTCAATGCCGGCCACTGCCGCCCGAAGATCACCGAGGCGATCCGCGAACAGGCCGGCGAGCTGGATTACGCGCCCGCCTTCCAGCTCGGCCATCCGAAGGCGTTCGAACTCGCCAACCGCCTGGTCGATATCGCGCCAGAGGGCATGAACCACGTTCTCTATACCAATTCCGGCTCGGAATCGGTCGAGACGGCGCTGAAGGTGGCGCTCGCCTACCACCGCGTGAAGGGCAACGGCTCGCGCTTCCGCCTGATCGGCCGCGAGCGCGGTTATCACGGCGTCAATTTCGGCGGCATCTCGGTCGGCGGCATCGTCTCCAACAGAAAGATGTTCGGCACGCTTCTGACCGGCGTCGACCACCTGCCGCATACCCACCTGCCGGGCAAGAACGCCTTCACCAAGGGCGAGCCGGAGCATGGCGGCGATCTTGCGACCGAGCTTGAGCGCATCGTCACCCTGCATGACGCCTCGACCGTCGCAGCCGTCATCGTCGAGCCGGTCGCCGGCTCCACCGGCGTGCTGATTCCGCCGAAGGGCTATCTGCAGAAGCTGCGCGAGATCTGCACCAAGCACGGCATCCTGCTGATCTTCGACGAAGTCATCACCGGTTTCGGCCGCCTGGGCGCGCCGTTCGCGGCCCAGTATTTCGACGTCAAGCCGGACATCATCACCACCGCCAAGGGCCTCACCAACGGCGTGATCCCGATGGGTGCGGTCTTCGTCACCTCCGAGATCCACGACGCCTTCATGACCGGGCCGGAGCACATGATCGAGTTCATGCACGGCTATACCTATTCCGGCAACCCGATCGCCTCTGCCGCCGGCCTCGCGACGCTCGAAACCTACAAGGAAGAAGGCCTGTTCGACCGCGCCCGTGACATCGCCCCCTATTGGGAAGCGGGCCTGCATTCGCTGAAAGATCTGCCGAACGTCATCGATATCAGAAACCTCGGCCTGATCGGCGCGATCGAACTCGACCCGATCGCCGGCGAACCCACCAAACGCGCCTTCACCGCCTTCCTGAAGGCCTACGAAGACGGCCTCTTGATCCGCACAACAGGCGACACGATTGCCATGTCCCCGCCGCTGATCGTCGAAAAGCATCATATCGACGAGATCTTTGGCAAGCTGCGCGAGATCTTGACGAGCAATATCTGAGGCGAGGTTGGCTATCCGTACGGAAAAGGCGGCCCGAAGGCCCAGCCCCTAACTTAAATGTGGAATATTTTCTGTCGCAAATATCTGTCGCGAAACTGCGACTTTTGCGAATGAGTTTTGCGACAGATATTCCCCTGAAAAATCGGTGTTCCCGATTTTGTCACGAAACTTAGGATTTTTGCGATGGCTCTTCGTCAAGACCTACTGGCGGAATATGAACCGCTGCCTAGATGGATGAGCCCGGATTGCGTCACGTTGGACTAGAATGCAAACTTATGGACGCCGGGACGGGTGGCTAAAACGAGCTGTGGCAAAATCCATCTCAATGGCGCACCCTTCAGAATCAAAGGCGTTTTATCAGTAGGCTCATGCGATTGAATCTTTAATTGATGGAAATAAGGGGGGACGATATGCCGCCAAATGATTTCGGAAGAGTTGGAAGCGACTACCAGAGATATTCGGACGGGATACGCGGAAGAATACGACACGAGCTGGTGTTCGAGGTCGTGGCCGGACTAACAGCAGCGGGAGGAACCGTTCTGGACATGGGGTGTGGCGACGGCGAAATATCACTGCGTCTATGCGAAGCCGGGTTCAATGTCCTTGGCGTCGATGCATCGTCCGAAATGCTGCGCCGGGCAAATCTACGCAAGGCCCATTTGCCCGAGAAAGCCCGCAAGCGGCTTAATTTTGCGGTCGGCGATATCGAAAGTTTCGAGCCAGAACAGACGTTCGATGCAGTCTGCTGTCATGGGGTACTAATGTACCTAGACGACAGCAGCGCCGCGATTCAAAAATTGTCAAATCACGTTACCCATGGCGGCGTGCTCAGTATTCTGACCAAGAACGCGCTCTCCAGCGGGTTTCGCGAAGCTTTCCGAGGAGACTACACGCTTGCACGGCAGTTGATCGAGACTGACGCAGCCAGCAGCATGGGCAACCTTGGCATCAGCACTCGCGGTGACGATCCTTCGGCGGTCATCGATCTCATGAAGCGGTGCGGTTTTGATGACTGCCAATGGAGGGGGATTCGCATCTTTTCGGATCAGCTCGATGCGGATAGCTTTGACGATAACCTCGCTGACGCACTGATTGCACTTGAGCAGACAGCTTCGGTACGCGATCCCTATAGGATAATGGCCCGGCTGTTTCATGCGACAGGCCGAAAGGTCCATCAGACTTAACACTGATGGTGTCGAATAGCGGTACGCAACCATCGACTTCCGCCAATCCCTTCGCATGGCCACTTTATGACAGTTGCTTTAATACAAAGGGCATTCTTATAGGGCATTGCAATCTTCTGTTTGGCCGTCAATGATCGTCAGCCATGGCCACCGTTTTAAGTATTCCATGCATTTAATCTGATATAACTTACGCTGAGGGTTGAGGGGATTTAGGCGCAGGATGCCATTCCACATATCCTCCAAGCCATCAGGAGCATAAAGGCTGTAATCGGAAAGGCGAATACCGACTCTTGTGCAAAGGGTAAGATAACGGTCGATGCCATCCTCTGCCTTTTTTAAGGCCGGATATTCCGCTTCAAACTTTTCCCTGTACCAGAGATGGACCCGAGCTTGGTTCTTGACTTCCACCTTTGCGGGTAAATCGGCAACGGCTTGCTGCACCCGCCGAATGACGGCATCTTCGGCGTCCCATGATAAGTCGGAATCATCGAAATAGAAGACGTCGTAGTCCTTTATCCCGTACTGTGGATCGTAGCCAGATTTTAGATTCCAAACCGTCTGCACGAGGCAGCCAGCCGTTAGAATGCCTTGGGGAATCTGGAGGGGACGCAGCCGGCTTAACACTTCACCATTTATAGGGTTACGCCGAACGGACTCAAAAAACTGCTGTTCCGTAAGCGACATAGCTTCCCCTCCTTTTTTGCTTATGAGCTTCGCAACCGCCTGTCGCGAAACTCCCAATTAAAGCGACAGTTTTGCGACCAAATTTTTCGACGTCGAAAAAACCAACGTTTCGCGACAGGTGAGTGCGTAGAATGCTTCGCGAGATATTTCCAGTAAGATAAACCGCCCCGGACACCCATGCCGCAAGGGGATTCGGCACGAGTATCTACTTGGATTCCACATTTCGGTCGGGGCTGGGCCCGAGGGCCGTCTTTTTGTCTTCCCTCATCCCCGTGCTCACTACAGGGATGAGGAATGAGATGCCGCACTGCCATCCGCCAGACTTCAGCGGATGACGATGTCATTCAACTGAAACCTTAGCCCTTGAAGAACGCCAGCAAGTCGGCATTGATCACATCTGCATGGGTAGTCGCCATGCCGTGCGGAAAACCTTCATAGACCTTCAGCGTACCGTTCTTGAGAAGCTTGACCGCAAGCAGGGCAGAATCGGCGATCGGGACGATCTGGTCGTCGTCGCCATGCATGACGAGAACCGGCACGTCGATCGCCTTCAGGTCTTCGGTGAAGTCGGTTTCCGAAAACGCCTTGATGCAATCGTAATGGGCCTTGGTGCCGCCCATCATCCCCTGCCGCCACCAATTGGCGATGACGCCTTCGGAAACGGTAGCGCCTTCCCGGTTGAAGCCGTAGAACGGGCCGGCCGGAACGTCGCGGAAGAACTGGGCGCGGTTGGCGGCAAGCGCTGCGCGAAAACCGTCGAAGACTTCGAGAGGCAGGCCGCCCGGATTATTGTCCGTCTTCAGCATGATCGGCGGCACGGCGCCCATCAGAACCGCCTTGGCCACTCGGCCACCGCCGCCATACTGGGCAACGTAGCGGGCAACTTCGCCGCCGCCGGTCGAATGGCCGACATGGATGGCGTTTTTCAGATCGAGATGGGCGGCGAGCTCGGCAACATCGGCAGCATAGGTATTCATTTCGTTGCCGGTTTCGGTCTGGGTCGAACGACCGTGGCCGCGGCGGTCATGGGCGATGACGCGAAAACCCTGGTGCAGGAAAAACAGCATCTGGGCGTCCCAATCGTCGGCCGAGAGCGGCCAACCGTGATGGAAGACGACCGGCTGGGCGTCCTTCGAACCCCAGTCCTTGTAGAAGATCTGCGTGCCGTCCTTGGTGGTGATGAAATTGCTGGTCATGGTTCTCGTGTCCTTTCGAAACTGATTTTTCAATGACTGCGACATGAATGGCGGGCGCGGCAGCAAAAATGGCCGACCAGACATTCATAGTACCGTTGCGTGTCGTTCCTTTGAACCGCACCCTTCGGATTATCGCGATCTCCATACCTCGATATTTGTTATCGCGATAAACATATGGGTAACGGCACTCTTCGATCGTGTCTACAAAAATATTTATCGCGATATCAAAATTGTGCTATATGTCGGGAAGAACCTGGAACAGCACCGGAGCAAGCATGCCCGCCTCCCCCCTTCCGCCGCTCGACGAGCAGCTCTGCTTTTCGCTCTATGCGGCCCATATCGCCATCAATCGCGCCTACAAGCCGATGCTCGACGACATGGGCATCACCTATCCGCAGTACCTCGTCCTGAGCGTGCTCGGCGAACAGGACGGCTCGACGATCGGCACGATCGCGGAAAGGCTGGGCCTGGAATCGAGCACCATCACCCCGCCCGTCAAGCGGCTCGAACAGGCCGGGCTGCTGGAGCGCCGCCGCAGCAAGACCGACGAGCGCCAGGTGCATGTCTGGTTGACCGACGCCGGCCGCGTCCTGATCGCGAAGAGCACATGCCTCGGC
Source organism: Neorhizobium sp. T25_13 (assembly GCF_002968675.1). Lineage (NCBI taxonomy): Bacteria > Pseudomonadati > Pseudomonadota > Alphaproteobacteria > Hyphomicrobiales > Rhizobiaceae > Neorhizobium > Neorhizobium sp. T25_13. The sequence continues at coordinate 165,917 of NZ_PVBI01000003.1, forward strand.
GAAACTTTGATCGAACGGTCCGGCATGCCGCCGAAGGAATTCCAGGCTTTCAACCGTCAAGTCCGTACCTTCCTCACCGCTCTGGAGCGCAAGGCCTAGTTTCGCATACGTCGCTGAATCTGGGCGAGATCCAGAATTTTCGCGCATTCCTTGGTGAAAATCACAAAAATCCGTCCCGTTTTGTTATCTTCTTGCGGAATCCCGGCGAAATTCATACAGAATTGGCTGCCGACCGCCGAAAGCCAAAAATGGCTCGGCACGGTATCGACCGCATCGCTTTCCGTCCTTGGCACGACCGCGCCCGGCGCGATATCGAAGACGGAAGGTAGGGGTGCGGCGTTCACCGCGGGGTTGAAGCCCCCATCCAAGGAGACCAAGATGAACCTCAAGATGCTTCTGGGGGCAACGGCACTCGCCTCCCTGACTTTCGCTCCGCTTGCCCAGGCCGACATCGTCATCGGCCTGATCGCCCCGCTCACCGGCCCGGTCGCGGCCTATGGTGACCAGGTCAAGAACGGCGCCGAAACCGCCATTGCGGAGATCAACAAGAAGGGCGGCATTCTCGGCGAAAAGGTCGTCCTGAAGGCGGCCGACGACGCTGCGGAACCCAAGCAGGGCGTTTCTGCGGCCAACCAGCTGGTCGGCGAAGGCATCCGTTTCGTGGTCGGTCCGGTGACGTCAGGCGTTGCCATGCCGGCTTCCGATGCGCTTGCCGAAAACGGCGTGCTGATGGTCACTCCGACAGCGACCACCCCGGCCCTCACCAGCCGCGGCCTCACCAACGTGTTCCGCACCTGCGGCCGCGACGACCAGCAGGCCGTGGTTGCCGCCAATTACGTCCTGAAAGCCTTCAAGGACAAGAAAGTCGCGATCATCAACGACAAGGGCGCCTATGGCAAAGGCCTCGCAGACGCCTTCAAGGCAGCTCTGAACGCCGGTGGTGTCAAGGAAGTGCTCGACGACGCAGTCACCCCCGGCGACAAGGATTTCAGCGCGCTGACGACCCGCCTGAAGTCGCAGAATGTCGACGTGATCTATTTCGGCGGTTACCATCCGGAAGGCGGCCTGCTCGCCCGCCAGCTCGCCGATCTCGGCGTCAAGGCAACGATCATCGGCGGCGACGGCCTGTCGAACAGCGAGTTCTGGAACATCGGCACCAAGGCTGCGGCCGGCACCGTCTTTACCAACGCCTCCGACGCGACCAAGAGCCCGGATTCCAAGGCTGCCGCCGAAGCCCTCGCCGCCCGCAAGATCCCCGCCGAAGCCTTCACGCTGAACGCCTATGCCGCCGTCGAAGTGATCAAGGCCGGCATCGAAAAGGCAAAGAGCGCCGAAGATGCGGAAGCGGTGGCCGCGGCCATCAAGTCCGGCGAACCGATCGCCACTGCCATCGGCAAGCTCACCTACGGCAAGACGGGCGACCTCACCTCGCAGAGTTTTTCCCTGTTCAAATGGGAAGACGGCAAGATCGTCGCCGCCGAGTGACATCTTTCAAATCACATGACCGGCGGGCGCCTTCGGGCGCCCGTTTGTTTTGAGCCGCCTCACTCGACATGAACCGCCAGCGTCCGCTTCAGCGTCTTCAGCACGACGCTCGTCGTGAATTTGCGGATATTCGGGTTCATCTCCATCATCCGGTCCGCCAGCACATCAAAATGCTCGACGGACTGGACGAGGATCACCAGCGTGAAATCGCCCCGGCCGGACGTACCCCAGGCCTCCTGCACCTCCGGCGTATCCGCCACCCAGCGCAGCAAAGGCGGCATGAGCTCCGGCCGGTCGCGCTCCAGTTCCACCTCGACCAGCATGGAAACGGCCATGCCGACCTTTTTCGGATCGACGATCGAAACGTCCCGCAGGATCACCTTGTCCTCCCGAAGCTTCTGCAGCCGCCGCTGTGCCGAGGACGGCGACAGACCCACGCGCTCGGCAAGCTCGTTCAAGGTGATGGTCGCATCCCGCTGCATGAGCTTGAGGATTTCACGATCGGCTTTCGTCAATGCCATGAGAAGATTTCCCGGCTTCAAAGCAAATTCCGGGAAATATTCCTGATCATGAGCATGATTTCAGGAATCCTGCCGGCTTTTCGTTGGCATCTTAACGCCATGACCCGGAACCAGCCACACCCTTCCGCCGACGGCATTCTCGCTGCTTCGAAAAGCATCGATCCCGTCTTCACCAACAGCCCGCTGATCGAGCAGCAGACGGCCAATACGGCTCTCGGCCTTCGCCTGCTGGCAAAAGTGGAGACGCTGAATCCGATCCGCTCCTTCAAGGGACGCGGCACCGACTGGTGGATGCAGAACTAACCGGCTGGCGACCACCCCGTCGTCTCCGCCTCCGCCGGCAATTTCGGCCAGGGGCTCGCCTATGCCGGCCGGGCGCGCGGACGCAGGGTGGTGATCTTTTCCGCCACCACCGCCAATCCCGGCAAGGTCGAAGCAATGCGCCGGCTCGGCGCCGAGGTGCGGCTGGAAGGCATCGATTTCGACGCCGCCAAAGCCGCCGCGCGTGCCTATGCGCAAGCGCATGGCTGCCCCTTTGTCGAAGACGGCGCCCTGCGGAGTATCGCCGAAGGGGCAGGCACGATCGCGCTGGAAATCACCGAGCGCCTCTCCCGGCAAGCCGTTGGACTCGACGCCATCCTCGTGCCGCTCGGCAATGGCGCGCTTCTGACCGGGATCGGCACCTGGATCCGTGCCAAGGCACCCAACTGCAAGGTCATCGGTGTGGTCGCCGCCAATGCGCCCGCCATGAAGCAATCTCATGAAACCGGCCGGCTCGTCACCACGGAGACCGCAGCAACCGCAGCCGATGGCATCGCGGTTCGGGAGTGCGTTCCTTATGCACTGGACTGCATGAGGACGACCGTCGACGAGGTCTGGGAAGCGAGCGAAGCGGCCATCCGCGAGGCGCGGGAATTCTGCCGCATCCATTACGGCCTCGTCGTCGAGGAAGCCGGCGCCGCCGGCATTGCCGGTCTCCTGGAAAACGGCGCGAACCTCAAAGGCCGAACCGTCGCCACCATCCTCTGCGGCGGCAATGTCCGCACCGATATCGCATGACGTTCCGCCTGCATCGGTCGCCTCTCCCCGTTTCCTCATTGAACGGTTAGGTTAGGCGACTGATTCAGCGCGAGGAGCCCGCCATGACCACCCGTCTCGAAACCCTCATCGACCAGGGCACCGGCCGCGAACCCGCCGATATCGTGCTGAAGGGCGGCAAATTCTTCGATCTCGTCACCGGCGAACTCGTCGCCTCCGACATCGCCATCAGCAGTGACCGTATCGTCGGCACCTGCGGCGACTATACCGGCAAGACTGAAATCGACATTTCCGGCAAGATCGTCGTCCCGGGCTTCATCGACACCCATCTCCACATCGAGAGCTCGCTGGTGACGCCGCACGAGTTCGACCGCTGTGTCCTGCCCTATGGGGTGACGACGGCGATCTGCGATCCCCACGAGATCGCCAACGTGCTCGGGACCGAGGGCATCCAGTTCTTCCTGGATTCCTCGCTGGAAACGATCATGGACATCCGCGTCCAGCTCTCCTCCTGCGTGCCGGCCACTCATCTGGAGACGGCCGGCGCCGACCTGCCGATCGAAAAGCTGCTACCCTTCCGCGATCACTCCAAGGTCATCGGCCTTGCCGAATTCATGAATTTTCCTGGCGTCATTTATAAGGACCCGATCTGCCTCGCCAAGCTCGACGCCTTCTACGGCGACCATATCGACGGTCACGCGCCGCTGCTGCGCGGCAAAGATTTGAACGGCTATCTCTCCGCCGGCATCCGCACCGAGCATGAATGCACCACCGCCGAGGAGGCGCTCGAAAAGATCCGCAAGGGCATGCATATCCTGGTGCGCGAAGGCTCTGTCTCGAAAGACCTCCACGCCCTGATGCCGCTCCTCACCGAGCGGCTGTCACCCTATCTCGCGCTCTGCACCGACGACCGCAATCCGCTCGACATCGCCGAACAGGGCCATCTCGACTACATGATCCGCACCGCGATCGCCCATGGCGTCGAACCGCTCGCCGTCTACCGCGCCGCCTCGATTTCCGCCGCCAAGGCGTTCGGCTTGCGCGACCGCGGCCTCGTCGCACCTGGCTGGCGGGCCGATCTCGTCGTCGTCGACAGCCTCGAAAACTGCAAGGCCGAGATGGTGTTCTCCGCCGGCCGCAAGGTCACCGACGAACTTTTCGCCACCCGCAGACCCGTCGCCCCGGTCGGCCTCGACAGCGTCAAGGCACGCCCGGTGCAGGCGATGCATTTCGGCGTGCCCTTCACGGAGGGCGAAACGCCGGTCATCGGCGTGATGCCAGGCAAGATCATCACCGAACACCGCCGCTACCGCCTGCCCGCAAACGGCAACCAGACCGGCGTCGATCTCGACCGCGATATTATCAAGGTCGCGGTCATCGAGCGGCATGGCAAGAACGGCAACCATGCCAATGGTTTCGTTCAGGGTTTCGGATTGAAGAAGGGGGCGATCGCCTCGACTGTCGGGCATGACAGCCACAATATCTGCGTCGTCGGCGTCAGCGAGGACGACATGGCGATGGCCGCCAACCGGCTCGGCGAAATCCACGGCGGCTTCGTGGTGGTCGAGGACGGCAAGGTCACCGGGGAAATCGCCCTGCCCATCGCGGGCCTGATGAGCCTCGAGCCCTACGAAGTGGTCCGCGACACTCTCCACCACCTCCGCCAGGCCGCCTATGCGCTCGGCACCACGCTCCAGGAACCCTTCCTCCAGGTCGCCTTCCTGCCGTTGCCCGTCATTCCGCACCTGAAGATTTCCGACAAGGGCATGGTGGATGTGGATAGGTTTGCGCTGATCGGGTGACTATTTCTGATAGCCTTTGGCCTTCATCCACCCCTCAGGAAGCTCGTCGCCTTCCATGGGTGGATTGTCGGGGACGTTTTCAAGCGACTTGAGAAAATCCTCTGGCGTCGCGTTTCCAGCACGTTTCTTGAGAAATTCCGCCGCCGTCTCTACTACTCCAACTTTCTGAGCGACCGCCGACGCGATCCACTGGTTCAGAGACACGCCATCCTCTTTGGCCAGTCGTGCAGCGGCCGCCTTGATCGACGCTGGGAGTTTCAACGGATATGTATTTGTACTCATGTCCTCAGTTCCTCCAACAGTTCGCTGGGCTTTAATATTCGGAGTCCAAATGGCTTCCTTGCCTGCTCGAAATCTCGAACATTGTGCGTTATCAATGCGTCCGCACGTCCGTTAAGCGCTGCATCGAGCACCATTTCGTCTTTTGCGTCTGAAAGCTGCGGTCGCCATTGGTAGTGAACATCAACTGACTCGGCCAATGTCAGAAAACCCGCAAGAGCCCGGTCGATGTCGGCCCATGCCATTCCATGCACGTTCATGTGTTCTGCTCTTTTGAGAACCGCTTCGTATTCGAGAAACAGAGCCACGGTGACAAGGGGTCGGATCTGCCGCGACCCTATGGACTGCAAAATAGCATAGGACGCTCCACCACGGCTTCGGTAACCGGCAGCCAGAACATTGGTATCGAGCACCACGCGTTTCATCGTCTCCGACGATAATACATCCCATGGGATGTTTCAATATCCAGGCACCGCCGCCCTCACCGCCGCCTCAGCACCATCCCCGCATGATAAAGCACCCCGTCGCGGAAATCGCCGTCGGCGGTAAAGCCGGTGTCGTCCTTGTAGTCGATATGGTCGCCGTTCACCCAGTAGCGGCCCTCATAGGCCTTTTCGCGGGTGCCGCGCGCTTCCACATAGCGGCCGTTCGGCAGCAGTTCGTGACGGATGTGGTTGTCCTCGGTCACCCACATTCCGGCATAGGGATGCTCGGTCATGGTTTTCTCCTCTTGCCTGATGTCGTGTGCAAGCGCCGTAAACGTCGCGACCAAGGTGAAGGCGGCGGCAAACGCGAGCGGGGCTCGGAAACCCGAGAGGGCGCGAAAAAACCGTTCAGCCATTGAGATATTCCCTCCTGAGCATCCGTTCGCGGCGGCGTCTTTCCGTGCCGCGAGAGCGTTTGAGGAAACCGCCGGCAAAATCGGCGACCCAATGGATGGGGCTTTCAAGTAAGCGCTGAAAATTGCTCATCACCATCTCCATTTGCGTCCGGGCTGGTTCGATCGGACGAGCCGAATATGGTGGAAAGCAGCGGGCGAGCGGTAGACCAGTCCTCCGGCATGATTGCACAATCCTCCGAAGCTCGATTGAAACGGCCAACAGCGCCACCATATGGTGCCCACACCAAACCGCGGAATCCTGTATTTCCGGCATTCACAACTCCGCACGAGGCCCAAGATGGAAAAACTCAATCAACTTGCCCGGCTGATTGCACAAAACACCGATGGCGACGGCGTGTTCGAGACAGTGATCCCGCGCCTGTCGGTGATCCGCATGTCGAAGCCGACCGAGCCGCTGCACGCCATCCATCAGCCGGCGGTGTGCATCATTGCGCAAGGGGCGAAACAGGTCATGCTGGCCGAGGAGATCTTTCGCTACAGCCCCGGCCAGTATCTGGTCGTCTCGGTCGACATGCCGGTCACCGGCCAGGTCATCGAGGCTAATCAGGAAGAGCCCTATCTCTGCCTGCGCCTCGATCTCGACCTGAAGCTGCTGAGCGAGATGCTGGTGGACATGCCGGCAGCAGCAGGTGTCCCGGCCATGCGAAAAAAATGCATCGGCCTCAGTCACACCACGCCGGAATTCCTGGATGCCGCACTCCGCCTCGCCCAGCTTCTCGGTAAGCCCGACGAGATCGCCTATCTCGCGCCGCTGATCGAGCGCGAACTGATGTTCCGGCTGCTGCGTGGCGACCAGGCCGAGATGATCCGTCAGATCCTCGCCCCTGAAAACCGGCTGCAGCAGGTCAACCGGGCTATTTCCTGGATCCGCCAGAACTTCTCCGCCCCCTTTTCGATCGAGCAGGTGGCGATCGAAGCGCGCATGAGCACGTCCTCGCTGCACCAGCATTTTCGCGAGGTGACGGCGATGAGCCCGCTGCAATACCAGAAGCAGCTGCGCCTGCAGGAGGCCCGCCGCCTCATCCTCGGCAATGCCATGGATGCCGCCACCGCCGCCCATCAGGTCGGTTACGATAGCCCCTCGCAGTTCAGTCGCGAATACCGCCGCCTGTTCGGCGCCCCGCCGATCCAGGATATCACCAGGCTCAGAAGCGAACCGGTCCGTTACGCCCAGGCCTGATCCGCCCGATTCCCTCTTCTCCAAAGTTATTCAACCGATCGGTTGACAATAAAATTCCGTGCGCGCATATTCAACCACATGGTTGAATTAAACATACATCCGATCGATACGGTCTTTCACGCCCTCAGCGACGGCACGCGCCGCCGCATGCTCCGCGAGCTGGCACAGGGCGAGCGCACGGTCAGCCAGCTGGCCGAGCCGCACGACATGTCGCTCGCGGCGGCCTCGAAACACATCAAGGTGCTGGAAGGCGCCGGGCTGATCCGCCGCGAGATCCACGGCCGCACCCATCTCTGCCGCCTCGAACCCGGCCCGCTTGCGACCGCCCATGAATGGCTCACCTTCTATGAGCGCTTCTGGACCAGCAGGCTCGATATCCTGGAACGCCTTCTCAGGGAGGAGGACGCTCAAAAGAGTGCTCCGGACGAAATCCGGAAGCGCCCGCTGAAATCCCCTGCCCCACAGAAATCTGAAACTGAACCTGAAACGGGAGAAGACCAATGAACGACATGACATCCTTGAACAAATACGGCGCTGTAGCCGAACCTTTCGCTTTCAGCATCCAGCGCCGGTTGCCCGGCCCCATCGAGCGGATCTGGGACTACCTCACCGACAGCGATCTGCGCCGCCAGTGGCTCGCGTCGGGCATGATACCGGCACAGGCGGGCAGTTCCTTCGAACTCACCTGGCGTAACGACGAACTGTCCGATTCGTCGGAAGGCAAGCCTGAGGGTTTTCCCGCCGAACACAGCATGCAGAGCGAGGTGATCGCCTTCGAGCCTCCGCATCGGCTCGTCTTCTCGTGGCCCCCACGCGGCGAGGTCAGCTTTGAACTTCAGCCGGCCGGCAGCGAAATCCTGCTCACCGTCACCCACCGGCGGATCTCCGATCGCCGCAACATGGTCATGGTCGGCGCCGGCTGGCACATGCATCTCGACATCCTGGTTGCCCGGGCAACCGGCGCCAAGCCTGAACCGTTCTGGGAAGGCTGGAGCCGCCTCAAGGAAGAATACGACCGCCGCATCCCGGCTTGAAGCATCGTTGTCGCCTCCGCCCCATGGTCCCGAGGACGCCTCGGACCCGGGCGGAGGTCTCAGCCGAACCCTTCCGTCCGCGGTTGGCGCCATCCCATGGAGACAAGATATGAGCACCTCTTTTACGGGCGGATGCGCCTGTGGCGCACTTCGTTATGAGATCTCTGCCGAACCGGCGGTCATGGTCGATTGCCAGTGCCGCCAGTGCCAGCGCGAAAGCGGCACCGGCCACGCCTCCCACCTCACCTTCCCAAGCGCTGCCGTCAAGGTCGAGGGCAAGGCGACCCATTGGGAGGCGACCGGCGACGGCGGAACGGTCAAGAGGCGGGCCTTCTGCCCCACCTGCGGTTCGCCGGTCTACATGACGTTCCCCGCCATGCCGGACTATTTCGTCATCCGCGCCGGCAGCCTCGACGATCCGAGCCGGTACAAGCCGCAATTCGTGACCTGGCACGCCGCCGGCCACGCCTGGGACCATCTCGATCCGGCCCTGCCGAAATTCGAGAATATGCCGCCGACTTAAAAACCTTCACACCCGGGCGCAGAACACGTCGAGGGCGTCGAGCTGCACCACGCCCTTGTCGAGCCGCGACATGAAGCCCGGCAAGTTGACTGGCAGGATTTCGCTGAGCCGCTTCGGCAGGGTGAAATCCTGGGCCCTGCGGGTCAGGTTGAAAATGAACAGCAGTTTTTCGCCGCCCTTTTCGCGCACGAAGGCGAGCAGGTCCTGATTGGTATCGAGGAAGGTCATGTCGCCGTCGACGAGCGGCGGATGCGCCTTGCGGAAGGTGAGTGCCGCCCGGTAATGGTGCAGCACGGACTCCGAAAGCCCCTCCTGCGCATCGACGGCTCGCGCCGCATGTTCGCCCGGAACCGGCAGCCAGGTCTTCGAACCCGTGGTGAAGCCCGCATGCGGTTCGCTTGCCTCCCACACCATCGGCGTGCGGCATCCGTCGCGCCCCTTGAAGGCCGGCCAGAAGCGGATGCCATAGGGGTCGCGCAGGTCCTCGTAGGAAAGCTCCGCCTCGGTCAGCCCCAGCTCCTCGCCCTGGTAGAGGCAGATCGAGCCACGCAGAACCGAGATCAGTGTGATCGACAATTTCGCGATGCGATCCTGCTCTTCCGGAGCCTCGATGAAGCGGGTCACGTGCCGCATCACGTCGTGGTTGGAAAAGGCCCAGCACACCCAGCCGTTGGTCACCGTGTCCTGCACGGTCGTCATCACCTTGCGGATGTAGGCGGCGTTGAAGGCCGGGCCGAGCAGGTCGAACGTGTAGCACATATGCAGCTTGTCGTTGCCGCTGGTATAGATCGCAAGCGTCGTCAGCGAGCGTGGGCCGTCGCCGACCTCGCCGACCGTCGCGCGTCCCTCATAGGTGTCGAGCAGCGCCCTGAGCCGCTTCAGGAACTCGATATTCTCCGGCTGGCTCTTGTCGTAGAGGTGGTTCTGCATCGAATAGGGATTGGTATCCGTCTCCATGCCGGCGCCGTCCGTGTCGTAGACCATCGGCGGATTGTTGCGCAGCTGCTTGTCATGGAAATAGTAGTTGACCGTATCGAGCCGGAACCCGTGCACGCCGCGGTCGAGCCAGAAACGCACCGTGTCCAGCATGGCGTTCTGGACATCGGGATTGTGGAAGTTGAGATCCGGCTGGGCGATCAGGAAGTTGTGCATGTAATATTGCTTGCGCACGCCGTCCCATTCCCAGCCCGGCCCGCCGAAGATCGACAGCCAATTGTTCGGCGCCGTGCCGTCCGGCTTGGGGTCGGCCCAGACATACCAGTCCGCCTTCGGATTGGTGCGGCTGGATCGGCTTTCGACGAACCACGGATGCCGGTCGGAGGTGTGGGAAATCACTTGGTCGATGATCACCTTCAGCCCAAGGCGATCGGCCTCCGCCATCATCTCGTCGAAATCGGCGAGCGTGCCGAACATCGGATCGACATTGCAGTAGTCGGAGACGTCATAGCCCATGTCGGCCATCGGCGAGGTGAAGAAGGGCGAAAGCCAGATCGCGTCGACGCCAAGCGAGGCGACATGCGGCAGGCGCTCGGTGATGCCCTTGATGTCGCCGATCCCGTCGCCGGTCGTGTCCTGAAAGGAGCGCGGATAGATCTGGTAGATCACCGCGCCGCGCCACCAGTTTGCATCGACCGCCTGCGTCGCCATCTTTGGACTCTCCTTCCGTCAAATGTTCCAGGCCAACCTAGTGCCCCCGGCTTAAAAGACAACGCAAAAGCAAGGCTCTGCCAAGTTCCGAGACTGCTCCCTTGCCACGGCTGAAACTTCGGCCTATGCGAATTTCAAAACACGGGAGAGATGCAATGGGCGGACGGCTTCTTTCGATTGGCGAATGCATGGTGGAGCTGTCGCAGGCGGGCGAAGGCCTGTTGCGCAAGGGCTTTGCCGGCGACACCTTCAACACCGCCTGGTACGCGCGGGCCTGCCTGCCGGCCGAATGGTCGGTGGATTATTTCACCGCGGTCGGCGACGATCCGCTGTCGACCGAAATGCTGTCGATGATGAGGGATGCCGGCATCGGCACGAGCTTCGTCCGCCGCATCGAAGGCAAGACGCCGGGCCTCTACCTGATCACGCTGAAGAACGGCGAACGCACCTTCAGCTACTGGCGCGACACCGCCGCCGCCAGGAAACTCGCCGACGATGCCGACCATCTGCGCAGTGCCATCGAGGCTGCCGACATCCTCTATTTCTCCGGCATCACGCTGGGCATCCTTAGCCCGGAAGCGGTCGAGACGCTGCTGTCGGAACTGCGCCGCGCCAAGGCTTCCGGCAAGATGGTCGCCTTCGACCCGAACATCCGCCCCCGCCTCTGGCCGAACGGGGATTATATGCTGCAGACGATCGAGGCAGGCGCCCGCGCGGCCTCGCTGGTCCTGCCGAGCTTCGACGACGAGACCACCCATTTCGGCGACGCGACGGTGGCCGACACCATCGCCCGCTACCATGCGCTCGGCGTCGGAGACGTCGTGGTCAAGAACGGCGCGGATGGCGCAACGCTGAGCTTCGCAGGCACCGCTCCCGTCCATGTCCCTTCGGTCAGGACCGCCCAGCTCGTCGACACCACCAGCGCCGGCGACAGCTTTAACGGCGCCTTCCTGTCACGCCTCGTCCGTGGCACCCCGCCGGCACAGGCCGCGGCCTACGGCGCCTCGGTCGCGTCCGTCGTCATCGGTCACCACGGCGCCCTCATCAGCCCGGCGCTGCTGCCGGGCTGAACACCGACGGACACAGCCGACAGCGACCGACGGCAGAGATCGAAACCGGCGAAAATGTCCGGCTGATTTCCTCGCTGCGTCATAAATCAATTCTCAGTCATTATGTGACAGGGTTGGGATCGATGAAACGATCGCTCTCAACGAGGAACAGAAAATGCGTATCGCGCTTGCCTTCCTGACCGTCCTGGCCCTCTCCCCGGCCGCACACTCCGCTCCGATCGATGCCCTGACCAAGGCCGAAACAAAGACCTACGAGGCATGGGGAAAGCTCGGCCTGACGGAGCGTCTGGTGACCTTCGTCACCGCGCCCTCCACCGGCTACGGCATCTATCAGGAAAAGCAGTCCAGCATTTTCAAGCCGGGTGAAAAGGTCATCACCTATGTCGAGCCGATCGGATTTGGGTGGAAAGAGCTTCCCCACGACATGTACGAACTCAACTTCGTGTCGGACCTGAAGATCAAGGCGGCGAACGGCGAGGTCATGCTCGACCAGAAGGCCTTCTCCACCAATGTCCTGCAGAGCCACAACGCCAACATGGAATTCTCCATGGATTTCACCCTGACGCTGACGGGCGCTCCGGCTGGCAAATATACCCTGACCTACACGATCCACGACATGAGCGGCGGCCAGACCTCGACTTTCGATCAGGAATTCACCATCGCCGCCAACTAACCGCCCCGGCGTCGGCTGCCCTCGCTCGAGGGTCAGCCGGCGACCCGGAACGATACCGGAAACCCCCGCATCACCGAATTGGCGACCGTGCAGACGCTTTTGGCGCGTTCGATCAGGGCCTGGGTGTCGCTACCGTCGCCCGAGGTGCAGATGACGTCGAGCTCGGCGCCGACGGCGATCAGCGGCGCGCCCTCAAGTTGGAGGGTGACGCTGACGGCGATATCCTCGATATCGATGTTCATCTCGTGCGCCGCGTATCGGAGGTCGTTGCAGAAACACCCGCCGATCGCCAGCGCCAGAAGCTGTCCGCCGTTGAACCCGAGATTGCGCCCGCCGGCCTTGCCCTCCGGCCGGTCGACAACGATCGTATGGCTGCCGGCCCAGCCCAAAGCCGCCTCGGTTCCGGCCACGTTGCGAAGCTCGACGGTCGACGTAATCATGGGCAATCCTCCGCTCTCACGCCATGTCGGTGTGAATAAAATCCCCGCCCTTGTAGGCGATCTTCTGTCCTATGCTGGAAGCACAGGCATAAGTGAAACAGTCGCCGAGATTGAGCTTGGCCTTGTGGCCGACGATCTTTCCATAACGAACCGCTGCCTCACGCGCCGCCAAACCGATCTCCGGGGAGATAGCGATCTCTTCTGCCGCAAGCGCGATCATGAACTCATCAACTGCCGCGCCAGCGCCTTGGACCATTTCCGGCGTCGGTCTTTTATCCTTGCCCAAAGCCTCTGCCTTGGCCCGTGCCAGCGAAAGGCTGGCTTCCATTCTGACGAGCGGGGACACGTAGAACGGCCCGCCCGCGTCATCGAGCCGCCGCATCTGCTCATCGGCATCCTCTTCCGGTTTCAGGATCGCAACGATGACCGAGGCATCGATAAACATCAGAGATCGTCCCAGAGGTCGTCGGTGAAGGCCTTCTGATCGAAGTCGGAATTGGAAGGCCCCAGCGCATCGGCCATGGCTCGCGCCTTTGTCAGCCGTTCCTTGAGCGGCACCGTTGCCCTGACCCGTTCCAGCTCGTGGCGCAAGGCTTGGCGCAAAGCCTCAGTCTTGGTGGGGACTTTCAAAAGCCCCTGCAGCTCGACAGTCATCTCGGCGATTTCCTCGTCGCGAACGAAAAGCGGCATCTGAGATATCTCCCTCGGAGGAATTGGATATCATCTTTCCCGATCCGCGGCAATTCCGCTCTGAGGCGCCCGACATGCACCCTTCATCAGCCTGTAACAAACTTTTCCGATAGAAGGCTGAAAACGTGTCCGTTGGCGCGAGTCGTGGACGGATCGGCAACCGGGCTCGGCCTTCCATGACAAGAATAACCATCGTGACGGATGCCTGGTACCCTCAGGTAAACGGTGTCGTCCGTTCGATCGAGAATACCAACCGCGAACTCGCCCAGATGGGCGTCGACGTGGCAATGGTGACGCCGCAGGATTTCACCAGCGTTCCCTGCCCCACCTATCCGGAGATCCGCTTGTCAGTCGCCACCTACTGGCAGATCGCCAGCGCCATCGAGGCGTCGATGCCGACCGCCGTGCATATCGCCACCGAAGGCCCGCTCGGACTGCTCGCCCGCCGCTGGTGCCTCAAGAACAACATCCCCTTCTCGACCAGCTATCACACCCGTTTTCCGGAATACGTGTCGGCGCGCTTCCCGATCCCGGTCCGCTGGCTGCATGGCTTCGTGCGCTGGTTCCACAATGCCGGCAATGGCTGCATGGTTGCGACCGCCAGCCTCGAGCGCGAACTCGCCAAGCTCGGCCTCAAAAACCTGCTACGCTGGAGCCGTGGCATCGACCAGACCATGTTCCACCCGATGGATCTCGACGAGCGTCCCTTCGACCTGCCGCGCCCGATCTTCATGACCGTTGGCCGCGTCGCGGTGGAGAAGAACCTGCCCGCCTTCCTCGATCTCGACCTGCCCGGCTCCAAGGTCGTGGTCGGCGACGGCCCGGCGCGCGCCGATCTGCAGAGACGTTATCCGAACGTGCTGTTCACCGGCATGAAGACCGGCGAGGACCTCGCCCGCGCCTATGCCCAGGCCGACGTCTTCGTCTTCCCCTCGAAGACCGACACGTTCGGCAACACGATCCTCGAGGCGCTGGCCAGCGGCGTGCCGGTCGCCGCCTACCCGGTCACCGGCCCGATCGACATCATCGAGGAAGGTTCGGGCGCCGGGGCGCTCAGCGAAGACCTGCGCGAAGCCTGCCTTGCGGCGCTCGGCTGCTCGCGCGAAAACGCCCGGACGCTTGCCCGCAAGTTCACCTGGGAAGCGGCATCGAAACAGTTCCTGAACAACGTGCTGATCGCCCAAGGGCGGCCGAAACTGCCGGCCCCACGCGGTGGAATTCGGCCTTCGGCGGTGTAGCCGCAGCCGCTCACGGGGCTCTCGCCTTGGGGCTGCCCCTCATCCGCCCTGCCGGGCACCTTCTCCCCGTTTTGACGGGGAGAAGGAAACGATGCCGCACAGTTTTCGCTAACGTTATCGCTGCAAAAAACGGCAGCATTCCGATGGAGCGGTTTGCACTGGGAGCTCGCGGCTTGCGTCCTTCTCCCCGTCAAAACGGGGAGAAGGTGGCGGCAGCCGGATGAGGGGCATGAAGCCCCTTACCGCTTCTTCTTGCGTCCCTCGAAGGGGTTTTCACCCGCCTTGAAATGCATGCGGATCGGCACGCCCGGAATATCAAAATCGGCACGCAACCCGTTGATCAGGTAGCGGATATAGCTTTCCGGCAGCGCGTCGGGCCTGGTGCAGGACACCATGAAGGCCGGCGGGCGGGCCTTGACCTGGGTCATGTACTTGAGCTTCAGGCGGCGCCCGGAGACGGCCGGTGGCGGATGCTGGGTCTGCACGCCGTCGAGCCAGCGGTTGAGCCTGGCGGTCGAGATGCGCTTGTTCCACACCTTGTCCGTGTCGATGATGCTCTGCATCAGCTTGTCGAGCCCGTAGCCGGTCTGGCCGGAAATCGGCACGGCGCGAAGCCCCCGCGCCTGCGGCAGCAGCCGTTCGGTCTTTTCGCGCAGATCCGCGAGCACCGCCTGCGTGTCCTCGACCAGATCCCACTTGTTGAAGGCAAGCACGGCGGCCCGGCCTTCGCGCAGCACCAGGTCGACGAGCTGCAGGTCCTGCTTTTCGAAGGGAATGGTCGCGTCGAAAACGATCACCACCGTCTCGGCGAACCGGATCGAGCGCAGCGCATCGGCAACAGAGAGCTTTTCGAGCTTCTCCTGGACGCGCGCCTTCTTGCGCATGCCGGCGGTGTCGAACATCTTGATGGTGCGGTCGCGCCATTCCCATTCGACCGAGATACTGTCGCGGGTGATGCCCGCTTCCGGGCCGGTCAGCAGCCGGTCCTCGCCGAGGAAACGGTTGATCAGCGTCGACTTGCCGGCATTCGGGCGGCCGATGATGGCGACGCGCAGCGGCTTGGTCTCGTCGTATTCCGGCTCGGCCTCGTCCTCGGCATCGTCCGCAAAATCGGAATCCCGGACGTCGATATTGGTCTCCGCCTCGTCATCGTCTTCCGGAAACGCCCGCTCCTCGCCGAGCGCCTCGACGATCGCGTCGCGCAGGTCGATCATGCCCTGGCCGTGTTCGGCCGAGATCGGCACCGGCTCGCCGAGACCCAGCGTATAGGCATCGTAGAAACCCGCGTCGGAACCACGCGCTTCCGACTTGTTGGCGACCAGCACGACCGGCTTGCCGCTGCGGCGCAGAAGCTCGCCGAAGGTCTTGTCGAGCGGCGTCAGGCCCGACTTGGCATCGACCACGAACAGCGTCAGGTCGGCATCGTCGACCGCGGCCTCGGTCTGGGCGCGCATGCGGCCTTCGAGCGTCTCGGGTCCCGCCTCTTCGAGACCGGCGGTATCGATGATCGTGAATCTCAGGTCGATGAGCTTCGCGTCGCCCGGACGGCGGTCGCGAGTGACGCCCGGCGTGTCGTCGACAAGCGCCAGCTTCTTTCCAACCAGGCGATTGAAAAGCGTGGACTTGCCGACATTCGGGCGTCCGACGATGGCGACGGTGAAGCTCATTCTGTATCCTTAAAGCCCTGGGCGAAAACCGTCAGGGCGCCTTGCCTGAAGAGGCGATGTTGTCGAGCATGATCTGCGCGCGGTTGGCGACGTTACGCGGCGCAGAGGCATCATTGGCAATTTGCTGGAACCATTCCTTGGCTTGCGCGAAGTTGCCGGCCTTATAGGCGGCAAGACCAAGCGCCTCGCGGGCGGAATTGGCAAGCGGGTTGGCCGGCACCGCCATCGGCTGCACCTCGGCGGCCACCTGTTCATAGGTACCGTTGTCGATCAGGAGCCATGCGGCGCGCATCCTGGCAAGGTCGCGCATCGACTGCGGCGCTGCATTGTCCTTGCCGACTGCCGAGAAGGTGGCAATCGCCCCGGCTGCATCGCCCTTGGACTGCTGCACCGAGCCGGCGCGCAGCTTGGCGAGCACGGGATAGGCGCCGGTGCCGTCTTTTTCGAGTGCTTCGAAGGCGGCGAGCGCCTCGTCGTTCTTGTTTTCCGAAGCAAGCTTCAAGGCCGCCAGAAAACGGTCGCCGGACTGCGAGGAATTATGCGTGTCCCAGTATTCGTAACCGCGATAGCCGGCCGTACCGACGACGATCAGCACAGCGACCGCGATCACGACCCTGCCGTAACGCTGCCATGCCCCCCTGAACTGATCGGAGCGAAGTTCCTCGTTCACTTCGCGAATAAAACTGTCGTCGTCCTGCGCCATCAAAGTCTCCGGCCCAACCGGCCCATCATGCGGAAAAGCGCCTTCTAGCCTATTTTCCCTGAGATGTAAGGCCCCCCTTAACTCCTGTCGCGCAAAAGTGGGCGCCGGTTTTGCCAGGACGGTGAGCGCAAAGCGAAAAACACCCGCCCGGGAGCGCTGGTTGGCGGCCTTTCGGCCGGAATCCGCACTTAAAGCTACCCGCTCAAAGCTTCGCCTTATTCTGCGGCCACAAAGCCCGCTGCCCTTCGCCATGATTCAGGTACCTTATGCGTTCGCTTGCCCTCCCCCTCGCCCTCTGTCTTCTCGCCGCGCCCCTCGCAGCCAATGCAGCGGACAATACCTCTGGCAAGCCGAAACAGCTGGTGATGGTCTCCTTCGACGGCGCCGGCGCCAACAATCTCTGGCAGCGCAGCCGCGATCTCGCCCGGCGCACCAATGCTCATTTCACTTACTTTCTCTCATGCACGCTGGTCATCGAGCGCGCCAATGCCAAAAGCTATCAGGGGCCGAATGAGAGGCCCGGCAAATCGAATATCGGCTTTGCCCAGACGGCTGCCGAGGCCCGCGAAAGGCTAGGCCACGTCTGGCAGGCGCATCTCGAAGGCCACGACATTTCCAGCCATACCTGCGGCCATTTCGACGGCAAGGACTGGACGGCGGCCGATTGGACCGCCGAGTTCAGCACCTTTTACGACGTGATGACCGATGCCTGGAAGACCGTGGGCGCCGGATCGGAGGAACCTCCAGGCTGGAAGAACTTCGTCGCGACCGGGATCACAGGTTTCCGCGCTCCTTATTTTTCCATCGGTCCCGGCTTGGTCGAAGCCGAAAGACGGGCCGGCGTCCGTTATGACGCCAGCCTCGTCACCAAGGGCCCGATGATGCCGGACGAAAAGGGCGGCCTCATCCGCTTCGGACTGCCGCTTATCCCGGAAGGCCCATCCAATCGGCCGATCATCGCCATGGACTACAACCTCTTCATCCGCCATTCCGGCGGTATCGACAATCCGAGCAGTTCCGCCGAATTCGAGGAACGCGCCTATTCCGCCTTCAAGGCCGCTTTCGATAAGGAGTATGACGGCGACCGCATCCCCCTCCAGATCGGCCTGCATTTCGTCGAAATGAACGGCGGCGCCTACTGGCGGGCGATGGAACGGCTGGTGACCGAAGTCTGCGCGCGCGAGGACGTCGCCTGCGCGAGTTATTCGGAGGCGATCAGGCTGATCCGCGAACGGGAGAAACCGCGAGTGGCGTCGGGGCTGTAGGATTTCGATAGGCCTGAGAGTTTGGGAGTAAAAGACCCCTCCCGGCCTGCCGGCCACCCTCCCCACAAGGGGGAGGGAGACCAAGCCGCTATGCCGGCGCCAAACTATCAACCTCGAACATCGGCCTCTGGGCACTCTCGCGATCGAAGATATGACCTCGTCATCTTCGGAAACATCCATGCCCACGATGGAGAACGGTGAGCGCACGGCATATGTCCCTCCCCCTTGTGGGGAGGGTGGCCGGCAGGCCGGGAGGGGTCTTTGCCGGGGACGATTTCACCCACCCGCGAAAAACCCGTCCAGCCTCATCAACTCCTTACCCGCATTCACGTCCCCGTCCGTCCCCGCCTCCCGAAACCCGCTCCATAATTGACCCGTCATCGGATGGGAAACCGGGTTCGCGAACCGGAATTCTCCTCCAAGGGTTTTCGGACCCCGGTTTCCGGTGATGGCCGTCGAACGTGGTGGAACGGGAACTGACAACTCCCCAAAAGCTGCAGGAAACGGTCGGGGCAGGCAAAACCACCTACCTCATACAATACTCGACGCCGCCTGCCCCATTCCCAAACCAAAACCGCGCCGGACAAGACGTCCGGCGCGGCCAAAGTTGCTTGCGTTTAGATGCGATCAATACGGCCGGTCGGCCGCGATCTCGCCGGCCTCAGCTTCCCGCTCCAGGTAATGCTGGTCGATTTCCGGCAGCGGCTGATCGTCGATGGCCGCTTCGAAAGCCACCAGACGTTTATGGATGGACAGGAGTTCGATGATCGTCGACCAGTAGTTGACGAGATACTGGAAGGAATTGCTGACTTCACCGAAGGCGGTGGCGATCTGCTGCCAGATGCCAAGGGTGATTTTGCCCGTCACGAAGGTCGGAATGAGGATGAAGTTCAAGAAGATCGCGTCGAGCTGGCCGTAGGAATAACGCGCCACGTTGAAATAGAGGTAGTGCCAGTACATCCGGAAATAATTCCGGCGCACATTGGCATAAAGCTCCGTGACGGTCACCGGCTGGGCGCGGTCCATGTGATCCTCGCCATAGACCAGTTCCTTGCGGTAGGCGGCCTCGACGCGCTGGTTGCGGAAGTTGAGGCCCGGCAGCTTGATGCCGGCGAATGCCAGAAGCGCCGTGCCGAACAGCGACCAGACGATCGCCAGCCAGAAGAGCGCGTGCGGGATCGCGCCGATGATCGGCAGATCGTCGACATGGACCGACATGGCGAACAGCAGCGGCAGGAACACCACCAGCGTCATCACCGAGTTGATCAGGGTAACGCCGAGGCCTTCCAGGATGTTGGCGAACCGCATCGTATCTTCCTGGACACGCTGCGAGGCGCCTTCGATATGCCGCAGCTTGTCCCATTTCGACATGTAGTAGTCGTTCATCGCGGTGCGCCAGCGGAAAACGTAGTGGTTGGTGAAGAAGGCGGTGATGACATTCAGCGCGACGCCGACGAAACCGATTTCCAGAAAGTGGATCTGCAGCTCGTAGAACTGCCAGGCGGTGATCCCAGGCTGCTTGGCAAGCGCCGCCTGCAGGAGGTCGAAGAACGGGCCGCGCCAGTTGTTGATCGCGACGGACGCCTGCACCGCGAAATAGGCGATGAAGATGATGAAGGCCGACCCCCAGATCGACCAGTTGGCCCAGGGATGGTCCCTGGCGATCACCTTCCAGACGCCGCCGAATATCCCCACGAAGATCGTGAAGTAGAGATAGAACCAGAGATTGTCCGGTGTGAAGAAGTAACCGAGGCCGATCGGCGGTTTTTCTCCTTCGGCAAGCGGCGGCAAGCCGACAGCCGCTCCCATCTGCGGTCCGACCGAATACCAGACAATAATGCAGATCGCAGCCCAGATCGCGCCGGACGTAAAGAACAGTTTAGGTCGGGGAAAGAATGAGTGGAACACGGAGCTTGGGCTTTCCTGAGTTCGAGTCGACGGGATGTCGGAACGACTATTGAGCCGGAAACTAAGGCAGTTCCAAGGGAGCGGCAATGGCCGCGTTCCGTGGTTACGTAATTGTAACCGTGGGATTATTCGGAGGCGCTGCGCGCAACCGGGAGTGCGAGCAGGACGCAGACGACGAGCGCCGCCGCCGCAATCAGCGTCGGGGCGACAAAACTGCCGCCGCTTGCTTCAGCGATCCAGCCGGCCACGAGCGGGCCGATGATCTGGCCGGTGCCGAAGGCGGCGGTGGCGGAGGCGAGCGCCCGGCGCGGGCTTTCAGGCGAGAGTTTCCGGCCGATCTGCAGCCCGTAGGCGGTGATCACCATGAAGGTGACGCCGAGCAGCAGCCCTCCGACAAGCGCGCCCGCGGTCGGCGGCAGCATGACCGAACCGAGCACCCCGACCATCTGCAGCCCGAGTGCTGCGGTATAGGCCTTGGCGAGCCCGAAGCGGTTGAGCACCGGCCGCCACAGGATCAGCGAGACGGCGGCCGCCGAACCGGTCAGGAACCAGGCCAGGAATTCGACGATCGGACCGGCATTGCCGATCCGCGCGATGGTGACGAGGAAGGTCGCGGTGATCACGTAGCCGAAGCCGAACAGCCCGTAGGAGGCGGTGAGCAGCACGAGCGGCCTGCGCCATTGAAGCGGCGGTTCGACCACTGAGCCGGTGCCGATCGCCTGTTTCGGCAGGATCCAGGCGACTGCGGCGAGCACGATGAGCACGATCGCCGCACCGGCAAGCCAGTTCATGCGCCATCCATGTGCGCCATCGCCGGCCATCGCGTTGACGACGAAGACCAGCGCCGAAGACAGGGCGATGCCAAGCCCGACACCGCCGAAATGCAGGACGTTCACATTGTCGCGGCCGACCGCATAGGGCAGCACGATCGACGAGGTGAAGATCATCGCAAGCGCGCTCGCAAGCCCTGCCAGAAACCGGATGACGGTGAAGGCGACGACGGAGTTCGTCGCAGCCATGGCGGCAAGCAGGATCGCGGTCGCCAGAAGCCCGCAGAGCGCCACCTTGCGCTCGCGCCCGGCCGCCCAGCCATAGGCCGACAGGATGGCGCCGGCGAGATAGCCGGCGAAATTGCCGGCCGCGATATACCCCGCGTCGGCCGCCGAAAGGGGGATGCCCGTCATCATCCCGGGCAGGATCGGCGTGTAGAAGAAGCGCCCGAAACCCATCGCCGCCGCCATGGCGATCGAGCCGGCAAAGCCGATCAGCAGGGGGCGGTGCGAATAACTCGTATTGATCTGCAGCATGGCACGGTTATCGCAGCCGCGCCCGGTTGCGGCAAATAAGGAATTTTCATTGCAGCGATGCACCGGAATGATGGATCGGTATACAAGCGATCGTGCATGTGCCGCGACGATTTGGTGCAGTGCATGACGGAAATCGTCTTGCTGCTGACATGAAAGCCAGCCAATCTCTCACCCATCGCCATCGGGGCGCGGAGGCATGCGCATGGAACATGACCTGACCCTATCCGAAGTACTCGTCGATCCGTTGATCACCCAGCTTCGCCAGGCCGACTCCGTCGGTTACGCCGCTTTTGCACAATTGCTGCAGAGCGCGGCCCGCGTCCATACGCGCCAGATGCTTGGAAACCTTCAGACAGAGCGTACCGACGCCTTCTATCGTCGTGTCGATGCCGTGTCTGCCGGCAACAAACACAACTGACCGATCTGCCGTAACGGCAGCATTTTTCCGTAACGACAGAAGTCTTTGCTTAATCCGCAAGCGTCAGGATCAGCGGCCCGTTTCGGGTCGCGACGATCGTGTGCTCGTATTGCACGGTAGGTGCCTTGGGATCGCTGTAAAGCGTCCAGGGATCGCCATTGCCGCCGTCCTCGGCCCAGTTGGCGCCGAGAGACAGGAAAGGTTCGACGGTGAAGACCAGCCCGTCTTCCATCGAACGCGTCTCATGGCGATCCGGCCAGGTCGGGATTTCCTTCGGCTCGTCATGCAGCGTCAGGCCGATCCCGTGGCTCGAAAGATTGGTGATCAGCGTATAGCGGTTCTTCTTGGCGAAGGTCCCGATCGCATTGCCGATGCCGGAAAGCGGCTTGCCGGCCTTGACCTGCTGCAGACCGGTCCAGAGCGCGCGGCGGCCGTCGCGGCATAGTTTTTCGATCTCGCGCTTCACCGGCGGCACCGCGTAGGAGGAGCCCGTATCACCGAAGAAACCGTCCTTGACCGCCGACACGTCGATGTTGACGAGATCGCCCGCCTGGATCACCCGGTCACCCGGAATGCCGTGGGCGACTTCCTCGTTGACGCTGATGCAGGTGGCGCCCGGAAACTGGTAGCAGGTCTCCGGTGCAGACTGCGCCCCGTTGTCCTCCAGGAACTTGCGGCCGATCGCGTCGAGCTCGCGGGTGGTGATCCCCGGCTCCAGTGCCTTCGCCATGGTCTCCATTGCCTGCGCGCAAAGCCTGCCGATCTCCTTCAGCTTGGCCAGTTCGTCTTCGGTGGAGATAACCATGGTCTGCCTAACGTCCTAACGCGTCCTGTCTCGATCAGGCGCCGGTTTCGCGCCATCGGTCGAGCCCGTCAATTCTTTTCTGGCGACCCCAGTTCTTTTCTGACCAGCGGCGCCACTTTCGTGCCGTAGAGCTCGATGCCGCGCATCACCTGGGCATGCGGCATCGGACCGATCGCCATCTGCAGCAGGAACCGGTCCATGCCGAACACCTTGTGGGCGGCGATGATCTTTTCGGCCACCAGTTCCGGCTCGCCGAGGAAGAGATTGCCGAGCGCCGAGCGCGCCTCGTCGAAATGCGCCCGGTTGGTCGGACCCCAGCCGCGTTCGCGGCCGATGCGGTTCATGACCTCCGCCTGCGGGCCGTAGAACTGGTCGGCGGCCGCCTCTGTCGTATCCGCGATGAAACCATGCACGTTGATGCTGGTCTTAAGCTTCGCTGGATCCTGACCGGCGCGGCGGGCGGCCTCGCGGTAGAGGTTGAAGAAGGGTGCGAAGCGAGGATACTCGCCGCCGATGATGGCGACCGCGAGCGGCAGGCCCATGGCCCCTGCCCGCGCCACCGATTGCGGCGTGCCGCCGACGGCGATCCAGATCGGCAATTCCTTCTGCAGCGGGCGCGGATAGACGCCGCGGCCATTGATCGGCGCGCGCTTCTGGCCCTGCCAGGTGACGATCTCCTCATCGCGGATGGCAAGCAGCAGGTCGAGCTTTTCGGTGAACAGTTCGTCGTAGTCGCCGAGGTCGTAGCCGAACAACGGATAGGATTCGATGAACGAACCGCGGCCTGCCATGATCTCCGCTCGCCCATTCGAAATGAGATCGACGGTCGAGAACTGTTGGAAAACCCGCACCGGATCGTCGGACGAGAGCACCGAGACGGCGCTGGTCAGCCGGATGTTTTTGGTGATCGCCGCTGCCGCGGCAAGCACGGTGGAGGGCGACGAGACCACATAGTCGGGGCGGTGGTGTTCGCCGAGCCCGAACACGTCGAGCCCCACCTGATCGGCAAGCACGATCTCCTCCAGCAGATTCTTGATCCGCCTTGCGCCTTCCGCGCCCTTGTCCAGTGCCGCGGCATCGACGTCGCCAAAAGTATGAAGCCCGAGTTCCATCTTGCAAAAATCCATTCGTTGATGCCGTCAGATAGTTATCGGGCGCGTTTGGCGCAAATGCTATTCTTTCGAAGGGAACGTTCGATGGAATGGATGGGTGCGGGGGCGACGGGCGTCGCCGGCTCCGTGATTTGGCAACCGACACGGGACTACGAGATTTTGGACGCAAACATAGGTTTAGATTCTAAGAGAATGGTAATCCATCGGGCATATTCTTCCCGGCCAACAGGAACAGCGTTTAGGCAATCGAATGAATGACGGCACCGGAAATCGGCCCGACTCGGACTTTCCGAACCTGCAATCATCGAATGACATCCTTATTGTCGAGGATTCCGCCGCCCTTTCGGCCTTGCTGCGACAGCGGATCGAGCGGGAGACTGCCGGCAGGACCTTTTGCTGTGCGAGCCTGGCTCAAGCCCGCATGCTGCTGGCAGGACAGAAGTTCACCCTGGCCCTGACCGGCCTCAACCTGCCTGACGCGCCCAACGGCGAGATCCTTGCCCTGCTTGCCGAATACGCGCTTCCGACAATCGTCTTCACGGCAACCTCCGAGACGGACGCTACGATCCGCTACACCGAGCGGAAGATCATCGACTACATCGTCAAGAGCGACAACACGACGGTCGATACGGTCGTCAGGACCGTGAACCGCATCCTGACCAACAGCGCCTTTTCCGTTCTCGTCGTCGATGACGCGAGATGGGCTCGCTCCGGTCTGGTCGAGATCATGCAGCGGCAGAACTTCCGTGTCCTCGAAGCCCTTTCCGGCAAGGAGGCCCTGGACATGCTTGCCGACAACCCATCAATCGAACTGGTCATCACCGACTACAACATGCCCGACATGGACGGACACGAGCTGACGAGGCGCATTCGCGCAACCCGGCCTTCGGACGAACTGCGCATCATCGGCGTTTCATCTTCGTCCGATCGCGGCCTTTCCGCAAGCTTCCTGAAGGCCGGCGCGTCGGATTTCGTGTACCGTCCCTTCGTCCCGGAAGAGCTGCAATGCCGCATCGACAACAATGTCGAAACGCTGACCCAGCTGAAGCGGCTACGTTACCTGGCGGAGCGAGATCATCTGACGGGCCTCGCAAACCGCCGCTTCTTCTTCGAGAAGAACCCGCCCCTGGAGCCTGCACCGGCAAACGACGCGGTTGCCATCCTCGACATCGACCATTTCAAATCGGTCAACGACACCTACGGCCACGAGGCCGGCGACCAGGTGCTGAAGCGTCTTGCCAGCACCCTCAGGGAGATGACCATCGACAAGCGATACCTCGCCGCCCGCCTCGGCGGCGAAGAGTTCGCAATCTACATGAAGGATACCAACGCCTTCCAGGCCCATTCCTTCTGCGAGCAGGTACGCACGCGCGTCCAGGCCACCAGCATCCCGGTGCAGGACAAGGACATATCGGTGACCATCTCCATCGGCGTCATGGAAATGGAGGAGCGCGAGACCTTCGGAAACCAGCTCAACGCCGCCGACCAGCTTCTCTA
Source organism: Neorhizobium sp. T25_13 (assembly GCF_002968675.1). Classification (NCBI taxonomy): domain Bacteria; kingdom Pseudomonadati; phylum Pseudomonadota; class Alphaproteobacteria; order Hyphomicrobiales; family Rhizobiaceae; genus Neorhizobium; species Neorhizobium sp. T25_13. The sequence continues at coordinate 191,120 of NZ_PVBI01000003.1, forward strand.
CATGGCGAAAAAGAATGGCCGCAACCGGGTCTATTCAAGCCTGACGATACCGGAAGCGCTGATCCCCCAACCGCAGGAACCGGAAGAACCCCGTACCCGAGTGACCCGGCGCCCCGGCACCCGGTGAATTGCCAAACGACGTTTCGAATCCGTTTTCAAAGACTTACGGCAGCCTTTTGAATCGATCCAGAAAGCGCCTTGAGGTATAGCCGCCCGAGCTTGGGCCCGGGCGGCAGCTCCCTGTTTCAGAAGGTCTTGGCGACCTGTTCGAGCTGGTCGGCGACGATGCCCCAGCCTTCCTCAAAGCCCATCTGCTGATGAGCGTTCTTGTCTTCCTCGGTCCAGTGAAAAACCGTTGCCGTGTATTTCGTGCGGCCGTTGCCGAGGTCTTCGAATTCGACGACCGCGGTCATGAACGGTTTTTCCGAGGGCACCCAGGCGCTCGTATAGGCGTCGGTGAAGACCAGCTTCTTGTTCGGCACGACTTCCAGGTAGATTCCGTAATTGGGGATTTTTTCGCCGTTCGGCCCTTCCATCAGGATGAAGCTCGAGCCGCCGGCACGGACGTCCACCCGGGCTTCGGTCACCTTCCACGGCTGCGGGCAGAACCATTCGCCCATCCGTTCGGGCGTGGTCCAGGCCTTGTAGAGCTTGTCGGCCGGCACCTTCATTTCGCGGACGATCTGCAGGGCGTGCTTGGCGGTATTGGCGGTCATTGTCTGTCTCCCTTGAGTTTTACAAAACATCTCATCCGATGCTGGACTTAGGACGTTTGACGAGCACGATATCCGACAAGTGTCATGGAATTTTTTCAAGCCATGCGGCAAATATCTTCGGAACGAAATGACAGGCGGTGGGAGGAGATCGGTGGACCAATTCACATTCGAGGCGACGGTCATCCACTGGCGCGGCCCGTCCCCTTTCTTCTTCGCACCGCTCCCACTCAGCCATGCCGAGGAGATCAGGCGGCTGTCGAAGCTCGTGAGCTACGGCTGGGGCGTGATCCCGGTCGACGCCACGATCGGCGGCGTCTCCTTCTACACGTCGCTCTTCCCGAAGGACGAAACCTATCTGCTGCCATTGAAGGACGCGGTGCGGAAAAAGACCGGCATCACGGCCGGCGACCTGATTGCGGTCGAGATGACGCTGCGTCCGCCGCGGCGGTAGCGGAGAGCATTGCATGTGGAATATGAGGCGGTGCGTGGAGCCCCTCCCCCTTGTGGGGAGGGGTTGGGGAGGGGACTTCACTCCGCCTCAAGACCCCTCCCGCCTGCCGGCCACCCTCCCCACAAGGGGGAGGGTTAAGAGTGCCGCACCGCCTCACGTTTCATATGCAATGCCCGCCCTACTCCGCCAGCGGCGTAACCGCGCCGAGCTTGTCGATCTGCTGGCGGATATGCGCGCATTCGGCGGCGGAATTGGCAAGCGCGATCGCCCGGTCGAAGGCCTCGCGGGCTTCGCGCCGTTGCCCGGCCTGCATCATCAGCCCGCCCTTGACCCCGTGGAAATAGAAATAGCCGTCGAGCTTGTCGGCAAGCGGTGCGATCATGTCGAGCGCCGCCTCCGGCCCTTCGAGCTTCGAGACCGCGACAGCCTTGTTGAGGGTGACGACCGGCGACGGCTGGATGCGCTCCAGCAGTCCGTAGAGCATGGTGATCTCCTTCCAGTCCGTATCCTTGGGTGTCGGCGCGCGGGCATGCAGCGCCGAGATCGCCGCCTGCACCTGGTAGGGGCCGGGCTTGCGGTGCCGGATCGCCTTGTCGAGCAGCGCCAGGGCCTCGTTGATCAGCTTGCTGTCCCAGCGGCTGCGGTCCTGGTCCTCGAGAAGCACGATCTGGCCGTCCTTGTCGATGCGCGTTCTGGCACGCGAGTGCTGCAGCAGCATCAGCGCCAAAAGGCCCATGATCTCCGGCTCGGCCGGGAAGATCCGCAACAGCAGCCGGGCAAGCCGGATCGCCTCGTCGCAGAATGCGGCGCTGTCGGGGTTGGTGATGCCGGCGGAATACCCCTCGTTGAAGACCAGATAGATCATCGAGGAGACGATGCCGAGCCGTTCTGCCCGTTCCGAAGGCCCCGGCGTCTCGAACGGCACGCCGGCCTTGGCGACGCGCGCCTTGGCGCGGGTGATGCGCTGTTCCATGGCGCTGTCGCCGACGAGGAATGCCCGGGCGATCTGCGCGACGCTGAGGCCTGAGACGATCCTGAGCGCCAGCGCAATCTGCTGGGTCGCCGGCAGGTCCGGATGGCAGCAGATGAACATCAGCCGCAGGATGTCGTCGCGGTAGTGCGAGTTGTCGAGCCGGTCGGCCATGTCGCCCTCGGCATCGGACAGATCGGAGAAGGCTTCCTCCTCCGGCAATGGATCGTTCTTGGAGCGCTTGCGGACCACGTCGATGCCGCTGTTGCGGCCGACGAAGATCAGCCAGGCCGTCGGATCGCGCGGCGGGCCCTTGTCCGGCCAGGTCTTGATGGCGCGCAGGCACGCCTCCTGGAAGGCTTCTTCCGCGGTATCGAGATCGCGGAAGTAACGAAGGAGCGCGCCGAGCGCCTGCGGCCGGGCCGCCGTCAGCGCAAGATCGATCCACGCAATATCTGTCATGTCTTGGTCTCGCTATTCTTGATCTCGCCGGGATGGAAGACGTAGAAGGGCCGGATTTCATAGGAGCTGGAGCCGGGATTGACCGCCGAAAGCTCCTTCGAGAAGGCGACTGCTTCTTCCAGCGTCTCGGCCTCGAGCGTGTAGAAACCGAGCAGCACTTCCTTGGTTTCCGCAAACGGCCCGTCGAGCACCAGCGGCTCCTCCTTGCCTTTTCGCACGGTGGTGGCGGCTGTCGTCGGCATCAGCCGTCCGACCGGGCCGAGCTTGCCGGCTTGTGCGTAGGGCGTCTGCACCTCGATGAGCTTCGCCATGACGGCATCCTCTTCTTCCTTGGACCAGGCGAAGACGGTTTCCTCATGGGCGTAGCAAAGGATGGCGTAAAGCATGCGTAGCTCCTTCTCCTAATGAAGACGAAGGATTAGCGCGGGTGCCGACAGGGCGCAGCAATTTTTTGTTGGATCAGCGCCGACCGGTCGGACTGGTGCCGAACGTTTCGCGGAAACGGCGGGAGAAATGCGACCGCGAGGCGTAACCCGCCGCCTCCGCCGCCGCGATGCTGGACGCGCCCGAGGCAATCGCACTGTGGGCCGCCTTCAGGCGCTCGCGGCGCAGGATGGCGCGAAAGGACGTGCCTTCCGCCGTGAGATGACGGCGCAGCGTCGAGGCGCCGATACCGAGCTCTCCCGCCATGTCGGAGACACTCCAGGGCTCGGAGGGTGCGGTGGCGATCAGCCATGCGACCTCTTCCGAAAGGCTCTGGCGAAACAGCGCCCGCGCCTCCGGCAGCGGCCTGAGCAGCGCCAGGACCTCGGTCAGCCTCAGGCGCTTGATCGTTTCGCTGACCGCCCCGTCGGTGACCGCCGCCGCCGCATGGCAGAGCGCTTCCACGAGATCTTCGCCGAGCGGGACGCCGAACGAACCCGCCTCGCCGCCTTCCAGGCGCTCCGTTGCCGAAAGCGGAGCAATGCCCTCCGGCGGTGACGGAACGTCGAGGCGCAGCGCGACGTAGAACCCGGTCGTCTCGTCGGGAATGTTGACGACATCCATCGGCACCTTGCCCGGCAGCACGAAGACGGAGCCCGGCGGGAAGGCATGCGTCCGGTCGCCGAGCCAGATTTCCTTCTGGCCGTGGAGCACGATGCCGATCATCGGATCTTCGAGCTCGAGCGCCTTCACCTTTTCCCGGTCGAAACAGCAATAGATGAACAGCTGCTCCGCATAGGCGTTCATTCCGGGCTTCAGCCGCCCCGCCACCATCGGGCGCAGGCGGTCGAGCAGGCGGCGGGAAAGATCGGGCAGGCGCTGGGTGACGATCAGGTTCATCGCCGCACTATAGCGGAGGATGCCAGTCGAAAAACACCCCAGCCGAGCGTTTCGGGCTCAAGTCGGCAAAAATCCGGCCCTGACGGAACATGGAACGGGGGCAGAAGGCGGTGGCTTCAACGCAGGAGACTTTTGATGAAGACTTTAGCCACTCTTTCCACCCTTGGCGCTTCCATTCTGGCCGCAGGCGTCGGCCTCCTCGCCCTGTCCGGCTCCGCCCAGGCCGCAGCCGATCTCGAACTGTGGCGGCTCGATTGCGGCTCGGTCGTGGTCAAGGACCTGTCGAGCTTTTCCGATACGTTCGCTTATAAAGGCGAAAGCCGCACCCTGACCGACAGCTGCTACGTGATCCGCCACGGCGCCGATTACCTTCTCTGGGACACCGGCCTGCCGGCGGCGCTGATCGGCAAGGCGGCGGACCTCTCACAGCCGCTGGCACCGTCGCTCAGCGTCGACATCCCGACCCAACTCGCAAAGATCGGCATCAAGCCGGACCAGATCGGCATCGTCGGCATCAGCCACAACCACTTCGACCATATGGGCCAGGCCTCGACGTTTGCGAAGGCAACGCTGATGATCGGCGCCGGCGACTGGGAAAGCCTGCACGAAAATCCCCTGCCCTTCGGGGTCATGCCGGCGCTCGTCCAGCCGTGGATGGACGGCAAGGCGAAGATCGATCCGGTCTCGGGCGATCGCGACGTGTTCGGTGACGGTTCGGTGATGATGCTGGCCATGCCCGGTCATACCAAGGGCGAGACCGCGCTGCTCGTCAAACTGCCGCAGAGCGGACCGGTGCTGCTCTCCGGCGACGTCGTACATTTCGAAGAGCAGATCGGAAACAACGGCGTGCCGCCCTTCAATATCGACCGGGCCGAAAGCCTCGCCTCGATGGAACGCATGAACGGGATCGCCAAGCAGCTGAACGCAAAGCTGGTCGTCCAGCACGACGCAAACGATATCGGCAAGCTGCCGGCTTTCCCGGCCAGCGCCCGCTGACTTCGATGAGATCGCCACTGGCGCATCGCGCGCCGGTGGCTATATTCCGCGGGAACAAAAACTCTGCCTCCCAAGGAACCCCGACATGGCCGACCTTTCCGCCTTCCCGATCACCTCCAGATGGCCCGCCCAGAACCCGGACGTGCTGCAGCTCTATTCGACGCCGACGCCGAACGGCGTGAAGGTGTCGATCATGCTGGAGGAGATCGGCCTGCCCTACGAGCCGCATTTCATCAATATCGGCGCCGACGAGACCTGGGGTCCGGAATATCTGTCGCTCAACCCGAACGGCAAGATCCCAGCGATCCTCGATCCGCACGGCCCCGGGGACAAGCCGTTGGCGCTGTTCGAGAGTGGCGCAATCCTCGTCTACCTGGCGGAAAAGACTGGCAAGCTGATGTCCGCGGATCCGGCCAGTCGCTATGAGACGATTCAGTGGGTGATGTTCCAGATGGCGAGCGTCGGGCCGATGTTCGGCCAGCTCGGCTTCTTCCACAAGTTTGCCGGCAAGGACATCGAGGACAAGCGCCCGCGCGACCGCTACGCCAAGGAATCGCACCGCATCATCCGCGTCATCGAAAGCCGGCTCGAAGGCCGCGACTGGATCATGGGCGACGAATATTCGATCGCCGACATTTCCATGCTCGGCTGGGTGCGCAACCTGATCGGCTTCTACGGCGCCGGCGAGTTCGTCGAATACGACCGGCTGAAGCGCGTGCCGGAATGGCTGGAGCGCGCGCTGGCAAGGCCTGCGGTCCAGCGTGGCCTGGATATCCCGAAACGTCCGGCCTGATCAAACAGCATAGCCGCCCTAATTCATGGGGAGATGGAGGTAAGACATGCCGAAACCCACTCTTCCCATGGAAGGCGGATGCCGCTGCGGGCAGGTGCGGCTGAAAATCAGCGCCCCTCCGATCCTGACCATGGCCTGCCACTGCACCGGCTGCCAGAAGATGAGCGCCAGCGCCTTCTCGCTCTCCGCCGCGATCCCCTCCGAAGGGTTCGAGGTGACGCAAGGCGAGCCGGTGATCGGCGGCCTGCATGGCAGCGACGCCCACCACTACCACTGCCCGCACTGCAAGAGCTGGATGTTCACCAGGCCGGTCGGCATGGACTGGTTCGTCAACCTGCGTCCGACCATGCTCGACGACGCGCAATGGTTCGTGCCCTTCATCGAGACATATACGTCCGAAAAACTGCCTTGGGCGACGACACCGGCCGTGCATTCCTACGAAACCTTTCCGCCGATGGAAGCCTATGAGGGCCTGGCGAAGGAATTTGCGGAACAGGATTGAAGTCCGGAAATCTCTTGTCAAAACCCCGGGCCACTCCCATCATGTGCGGGAAGGAGCTGTCGATGGACATCCATGTTACGCTGACGGACGATCTGGCCGAGTTCGTGAAATCCAAGATGGAATCTGGACACTATCGCTCTTCGAGCGAAGTCGTCGAGGACGCTCTGCGCCTGCTGGAGGAGCAGGACCATGCCGTCGACGATCTGACGCGCCTGAAAAAAGCCTGGGAGGAAGGCGTCGAGAGCGGTGACTACCGCCCGCTGGATTTGAAGGCGATCAAGGCTGAAGGCCGCAGCAGACGCGCGGGCAAACCCTGATCCATGGCCAAGCGGTCGTTTATTCCAGCCGCGCCCGTGACGATATGCTGGAGATATGGTCCTGGATTGCCGACAAGAGCGGGGTGATCATGGCCGATGCGGTTGCCGAGCGCATAGAAGCCCGCATATCGCGATTGGCGGACCACCCCGAGATGGGGCCAGGTCGCTCCGATATCGCCCAATCCGCTCGCATGCTCGTGGTCGAGAGATGGCTCGCCCTCTACGCAATCATCGATGACACGGTTCGCATTGTCCGCGTCGTCGACGGTGCCGTCGATCTTCGGCGGGTCAAATGGGACAGATGATCCTATCCGGCACACTGCGAAAAAATTCGCGCTGACTGTCGGCATCTCCTTCTCCCGTTCGTCCTTGTATTGTCCGGCATGGACGAGAACGATCCGAACAAGGAGGGAAAATCATGGATACGAATGCCCAGACGAACGACAAGCAGGCGCAATCGCCCGTCCGCGGCGGCGTGGTCGCCTATCTTCAGCTCGACGGCGCGATGAAGGCTGCCGAATATTACAAAAAGGCCCTCGGCGCCGAGATCGAGTCCTTTCATCCGGTGGACGACCAGGGCCGCACGATGCACATCCATCTCTATATCAACGGCAGCTCGGTAATGCTCTGCGACCCCTATCCGGACTACGGCCACCCGCTCGAAAAACCGCAGGCCTTCACCATGATGCTGCCGGTCGACGATATCGATTTCTGGTGGAAACGCGCCGTCGATGCCGGCATGACGGTGGAAACGGAGTTGCAGGTGATGTTCTGGGGCGACCGCTACGGCCAGGTCCGCGACCCCTTCGGCGTCGCCTGGGCGATGAACGCGCCGGTCAGGGAGTAGATCAAGCCATCGTGACCACTTCCGCCCCGATTGCCGGGAGGCATTAATCTTCCGGCAATCATTGCCGGGGCCAATGGAGCTGACCGGCATATCCGAGCCGGATCGTCAATCTCGGCGGATCAATGAAGACCAGATCTCTTGTTGCCTCGGCCCTCGTGGCGCTCGTTTTCCTTTCGCCCGTCGCGATGGGCCAGCCGCTTCAGGCAAAGCCCGCCTTCGACGACGGCTGGGAGAAAGGCCGGGAAACGGGGCTTCCCGTGCCTCGCTTCGTCTCGCTGAAAGCAAGATCGGCGAACCTGCGGATTGGCCCTTCGACCGATTATGCCACGGCCTGGGTCTATAGCGCCCAGGGTCTGCCTCTCGAGATTACCGGGGAATATGGCAACTGGCGGAGAGTACGCGATGCCGACGGCACGAGCGGATGGATGTTCGCGCCGCTGCTGTCGAGCAAGCGGACCGCGGTGATCGGGCCATGGCTGAAACAGCCGATCCCGCTCCGCTCGGCTCCCTCCAGAACCGCCCGCATCGTCGCAAGGCTTCTGCCGGAGGTACGCCTCGACTTGATGACCTGCGACGGCACCTGGTGCAAGGCCAACCTCCAGAAAGAACGCTTGCGCGGCTATGTTCAACAAGGCTCGCTCTGGGGCGTCTATCCCGACGAAACGATCGAGTAGCGACGCTCAGCGCACCACGAAGCAGCTGATCGCCTTTGCCTGCAGGACCGAGCAGGCCCGCGTGGCCGAATCGCCATCCGCAAAACCGACGAAACGGGCGCGGTAGATCTGCTTGCCGCCGTCGGCAGAACTTTCGACGCTCGGCGTAACGCGGCCATACCCCTGAGCGAGCAGCGGCACTGCCTTTTCGAGCAGCGCGGATGCCTGGTCGCGGCTCGCGGCCGCGGCGATCTGGATGCGCCAGGCCGAGCCCGCCGGCTGCGGGGACGTCATTGTCTGAGACGACGCGGTCGGGGATGGCGCAGCGTTCGGAACAGTGGCCCGAGGCGTTGCATAGAGGTTGGCGATCGCGGTCTTGGGCGTTACGCCGAGCGTGATCTCCTTGCGCGGCGAAGGCGTCGCAAAGGCGAGCGGCAGCGTGTCTTGGGCCGGTCGTTTCTGGGTCTCGAACGCCACCAGACCGCCGGATGCCGCATTGTTGCCGGGCACGTAGCGATCGAGAAGCGCCGCCATCTGGTCGTCGCGCTTGCGTGCGCTCTTGCCGCCCATCACCACGCCGATCACCCGCCGGCCGTCGATGGTGACGGCGCTGGCGATATTGTAGCCGGAAGCGTTGGTAAAGCCGGTCTTGACGCCGTCCATGCCGGGATAGCGGTACATCAGGTTGTTGTGGCCGCGCAGGCGCTTGCCGCGGAACTCCATGTTCCTGGCTGAAAACAGTTGGTATTCCCGGGGAAAGTCACGGATGAGCGCGAGAGCCAGCTGGGCCATGTCCCGCGCCGTCGTCACTTGGGAGTCGTCCGGCAGGCCTGACGCATTGCGGAACACGGTGCGGCTCATGCCGAGTGCGCGGGCCTTCCTGGTCATCATCTCCCCGAAACGGTCTTCCGAACCGCCGAGATAATCGCCCATCGTCGCAGCCGCGTCATTGGCCGAGCGCACGATCATGCCGTTGACGGCCTCGCGAACGGTAATTGTCCGGCCGGCGGGCACACCGAGCTTGGAGGGGATCTTGGACGCGGCATTTGGCGTCAAGGGGATGTCCTGATCCCATTTGAGGCGACCCTCGCGCAGCGCCTCGAAGGTCATGTAGAGCGTCATCATCTTGGTCAGCGACGCCGGATGGTTAATCTCGTCGGCATTTTCCGACGCGAGAACCTTGCCGCTCTTCACATCATAGATGAAATGGGCGTAGCCGGCCTCGGCCGTACGGCTGACCGCCAGAGAGGCGCCAAGCACCAAAAGGAAAGCCAAAATCTGCTGAATTCGAAACATGCCCGCCCTCTCTAAGTCGCCGGCGAACATATGGCAACGAACATGGTGCGAAAATGACGCATTGCGGATTTAAATCTAATTTTAACAAGATGGTTAATTAAAAATAAGGACTTAGGCATTTGTCAGCGTCCTCCTGACAGCGTCCTTCCAGCCGCGAATCTTGGAAGCGCGGGTCTTTTCGTCCATCTGCGGCTCGAATCGCCGCTGCCGCGCCCAGCTTTTCGCGAACGCCTTCTGGTCGGGCCAGACGCCTGCCTTTGAGCCGGCGAGCCAGGCCGCCCCGAGCGCCGTGGTCTCGAGGATGGTTGGCCGGTCGACGGGAGCGTCGATCAGATCCGAGAGCCGCTGCATCGTCCAGTCGGAGGCGACCATGCCGCCATCGACACGCAGCACCGTGCTGCCGTTGGCATTGCGCCAGTCCTTCTGCATCGCGTCGTAGAGGTCGCGGGTCTGGTAGCAGACCGCCTCCAGCGCGGCGCGGGAGATTTCCGCAGGCCCGGTCGCACGCGTCAGGCCGAACATGGCGCCGCGTGCCTCCGCATCCCAGTAGGGTGCGCCAAGCCCTGTGAAAGCGGGCACCAGGTAGACCTCCTGCTGAGGATCGGCTTGCTCCGCCAACTCGCCGGTTTGGGAAGCCCTTTCGATGATGCCAAGCCCGTCGCGCAGCCATTGCACGGCGGCGCCGGCGATGAAGATCGAGCCCTCCAGCGCATAGGTCGTCTCGCCGTTCAGGCGATAGGCGATGGTGGTGAGCAGCCGGTTCTTGGAGCGGACCATGTCGGCACCGGTATTCAGCACTGCAAAGCAGCCGGTGCCGTAGGTGGACTTCATCATGCCCGGTTCGAAACAGGCCTGGCCGATGACCGCCGCCTGCTGGTCGCCGGCAACGCCGAGGATCGGGATAGCCGCGCCGAACAGGCTTTCGTCGGTGATGCCGAATTCGTCGGCGCAGTCCTTGACCTCCGGCAGCATGGCGGCGGGAATGCGCAGGATTTCGAGAAGATCCTCATCCCAGCGGTTATCGGCAATGTTGTAGATGAGGGTGCGCGAGGCATTGGTCGCGTCGGTGACGAAGCTTTTTCCACCGGTCAGGCGCCAGATCAGGAAGGTGTCGATCGTGCCGAAGCAGAGTTCGCCCTTGGCCGCCCTTGCCCGCGCGCCCTTCACGTTGGCGAGCATCCAGGACAGCTTGGTGCCGGAAAAATAGGGATCGAGCAGCAGGCCGGTGCGGCGGGTGAACAGTTTCTCGAGGTCCTGGCGCTTCAGCTTTTCGCAATAGCTGGCGGTGCGGCGGTCCTGCCAGACGATGGCGTTGTGGATCGGCTTGCCGCTGTCGCGTTCCCAGACGACGACCGTCTCGCGCTGATTGGTGATGCCGATTGCGGCAATCTCGGACGCCTCGAGCTTGGCTTCCTTCAAAGCCTGCTTGATCGCCCAGAGCACGGTCTCCCAGATCTCTTCCGGATCATGCTCGACCCAGCCGGATTTCGGGAAGATCTGGGTGAATTCCTTCTGGCCGATGCCGGCGATCCGCATGTCGCCGTCGAACACGATCGCCCGCGTCGAAGTCGTCCCTTGATCGATCGCCAGAACATAACCCGCCATGCCGCTCCTCCCAGTCCATGCAATGCGCCCGGACGGTTTGAGCAGAAGGAACGAAGGAGTGTCAAACGGAAATGGAGAGTCACCCCCCCATCTGGGCGATACGCCGGGTCATCCAGGCGACATAGGATGTGCGCGTCATCGAGCGGCGGCGCGCCTCCTGGTCGATAAAAGCGAGAACATCCTCGTCCAGCATCATGTTCGCGCGCACCGCCCGGCCACTGAGCCGTATCAAGGGCACGCTGATCAGCGTGCATCCTTCCGGAACCTCGACTTCTTCCGGCGCGCTTGGTTGGACCAAGGCAACCTTGTCCTTTTCGGTCTCGATTGCGTAGTCGCGCAGCGCCTCCTCGGCATTGAGCATCGCCTCGTCCAAGGTCTCGCCCATGGCCACGATGCCATCGATATCCGGAAACGTGACACCATAGGCGCCAGCTTCTCCATCGATCAGGGCGGGGTAGCGGTCCATAGGATTTCCTCTCACATCAATCCGGCCATCCGGCCTTCCTGCGATCGAGCGCGCGACCATCGGTGCCCCTTGGGTAGGCACGCCTCTCATGACGTGCATATATATGCACAATCCAATTAAAAGGCAAGTAAAGAGAGGAATTGCCATCCCGCGGAATTTGCGCATAACCTGCCGTGATCATTGCGGCGCACAAGAACGCCGCCCAGGAAGGCTGGATCGCAGGGAGATTTGGGCATGAGCAGAACCGTCGTCGTCACCGGCTCCACGAGCGGCATCGGGCTCGGTGTTGCGAAAGCGTTTGCAGCCGAGGGCGCCAATGTCGTCATCAACGGTTTCGGGCCGGCCGATGCGATCGAGGCGGCCCGCCGCGAACTCGATGCGCTGGGGACCGGCACGGTTCTTTATCATGGCGCCGACATGACCAGGCCCGCCGAGATCGAGGACCTCATCGCCACCGCCGCCAAGGCCTTCGGCACGGTCGACGTGCTGGTCAACAATGCCGGCATTCAGCACGTGGCGAAGATCGAGGAATTCCCGCCGGAAAAGTGGGACCAGCTGATCGCCATCCTGCTGACATCGGCCTTCCACACCATGCGCCATACGATCCCGCTGATGAAGACGGCGGGTAAAGGCCGCATCATCAACGTGGCGTCCGCCCATGCACTGGTCGCCTCGCCGTTCAAATCCGCCTATGTGGCTGCCAAACATGGTATTTTAGGACTAACCAAAACGGCGGCCTTGGAACTTGCGGAATTCGGGATTACCGTGAATGCGATATGCCCGGGCTACGTGCTGACCCCGCTGGTCGAGAAGCAGATCCCCGATACCGCCCGCGAGCGCGGCATCACCGAGGAACAGGTGAAGACCGAGGTAATGCTGAAACTGCAGGCGACCAAGGAATTCGTGGCGATCGAAGAGGTCGCGCAGGCCGCAATCTATCTCGCCAGCGATGCGGCGAGGAGCATTACCGGCACGCATATCTCGATCGACGGCGGCTGGACCGCCCAGTAATTGACAAGGCAGTAACTGGCCAATGACGGGATGGGCCAGTAACGGAACACAAAAGCCGGCAACGGCGGACGAAGGAGAGAAATGAGCGAAGCCATCCGCTTCATCGTGAATGGAGAAGAGGTCACCCTTGGAGATTTCGGTCCGACGGAAACCCTTCTCGATTATCTTCGCCTGAGGCGGCGGCTGACGGGTACCAAGGAAGGCTGTGCGGAAGGCGACTGCGGCGCCTGCACGGTGCTGATCGGGCGGTTGACGGAACACGGCCTGCGCTACGAAAGCGTCAACGCCTGCATCCGGTTCTTAGGCTCCCTGCACGGCACCCATGTGGTGACCGTCGAGCACCTGGCCGGCCGCGACGGCGCGCTGCATCCTGTGCAGCAGGCGATGGTCGATTTCCACGGCTCGCAATGCGGCTTCTGCACCCCCGGCTTCGTGATGTCGCTCTATGGCCTGTGGCTCTCGAACGGCACGCCGACGCGCGCCGATATCGAAAGCGCGCTGCAGGGCAATCTCTGTCGCTGCACCGGCTATGAGCCGATCGTCAAGGCGGCCGAGCATATCTCCGTCAACCGGCCGAGCTCGCTCTTCGATCCGCTGGAGCGCGACCGCATCCAGATCATGGCGAAACTCTGGGGCATCCATTCGGGCAACGACACGACCATCATCACCAAGGACGGCGCCCGCTCGATCGTGCCGGCCTCCGTCGCCGCCTTTGCCGATATCCTTGCCGACGAACCCGAGGCGACGATCGTCGCCGGGGCGACCGATGTCGGCCTGTGGGTCACCAAGCAGATGCGGCTCCTCAACCCGGTGATCTTCATCAACCACCTGACCGAGCTGCAGTCGATCACGGCGGACGAGACCGGCATCACCATCGGCGCCGGCGTCAGCTATACCCAGGCCTTCGACGTGCTTTCCGACGAGATCCCCGCCTTCGGCCGGCTGATCGATCGGATCGGCGGTTGCCAAGTGCGCAACATGGGAACGATCGGTGGCAATATAGCCAACGGTTCGCCGATCGGCGACACTCCGCCGCCTCTGATCGCGCTCGGGGCCGACCTGACGCTGCGCTCCCATTCCGGCCGCCGCACCATCGCGCTCGAGGACTATTTCCTGAGCTACGGCAAGCAGGACCGGCTGCCGACCGAATTCGTCGAGAAGGTTTTCGTGCCACGTCCGGCCGAGGGCAGCCATTTCGCCGTCTACAAGATCTCCAAACGCCGCGACGAGGACATCTCGGCGCTCTGTGGCGCCTTCCATCTCGTGCTCGATGCCGACGGCAAGGTCGAGACCATCCGCATCGCCTTCGGCGGCATGGCGGCGACCCCGAAACGGGCGAAACACGTCGAGGACGCGCTCCTCGGCGAGGTCTGGAGCTGGGGTGCCGTCTCGGCCGTGCGCGACGCGTTCGAGCAGGACTACCAACCCCTTACCGACTGGCGGGCGAGCGCGGAATACCGCAGCCTCACCGCCCGCAACCTGCTCACCCGCTTTTTCCTCGAAACCGCCGGAGCGCCTGCGGAACTTCGCCGGTTCGAGCTGGAGGAGGCGTGATGGACAAGACCACGTTCGATACCAAACCCACCGTCAACGGCCGCATGCACGTGTCGCTGAAACATGATTCAGCACATAAGCACGTCACCGGAACCGCCGAATATATCGACGATATTCCGGAACCCTCAGGTACCCTGCACGGCGGCCTCGGGCTTGCCGACCGGGCGCATGCGGAAATCGTCTCGATCGATCTTTCGGCGGTGAAGAGCGCACCCGGCATCGTCTGGGTGATCACCGCGGAGGACATTCCGGGCTTCAACGACGTCGCCTCGACCGGCCAGCACGACGAGCCGCTGCTTGCCACCACCAACGTCCAGTTCCATGGCCAGATCATCTTCGCCGTCATCGCCGAGACCCGCGACCAGGCCCGCCGTGCCGCAAAGCTCGCAAAGATCGAATATCGCGACCTGCCGCACTGGACCGATATCGACAGCGCCCGCGAAAACGACGCGCCTTATGTCGTCGAACCGATGACGCTGAAGCGCGGCGAGCCGGAAACCGAGATCGAGAACGCGCCCCTGCGGGTCCAGAACCACATGTATATCGGCGGCCAGGAGCATTTTTACCTGGAAAGCCATATCGCGCTCGCCATCCCCGGCGAGGACGACGAGGTGATCGTCTGGTCCTCCACCCAGCATCCGAGCGAAGTGCAGCACATGGTGGCGCACGTGCTGGGCGTCGCCAACAATGCGGTGACGGTCCAGACCCGCCGCATGGGCGGCGGTTTCGGCGGCAAGGAAACGCAGGGCAACCAGTTCGCGGCACTTGCGGCGGTCGCCGCCAAGAAGCTGAGGCGGGCTGTGAAATTCCGCCCCGACCGCGACGAGGACATGTCGATCACCGGCAAGCGGCACGATTTCCGCGTCGATTACGACGTCGCCTTCGACGAGGAAGGCCGCATTCATGCGGTCGACGCGATCTATGCGGCGCGCTGCGGTTTTTCCGCCGACCTCTCCGGCCCGGTCACCGACCGAGCCCTCTTCCATGCCGATTCCAGCTATTTCTACCCGCATGTGCGCCTGACCTCGCAGCCGCTGAAGACCCATACGGTCTCCAATACCGCCTTCCGCGGTTTCGGCGGGCCGCAGGGCATGCTCGGCGGCGAACGGATCATCGAGGAGATCGCCTATGCGGTCGGCAAGGACCCGCTCGAGATCCGCAAGCTGAACTTCTATGGCCAGCGCGGTTCGGACCGGACGATGACGCCCTACCACCAGGACGTCGAGGACAACATCATCGCGAGGGTTGTCGACGAGCTGGAAACCTCGTCCGAATACCAGGCCCGCCGGCAGGCGATCCTGGAGTTCAACTCGCACAGCCCGGTGATCCGCAAGGGCATCGCGCTGACGCCGGTGAAGTTCGGCATCTCGTTCACCATGACCGCCTATAATCAGGCGGGCGCGCTGGTGCATATCTACAATGACGGTTCGATCCACCTGAACCACGGCGGCACCGAAATGGGCCAGGGCCTCTATACCAAGGTGGCGCAGGTGGTCGCCGATACGTTCCAGGTCGATATCGACCGGGTGAAGATCACCGCGACGACCACCGGCAAGGTGCCCAACACCTCCGCCACCGCCGCCTCCTCCGGCACCGACCTCAACGGCATGGCCGCCTATGACGCCGCCCGCCAGATCAAGGAACGGCTGATCGATTTTGCCATGCGCCAATGGAAGGTCGGCCGCGACAAGGTCGAGTTCCTGCCGAACCGCCTGCGGATCGGCGGCGAGATCGTGCCCTTCGACACGTTCATCCGCGCCGCCTATTACGACCGCGTGCAACTCTCCGCCGCCGGCTTCTACAAGACGCCGCGCATCCACTGGGACCGCAAGGCGGGCCGCGGCCGGCCGTTCTACTACTTCGCCTATGGCGCCGCGGTCTCGGAAGTCTCGATCGACACGCTGACCGGCGAATACATGGTCGAGCGCACCGACATCCTCCACGACGTCGGCAAGTCGCTCAATCCGGCGATCGATATCGGCCAAGTTGAAGGCGCGTTCGTGCAAGGGATGGGCTGGCTGACCACCGAGGAACTGTGGTGGGACGACAAGGGCCGCCTGCGCACCCACGCGCCCTCCACCTACAAGATCCCGCTCGCCTCCGACCGGCCGAAGATTTTTAACGTGCAGCTCGCCGAATGGGCCGAAAACGCCGAGCCGACCATCGGCCGCTCCAAGGCCGTCGGCGAACCGCCGTTCATGCTGGCGATCTCGGTGCTGGAGGCCTTGTCGATGGCGGTGGCAAGCGTGGCTGATTATTCCGCCTGCCCGAGACTCGACGCGCCGGCAACGCCGGAACGGGTGCTGATGGCGGTGGAACGGCTGAAGGCGATGTGATGGAGCGCGCATGCCGCATTTCCATGTCCGCGACGCCAATCGGAAAAACGCCAGGAACATGCGCCGGGCGCTGACCGAAGCGGAGCTGAAATTCTGGAACGCGGTCCGCGCTCATCGCCTCATGGGAATTGGCTTCCGGCGGCAGATGCCGATCGCCGGCTACATCGTGGATTTTGCCTGCCCGGAGCATAAGTTGGTCATCGAAATTGACGGTGTGAGCCATTCATTCGATCAGAATATCGGCCGGGACGCCGCGCGAGATGAGAAACTGGCCTCGCTTGGCTGGCGGGTGATAAGATTCACCAATGACGAGGTGTACGGCCATATCGACGACGCGTGCATGCATCTCCTGCGAATTATCGGGATCGAGCGCTTTGAGTAGATGTTGCTACCCCCCTCTGCCCTGCTGGGCATCTCCCCCTCAAGGGGGGAGATCGGATGTGGCTAGGCCCCACTCCCTCTCGGTGCGGCGGGCTCACGTCACAGATGAGGCTGAGGACCGGGCAAGACACCACGTCTTGCCGATCTCCCCCCTTGAGGGGGAGATGCCCGGCAGGGCAGAGGGGGGTGCCTAGTGCGCGACCTCACCTTCCCCGCCTTCATCACCACCCACCCACACACAATCCTCGTCGAAATCCACGAGGCGAAGGGCTCCACGCCCCGCGAGGCCGGCACGTTCATGCTGGTCGCGGAGACCGCCATCTGGGGGACGATCGGCGGGGGGCAGTTTGAATATATGGCGATCGACAACGCCCGGGCGATGCTGTCGGGCGGTGGCGAGGCGGTGATGGACATTCCGCTCGGGCCGGAGATCGGCCAGTGCTGCGGCGGCCATACCCGGCTTGCCTTCCAGCCGTTGACGCCGGAGCTGGCAGAGGCGCTGGAAAGGCGCCTGCGCGACGAGGCGGACGACCGGCCGGCGGTGACCCTGTTCGGATCGGGTCATGTCGGCCAGGCGCTCGCAAGGGCGCTGGCCCCCCTGCCCTTCGCGGTGACCGTCATAGAGACCCGCGCCGAAGCGCTGGACGACCTGCCGGCCGAAACGGAAAAACACCTGACCGCGATGCCGGAAGCCTTTGTCGAAAAGATCCCCGCCGGCGGCGCGGCGATCATCCTCACCCACGACCATGCGCTGGATTTCCTGATTGCCCAAAAGGCACTGGCACGCACCGACCTTGCCTATGTCGGCATGATCGGCTCGCGGACCAAACGCGCCACCTTCGCCAACTGGCTGAGGCGCGAGGGCGGCGGCGATGACATGCTGCCCCGTCTCGTGCTGCCGATCGGCGGCACGACGGTCAGGGACAAGCGCCCGGCCGTGATCGCAGCGCTCGTCGCCGCCGAACTGCTTCAAACCTACGCCACGCGGCAGGCGCAGACCTCAAAGCGGCAGATCCCGACCACCTGAGCGCCGTTTCCCGTCCCAGAATGCAGCCTCGCGGCTTTGCGGCCCGGCTTCCGGGAGCGCGACATCGCCGCGCAGCTCGTCCGGCAGTGCCGGGATGCTTGGACCCGCGGGCTGCAGGAGCCTGCGGAAAAACCGGCCGAGCTGCCGCCAGGCGGACACCGGGCGGGAGGATTTCAAAGGCAACGGATAGGCGTCCGCGGACAGCATGGTTGCTCCACATCGACAGGAAAGGATTATTTGGTTGCAACCATCAATGGAGCCGATTGCCGGAGAATTCCAATTCAAATACAGTCGGTCGCGATCAAGAGAACTTATCGATGAAATTGTCACGCCGGTTTCCGCTGAATGCACTTCGGGTCTTCGAGGCCGTCGCGCGCCTGGAAAATTTCACCCGTGCCGCGGAAGAACTCGGCATGACCCAGACGGCGGTGACCTACCAGATCAAGCTCTTGGAGGAATTTCTCGGCGACACCGTTTTCCTGCGCCGCCCACGGGCGCTGAAACTCACCGAAACGGGTGAAAAGCTGCTTCCGAAGGTGGCGGAGGCTTTCACGCTGCTGACCGAGGCGGTCCAATCGACGCGGCACGGCATCGAGGAAACGCTGGAAATCCACTCGCCCCCATCGTTTGCCGCGCAATGGCTGTCGCCGCATCTCCACATTTTCAAGGCCCTGCACCCGCAAATCGAGGTCCGCCTGCTGCGCCAGCTGGATAACATCGACCACCATGGCTCGGCCGATGTCACGATCTGTATCAGCGCCCGGCCATCCGACGGGTTGATCAGCCATCCTCTCTTTCGGCTCAACTATGCGCCCATGCTGTCTCCGCAACTGGCGGAAAGCGTGGGTGGCATACGGCAGCCTTCCGATCTTTTGAAACTGCCCTGGATCACCGACACCCGTGACTGGTGGCACGAATGGTTTGAGGCCACTCAAATCGACTCGAAGCAGATCAGGCACACGAGCCTGAACGCTCTCGGCGCGCTCGACCTGGAGGCAAGGGCCGCCATGTCCGGCCATGGCGTGGCAATGCTGAGCCCGTTCCTATTCCGGGAAGATCTGGCATCCGGCCGTCTCCTCCAGCCTTTCGACCTCTGCGTCGGCGACGGCAAGACCTATTGGCTGTGTTACGCGCGGGCGCCGCGAAATGCCGCGAAGATCACGGCCTTTGCGACCTGGATCCAGTCGGCCCTTGCCGATGACCTTGCGACCATAGGCACCAATCGCAGCGAGGCGGCCGCTCAATAGGGGCAGCCCGTCAAGCAGACCTGCCCGCCATCCGCTGCGCACTTCAAAGGTTCCGATGCGAATAGAGAAGCCTCGCTGCACGGAAGGCGCCTTCGTCCCGGGGGTCGCGCTTGTCGCGGCCATCGAGCAGGCCGAGGTCCCGTTGCCAGGATTGCGGCATTTCTTCCAGATCGAGGGTGTTGCGGCGGACAGCCAGACGGCGGCCGATCGCGGCGGCTATGCCGAGCTTCGGCATGAACTGCTCGAACGGCCAGGTGAGGATGGAAAACATCTCTTGCCTCCAACGGGGATACCCCGTTTTCATTTGATCGATATGGAGGTAATTTGCGCCGGAAAATCTCGGTAATCCAATCGAATTACCGTCTGCATGGATCAAGAGACCTTATCTATGAAGATGTCGAAACAGTTTCCGCTGAATGCGCTTCGGGTGTTCGAAGCTGCCGCCCGCTTGATGAGTTTCACCCGGGCCGGCGAGGAACTCGGGCTCACCCAGACGGCGGTGAGCTACCAGATCAAGCTTCTGGAGGACACGCTCAGTGAACAGCTTTTCCTGCGCCGGCCGCGGCAGGTCTCGCTGACGGAAGCAGGGGAGCGGCTGGCGCCGAGGATCACCGAGGCTTTCGCGATCATGGGCGATGCGCTCTCCACCCTGCACGATGCATCGGAGGGCACGCTGATCATCCATTCGACGGCGACCTTCGCCTCGCGCTGGCTGGCGCGCCATCTGGGCACCTTCCAGCTCGAAAATCCGGGCATTGCCGTCAGGCTGGAGACATCGCAGGAGATGATCGATTTTTCGCGGGCGCAGGCGGATATCGCGATCCGCAGCGGCAAGGGCGAATGGCCGGGCCTGCGCGGGCATTTTCTGATGCGCAATCATTTCACGCCGATGCTGAGCCCGGATTTCGCCGCCACGATCGGGGGTGTGAAGACGCCGGAAGACATCCTGAAGCTCAGGATCATCGATCCGGGCGATCCATGGTGGCCTTCCTGGTTTGCCGCAGCCGGCCTGCCGGATGTCGATCTCACCGGCCGGCCGGTGAGCAGGTACGGGGCGCAGGCCTTCGAGGCCGCCGCCGCGATCGCCGGCCAAGGTGTCGGGATCCTGCAGCCGGAATTTTATGCCGACGATATCGCCCTCGGGCGGCTGGTTCAGCCTTTCGACATTCTCGGCTATGACGGCAGCGACTATTGGCTCGTCTACCCGGAAGCCCGTAGGAACTCCAAGAAAATCCGCGCCTTCCGCGACTTCATGCGGAAAACCATGCCGACATTCCGGGACTAGGGTCGGGACCCTGCAGTCGGTTTTCTATCCGCCGCTTTGCTGGACGGAAAACCGGCTGGACATGTTACTTCTGGCCGCTGACGGCCTCTAATAGCTCATATCCGGCGCGTAGAAGCAGCGCAGCGTATCTTCGGTCGGATAGAGGCAGAGATGATATTCCTCGTCTTGGCTTCTCCTCGCCTGGCTCTGCGGCAGCTTGAAATCATGCGGGCGGGTGATCAGCCGATGATCGCCCGGACCCAAAATGATCTCGTAGCCGCCGTCGATGATCTTGACGTTCTTGGTCGAGATCATCTGGCAATCGCCGGTATGGTTGTCGCCATTGCAACAGAAGCCGTCATATTTCCAGGTCACGCCGGTCGCGCTGTGTGCCTCGTGGGCACTGGCCGAACCGATCTGGATGCAGGACGCGTACGCAATCATCACACCTGTCAGAATACCACGCATGAGCTTAGTCTCCGTTGATGAATGCCCCCATCACCGGCTCGAACCGCACGCATTACCAAGCTTTCGCCGGC
Organism: Neorhizobium sp. T25_13; assembly: GCF_002968675.1. Lineage (NCBI taxonomy): Bacteria > Pseudomonadati > Pseudomonadota > Alphaproteobacteria > Hyphomicrobiales > Rhizobiaceae > Neorhizobium > Neorhizobium sp. T25_13. The sequence goes on from NZ_PVBI01000003.1 coordinate 211,876, forward strand.
TGACTTGCAACTGTCACAATACGTGAGTCGATCTGACCAATTAACCCTTACTTATCGCGATGCACAATTAAGAACACTCTACTATTGCCAATCATGGGGATCGCGCGAAAGGAACTCGAAGCTGCCGGCCCCGGTTCCGTTGCGGAACAAAAAGTGTTCCCGGCAGCGCCCTCTTCCCTTGGCCGGTTTTTTTCCCCAAAGTGACGAGTCGGGGGGCAAAAAGGGGAAGTCTGAATGTATGAATATGCCGTCGCCTGGGAATGGCTGAGTTTCGCCGCCCGCTGGTTCCACGTCATCACGGCGATCGCCTGGATCGGCTCGTCGTTCTATTTCATCGCGCTCGATCTGGGGCTGACGAAGCGCCCGAACATGCCCGCCGGCGTCTATGGCGAGGAATGGCAGGTGCATGGCGGCGGCTTCTACCACGTCCAAAAATACCTGGTGGCGCCGGCCCAGATGCCCGAGCACCTGACCTGGTTCAAATACGAGAGCTATTTCACCTGGATTTCCGGCTTCCTGATGCTCTGCATCGTCTATTACGGCGGCGCCGACCTGTTCCTGATCGACCGCACCGTGATGGATCTCGCGCCATGGCAGGCGATCGGCCTGTCGCTCGCATCGCTGTCTGTCGGGTGGATCATCTACGACCTGCTCTGCAAGTCACCGCTTGGCAAGAATACCTGGGGGCTGATGGGCCTGCTCTTCCTGGTGCTGATCGTCATGGCCTGGGGGTATACGCAGGTATTCTCCGGCCGCGCCGCCTTCCTGCATCTCGGTGCGTTTACCGCGACGATCATGTCGGCCAACGTCTTCTTCATCATCATTCCCAACCAGAAGATCGTCGTCGCCGACCTGATCGCGGGGCGCACGCCGGACCCGAAATACGGCGCCATCGCCAAGCAGCGCTCGCTACACAACAACTACCTGACGCTGCCCGTCATCTTCTTCATGCTGTCGAACCACTATCCGCTGGCGTTCGCGACCCATTTCAACTGGGTGATCGCCGCCCTGGTCTTCCTGATGGGCGTGACGATAAGGCACTGGTTCAACACCACCCATGCCCGCAAGGGCAAGCCGACCTGGACCTGGCTGGTGACGGTGCTGCTCTTCATCGTCATCATGTGGCTCTCGACCGTTCCGAAGGTGCTGACCGGCGAGACCGAGACCTCGATGACCCCGATCGCCCAACAATTCGCCGCCAACGCCCATTTCGGCGCAGCAAGGGACGTGGTGCAGGCGCGCTGTTCCATGTGCCATGCGGCGGAACCTGTTTATGAGGGTGTCCGTTTCACCCCTAAATCCGTCAAGCTGGAAACGGACGCGGAGATTGCCGCCCACGCGCGGGAGATCTATCTCCAGGCGGGCCGCAGTCAGGCAATGCCGCCCGGCAATGTCACCGCCATCTCGCCGGAAGAACGCCGGCTGCTGGTGGCCTGGTACGAAAGCACGATATCCCGATGACCCAGATGCTGATCCGCGGACGGCTGCTTTCCTTCAAGCGCGCTCCGCACTCCCTGACCGACACGGACAGTTACGCCTATGAGAGCGATGGCGCGCTGCTGATCGACGGGGACAAGATTTCGGTTGCCGGCAGCTACGGAACGGTCAAGGCGATCGCGCCCGAGGGCGTCGAGGAGATCGACCACCGGCCGCATCTGATCCTGCCCGGCTTCATCGACATGCACCTGCATTTTCCGCAGATGCAGGTGATCGCCTCCTATGCCGCCAACCTGCTCGAGTGGCTGAACACCTACACCTTTCCGGAGGAATGCCGGTTCGTCGAAAGCGAGCACGCGGCGCGCATCGCCACGCATTTCTATGACGAGTTGCTGCGCCACGGCACCACGACGGCGGTCGCTTATTGCTCCGTTCACAAGACCTCGGCCGACGCCTTCTTTGCCGAAGCGCTGAAGCGCGGCATGTGCGTGGTCGGCGGCAAGGTGATGATGGACCGCAACGCGCCGCAGGGCCTGCTCGACACGCCGCAGATGGGTTATGACGAAACGAGAGCCGTGATCGCCGACTGGCATGGCAAGGGCCGCTGCCACGTCGCCATCACCCCGCGCTTCGCGATCACTTCGACGCCCGCCCAGATGAAGGCCGCCCAGGCGCTGGCGCAGGAGTTTCCAGACCTGCATATCCAGACGCATCTCTCCGAAAACCACGAAGAGATCCGCTACACGGGCGAACTCTATCCGGACGCCAGGGACTATACCGACATCTACGCCCATTACGGCCTTCTCGGGCCCAAGACCCTGCTCGGCCACGCGATCCATCTCTCCGACCGCGAAGCCGACGTGTTGTCCGAGGCCGGCGCCGTCGCCGTCCACTGCCCGACCTCCAACCTCTTCCTCGGCTCCGGCCTGTTCCCGATGAAATCGCTGATGCGGCGGCAAAAGCCGGTCAGGGTGGCGGTCGCGACCGACATCGGCGGCGGTTCGAGCTATTCGATGCTGCGCACCATGGACGAGGCCTACAAGATCCAGCAGCTCCTCGGCGAGCGTCTGAACCCGCTCGAAAGCTTCTACCTGATGACAAGGGGCAATGCCGAGGCGCTGTCGATGGCGGCACATATCGGCACGCTGGAGCCCGGCACCGATGCCGACCTCGTGGTGCTGAACGGCGCCTCGACGCCGGCCATGCGGCTGCGGATGGAAACGGTGAAGACGCTGGCCGAGGAACTGTTTCTGCTGCAGACCATGGGCGACGACCGCGCCGTGGTCGAGACCTATGTGGCGGGCAAGGCGATGAAGGGCGAGCTGGTAGGTGTGATATGAGACCGTCTCTGCCGTGAGGATCATTGCCCGCCGGACTCTAACTAGATTTGTGGAGAGCCTTGCAGGTCGGCGGGATCATCCTGCTGTCAAGGACGCGATTGACGTCTGGCATGATCGTGCCAGCAAGGCTCAATGGAGGAATTCTGCCGACGTTCGGCAAACTTTCGCCACGGCGAGCATCGTCAATGCCGAGCGCATCATTTTCAATATCAAGGGAAACGACTATAGACTGGTGGTCGCAATCGATTTCGACAAGTCGATTATCTGGATAAAATGGATCGGCACACACAAGGAATACGATCACATCGACGCGGCAAAGGTGGAATATGAATGAGATCCGGCCCATCCGTTCAAAAGAGGACTACGAAGGCGCTCTGCGAACCCTCTCCCAGCTCTGGGGAGCAGCAAGCGGGACGCCGGAGGGCGACCAGCTCGATATTCTCGCGACGTTGATTGACGCGTATGAAAAGGAGCATTTTCCGATGGATGCTCCCGGTCCCGAAGCACTGGCAGCTTTCGAAAAGGAGCAGCAGGAAGCTTTGGCAGCGTCGCTCGAAAATCAGCTTGTCTTTCAGGTCTTCAAAGATAAAGCGGGCCGCTTTGCATTTCGCCTTTTGGCGGGAGAGGGCAAAATTATCCTTCATTCGGAGACGTTCGATACGAAATCCGATGCGATCAATGCCATCAGGCTGCTCCAAGAGAGCGCTTCTCACTCGAAGATCGTCGAACAGGCGGCCTAAAAGCCTGCTGTATGGAGCACAGCTGTGCCGCCTTCCATATATCGCCGGCCGCTGCCCGACGAATGCGCGCGTAGACCGCGGGAAACCCGATCATTTTCGGTGACCAGCGCCGAAAATTTATGCTAGTTCCTTGCTCGTCTTGTCTCCCCGCCTTCGAAAGCAATTCGACCGATGTCCAAACCGCTGACCATCGCAGACCTCAAAAAACTTGCCCGCCGTCGGGTGCCAAAAATGTTCTTCGATTATGCCGACAGCGGCGCCTGGACCGAGGGGACCTACCGGGCGAACGAGGAAGACTTCTCCAAGGTCAAGCTGCGTCAGCGCGTACTGGTCGACATGACCAACCGTACGCTTGAAACCACGATGATCGGCGAAAAAGCGGCGATGCCCGTGGCGCTGGCGCCGACCGGCATGACCGGCATGCAGCATGCCGACGGTGAAATGCTGGCCGCCAAGGCGGCGGAAGAATTCGGCGTGCCTTTCACGCTGTCGACCATGAGCATCTGCTCGATCGAGGACGTCGCCTCGGTGACCACCAAACCCTTCTGGTTCCAGCTCTACGTGATGAAGGACCGCGGCTTCGTCGAACGGCTGATCGGCCGCGCCAAGGCGGCGAAATGCTCGGCGCTCGTCGTCACCGCCGACCTGCAGATCCTCGGCCAGCGGCACAAAGACCTGCGCAACGGCCTTGCAGCTCCGCCGAAGCCGACGCTCAACGCCGCCCTGCAACTCGTGACGCGCCCGAGATGGTGCCTCGAAATGCTCGGGACGAAGCGCCGCGGTTTCGGCAATATCGTCGGCCATGCGAGCAATGTTTCGGACCTCTCCTCGCTCGGCGCCTGGACGGCGGAACAGTTCGATCCACGGCTTTCCTGGGATGATATCCGCTGGATCAAGGACCTCTGGGGCGGCAAGATGATCATCAAGGGCATTCTCGACGAAGAGGATGCGCGCGCCGCTGCCGACACCGGCGCAGATGCGATCATCGTCTCCAACCACGGCGGCCGCCAGCTCGACGGTGCCCCCTCATCGATCAGCATGCTGCCGAAAATCGTCGAGGCGGTCGGCGACCGGATCGAAGTGCATCTGGACGGCGGCATCCGCTCCGGCCAGGACGTGCTGAAGGCCGTGGCGCTCGGCGCCCGCGGCACCTATATCGGCCGGCCCTTCCTCTACGGCCTCGGCGCCATGGGCAAGGAAGGCGTCACCACGACACTCGAGATCATCCGCAAGGAACTCGACGTCACCATGGCGCTCTGCGGAAAACGCGATATCCAGCATATCGACCGCAACATCCTCGCCAACATGCCGTTCTAACGACGGCCGAGGGTGGTCGGTACTACGATCAGCACCAGCCGCCCCTGCCGGCGCCCGGTCGTCTGGCCAGGCCCTCGTTGACAAGGACATCGGCGAGCGAGCGGCCGTTGCGCGTCACTTCGCGCAGCTTGTGGCCTTCGATCTCGTCCTCGTTACCCTGCCAGGTGACGAGTTCGAACGGACCGGAATCCAGGAAGGCGCGCACCCGCAGCTCCGCATCGCTCGCCTTGATCCGCTCCGCCTCGCAGCGCGGCTTCTTGATGTCGGGCACCTCGATGCCGACCAGCCGGATCTTCTGGCCGTGGAACACGAAACGGTCCGCGGCCACGACGCAGTCGTCCTGCTTGGCCGAACCGCACAGATAGAATTTCGCCTGATAGGCGCCGGCGAGGCTCTCGCTGCTCTTTGGCTGCTCGGCGGCCTTCTGCATTTCCTCGATCACAGGCTTGCCGACAGGCGCAGGCGGGATGATCGCGGCGGTGTGGCTCTGATCGGGAGCCGCCACCGGCTTCGGCGACAGTGGGCGGTGCGACGGCCCGGAACTTGCCTGCACAGGCTTTGCAGGCACCGGTTTTGCGGCAACCTGCACCTGGTTGCCGGACGTCAGGCCTTTGACGAAACGCCGGGCCTCCGCGGAATTCTCATAAAGTGCGATACCGCCGGCCACCAGCGCCAGCGCGCCGAGCCAGGGCCAGAGCGACGAGCCGGAGCCCGACGACCGCTTCGGCGAACTCTTGCGCCGAGAACCGGATTTGCCGCGCGTTTGAGCCATGACGATCTCTCCTGTCGAATCGGAAAGAAGTATCGGGGGGAAGGATTGCCGAAAGGTTTCCGCTCCTTCAGGCAAGGATTGATATTGTGTATGAGTGTGTATAAATTCAACCGATGAAAAGCGCCGAGGTCATCGCGCTGTTGCGCCGGGATGGTTGGATGGAGGTTGCCCAGAAGGGCAGTCATGTTCAGTTCAAACATCCGCAAAAACCGGGCCGTGTGACCGTGCCCCATCCGAAGCGCGATATTCCGCTCGGCACATTGCGCAGTATCGAGAAGCAAGCTGGACTGAAGCTGAGGTGATCATGAGCAACTATATCGGCCTGATCCATAAGGACGCGGAGAGCGACTACGGCGTCTCCTTCCCGGATTTTCCGGGTGTCGTGACCGCCGGCGCGACGCTCGACGAGGCGCGCCATATGGCGGAGGAAGCGCTTGCCCTTCACGTCGAAGGCATGGTCGAGGACGGTGACGCGATCCCCGAACCGTCGAGCCTTGAAAGCGTGATGGCAGATACGGACAATCGCGACGGTGTAGCGATCCTCGTGACCCTGAAAAGCCAGACAGCCAAGGCCGTCCGCATCAATATCACGCTGCCGGAAGACGTGCTGGAACGGATCGACCGTTTCGCCGCGGATCATGGCCTGTCGCGATCGGGTTTCCTTGCCCGCGCAGCAAGCCACGAGATCGAACGCAGCACCGGCTGAAAACCTACCCCGCCCGGCCGGTCGCCAGCGCCACCGCCCAGTCGGCGCGGCCGTTTTCGGCGGCGAGGCGCGACATTGCCAGGTGATCGTAGGACACGTTGCGGAATTGCGGTGTCCAGCCGGCGGAGGTCTTTTCCAGGATCGCGTAGGACGCCATAGTGTGGCCGGTTTCCACCTTGTGGAAATGCGGCGTGTCGTCGTCATAGGCCGGGCAGCCGACGCTGCCGGGGTTGACGATCAGCCGGCCATCGGACAGTTGCACCGCCCGCGGAATATGGCTGTGGCCGCAGAGGATCAGCGGCTGCTCGATGCCATCAGCCAGCACCTCGATCTCCTCCAGCGGCTTCAGGAAGACATGGCCTTCGCTCGATACCTGCTCCAGCCAGTAAACGTTGTCCGACTGCGGCGTCGCGTGACAAAGGTAGGCCTCGTCCCGATAAACGGCGCTGAACGGCAGCTTGCGCAGCCATTGCAGGTGGCGCGGCGCCAGTTGCGAGAAGGCGTGCACTTCCCAGGACGGCATGGCATCCGCCGGATTTTCGATCAGGTACCGATCGTGATTGCCGCGCACCGTCAGCGTCGCCATCGTATCGAGAAGCAGCAGCAGATCCGCGGTGCGCCCGGCTTCAAGCGGTCCGCTCAGGCAATCGCCGAGATTGACGATTTCGGTAATGCCCTGTGCGTGAATGTCGGCGAGCACCGCTTCGAGCGCTGCGCAATTCCCGTGGATGTCGGCGATCGCGGCAAAACGCATCAGCTCCCCCGATAGGTGGAATAACCGTAGGGCGAGAGCAGCAGCGGCACATGATAGTGCGCCGTCGTGTCGGAAATGCCGAAACGGATCGGGATCACGTCGAGAAAGGCCGGCTCAGCGAGTGCTACGCCGCGGGCTCGAAGGTAGGCGCCGGCGTGGAAAACCAGTTCGTATTCGCCGGCAAGAAAGGTCTCGCCAATCAGGATCGGCCCGCCATCGACGCGGCCGTCGCTGTTGGTGACGATGGTCTTCAGCTTTTCGCGAGTCTCACCGTTCAGCCGGTAGAGATCGATCGAAAGCCCCTCCGCAGGCATGCCGCTGGCGGTGTCGAGGACATGGGTGGTGAGGCCTGTCATAGGCCTGGCTCCGCAATGAGATACGGGGTCTCGAAAAAGGCTTCCTCGTAATTTGCGGCTGGGCTGTCGCGATCGACGACCAGGAAATCGCTGACGACCCCGATCGCCATCAGCGGATGATGCCACGAATTGGGGAAATAATTGACGCCCTGATGCGGCTGCACGAGGAAGACCTGCGGTTTGCCCGGCCGTCCGCCTTCGTCGTCCGAAACGGCGATCAGGAACGGCTGGCCGGAGATCGGCGAAAAGCTCTGGCTGGCGAAAGGATGCCGCTCCATCATGGTGATCGCATAAGGGAACTGCCGCGGCTTGCTGCGGAAGATGCTGAAGATCAGCCGCTCCGGCTCGCCGATCACCACCGGCTCGGCGAGCGCATGATAGCGCTCGGTCGTGCCGCCGTTGATCAGCCGCATGGTCGCCGGATCGGCCTCGATGACATCGCCGAAGGGCGCGAAGGCTTCCTTTGTGAGGGGCAGGATTTCCAGATATTCGGTCACGTCATTCGCCTTCGATCATTCGGCTTCGTTATTCGCCCTGGGCACGCCAGTTGCGCAGGGAGTCGAGCTGGGACAGAAGTTCCGGGATCATCCGATCGACGGTCAGCCAGACCGTATCGATATCCAGGTGAAAATATTGATGCGCAATGCGGTTGCGCATGTCGCGGATGTCTTTCCAGGGAATCTCCGGGTGCTCGACGACGAAATCCGGAAAACGCTCCATGATCTTGGTCGCGCATTCGCCGATCGCCATGATGTTGGCGATCACCGCATCCTGCTTGATCTCATCAAGCCGAAACGCCTCACGATCCAGGCCCGAGACATATCGGGCGGCCTTGCCTCCCGTGACGATCATCCGGTCGAGATAGGCTTCGAGACGCTCTGCACTCATATCGCCAACGCTTCCGCCACGATGCGTTCGCGGATCTTGGGCGGGAAATCCCCCGGAACCTTGACATCCACCGGGACGCCCAGCGCTTCTTCGAGATCTCCCTGAAGCCCGCCGAGCGTGAACAGCGACGTGGTTGGCGACGGATCGACCAGGATATCGAGATCGCTGTCGGGCCGGTCTTCGCCGCGCAGCACTGAACCATAGACGCGAGGATTGGAGACCTGCCGGCGGGCAACGATCTCCCGGATGATATCCCGGTTCTTCTCCAGCACTTCCGACGGTCTCATGGCGGCGTCACTCCTGATATCGCCAATATAAGCGACGGAAGGGGCGGAGGAAAGCAGCGTCCAAGGCCTCAATGTCCCGGCAGCAGCGATTGCAGACGCAGGAGCGCGATCTTTTCCACCTGGGCGGTGGCGGTATCGAACTCCTCTTCGGCCGAGTTGTGGATGCGTTTCTCGAAGGCGGCCAGGATGTCGTCCTTGGTAAGACCCTTGACCGCGATGATGAAAGGGAAGCCGAATTTTTCCATGTAAGCGGTATTGAGCTCGGTAAACCGGGCGTGTTCCTCGGCACTCAACCGATCGAGCCCCGCGCCTGCCTGTTCCTTTTTGCTGTCCTCGGTCAGTTCGCCGGCAATCGCCAGCTTGCCCGCAAGGTCAGGATGGGCGCGCAGCACGCCGAGGCGTTCCTCGCGGCTTGCCTTGCGGAAGATCGAGGTCAGCGCGTCATGCACGCTCTTGGACGTCAGCGGCACCAGCATCAGCCCTGAATCATAGGCCCGCTCGGCGATGAAGGGTGAGTGCTCGAACACACCACCGAACATCGCGATGAAATCCCCGCGCGCGCTCATAGCGCGGCCGCCGGCTTATGGTGTTCGTGCCAGTGTCTGGCGATCTCGATCCGCTGCGGGATCCAGACCTTGTCGTGGCTGAGCACATATTCGATGAAACGCTTCAACGCGGCGGCGCGGCCGGGGCGACCGACGAGGCGGCAGTGGAGGCCGACCGACATCATCTTCGGCGCGCCTTCCCTGCCCTCCTGGTAAAGCACGTCGAAGGCGTCCTTGAGGTAGGTGAAGAACTGGTCGCCGGTGTTGAACCCCTGCGGTGTCGCAAACCGCATGTCGTTGGTCTCCAGCGTATAGGGGATGATCAGGAATGGTTTCCGGTCAAGGCCGGGTACCCAATAGGGTAGATCGTCCGCGTAACTGTCGGAAGAATAGAGAAAACCGCCCTCTTCCATCACCAGTTTCAGCGTGTTGTCGGAGGGCTTGCCCTGGTACATGCCGTAGGGCCGCTCGCCGACCAGCTCGGTATGCAGGCGCACGGCTTCGAGGATGTGTTCGCGCTCCTTTGCCTCCGGGAAATCCTTGTATTCCAGCCAGCGGTAGCCGTGGCTGGCGATTTCCCAACCGGCTTCCTTCATGGCGGCGACCGCTTCCGGATTGCGGGCCATGGCGAGCGTCACGCCATAGACGGTGGTCTGGACCTTGAGTTCGGTAAACATCCGAAACAGCCGCCAGAAGCCTGCGCGCGAGCCGTATTCGTAGATCGATTCCATGTTGAGGTTGCGCTGGCCCGGCCAGGGCGCGGCACCGACGATTTCCGACAGCAGGTTCTCCGAGGCCGGATCGCCGTCCATGATCGAGCTCTCGCCGCCCTCCTCGTAATTGATCACGAACTGCACCGCGACATGGGCGCCGCCCGGCCATTTCGGATCAGGGGTGGAACGGCCGTAGCCGACGAGTTCGCGCGGATAGTCTTTTGCCTGCATGGGTCACCTTCGACGAATGAGGCCGGACGGTAGCGCACCCTTTCCGGCCATGTCGAGATGGAAACGACGCTCAGAGGCCGAGCGCCCGAAGGATCGCGACCGAGGCGACCCCGAGTGCCACGGAAACGAGCATCGGCAGCCGAAGTGCCGCAAAAGCAGTCACCGCGCAGGCCAAGGTTTCAGCAATCCCGGTAGCAAACGCAGTCGGCGCGACGACGGCCATCAGCACGGCGGGCGGAATCGATTCGATCGCCTTGCGGCGGCTGCCTTCGAGCGAGACATGGCGGATGAGCACGAGGCCGCTCAGCCGGGTGAGCGCGGTCGCGGCCGCCATGGCGAGGATGGCTATGAGCGTGGCGAGATCGACAGTCATGGCGTCACCTCGATATCCCGGGACCTGCCGGTCACCAGGGCGGCGGCAAGGCCGGCGATGGCACCGGCAGCGATATACCAGACGCCCGGCACGAAATGCTGGGTGGCAACGGCAGCAGCCCCGCTCGCCAGCAGCACGGCCCCGGTTTCCGGACCTTTCCAGAAGCCCATGACCAGCACGATGAAGACGGCCGGGAAGGCGAAGTCGAGCCCGAGCACCGCCGGATCGCCGAGAAAGGCGCCGAGGGTTGCACCCGCAAGGCCTGAAAACACCCAGGCGAGATAGAAGGGAGCAACGAGGCCGGCGAACCAGGCGGGCGTCAGCCGCGCCACCTTGGCCCGGAACTCCGCCATCGCCCAGATTTCGTCGGCGAGGAACAGCATCGAGAGATAGCGCGCCGGTTGGCCGAAACCCTCCATCCTTGTGCCGAGCGAGGCGCTCATCAGCACGTGGCGGATGTTGACCAAAAGGGCTGCAAACCCAACGCCTGTCCAGGAGGCCGGATGGGTCCAGATATCCATCGCCACGAATTGCGAGCCGCCTGCAAAAACGAGCGCGCTCATCAGCCCCGCCTCGGCCGGCGACAGTCCTTTTGTCGCTGCCACCGCCCCGAAAACAAGGCCGATCGGGATGACCGCGGCGATCAGCGGCGAGATCGCCCGCATGCCGCTGAGGAAGTCTTGCAGTTTCGTATCGTTGTTCATCCAATAACCTTGATCTGACGTCAGAGCACGTCGCTCCCTCACCCGGCCTCCGCTTCGCTCGGCCACCCTCTCCCCGAGGGGAGAGGAGGGAATAGCAAGGGCCCGGCGGGTCTCTTCTCCCCTCGGGGAGAAGGGGCCGGCAGGCGGATGAGGGGGAGGCTTAAGGCGCCCGACATCCACCGTCTTGAACGAAAGTGATCAGCGAGCCCTGTATTGCCCCGGTGTCAGCCCGGTGCGGGCCTTGAAGTGGCGGGTGAAATGGGCCTGGTCGGCAAAACCGCATTCGAGCGCGATCTCGGCCGGCTGGCCGCCTTCCCTCAACCGCTTGCGGGCCGCACGGATGCGGATATCGGTCAGGAAGGAATGCGGGGTGATGTGGAATTCCTTGCGGAACGCGCGGATGAGGTGGGCGCGGCTAAGACCTGCGACGGTTGCGAGTTCCTCCAGCCCGACATCGGACGCAAAATGCTCGGTGAGGTAGTCGCGGGCCTGGCGCACGGCGGTGCGCTCGGTCGAATCGGCCGGCACGATGATCGAACTGCCGTGGCGGCGGAACATTGCGTCGAGTACCAGGAACATCGCCTGGCTGGCTTCGAGCGCGCCGGAGCCTTCCTCCAACGTCCGGTGCGCCTCGTGGAAAGCGTCGGCAAGCGCCTGGTCATGGAGGAGTTGGATGCCGAAGGCGGGCGTGCCCCGGAAGGGTTTGCCGGTGACATCTTCGAGGATTTCGCGGAGCAGTGCGACATCCGGATAGATCATCCGGTAGCGATAACCGCCGCCCCGCGGCGCACCGTCATGTGTCTCGCCCGGATTGATCAGGTAAAGACCGCCTGGCCCAGCGCTTTCGCGGCTGCCCTTGATGGTGCAGACCTGCATGCCTTGCTCGATCGCACCGATGCTGAACGTGTCATGCGCATGCGGCGCAAATTCGTGGGTGAGGAACGTCGCGCGCAGGCATTCCATGCCGCCGAAGCGATCGTCGCGCCAGAAACGGGTCACCTCTGCCGGCATCAGCGGCATGTGATCGGTGGCCTGTTCCTGCGAGATATTCTCCATGGGGAGAATATAGCAGATGAGAGAGCGGTTGCTCTTGAACAAAAGTGCGCCGCCGGCACCCAAAATCTCAGGCGATCTTGCGCGCCGCCACTCGTCCCATCGGGTGCAGTGAGTGCACCTGGAAGGGCGCGCCGGGCTCCTCCTCGATGAACAGCGCCAGGTTGGTGATCTCGACCGGCTTTTTCAGATAGGGCTCGAAATAATCGCGCAGCGCAGCTTCGAAACGCGGCATCTCGACCGGCGACAGCGGGCCGGTCAGGGTCATGTGGAAACGAAACTCGTCCATCACGTAAGGATGGCCCCAGCGATACAGGTTGGCGAATTGCGGCGCCGAGAGATCGCCTGAATCGCTGCGCTCCAGCTCGGCTTCCGACAGCGGCGTGCGGAAATTGTCAAACTCCTGGACGACGGAAGCGGCGAGGAACCGGGCGGTATCGCACGGGACGATCGGCGCAAGGCCGAAGAAATTGCCGAGCCGGACGACTTCGAGCTTTGGCAGTTCGAACGGGCTGTGGGTACCAGCAAAGCGCATCAGATGGCGCAGCAGCATCGGTTCGGTGACGTCGGGCGCCAGCCGGAACGGCGCCTTCAGCGTCGCATGGAAACCGTAGCGACGCGGCAGCGCGGTATTGAAGGCGATGTCATGTATGCCGATGCCGCGGATCGCCGGCGGCTCCATCGCCTCGCCCGAAAAGGCATTGCGACCGAGCCACTGGGCCGCGGCAAGCGTCAGCGGATCATGCGCCGGAGGCGTGAAATGAATGGCATAGCGCATGCGTCACCTTCTGAACGTCCTTTTCAGCAACCCCGTGTTTTACGCATTGCTCAACAATCCCTGCCCTGGGGGTTAAGTGATTTGCGTGACAGAATAACGACGCGAAGGAGTGAAAGTTCGCGTTTAACGCGAGGCGACGGCAAGGTGATTGGCGAGCGTGAACGACGCTGGAAGCCGCATTTCCCGGCCGTTCAGGGCGTTGAGGGCCGCATCGGCCAACCTGTGCGCGATACCGAAACTCACCTTGAAACCACCTGTGAGCGCGATCACTCGGGCGTGATCGGGGTGCGCGCCGACCATTGGATCGCGATCGATCGCCTTCGGCCGCAATCCCGCCCAGCGTTCGATGACTGGGGCCTGGGCCAGGGCCGGCACCAGCGCCCGGGCGCGCGCGATCAGCTCGTCCAGCTGGGAATCGGTCGAGGACGGGTCGTCGAATACATCCTCGCTGGTGCTGCCGACCGCGACGTGACCGCCCTCATGGGCGACCACATAAAGGCCGTTCAGGAAGATCACCGGCAAGGCGGGGTCGATATCGGCCTTGAGGAGCGCTGCCTGCCCCTTGACCGCCTGGCCGATCGGGCGCTTCAGCGGCGTTGAAATGCCATGGAGCAGCGAAAAAGACCCGTGGCCGGCCGAGACGATACAGTGGCCGAAGGCGACGGTCTCGCCGGTGCGGAATATAATCCTACTTCCTGCGGGGTCGATCGCCTCCGCCTCCAGGCCTTCGACGATCCGAACATTGCTGGCCGTCCGCAGATAAGCGACAAGCGCCGAGACGAGGCCGCGCGGCGAAACCCGGGCGGCAAACGTGTCATGCACCAGTCCGGCACCCGCGAAGGAGGCATCCGGCCACCCTTTTTGCGGGGGGCGGTCAAGCACATGCCAATGGAAACGGCGGTCGCCGCGCCGCCAGCAGGCTTCCGCATCGGCCGAGTGCCCGAGCGCGATCTTCCGTAAGTGCGGCTTCGGCAGCGGGATCAGCCGGCCGGAGCGGCGGTAGCCGCAGGTGACGCCGGTCTCGGCTTCGAGCTCGGTGATCTCGTCTTCCAGCGACAGAAGCGCATCGAACTGGAACTGTTTCTTGTCGTTCCACTTGTCGGGCATGTGCGGCATGAGGGCGCCGAGCAGCCCGCCGCTCGCCCCCTGCCCCAGCGGGCCAGCATCGACAAGCAGGGTAGTGATACCGAGCCGCTCCGCCTTGACCGCCGCCCAGAGGCCCATGATGCCGCCGCCAAGGATGACGAGATCGGCGGATGGCGGCAGGACATGAGATTGACCGCCGGAGCCGGCAGGATTATCCGCATGTCCCATGAGCGACCGTGATCCTGAAATTCGTGTGACCGAAAGCCAGACCTTGGACTGGCATGACGGCGATATGCCCTATTCGCAAAAGTTTGGCGATCACTTTTATTGCCGCACCGACGGTCGGCTGGAATGTGGCCACACGTTTCTGGCCGGCAATGGCCTGCCGGAGCGCTGGGGCCTGCCGGAGCGCTGGGAAGGGCAACGGACTTTCCGGATCGGCGAACTCGGCTTCGGCACCGGGTTGAACTTCTGCGAGACCTGGCGGCAGTGGAAGCTTGTCCGTCCCACGGGCGCGAAGCTTCATTTCACTTCGTTCGAGCTTTACCCGATGCAGCGCGACGAGATCGACCGGGCGCTAGCCCGCTGGCCGGAGATCGATGCGGAACGGCAGGCGCTGATCGAGGCCTGGCCGGACAGGCCCGCCGGCCACGTCGTGATCGACGCTGACGCCGAGACCCGGTTGACGGTCGTCTGCGGACCCGCGCTCGAAGGCGTCTCCGTAGCGAAGGCCGATTTCGACGCCTGGTTCCTCGACGGTTTTGCACCGGCGCGCAATCCGGACATGTGGTCGCCGGAAATCATGCAGGCGATCTACGACAAGACCTTATCCGGCGGCACGTTCGGCACCTATGCGGCCGCCGGCTTCGTACGGAGGAACCTGCAGGCCGCCGGTTTCACGGTCGAGCGGCGGCCGGGCTTTGCTGGCAAGCGCGAGATGTTGTGCGGCACCAAACCGGCGCCCTGATCGGCTCAGCCCAACGCAAAACAGCCGGCCCTGAGACCGGCTGCCATCCATCATGTCGCGCGCCACCTATTGGCAGACGCGCAGGCTTTCCATGTGCCAGCCGCCGTCATAGGCGTTGCGCACGCGGCGGTCCTCGAACCAGCAGCGCGGCCGGGGCGGTGGTGGCGGGTCGATGTAGCGCGGCCCGCCGTCATTGGCGAGAGCGCCGCCGATCAGGCCGCCTATGACGCCGGCCGCAAGGCCCCCGGCGATTATGGCGCCGTCGTTGTTACGATGTCTGCGCGGCGGAGGCGGAGGACCACGGCGATCGTATCGGTCGTATCGATCGTATCGATCGTATCGGTCATAGTGTCTGTCCCATTGCTGGGCCGCAGCTTCACCGGCGGGTACCACGATGCTGGTGCAGGTGGCCGCCAGGATCAGCGCCGAGACAATTATCTTCTTCATCACAAGCGTCTCCGTTTCCACCGAGCGCGCCTGCGAGCGGCAGGAAAAAGCCCGATATTCCGGGACAATGCACATGGCCTGCTTAATGGTATCTGAACGGAAAAGCCGCGCGCGGGAGAAAGCCTGTGACAGGATCGACCGGCTCTGCGGAAGCGGGGCCGCCGCGCGAGGTCTCGCTTCGCCCCAACCAGCGGCGGACCTGGTTGTCGCTCCATAGCGGCGAAACGCGCGCATGCCGCTCCCGATCGAGCGCGAACCGCCTCTACCCCCATCCCCAGAATTACAAAACACGTACCAGCCAGTACTTCTCGTCATTCATTGTTGGGCCCTCCCGTTCGCGTATCGCCTTCATACTTTTGCGGGAAATTTGTTTCCGCATGCACGGGATCGGAGCATTAGATGAACTTCATAGACTCCCACCATATTCATATCCTCGGCGGTCAATATGCCGTATCCGCCGATCCCGATATGATTCTGATGACCGTTCTCGGCTCCTGCGTCTCGGCCTGCATCTATGATACGGTTACCAATATCGGAGGGATGAACCATTTTATCCTGCCGACGTGCGGCGGACTGGATATCGCCGAACGCCCGGAACGTTATGGCGATCTGGCCATGCGCACGCTGGTCGACGATCTCTACGGTTTCGGTGCCGAACGCCGAAATCTCAGGGCCAAGCTCTTTGGCGGCCGCACGCGAAAGTCGAGCGGCTACGATCCGGGATCTCTCAATTCCGCATTCGCCAGACGGTTCCTTCTGGAGGAGGGCATCAAGCTTGTCGACACCAGCCTCGGCGAGGATCTGGCGCGCTGGATCACATTTCAACCGACGACAGGCAAGGTGCAGATGAGGATTACCGACACCATGCCCGCTCCCTCGGTTGCAGGGGCGGCGCGTGAGAGGCGATATTGAAAGGGTTGGATACGTCCTGCCCGCTCAGTTCGAAACGGAACTCACGATCGCACCGCCGAGCCAGTTGCGGACCTTGGCTTCCAGTGCCTCCGGGCTAATCGGCTTGGAAAGATAATCATCCATGCCCACCTGGAAGCAGAGTTCGCGGTCGCTTTCGAGCGCATGCGCCGTGACGCCGATGATCGGGGTGTGGGTTCCCGTCTCCTGTTCGAGCTCGCGGATCTTCTGGGTTGCCTGATGCCCGTTCATGATCGGCATCGAGACGTCCATGATGATCACCGCGGGATCGTGCTTTTTCCACGCCTCGACCGCTTCCGCACCGTTCTTGACGATCTGGAACAGCCAGCCGGTAGTCTGCAGGATCTGGGTGAAGACGATCTGGTTGACCTCGTTGTCCTCGGCGACCAGCACGTCGAGCGTCGGCGCCGCCTGCATGGGCGGCGTGGAGACCGGCGCCGCCGGCTGTTCGGCAATCACCGGCGTCGAAGAAACCAGCGTGGGTGCGGCAACCGGCGCGAGCGTCCGCACCGTGGCCTGAGGGCGAGCAGCCGCCTGCCCCGCTTCGACCGCCCGCCGCTTGGTGCGGATCGAGCGGACGACGTCGATGATCGTGCTGCGCAGCAGATTGGCGCGCGCCGGCTTCATCAGATGGGCCTGGACGTTGAGGGCGGCAAACATGCTGTCGTCGCCGGCCATGTCCATGGACGTCAGGAAGACCACGCCGGTGCCGTCGAAGCGTGCGTCGCGCCTGAGGTGCTTTGCGAAATCGAGCCCGTTCATCTCGGGCATGTGGTAGTCGAGCACGATGGCGTCGACGGTGACGCCGATGCGGGCGGCTTCGTTGAGGATCGCCAGACCCTCGGCGCCGCTCTCGGCTGCGACCGTATCGAAGCCCCACATGGTGAGCTGCTCGTTGAGGATACGGCGGTTGACGGCATTGTCGTCGACGACGAGGATGCGGGCGCCGCTCGTATTGATCGGTAGGCTGGTGAGCACATTGCGTTCGCTGACCACCTCGAACGGCAGATGCACGGTGAAGACCGAACCGCGTCCGACTTCGCTGGTCACGTCGATATAGCCGCCGAAGAGCTCGGTGAGACCTGCGGTGATCGCCAGTCCGAGACCGGTGCCTTCGTGGCGGCGCGTCGAGGACGTATCGACCTGCGAGAATTTCTCGAAGACCGATTTCAGTTTCTCTTCGGGAATGCCGAGCCCGGTATCCTCGATGCGAATCGACAGCATCATCTCGCCGGGGCCTTTTGCCTCCGACCTCAGGTCGATGAAGACATGCCCCTTTTCGGTGAATTTTACCGCGTTGCCGACGAGATTGGTGATGATCTGGCGGAAACGCCCCGCGTCGCCCATCACCGTCTCGCGGATCGAGACGTCGCCGCGCACGATGAGCTCGATATCCTTCTCGGCGGCCGATGACGACAAAAGCGTCGCCACGTCCTCGATCGCCTCGACCGGGTCGAACGGCGCCTTGCGCAACGTCATCTGCCCGGCATCGATCTTGGAGAAGTCGAGAATGTCGTTGATGATCGTCAGGAGCGCGTTGCCCGACTTGACGATGATGTCGATGAAAGTTTTCTGGCGGGTGTCGAGATTGGACTTGGCAAGCAGCTCCGCCATGCCGAGCACGCCGTTCATCGGCGTGCGGATCTCGTGGCTCATGTTGGCGAGGAATTCCGACTTCGCGCGGTCGGCGGCCTCGGCGCGGTGCAGGAGGCGGGTCAGTTCCTCCTCGCGGCTCTTCATTTCGGTGACGTCGGTGAACACCGCCAGCCAATGGTCGCTGCCGGTAAGCTTGGCCTCGACATGGATCCACTTGCGGCCGTCGACGCGGAAAGCGGCAAACACCGGCTTGCCGGCTGCTACATTGTCTTCCCAGGCCTTGAGGGTCGCGGCCGCCTCCTCGGGCGTGCCGAGATCGCCGCGCTCGACGCAATGGCGGAAGAGATCGCGCCACAGGCCTCCGGCGCGCACCATCTCGGCCGACATGTCGAGCATGGCCGGCAGCGCGTCGTTGGAGAAGATGATCTCGCCGTCATGCAGGATGAGCAACCCTTGAGACATCGCGCTCGTCGCGTCGCGCATCAGCGCGCCGTGAGTTTCAAGCGCGGCACGGGCTTCCTGGATTTCCTGCTCGCGCTTGCGCACGGCCGTAATGTCCATGTAGCTCAGCAGGATCTTACCGCCGGAAAGCTGGGTGCCGGAGATGACGATCACCAGACCGGTGCGGCTTTTCACCTCGATCGGCGGCCGCTCCTGGCCATCGGTCAAGGCGGCGATGCGCTCCTGGTAGATTTCCTCGAAGCTGCTCGTCGAGCCGTTATAGATGCCGTGGTCGAAATTGACCTTCAGGAAGTCCCGGTAGGAGCGCCCGGGCAGATCGAACTGCTCTCCGGCATCCCAGAAGGAATAAAAGGCCGGGTTGGCGTATTCGAACAGGAACTGATCGTCGAGGATCGCCACGCCGACGGGCATGGTGTGCAGGATCGTCTGAAGATCCTTGCCCATCTTCTCCGCCTTGTTCTGCGCCTCCTTGATGCGAGAGACGTCCATGCGCGAGCCGACGAGGTTGTGGGCGCCGTCATTGGTGGTCACCCGGCGCAGGTGCGTGATGACCGGGACAACTGTTCCGTCGGGAAAGGTGATGTCCTCCGACTTCTCGATGTCCTCGCCTGTCATCACCCGGTCATTCTCGACACGGAAACGATCGGCCGCGTCGGGGAACATTTCCATTTCGGTCTTGCCGAGAAAATGGCTCCTGGGCTTGCCGAGCATCGCCTCGTAGGCGGCATTGGCATAGGTGAGCTGGCGGTCGCTGTTGCGCACGAACACTGGCACCGGCAGGTCTTCGAGGACCGCGCGGAACAGGTCCGTCTCCGAGACATGGGTGCGCAGGAGCATTTCCTGCTCCTTGAATTCGGTCACGTCGTGGCGGATGGCGATCAGCAGGCCGTTTTCGAGGCGCTTGTTGATGCTCCGCAGCCAGCGCCCGTCGGAAAGCTGGTCGGTGCTTTCGGAATAGGGAAGCTCGAACGGCTTCATCCGCTCGGCGATCCATGCGTCCTTGCTCGGCGCATCGGGACCGAAACTCGCCGGCGACACGCGCTGGCGGCGATCATAGGCAAATCCAAGGATATCCTGGAGGGTGATCCCCGGCTGGATATCGATCGAGATCGACGCAAAATGGTTGATGAGTTGGGAGTTGCAGTAGAGCAGGACGTTATGCTTGTCGTAGATGCCGATGCCCATTTCGAGCATGTCGAGGGCATCGTCGAGAAGCGCATTGTTGAACGGCGAGAACGGCGCGATGGGCCTTGTAGCGGTGATCGAGGTGCCGGCAACCGAGGTGACCAGCTTCGGTTCGAACCCGGCATCAATGCCCGGAACCGCCGCGAACGTGCCGAACAGATAGGTGTGGTCGTCTTCCGTGAGGAAACGCTCGATGTGGATCTCATGGCGGACGACGCCCGAGCGGTCGAAACAGAGCGCCGTCTCGTCGGTGCCGAAGACGATCGCCCGGCATTCCTTTTCCTTGCGGTCGGCATCTTCCGGCGCGCCTGCAAGGCCGCGGCTGGTATTGCCGGCAAAATCGCTCGGATGCATGCCGAAAAGGCGCGCATAGGCGGCGTTCACCGCCACGTAGATGAGGGCGCTGTCCTTGATGAAGGCGGGCTCGGCGAGATCGTTGATCCGCTCGCACGCCGTTTTCAAGAGTTCGCTTTCCGTGTCCACCTTCCCCCGCTCCTTCGTGCCGGCCGATATCCGGCTCGATTCGTTTGTCTCCCAATCGACTGATAACACCATAGCGAGTGTTAATATCGTGTTGTTGAAACGGTACGACTTATCATCTTTGGCATTTGTCAATCGGAAGCCAGGGCCTCCCGTCGAAAATACAGCCTCAGGTCGAGTACCGGTGTTGGCCGCCCGCGACGCGGATGAAGCTGTCGCGGATCGATCGGGAAGGAGAATCGAAGGCTTGGCCGGATTTGCACCGCCAAATCTTTGCCATGAGATTGCCACGATCTCGCCACGATCTCCATTAGCGATTGCTCAGGCTTGGCGAAAATCAACCGAAAGCGGCATGAAGCTGAACGTCCGTTCAGACTATCGGGAAATCGTCTTCATCAATCCGCCGCCTTTGCGCGCCACGATTTCTGCACCCCTTGAGGACAAAAAGGGAAAGGAAAAAACATGTCGGCACTGAAGAAGACGATATCACTCGGCCTCGTCGCACTGTCCGTAGCGGGCGCCCTGACGGTGACCGCTCCTGCGGCTGAAGCCCGCGACCGCCATCGCGACGTCTGGCCGGGCGTGGCGGCTGGACTTGCCGGCGGCATCATCGGCGGCGCGATCGTCGCCGGATCGCAGCGGCCGGCCTATGCCGAGCCTGAATATGTGGAGCCGGAATACGACTATGCTCCCCCGCCCCCGCCGCCCGTTTATTACCGCCGCGCCTATTACCGCGACTACCCGCCGGTCTGCGAGCTCGAATGGCGTCGCAACCGCTACGGCGAACCCTATCGCGTCGAAGTCTGCTCGCGCTGATCCGCAAGGCTGATCGCATATCCTGAAGGGCCTGTTTCCGCCGCCGGCGGAGGCAGGCTTTTTGCTGTGGTGGAGACATTCTGAGCGCCGTTGCAGCCGCAGCCGGGAAGCCGCTCCATTTCGCGATTGCGAAACATCTGCTTGACTTTTGCCCGGAAAACCACCAAATGCGCTTCAGCTTTCACCTTCCGGCCGCCGCGTGAGTTGGCCCCGCGTCATTAAAGACACCGCGAAGAAGGAACAAGGCGCACAGATAGATCGCCCTCGATCCCGGAGGGTTTAAGCGCTGGAGAGCAATTTCCAACTTGCAAGTTCCCACTTCACGCGGGGTTCTTGACGCCAAAGGCAGACCGGACGGCATGGTGCCAGTCCGGCGATACGCTTTTGGCGCCCCGAAAAGGTATTCGACTTGACGAATTTCCACGAGCTTGGTCTGTCCAAGCAGACCGTAGCCACTCTTTTTGCGCTCGGTTACGAAACGCCGACCCCTATCCAGGCCCAGGCCATCCCCCAGCTTCTCGAAGGCCGCGACATGGTCGGCCTTGCCCAGACCGGCACCGGCAAGACCGCCGCATTCGGTCTCCCGATCATCGAAATGCTTGCCAAGGACCCGAAGCGTCCTGACAACCGCACCACCCGTACGCTCATCCTCGCTCCGACCCGCGAACTGGTCAACCAGATCGCCGCCAGCCTGAAGAGCTACGTGCGCGGCACGCCGATGAAGATCAACGCCGTCGTTGGCGGCGCCTCTATCAACAAGCAGCAGCTGCAGCTCGAAAAGGGCACCGACATTCTCGTCGCCACCCCGGGCCGCCTGCTTGACCTGATCGCCCGCCGTGCCATCGGCCTGACCGCGGTTCGTTACCTCGTTCTCGACGAAGCCGACCAGATGCTCGATCTCGGCTTCATCCACGATCTGCGCAAGATTTCCAAGATGGTGCCGAACAAGCGCCAGACCCTGCTCTTCTCGGCCACCATGCCGAAGGCGATCGCAGATCTTGCCTCCGACTTCCTCAAGGATCCGGTTCAGGTCTCGGTCACGCCTCCGGGCAAGGCTGCCGACAAGGTCGAACAGTTCGTCCACTTCGTGGTCGGCAAGAACGACAAGACGGACCTTCTGAAGAAGTCGCTCGAAGAAAACCCCACCGGCCGCGCCATGGTCTTCCTGCGCACCAAGCACGGCGCCGAGAAGCTCTCCAAGCATCTCGAGCATATCGGCTTCAAGGTCGCCTCGATCCACGGCAACAAGAGCCAGGGCCAGCGCGAACGCGCCCTCAAGGCCTTCCGCGACAATGAGATCCGCGTTCTGGTCGCCACCGACGTTGCTGCCCGCGGCATCGACATTCCCGGCGTTACCCACGTCTTCAACTACGATCTCCCGGAAGTACCGGACGCCTATGTTCACCGCATTGGCCGTACCGCACGTGCCGGTCGTGACGGCATCGCGATCGCCTTCTGCGCTCCCGACGAAGCGCGTCTGCTGCGCGACATTGAGCGCCTGATGAACATCGAGATCACCACCGCATCCGGCGAACGCCCCGAAGGCGGCCGCCAGCCACGCGGCGGAGCCGGCAACAACAACCGTGGCGGCGCGGCCAAAAGCGGCCGTGGCGGCAACGGCCAGGCACGCGGCAACGGCGAAGGCCGTCCCGAGCGCCGCGAACGTCCGGCCCGCAAGCCGTTCTTCGCAGCAGAAGGCGCCGAGGGCGGTGATCGTCCCCAGCGTCCGGCTCGTCCCCATGGTGATCGCCCGCAGCGCGACAACCGTCGCAACGACGATTTCCGCGGCCAGCGCCGCGGTGAGGACGCTCCGCGCCCGGAAGTCGACAACGACCTGACGACCACGTCGGATTTCCGCCCGGCCAAGAAGCAGTTCGGTCCCCAGAACGGCGAAGGCCGTCCGGCACGCACCGAGCCCCGCAAGGAACATCGCAAGGGCGGCAATGGGGCTCAGAACCCCCATGCCGCACACGGCGCCCATGAGCCCGCTGCCCAGCGCAACAACCGCGGCCCGCGCGTCGAAGCCGCCCGGCCCGCCGCTGGCGGCAACGGAGGCCCGGTAAAGTTCGGCAACGACAACCGCTCCGGCCAGCAGGGCCGCACACGCCGCCCGGCGTAACGGCAACCCTGTATAGGGAAACAAAGCAAAGAGGCCGCTCGCGCGGCCTCTTTTTTTGTCATTTGACCGCCGCGTTTCCTCCGTCCGCATAGAGCGCGGACCCTGCCACGAAGCTCGCCATCGGGCTTGCCAGGAAAAGTGCGGCCCGGGCGATTTCTTCAGGCTGAGCGATGCGCTTGAGGGCATGCAGGCCTGCGGCCCATTCCTTTTGCGCCGCGTCGCCCGCCATCGGGGTGTCCGTACCGCCCGGCAGCAGCGCATTGGCGCGTATGCCGCGCGCTCCGTAGTCGGCGGTAATCCCTTTCACCAGACCCATGATCCCGGCCTTCGATGCGCCATAGGTCCCCATGCCGGGGATGCCGACGCTGGTGCCGACGAAGGTAGAGGTGAAGATGATCGACCCGCCGCCGCGCTCGAGCATGGCCGGGATCTGCAAACGGGCGCCGAGGAAGGCGCTCGTGAGGTTCATGGCCAGGGTATGCTGCCACTCCTCCAGCGTCACCTCACCTAACGGCTTGTAGGGCCCGACCGTACCGGCATTGTTGAGGGCGATGTCGAGACCGCCGAACCGGCCAAGCGCCGCTTCGAGCAATGCCCGATGGGTTTCCTCGTCCGCGACATCGCCTGCCACGGCGACCGCACGGCCGCCGGCCGCCTCGATCTCGGAAACAAGCTTCTGCAATTCCGCCTCGCCTCGCGCATTGGCTACGACGGCAGCCCCTTCCCGGGCGAAGAGAAGGGCCGCGGCCCGGCCGATGCCGCTTGATGCGCCGGTAACGATGGCCACTTTGTCGGTTAGCATGATGTACCTCCTGTTGGTTACATCCGCTGTCTAAGGCCGCCCGTTTAGCATCGACACCCGATTCCTGACCGGATGAAAAACTCCCTCAGGCCTTTCGGTTCACCATGTAGACGCCCGCCACCACGATCACCGTGCCGACGATCATCGGCAGGGTCAGGGGCTCGCCGAAAAGGATGGCCGCCTCGATCGCTACGACGGGCGGCATCAGGTAGATGAGCGAGGCGGCGCGGGAGACCTGGCCGCGGCGGATGAGGTAGAGCAGCAGGCCGACGGCGCCCATCGACAGACCGAGGACCGACCAGGCCATGGCGAAGATCGCCTCATGCGTCCAGTCGAAGCGCAGGTTTTCAAGGCTGAGCGCCAGCGGGATGGTGACGATCAGCGCGCCGACGAATTGCAGCGTGGCGATCGAGAACAGGTCGCCCTCCTGCAGGTGCCGCTTCTGATAGAGCGTGCCGTAGGTGACCGACGTCATGGCGACGAGATTGATCAGCACCGGAACCGCAAGTCCGGACAGTCCGCGCTGGAAGAGGTCGAGAAGCTGCGGCGAGATCGCGATCAGGATGCCGGCAAATCCGAGCGCCAGCCCGACCTTCTGCAAGGGCTTGAGGCGCTCGCCGAGGAAAAGCGGCGCGACCATGGCGGTCAGCAGCGGCTGCAGGCCGGCGATGATGCCGGAAAGGCCGGCCGGCACGCCCTGCCCGATCGCATACCAGACGCCGGCGAGATAGAGCCCGTGCAGGAAAACGCCCGAGAACATCGCATGGCCGAGCTGGGCCCGGCTCTTCGGCCATTTGGCCCGCGTGATCAGGCAGACCGCGAAAAACGCCATGGCGGCAAGGGCGTGCCGTCCGGCCAGGAACGTCAGGGGGTCGGCATGCACCGCCGCATATTTCGCGACGATCCAGCCCGTGGACCAGAGGAGGACGAAGAGGGCCGGAGCCAGGCGGTCGAGCATGATGGGGATGTCCGGCGGAGATTTCGGCAGCGGCCGTTTTCATGGAAGCCGCCTGCTTATTCCCACCCCGTTTCATCGTCAAAGCAGAAAAACTGATGATTGCGATGAGCAGCGCTTGAACAATGCTTGGACACCACTTGGGGCAGATGATGTTTTTCAAGGCAGGAGGCTTATTCACCTCCTCCTAAAATAGGATGCTTGCCGAGCGCTAGAATCAGCGCATTTACTGACGGGTGGGGCCTGGAGCCTGTATTTTTTGACGCGCAGAATTCTTTTCCGCGAATTGCGCACAGTTCTTGCATTGCCTGCACCGTTGTACTCTTATGGCCAAAAAAGGGGAATGCGCCTTTGGCATTTGATGAAATGTTGACTGCGGAAAACCTTCCGCGACCGCCATACAAGACCTACCACGAATGGTATGCCAGTCAGGACGCTGCGCACCTGATCCGCAAAACCCAAGACGCGGAAAACATATTCAGAAAGACAGGCATCACATTCGCGGTCTATGGACACGCAGACAGTTCCGAAAAGCTCATCCCCTTCGACATCATTCCCCGCATCATCTCGGCTCGTGAATGGCGCAAGCTTGCGCAGGGCATCGAGCAGCGGGTTCTGGCACTCAACGCCTTCCTCGACGACATCTACCACAAACAGGAGATCATCAAGGCCGGCCGCATTCCCCGCGCGCTGATCGAGAGGAACGTCACCTTCCTTCCCGAAATGATCGGCTTCAAGCCGCCCGGCGGCGTCTACACCCATATCGTCGGCACCGACATCGTGCGCACCGGTGAGGACCAGTTCTACGTGCTGGAAGACAATGCCCGCACGCCGTCCGGAGTTTCCTACATGCTGGAAAACCGGGAAACCATGATGCAGATGTTCCCTGAACTGTTCGCGCTGAACAAGGTGCAGCGGGTCGAGGACTATCCGCGGCTGCTGCGCCAGTCGCTCGCCTCGCTTGCCCCTCCCGGCTGCAAGGGCCGGCCACGCGTCGCGGTGCTGACGCCCGGCATCTTCAACTCTGCCTATTACGAACACTCGTTCCTCGCCGACCAGATGGGCGTCGAGCTCGTCGAGGGCGGTGACCTGCGCGTCATCGACGGCCGCGTCAAGATGCGCACCACCCGCGGCTACGAGGCGATCGACGTGCTCTACCGCCGCGTTGACGACGACTACCTTGATCCGATGACCTTTCGCGCGGATTCGGCGCTCGGCATTCCAGGCATCATGGACGTCTACCGGGCCGGCAACATCACCATCGCCAATGCCCCCGGCACCGGCATCTGCGACGACAAGGCGATCTATTCCTACATGCCGGAGATCGTCGAGTTCTACACGGGCCGCAAGGCGCTGCTCGAAAACGTGCCGACCTGGCGCTGTTCCGAGCCCGACAGCCTCAAATACGTGCTGGAGCACATCGAGGAACTGGTCATCAAGGAAGTGCACGGTTCGGGCGGCTACGGCATGCTGGTAGGCCCGACGGCCAGCAAGAAGGAGCGCACCGATTTCGCCGAGAAGCTGGCGGCCAGGCCCGACAACTACATCGCCCAGCCGACGCTGGCGCTGTCCACCGTGCCGATCTTCGTCAACAAGGGGATTGCCCCCCGCCACGTCGACCTGCGCCCCTATGTGCTCGTTTCCGACAAGGTGAAGATCATCCCTGGCGGCTTGACCCGCGTGGCCCTGAAACAGGGTTCGCTGGTGGTCAATTCCAGCCAGGGCGGCGGCACCAAGGACACCTGGGTACTGGAAGATTGAGGTCGTAGATACATGCTCGGAAGAACTGCAAACGGCCTTTACTGGATGTTCCGCTACATCGAGCGGGCGGAGAATATCGCTCGCCTCGTCGACGCCGGCCTGCGCGTATCGCTGACCCGCGCCGGCTCCTCCGACGAGGATTGGCACGGCGTGCTCGAAAGCGCCGGCGTGCGCGAAGCCTATTCGGAAGTGCACGCCGAACTGACAGCGGCGGACGCCATCGATTACCTGCTGCGCGACACATCGAACCCGTCGAGCGTCATGTCCTGCATCGAATTCGGGCGCAACAACGCCCGCATGGTGCGCACCGCGCTGACCCGCGAAACCTGGGAGGCGACCAACGAATGCTGGATCGACCTGAAGGCCCGGCTTTCCCGCAAGGTGAAGCAGACCGACCTGCCGGAACTGATCGACGTCATCAAGCACCGCTGCGGCCTGATCCGCGGCGCCTTCCACGGCTCGATGCTGAGAAACGACCTCTACAACTTCTCGCGCATCGGCACCTTCATCGAGCGCGCCGACAACACCAGCCGCATTCTCGACGTGAAATATTACGTGCTTCTGCCGGCGATCAGCCAGGTCGGATCGAAGCTCGACAACTACCAATGGGAATCGATTCTGCGCTCTGTCTCGGCCCACCGGTCCTACGGCTGGGTCTATGACGGCGAATATCAATCCGCCAACATCGCAGACTTCCTCATCCTGAAAGTCCAGATGCCGCGCTCGCTGGCTTACTGTTACGAGAAGATCACCAGCAATCTCGATTATCTGGCACAGACCTATGATGAGCGGCTGAAGGCGCACGAGACGGCGGCGGCGATCCGCTCGACGCTGAAGCGCGGCTCCATTTCCGACATCATGGACCAGGGCCTGCACGAATTCCTGGAGGATTTCGTCAGCCGCAACAACCAGCTCAGCGCCGAAATCTCCGAAGGCTACCGCTTTTATCAGTAGGCCCAACAGGCACAGGATTTACCGCACATGCGGCTGAAGATCTCCCATACGACCGAATATCTCTACGACGAGCCGGTGCCCTATTCGCTGCAGCGGCTCAGGCTGACGCCGACCGACGGTCCCGGCCAGAAGGTTATCAACTGGTCGATTACCGTCGATGGCGCCAAAATCGAGGCGGGTTATGCCGACCAGTTCGGCAACCGCGTCGAGCTGGTCTCCACCGAGGGCACCGAACACATGATCCGCATCGTCGCCTCCGGCGAGGTGGAGACCCTCGACCGCGCCGGCGTGTTCGGCCCGCATCAGGGTTTCTGCCCGCTCTGGCTGTTCCTGCGCGAGACGGCGCTGACCAAGCCGGGCAAGCTCATCCGCGAACTCGCCAAAAGCCTGAAGGGCGACAGCGAGCTTGCAAAAATGCACGCGCTGATGGAAACGATCCATGAGACCGTTGCCTATGTGCCGGGTGCGACCGGCACCGAGACGACCGCCGAACAGGCGCTCGAGGCAAAGACCGGCGTCTGCCAGGACCACACCCATATCTTCATCACGGCCGCCCGCCTGCTGGATATCCCGGCGCGCTACATTTCCGGCTACCTGCTGATGGAAGGCGAGACCGAACAGGCCGCCACCCATGCCTGGGCGGAAGTGCATCTGCCGGGCCTCGGCTGGGTCGGCTTCGACACGTCGAACAAGATCTGCCCGAACGACAGTTACGTGCGGGTCGCCTCCGGCCTCTGCTACCGCGACTGCGCCCCCGTCTCCGGCATGCGCCTCGGCCCGGCCGGCGAAAACCTCAAGGTCTCGCTGACGGTGGCGCAGACCCAAAGCCAGCAGGGCCAGACGCAATCCCAGGGGTGACGGACGCGCAGCAACCGGGGACGCCATAACAGGCGTTCTCGGCCGACCGTAAATCACCGGCTCACACCGTTGTGCGGTGCTATGGTTTGTTAACCACGCACCGCGTTCCCGATTTCACAAGCAGTTCGAGGGTTGAAGATTCCGGAGGCGGCAATCTATGCTGCATTGCGGCATGGACTATTGCTGCCTACGATGCGCGGGGCTGCGGGTTACCGAAACGCATGGCAAATGCCATGCCTGAATGAGGATACCAGATGCTTGAGACGTCCAAAACCAAGCCGCAGGATCTCGAATCGATCGCGCGTCATGGCGGAACTTTCCGGCGAATGGCCGCACGCCTGCCCACCTATTTCACCGACCTGCGGGAAAACCCGGCTTGGCTTCCGATGTTCCTTTTGGCCCGGACAATTCCGTTCAGGCGGGCGCATTGGCTAACCGCCAAGCCCGTCTCGAAGTCCACGCTGCGGCAAACATCGATGTTCGGCGATATCGAAGCCGATAAGGTCGCCGAAGAACTCAGACGGAATGGGATATTCACCGGCCTCGTCTTGCCCGATGCGATTCGGCAGGAAATCGCCCGTTTTGCGTCCGAAACCCCTTGTTTCGGCAATTTCGAGCGGAAACTCGAATTCCGTGCCGACGAACACGCGGAAGCCGAGCGCCGATTCGGACGGGCGATCCTGAGCGGTCACCATTTCGAAAGGATCGCCGATTGCGAGGCAGCGGTCGCAGTGCAGCAGGATCCTCTTCTTCTGGATATCGCAAGGCACTACCTCGGTGGCGAAGCCAAGCTGATCACCACCCGGACGTGGTGGAGCTTTCCCACTCAATCCGCTTCGGAGGCCGATCTCAGCCGTGCCTCCTTCAAGTTTCATTTCGATCTCGACGACTGGCGGATGCTGAAGTTCTTCTTCTACCTGTCGAATGTCGATGAGGACGCGGGACCGCATGTCTATATGCGCGGCAGCCACAACAAGCGGCGTCTCAAGCACCAACTGACCCTGCTCGTGGGGCATCCGGCAGAAGAAGTGCTCGAATTCTACGGAGAGGAAAGCGCCCTCACCCTGACCGGCAAGGCCGGCTACGGGTTCGTCGAGGACCCCTTCGGCTTCCATATGGGGACGGTCGCCAAACATCACCCGCGTCTCATGATGGAAGTCGGCTTCGGCGTCTCGAAACCCTCAAAGCGCAGATATCACGGTGAGCCCGTCGTACGCTGATATGAGCCTGATGGCTCGATGAGCCCCGGACGGGGCTCATCCGATAGCCGCCGATATGCCTGCACAAGCTAGACGCCACCTTCGCATGTTCTGGTCCCGCCCCATAAAAGAGGTGGCGCATGCTGTTTGGGCAATCGGTCTTCCAGTCGGTCCTGACGCGACTGAGGCAAGAGCATAGCGAAGACGAGGCCGAAGAGGCTGGCACGGGTTTCCGCATCAAGGGGCTCGGCATGGGTTTCGTCGCGCCGCAGGATGGCGGCCCGGTGGTGACGGCCACCGGGACCGAGGCTTATTTTGCTTTCCTTCCCGACGTTACCGAGATCGCAATCGAATCGGTGCTGGCGCAAGAAGAGCCGCAAGAGCCACCGCCGGCACCGGTCATCCCCGCCCACCTGCTGCGGCTGACGACCGAGGAGATTGCCGCGGAGCTTGACATCACGGCTGCCGACACGGAGGCGACGCTGGGCGAAAAACGCCGGCATTTCGCCAAGGCCAACCATCCCGACGGGGTCGCACCGGAATTCCGGGAGAACGCCAATACCCGCATGAAGACCGCCAACCTGCTGATCGACACCGCGATCAAAGGCCTGTTCTGGCGCTAGCTCAAATCCTGGTCCTGCGGCTCGTCGGCAGGTTTCTCCGCCGGCGGCTTTTTCCTTTCGATGAACAGCTTGTAGGCGGCATAGGCACCCATGGCGCCGACGATGATCGCCCAGAAGGGTTCCCCGGCAATCAATTCGAATATCGCCCACGCGGCGCAGACCGCCGGGATCAGCACCCGGCGCCAGAGCGGCTCGTAGAAGGGATGGTTCGGATCGATCATAGTCTTAACTCCCGGCCAGTCGTTCGCCACCAGTCACTCGCCATAGGTCATTCCCCGGCGGCCTGCATGCTCTGGCGTGAACCGATGATATCCTGGTCGACGATCGAAAATGCAAGGTTGAGATGCCCTTCGAATACCAGAGAAGGTTCGTCCGGCACGACGGTCAGGCCCGGCATGCCGCCGAGCCGCACCACATGCGTCTGCGCCAACCCCTCCTCTATGCCCGCCTGCAGCAGATCCTGATAGCGGGTGCCGGGACCGGTGATGAAGACCGGCATATGGCCATGCAGGCTGAGCAGCCGTGAGAGGCCATAGCCTAAAGCGGCGCCCGCATTGCGGAACGCGAGCTGCGCCATGCGGTTGCCCTGCCGGGCTCGGGTGGCGATCTTGTCGATTTCGGCGACCGGCACGAATTTCGCCGGGATCGTATCCACCGGCACCTCGAAGGCGGCGCGCAGGATGGCGTAGAAGCCGGCATAGGCCTCGACGCAGCCGCGCGCGCCGCAGCGACAAAGCCCGCCATTCGGCATATGCAGCATGTGTCCGAAATTGGGCGCCGAGATTTCAGGAACCCCGCCGGCAACCCGGCGCGCGATCCCGAGCCCGATGCTGTGGCCGAGCGAAAGCGCCGCGAGAACAGGCTCGCCGCCGCCCTGCGTCTTCACCTGGCGTTCGAGCAGCGCGCCCGCCACCAGCAGCGTCTCGTTGTTGAGAATGACCTTGGCGTGCCAGCCGTCTTTCAACGCCGCGGCAAAATCCACCGGCTGGGAACCGAAGACCGGCGACCAGACGAGCACCGGTTCACTCGGATGGGCCAGCCCCTTGCTGCTGACCGATACGAGCAGGACGCTGCCGCGGTCGATGCGGGAGCGTTCGACCGCCCGCTCCAGGCCCGCCGAGATGGCTGCCAGGAAGGCTGCGGTGCCGCCCTCGCCGCGGGATTCGCTGAACCGGTCGAGCAGCGTGCCGGCATAATCGACCAGCGAATACTGGATCAGGTCCGACGAGATGATGACGGTGATGAGATAACCGCAATTGCGCCGCTGGCTGAACAGCACGCGGGGCCGTCCCCGGCCGACGGTCGCCTGCTGCTCGCTCTTTTCGATGATGCGGGCGCGCTCCAGATCGGCGGTGATCGAGGAGATCGTGGCCGACGCCAACCCGGTTGCATCCGAGATTTCCGTATGCGCGAGACGGCCGTGGCGACGCAGCGCAGACAGCACGAGCGCGCTGTTCTGCTGCCGGACCAGTTCCGTGCTCGATTTCGCCAGCATTCCGCCTGCAGCCTCCCTCACTCCAACTGTCGATACGGCAGTGCCTTCCCCTCTACAAGTGCCGATTGACAGCCCTCGGAATCTCTGACATCTAATTTCTCGACTGTCGAGAAAAAAGCTGAATGCTTTCTCCGGCAGATTATCTGGCGGAGGGAGAGCACGGAGGCTAGCGCCCATCCGCCGTCACTCGGGAGGACATTATGAGATCATTCGTAAAGCTGATGGCCGGCGCGGCCATCCTCGTTTCCATGCATTCCGCTACCATGGCGGCCAATCTCGTCGTCGGCGTTTCCTGGTCGAACTTCCAGGAAGAACGTTGGAAGACCGACGAAGCCGCCATCAAGAAGGCACTTGCAGCTGCCGGTGCCAAGTATATTTCCGCTGATGCCCAGTCGTCCGCCGCAAAGCAGCTCACCGACGTCGAGTCGCTGATCTCCCAGGGCGCCAACGCCCTCATCGTTCTGGCGCAGGATTCGAGCGCCATCGGTCCGGCCGTCGAAAAGGCAGCAGCCGAAGGCATCCCGGTCGTCGGTTACGACCGCCTGATCGAAAACCCGGCTGCGTTCTACATCACCTTCGACAACAAGGAAGTCGGCCGCCTGCAGGCGCAGGGCGTCTTCAAGGCAAAGCCTGAAGGCAACTACGTCTTCATCAAGGGCTCTTCTTCCGATCCGAACGCGGACTTCCTGTTTGCCGGCCAGATGGAAGTGCTGAAGGCTGCAGTCGACGGCGGCAAGATCAAGAATGTCGGCGAAGCCTATACCGACGGCTGGAAGCCCGAAAACGCCCAGAAGAACATGGAACAGTTCCTGACCAAGAACAACAACAAGGTCGACGCGGTTGTCGCATCCAACGACGGCACTGCCGGCGGTGCGATCGCAGCGCTCGACGCTCAGGGGTTGGCAGGTTCGGTTCCGGTCTCCGGCCAGGACGCCGACAAGGCAGCCCTGAACCGCGTGGCGCTCGGCACCCAGACGGTTTCCGTCTGGAAGGACAGCCGAGAACTCGGCAAGAACGCCGCTGAAATCGCTCTGGCGCTTGCCGGTGGCAAGAAGCTGACCGAGATCAAGGGCGTCCAGACCTTCGAAGGCGGTCCGAAGAAGGTGAAGATGCAGTCGGTCTTCCTGAAGCCGCAGGCAATCACCAAGGACAACCTGAACGTCGTCATCGAGGCGGGCTGGATCAGCAAGGCTGAAGCCTGCCAGGGCGTCAAGGCCGGCGCAGTAGCTGCCTGCAAGTAACGCATGGCTTTGCGCAGACGATAAACTCACCGACGCCGCAGCACTTCTGCCGCGGCGTCGGTTTTCGGCGTAAGATGGCGCGGCCGCATAAAAGGTACCCCCGGCGGGTTACCCGGCGGCTGAACGTCGCGCAGGCGTGATCCGGCTCGACATCTTCGAGCCGCAGCGCCTCGCTAAAGTGGGGAACGGCGAATCATGGCCGAGACAATACAGTCCACAACGAATTCCAAGACATCGGGAGCGGCAGGACAGGCGGAAGGCAATATCGTTGCCCGCTTCTTCCGCGCGACTGAGATCGACACGCGCATGCTCGGCATGATCGGCGCGCTGCTGATCATCTGGGTGGGGTTCCATATCCTGACGGGCGGCCTCTTCCTGACGCCGCGCAACCTCTGGAACCTCTCGGTGCAGACCGCCTCGGTCGCCGTCATGGCGACCGGCATGGTGCTCGTCATCGTCACCCGCAACATCGACCTTTCGGTGGGCTCGATCCTCGGTTTCACCGGCATGGTCATGGGTGTGCTGCAGGCCCGGCTCCTGCCGGAACTGTTCGGCTTCAACCACCCGGCCATCTGGATCATCACACTGGCCGGCGGCATCGCCATCGGAGCGTTGATCGGTACGCTGCAGGGCTCCATCATCGCCTTTCTCGGCGTGCCCTCGTTCATCGTGACGCTCGGCGGCCTGCTCATCTGGCGCGGCGCCACCTGGTTCGTGACGAGCGGCCAGACCGTTGCGCCGATGGACGTCAACTTCCGTCTGATGGGCGGCGGCACGGAAGGCTCGATCGGCGCCACCTGGAGCTGGGTCGTCGGCATCCTCGCCTGTCTCGCCATCATCGCGGCGATCATCAATGCCCGCCGACAGCGCAAGCGATTCTCCTTCCCGCGCCGCCCGGTCTGGGCCGAATACGTGCTGGTCGCGCTCGGCTGCATCGTCGTGCTCGGTGCGGTTTATATCGCTAACGACTATCCCTGGCCGGCCGCCATCGCCCGCCGCTACGCGGACGCAAACAATATTCCCTGGCCGGAAGGTGGCCTGTTCATCTCGCAAGGGATTGCCATCCCGGTGCTGATTGCAATCGCGGTCGGCATCGTCATGACCTTCATTGCCACCCGCCTGCGCTTCGGCCGCTATGTCTTCGCCATCGGCGGTAACCCGGAAGCGGCGGAACTCGCCGGCATCAAGACCCGGTGGGTGACGGTCAAGATCTTCGCGCTGATGGGCATGCTCTGCGCCATCGCCGCGGCGATCTCCACCGCCCGCCTCAACGCCGCCACCAATGCGCAAGGGGAGCTCGACGAACTCTACACGATCGCCGCAGCCGTGATCGGCGGCACGTCGCTTGCCGGCGGCATGGGGTCGATCGCCGGCGCCATGCTCGGCGCGCTCGTCATGCAGTCGCTTCAGTCCGGCATGGTGCTGCTCGGCATCGACTCGCCGTTCCAGCGGATCGTCGTCGGCATGGTGCTCGTCACCGCCGTCTGGCTCGACACCGTCTATCGCTCTCGCGCCAAATAACAGGAGTTTTCATCGTGACGGAACAAACCACTCCGCTCGTGGAAATGAAGAACATTTCCATCTCCTTCGGCGGGATTCACGCTGTCGAGAATGCCTCGGTCGATCTTTTCCCCGGCGAGGTCGTGGCGCTGCTCGGCCATAACGGCGCCGGAAAATCGACGCTGATCAAGATCCTGTCGGGCGCCTACAAGCGCGACAACGGCGACATCATGATCAACGGCGAGACCGCCGACATCCGCAACCCACGCGACGCCAAGAAATACGGCATCGAGACGATCTACCAGACGCTTGCCGTTGCCGACAATGTCGATGCCGCCGCCAACCTCTATCTCGGCCGCGAGCTGCAGACAAAATGGGGCACGCTCGACGACGTCGCCATGGAGGCCAGCGCCCGCGAGGTGATGGGGCGTTTGAACCCCAACTTCAAGCGCTTCAAGGAACCGGTGAAGGCACTGTCCGGCGGCCAGCGGCAGTCGGTGGCGATCGCCCGCGCGATCCTGTTCGACGCCCGCATCCTGATCATGGACGAGCCGACGGCAGCGCTTGGACCGCAAGAGACGGCGCAGGTGGGCGACCTCATCAAGCAGCTGAAGCGCGAAGGCATCGGCATCTTCCTGATCAGCCACGACATCCACGATGTCTTCGACCTCGCCGACCGCGTCTTCGTGATGAAGAACGGCAAGGTGGTCGGCCATGCCCGCACCGAGGACGTCACCAAGGACGAGGTGCTCGGCATGATCATCCTCGGCAAGGTGCCGCCCGGCGCGACGCCTGGCCCCGGCGCCATGAAGGTGGTGTGACTGCCAGACAGAATTGCGCCGACCCTTTGAAGCCCGCCGCTGATCAAGGGTAGCGCAGAGGCGGAACCGGGCACTCTCCCGGTTCCGCCTTATCGCTTGAAAGCGGATCGCGCCGTGCTGCGACATCGGCTGGCCATTGGCAGCTGCGGCATCCTCCGGAGATCGCCCGGATCTCGGAACTCCTCTCCTCCCTCGACGTTGGCTTTTCAGAAACCGAAACGTCGGAGGACCGGACATGGCTGAAGATCGGACTGCACAGGAAACCGTCGAGCACACGGAAAAGCGGATGAAAACGGCCCAGCAACCGCCGGCAGGGCCGCACGGCAAGGAGCATCTGACCGACAGGGACAAAACGCCCGGTGCCGGTTCGCTGCCCGAGCCCAATGCGAAAGAGGTGGATGCGGGATCTGATTGACCGGCGCATCGTCCTCCAGTTCCTCATCTGCGACGCCGTAGCGCTTGCCCGTGCGGGCATGGATCGGTAACACCGCTTGAGACAATCAGAACGAGCGAGCCAAACGGGCATGGCGGACGAAACCATCACACTTTACGAAGCGATCGGCGGGGACACGACGGTCCGGGCGCTGGTGAAGCGGTTCTACGAGCTGATGGACACGTTGCCGGAAGCGGCCCATTGCCGCGCGGTCCATCCGCCGAGCCTCGAAGGCAGCGAGGCGAAACTCTACGATTATCTGACCGGCTATCTCGGCGGCCCTCCGGTCTATGTGGAAAAGCACGGACATCCTAGGCTGCGCTCGCGCCATTTCGGCGCGGCGATCGGACCTCTCGAACGCGATGAATGGATGCTCTGCTTCCGCCGCGCCATGGACGAGACGATCGAAAACCCGAAACTGCGCGAGATCATCTGGCCGCCCATCGAGCGGCTGGCTTTCCACATGCAGAACAAGGAATAGGCCATTGCAAAGACTCGACAATGTCAGGCCGTTGATTCTGTTTGTGAGCGGCCTGATGGGCGCGGCCGGCGTGGCGCTGGCGGCGGCGGCAAGCCACGGCGGCGATACGGTTTTCCTCGGCTCCGCCTCGACCATGTGCCTGGCGCATGCGCCGGTACTGCTCGCGCTCTATCTCGGCCACCGGCATTTTCGCACGGCAACGCTTGGCGCCCTGGTGCTCGGTCTCGGCACGATCGTCTTCGCGGGTGACCTGGTCTCCCGGCACTATCTCGGCGACCGGCTGTTTCCGCTCGCCGCCCCGGTGGGCGGAACAGGGATGATGCTGGGCTGGCTGATCGTGGCGGCCGGGGCGTTTTTCAAGGTAAGGGAAGTTTAAGGCTCCTCGGTCTCTTCTCCACAGAGGCAAGAAAAGAGATGGAACGCAACCGCGCACTCCCTCTTCTCCCCAGCGGGGAGAAGTGCCGAGCGCATGCGAGGCGATGAGGGGGCCAGGCATTCGGCGCCCAACATGGCTGCGCCCCCCTCATCCGACCCTTCGGGCCACCTTCTCTCCGCTGGGGAGAAGAGGGGGCGTCAATTGAGCCTACCGCTTAAACGCCAGCACCCGAGCGCTTTCGGCGGGAGAAACTTCCGTCTCCGCCCCCCGAACCGTCTTCGGCAGCACAACCACATTGGTCATATCCGAAGCCGCTTCGGCTCGCCTTGTCAGCAGCGCGTAAAGTTCCGGCACCAGCCCGTCGCCGTTCTGTTCGGCGAGCTTGTGGAGGCCGATGAAAAGGCTGGTGTCACGACGTTCTTCGTTCATCATTGCGTTCCTTCATGGTCTGAAGCGCCCGCTCCAGACTGGATTTGGAGCCGTTGCGCAGCGGCACGAAGGCGACACCGAACTTCTTGCAGCCGGTCTTCACCCTCAGACACGCATCGTGGCTGATACAGTCGATGGGGCAGAAGACGCAGTCGACCGAGGGCAGCACGGTATCGATGCGGGAAACCGCCTCGCGAAGTCCGCCGTCGTGATGGATCAATTCCGCGCCGAAATTGCTGGCGATCTCCCTCAGGTGCGCCACCTGACAGTCACGGCCGCCGACATAGAGAAAACTACGGACGTCGGTGACAGCCGGCCCCCGCGTTTCGGCGCCTTTCGGTGCCGCGCCGGAATTGCTGTTCTTGTGCTTCTGCTTCTTGGCCATGTGCCCCTCGCCGCCGATTCTGCTGAACCGCAGTTCCTCGATGGCCGGCACCATATTAAAGTTGATTTTCAGAGTAAAGATTAAAGTAGACTCTTTTTATCATGATATATCGGGCGCCCTGATACGGCCTGCCTAAAAGCAAAAGTTTACCGTTTGATAAATTTTTATGCTGTGGTACCTTTTGCCCAATAGTTGTCCATGAATCCATAAAAGAGGGAACTTAGGATGGAACGACTGGGAAACGGTCCGAAGGCCGGAATCGAGGCTGGCCGCCTCGCCGCTACCGACTATGAGGCGAATTTCGCCGATCTCCACCCGCGTCTCGACAGGCACGAGGCGCTGGTCGAATCCGATCGCTGTTATTTCTGCTACGACGCGCCGTGCATGACGGCCTGTCCCACCTCCATCGATATCCCGCTGTTCATAAGACAGATACAGACGGGCAATCCGATCGGTTCGGCGAAGACCATCTTCGACCAGAATATTCTGGGCGGCATGTGCGCCCGCGTCTGTCCCACCGAGACGCTCTGCGAACAGGCCTGCGTGCGCAACACCGCCGAGGACAAGCCGGTCGAGATCGGCAAGCTGCAGCGTTATTCCACCGACATCGCCATGGAACAGGGCCGGCAGTTCTATAGCCGCAAGGCTTCGACCGGAAAGACGGTCGCCGTGGTCGGCGCCGGTCCCGCCGGCCTTGCCGCCGCACACCGGCTCGCCATGCACGGCCATTCGGTGGTGATCCTCGAAGCCCGCGAAAAGGCCGGCGGTCTCAACGAATACGGCATCGCCACCTACAAGGCCGTCGACGATTTCGCCGCCCGCGAGGTGGATTACGTCACGGCGATCGGCGGCATCGAGATCAGGAACGGCCAGGCGCTCGGCCGGGATTTCTCGCTGTCCGACCTGACGGCGCAATATGACGCCGTTTTCCTCGGCATGGGCCTTGCCGGCGTCAACGGCCTCGGCATCGAGGGCGAGGCGCTCACGGGCGTCGAGGATGCGGTGGATTTCATCGCCGCACTTCGCCAGGCGAAGGACAAGAGCGTGCTGCCGATCGGTCGGCGCGTCGTCGTCCTCGGCGGCGGCATGACCGCGATCGACGCCGCCATCCAGTCAAAACTGCTCGGCGCCGAAGAGGTGACGATCTGCTATCGCCGCGGCAAGGAGAACATGAACGCCTCGCCCTATGAGCAGGATCTGGCGACCGCCAACGGCGTCATCATCCGCCATTGGCTGGCGCCGAAATCGATCATCGGCAAGGACGGCCCCAATGGCGCTCATGTCGCCGGCATCGAGGTGGAATATACAGCGATGCGCGATGGCAAGCTGATTGGCACCGGCGAGACCGGCGTCATCGCCGCCGACCAGATCTTCAAGGCGATCGGCCAGACCTTTTCCGCCTCGGGCCTCGGCGCGCTGCAGTTTGAAAAGGGCAAGATCGTCGTCGATCCCGAGGGCCGCACCTCGCTCGAGGGCGTCTGGGCCGGCGGCGACTGCATCGGCACCGGCGAGGACCTGACTGTCTCCGCCGTTGCGCAGGGGCGTGACGCCGCAGAAAGCATCGCAAAAGCCCTGGCTGCCGCCGCGCGGCCGGCAACCGCAGTGGCTTGAGGGGAGACCAGGACAATGGCTGATATTCGCAACAATTTCGTCGGCATCAAATCTCCCAACCCGTTCTGGCTGGCGTCGGCGCCGCCGACCGACAAGGCCTACAATGTCGAGCGTGCCTTCAAGGCGGGCTGGGGCGGCGTGGTCTGGAAGACGCTCGGCGAGGAAGGCCCGCCGGTCGTCAACGTCAACGGCCCGCGCTACGGCGCCATCTGGGGTGCCGACCGCCGCCTGCTCGGCTTGAACAATATCGAGCTGATCACCGACCGCGATCTCTACACCAACCTTCGCGAAATGAAGGAAGTGAAGAAGAACTGGCCGGACCGGGCGATCGTCGCCTCGATCATGGTCCCGTGCGAGGAACAGGCCTGGAAAGCGATCCTGCCGCTGGTCGAAGAGACCGAAGTCGACGGCATCGAACTCAATTTCGGCTGTCCGCACGGCATGTCCGAACGTGGTATGGGCTCAGCGGTCGGCCAGGTGCCGGAATATATCGAAATGGTGGTGCGCTGGTGCAAGCAATACACCCGCATGCCGGTCATCACCAAGCTGACGCCCAATATCAGCGACATCCGCCACCCCGCCCGCGCCGCCAAGCGCGGCGGCACCGACGCCGTCTCGCTGATCAACACGATCTCGTCGATCATCTCCGTTGATCTCGACACCTTCTCGCCCAACCCGTCGGTCGGCGGCAAGGGCAGCCATGGCGGTTATTGCGGCCCGGCGGTCAAGCCGATCGCGCTCAACATGGTCGCCGAAATCGCCCGCGATCCGGAGACCTACGGCCTGCCGATCTCCGGCATCGGCGGCATCACCACGTGGCGCGACGCGGCCGAGTTCCTGGCGCTCGGTGCCGGCAACGTGCAGGTCTGCACTGCGGCCATGACCTACGGCTTCAAGATCGTTGAGGAAATGATCACCGGTCTTTCCGACTGGATGGACGAGAAGGGCCATCGCTCGCTCGACGACATCATCTGTCGCGCAGTTCCCAATGTCACCGACTGGCAATATCTCAACCTCAACTACATCGCCAAGGCGCATATCGACCAGGACGCCTGCATCAAGTGCGGCCGCTGTCACATCGCCTGCGAGGACACGTCCCACCAGGCGATCACCAACATGGTCGACGGCGTGCGCCATTTCGAGGTGATGGAAGAGGAGTGCGTCGGCTGCAATCTCTGCGTCAACGTCTGTCCGGTCGAGAACTGCATCACCATGGAAGCCCTGCCCGCTGGCGACCTCGACAAGCG
Source organism: Neorhizobium sp. T25_13 (assembly GCF_002968675.1). Taxonomy (NCBI): domain Bacteria; kingdom Pseudomonadati; phylum Pseudomonadota; class Alphaproteobacteria; order Hyphomicrobiales; family Rhizobiaceae; genus Neorhizobium; species Neorhizobium sp. T25_13. The sequence continues at coordinate 252,129 of NZ_PVBI01000003.1, forward strand.
CACCGGCAAAGTGGTCGATCCGACCTATGCCAACTGGACCCAGCATCCCAACAACCCGATGGCAAGGCAAGCCGCCGAGTAGGCCATATCCTATGCCCCGGTCAGCTCGGCCGGGGCATTTTCGTTCTGGCGCTCCTGATCAGCGATGCCATCCGGTCACGGGCGAGCGCGGCCCTGTCGAGCTTGAGGTGTTCGCTGAATTCCACGGAGCCGTGTTCCGGCGTCTTCAGGAGACAGCGGTAGTGCATGCCGCCCTCCCCGTCGCTTTCCGCCTCGACCGTTGGCGACGGCAGGCGGTCGGGATCGATACGCTCCTCGTCATGGGTCCAGAGCCAACGGCGGGTGACGATCCAGCTGCCATCACTTTCCTGCCGGACCGAGACGATCGGCCGGGCAAGGGATCCGGACGCCAGCCAACCGCCCAGCCCCCAGAAAAAGGCGAGGATGAGCGCCCTGAACGGCTCTTGCGCTACGCCGCTGTTGCGGAAAAACACCCAGGTCATCAATCCGAGAATGGCGAACCAGGCGACGATGAAAAGCCAGCCGTATAGCGGCCGCAGGTTCCTAAAAAGCAGTCTCTCCATGGCTTTTGCCTCCCAAGACTTCTTTCGATGCGGCGATTGTATCACGACCCGGGGCGTATGCGAATTGCCTGGAGACGGGTGTACGAACGCAAAGAGGCCCGGCGGTTGCCGGGCCTTCTTCGTCTGTGTGTAATGCAGGTTAGCTCGGGCGGTTCGCGCCTTCAAAATAGTCGCCGCGGCCGATCGGAGCCGGGACCTGGTTGGCGTTCTGCTGGTCCTTGGCGATGCTGCCGGTCTGAACGTGGTCGACGGTGGCGGAAGCCTTGGAGGCGCCTTCGTAATAGTCGCCTTCAGCAAGAGCGACGGAAGCGAACGAGGCCGAAGCGATAAGGGCTGCGGCGATAGCGGAAGTGATCTTGGTCATGGTGGTAGTCCCTTCAGAGTGACCCGCGGCTTTCAGTTTGCGACCTGGCCTGCGGAGATTGTTTCGGTATCTTGAATGAGCTGCAGTTAGTTCGGGCGGTTGGCGCCGTCGAAATAGTCGCCGGTGTTGACGTCGGCCTGGAGCGTCTCGTTCTGGCCGATGCTGCCGGTGCTGATGCGGTCAACGGTGGCCGAAGCGGCAGGAGCGTTCTGGACGCCCTGGTAATAGTCGCCTTCAGCGAGTGCGACGGAAGCGAACGAAGCCGAAGCGATCAGGGCTGCGGCGATGGCGGAGGAAATTCTGTTCATTGTCTTCTTCCTTGATGTGGTGGAGCCGAGTTTCTCTAAGCCCCTCTGTATGTTTGATCTTGTCTTCCGAAGCTCGTTGCCGCGCTTCTGATGCTCAAGATGGTGCAAGTCGGCCGCCGGGAATAGACAGCAAGTTGCAGACGTATTGTTCGCAAATATTGAACGAATTAAATTTTATCGTTCACACAATCGTGCGCCTACATGGGGGATTTGGCCGGGAGATCAGCGGGAGCTGTCTTCAGCCGGCTCGTTCAACAGGTCGAGCATGGCGCGCAGCGCCCGGGTGACGTGCCGCTCGCCATGGAAGATCGCCGAGAACTGGCGGAGCGGCATCGGGAAATCGGCAATGTGAAGCCGGCCGGAGAAGGAGTGGGACGATGCTGCCCGGCTTGAAAGCACCGTCGCGCTCAACCCAGCCTCCACCGCCGCCATCGCCGCTTCGTTCGACGGCATTTCAAGGACAACGGACAATGACTGCGGCTCGATGCCGAGATTGAAGAGCTGCGCCTCGAAAGCCGAGCGTGTGCCGGATCCCTGTTCGCGCATGATCCAGTTGGTTTCGAGAAGATCGCTTGAGCGGATCTTGCGGCCGTCCGCCCAGGGGTGGCGGCTGCCCACGACCAGCACCAGCCGGTCCTCCGCCACCTTGCGGCGTTTCAGCCCCGCCAGAAACACCTCACCTTCGACGACCGCGAGTTCCGCCGCCCCGGTCAGCACCGCTTCGGCCGCGCTCTGGGTATTGCCGACGGTGAGCCGCAGGTCGACGCGCGGAAACCGCTCGTGATAACTGACGAGCCGGGCCGGCAGCCAATAGCTCGCGACCGTCTGGCTGGCATGGATCCGCAGGATGCCCGAGGCCGACCCGCCGAGATCGGCAAGCACGTGCTCGGCGGTCTGTGCCCGCTCCAAAACGGCGCGCGCCTCCGGCACAAAGAGTTTTCCCGCTTCGGTGAGTTCGATCCGCCGCCCGACCCGGTTGAACAGGATCACGGCATGCCGTGCCTCCAGCGCCGAGATCGCCGCACTCACCGCCGACTGGGTGAGGTTCAGCGCCTCCGCCGCACGGGTCACATGTTCGCGCGCGGCGACTTCCAGAAAAATTCGAAGCTGATCGAGGGTCATTGTCCGAAACCATTCGCTTTTATCGAACGATATCAGAAAACTTATCAATTGGATTTGTGTTTCTGCAAAAGAGAGAATGTTTTTCGACGAATAGAGACACTCGTGGAAAAATCATGAAGCCGATCCAGCCGACTGCGGAACAGCGCGCCCACCTCTCCTCGCCCTATTGGCCGGCTTTCGCCCAGCTTCTTCCCGGACTTCTCCTGACCGCCGCGATTGCGACGGTCGCCCTCACCGTCCGCAACCTGACGGGCTGGATGACGCTGAGCCCGCTCATCCTGTCGATCGTCTTCGGCATGCTGATCCGCAATCTGGCCCCTGTCCCGGTGGCCGTCGAGCCCGGCATCGGCTTTTCGTTGAAGCGTATCCTGCGCTTCGGCATCGTGCTGCTCGGCCTGCAGGTGACGGCAGGCCAGATCCTCTCGCTCGGCGGCGCCGGTCTGGCGATGGTGGCCCTGACACTGGTGGCTACCTTCGTGGCAATCCGCTTCGTCGGCCGGGCGATGGGCGTCGACAGGTCGCTGACCGACCTGATCGCCGCCGGCACCTCGGTCTGCGGCGCCTCGGCGGTCATCGCCGCCAATACGGTGGTGCGCGGCAAGCAGGAGCATGTCGCCTACGCGGTCGCCTGCGTGACGCTGTTCGGATCGCTGTCGATGCTTGCCTATCCGCTGCTCGCCGCCCCGCTCGGGCTCGACGCACGCGGTTACGGATTGTGGAGCGGCTCCACCATCCATGAGGTCGCACAGGTGGTGGCCGCCGCCTTCCAGGGCGGCGATGTCGCCGGACAGTTCGGCACCATCTCCAAACTCGCCCGCGTCGTCATGCTCGCACCGCTGATCATGACGCTAGCGCTCGCCATGCGCTCCGGCGCGGAAGGCCCATCGAAGGCCTCGGCACCAATGCCGTGGTTCGTACTCGGGTTTATCGGGATGATGCTGGTCAACAGCGCGGTCGCCATTCCGGCAGAGGTGAGCCAGACGCTCGTGACCGCGACCAGCTTCCTCCTGTCCATGGCACTTGCGGCCATGGGACTACAGACCGATATCCGCAAGCTGAAGGCGGAAGGCTGGCGGCCGCTCGCGCTCGGCGCGTTCGGCTGGCTGTTCATCGCGGTTTTCGGCTACGCGATGCTGAAGCTGTTCGCGTTCTGAGGAAAATCAGACCGAAGGGATGGGGCCGCGTCATCGAATGGCGCGGCCTTTTCGTCATCTATGGTCAGCAGGGTTTCGGCTGGTCGTTCTTCGGGTCGGAATCCCGCACCGCCTCGTCGTGGTACCAGCAATTGGTATCGACAACGCTCAAGGCAACTTCATGGATTCCGGTCGGCACGGTCCGGCCATCCTCCAGCCGCCGCCTTGGGCGGACCGGGAACTGGTAGATCGTTGCCGATTCACGATGGATGTGAATTGCCATCCTATCGTCTCCTAACTTCAAAAGTGCATCCAAACACGCACAGAGCACAAATCTGCACATTTTTTGTGCTTATTGCATGATTTTATATCATTTTTCCGACTCGCGCTAGGCGCTAATTTAGCGGCAGCGCGGTCTCGGCGATCTATTTTGCTCGCAGGAACCTCCGGCGAGGAAACGTGTGCCAACGGGGCCCGGTTCCGAGTAATCTGGATAGAACCTTTAAAACTCGGAGATTTCATGAGACCGTACTGATCTACGGGACCTTTAGTCCCTCTCTGCGCTCCGCCTGCGGCCCTTCGTTCACACTTTTTTAATCAAAAACCGCCGCTCCGATGCAAACTGGCACGGGAAATGCGTTCTTCTGGTTACCCCGGAGGCGCGGTATCGTTGCGATGCCGCTTCCTCAGGATGGCTCAACCATGAACGTCACGGCCTGAGAGATAAAATATGACCAAGTATAAGCTCGAGTACATCTGGCTCGACGGGTACACCCCGGTACCGAACCTGCGTGGCAAGACGCAGATCAAGGAATTCGACACCTTCCCGACGCTCGAACAGCTGCCGCTGTGGGGCTTCGACGGTTCGTCGACCATGCAGGCCGAAGGCCGCTCGTCCGATTGCGTGCTGAAGCCGGTTGCGCTTTATCCCGATCCGGCCCGCACCAACGGCGCGCTGGTCATGTGCGAAGTCATGATGCCGGATGGCGTCACGCCGCATGCGACCAACGCTCGTGCGACCATCCTCGACGACGAGGATGCCTGGTTCGGCTTCGAGCAGGAATACTTCTTCTACCAGAACGGCCGTCCGCTCGGCTTCCCGGAACAGGGCTACCCGGCTCCGCAGGGCCCGTATTACACCGGTGTCGGTTACTCGAACGTCGGTGACGTCGCTCGCGAAATCGTCGAAGAACATCTCGACCTCTGCCTCGCCGCCGGCATCAACCACGAAGGCATCAACGCCGAAGTGGCCAAGGGCCAGTGGGAATTCCAGGTTTTCGGCAAGGGCTCCAAGAAGGCCGCCGACCAGATCTGGATGGCACGCTACCTGCTGCAGCGCCTGACTGAAAAGTACGGCATCGACATCGAATATCATTGCAAGCCGCTCGGCGACACCGACTGGAACGGCTCGGGCATGCACTGCAACTTCTCCACCAAGTACATGCGCGAAGTTGGCGGCAAGGACTATTTCGAAGCGCTCATGGCTGCTTTCGACAAGAACCTGATGGACCACATCGCCGTCTACGGCCCGGACAACGACAAGCGCCTGACCGGCAAGCACGAAACGGCTCCGTGGAACAAGTTCTCCTACGGCGTTGCCGACCGCGGTGCTTCGATCCGCGTGCCGCACTCGTTCGTCAAGAACGACTACAAGGGCTATCTGGAAGACCGCCGTCCGAACTCCCAGGGCGACCCCTACCAGATCGCTTCCCAGGTTCTGAAGACGATCGCCGAAGTCCCGACCAACCGGGCTTCCGCCGCCGCCTGATACCAGGCCCGGCAATCGGCAAATGAGAAGACGCCGGCCTCAGCGCCGGCGTTTTTCGTTTTTGCTTTCGGTTTTAGGAAGGAAGCTCAGGCGTTGCGCGCCCGCAGCCCGTCGATGAAGAGCTGCTCCAGAAACCGCGCCGCATCCTCGAAACGCCCCTCGCCCGCATAGTCCTGGCCGAGCACGGCGCGCACCTGCACGTCGAAGTCGGCATAATGCTGGGTCGTCGACCAGATCGAGAAGATCAGGTGGTAGGGATCGCATTTGGCGATCTTGCCGGACCGCGCCCAGGCGCGGATCACCTCCGCCTTTTCGTCGACCAGTTCCTTCAACGGGCCTTTCAGCTCATCCTCGATATGCGGCGCGCCTTGCAGCACCTCATTGGCGAAAAGCCGGCTTTCGCGCGGGAAATCGCGGGCCATTTCGAGCTTGCGGCGGATATAGGAGCGGATCTCCGATTCCGGATTACCTTCCGCATCGAACGCCCGCAACGGCTCCAGCCAGGTAAACAGGACCCGGTCGATCAGGTGACGGTGGATCGCCTCCTTGGTACGGAAATAATAGAGCAGATTGGGCTTCGACATGCCGGCCGCATCGGCGATCTGGTCGATCGTTGCGCCGCGGAAACCGTTCTGCGAAAATACGTCGAGCGCCGCTTCGAGGATGCGCTCCTCCTTCTCTTCCTGGATGCGGGTGCGTCTCTGCGTCTTCGCCGCCCTCGGGATGGCCATGCCTGTCCTTGCCCTCTTCCGCGTCCACCGGGCGCTTTGGAAATTCCTCTGGATTTTTCGTGATTTTCGTCTTGAGTGGAGCCGTGGAAATTGTAATGTTTTACCAAGCGGTCAAATTATCGGCGACAAGCAGAATAAACGCAATGCCGATCTTCGCATGCCTCTTTTCAAAGCGGGCGCGCGGAGGACCATGGGAACGAAAAGCATGCCGCCCGCACGGGTGGACGTGAAAACAGGCGAGGACTGAAAAATGGTGGCAGCACCCGGCGAGAACTTGCGCATCAACGGCGATCGTCTGTGGGACATGCTCATGGACATGGCGAAGATCGGCCCCGGCATTGCCGGCGGCAACAATCGCCAGACGCTGACGGATGCGGACGGCGAAGGCCGCCATCTCTTCAAGACATGGTGCGAGGCCGAAGGAATGACGGTCGGCGTCGACAAGATGGGCACGATGTTCGCCACCCGCGCCGGCACCGATCCGGATGCCCTGCCGGTCTATGTCGGCAGCCATCTCGACACCCAGCCGACCGGCGGCAAATATGACGGCGTGCTCGGCGTGCTCGGCGCGCTGGAAGTGGTCCGCACCATGAACGACCTCGGCATCAGGACGAAACATCCGATCGTCGTCACCAACTGGGCGAACGAGGAAGGCGCGCGTTTCGCGCCGGCCATGCTGGCATCGGGCGTCTTCGCCGGCGTTCACTCGATCGACTACGCCTATGGCCGCAAGGACCCGGACGGCAAGACCTATGGTGACGAGTTGAAGCGCATCGGCTGGCTCGGCGACGAGGAGGTCGGCGCCAGAAAGATGCATGCCTATTTCGAATACCATATCGAACAGGGACCGATCCTCGAGGCGGAGAACAAGCAGATCGGCGTCGTCACCCACTGCCAGGGCCTGTGGTGGCTGGAATTCACGCTGACCGGCCGCGAGGCGCATACGGGCTCGACGCCGATGAACCTGCGCGTCAATGCAGGCCTTGCCTTCGGCCGCATCCTCGAAATGGTGCAGGCGGTGGCGATGTCCGAACAGCCGGGCGCCGTCGGCGGCGTCGGCCAGGTGTTCTTCTCGCCGAACTCCCGCAACGTGCTGCCGGGCAAGGTGGTCTTCACCGTCGACATCCGCACGCCCTCCCAGGAAAAGCTGGATCGTATGCGGGCAATGATCGAGAAACAGGCGGTCGAGATCTGCGAGCCGCTCGGCGTCGGCTGTTCGGTCGAGGCGGTCGGCCATTTCGATCCGGTGACCTTCGATCCGGTCCTGGTCGGCCGGGTCCGCGAAGCGGCCGAAAAGCTCGGCTACAGCCATATGAACATCATCTCCGGCGCCGGCCACGACGCCTGCTGGGCCGCCAAGGTGGCGCCCGCGACGATGATCATGTGCCCCTGCGTCGGCGGACTTTCGCACAACGAGGCGGAGGACATTTCCAGGGAATGGGCGGCAGCCGGCGCGGATGTGCTGTTCCATGCCGTGCTGGAGACCGCGGAGATTGTGGAGTGAGCTGATGCTTTCTTCCGTGAACGGCGCCTTGCCTTTGGCGAAGCCCCCCTCATCCGACCCTTCGGGCCACCTTCTCCCCGCTGGGGAGAAGAGGGTATCTGCCTGGCTGCCAGCAGCCTTCGTTGGGCTCCGAGCAAAAGTCCGTGGATTTGACGCCGAGGGCGCGGCATGCTCCTTCTTCTCCCCAGCGGGGAGAAGGTGGCCCGAAGGGTCGGATGAGGGGGTGCACGCAATGCTCGGCGATGACATCACAAAACGGCGCCCCGGAAAAACAACGCAGGCACGGCGGCTTCGTCAGAACGAAACCGAGGAAGAATACCGCCTTTGGAGTGAGCTGCGAAACCGCCTTCTGAACGGTTACAAGTTCTCGCGCCAGGTTCCGCTGGGACCTTATGTCGTCGATTTTCTCTGCCGCGAAGAACGTTTGATCGTCGAAATCGATGGCTTCCATCACGCGGAGAGCCAATCCGACATAGCACGCACGCGATGGCTCAATGCCAAAGGCTATTCCATCCTGCGCTTCTGGAACCACGAGATCACCCGTGAACGACGCGCCGTACTGGACACAGTATTGGCCGCATTGGACGGTCAAATGACCGAGCGCTGCGACACGGCGCGCTTCTATCCGTCAAATCTCACCGAAATTGACAAGACAGGGGAACAACAATGACCACAGTCATCAAGGGTGGAACCATCGTCACGGCCGACCTGACCTACAAGGCGGACGTGAAGATCGACGCTGGCCGGATCATCGAGATCGGCCCGAACCTTTTCGGCGACACCACGCTCGACGCCGCCGGCTGTTATGTCATGCCGGGCGGGATCGATCCGCATGTGCATCTGGAAATGCCGTTCATGGGCACCTATTCCGCCGACGATTTCGAGAGCGGCACGCGGGCAGCACTTGCCGGCGGCACGACCATGGTCGTCGATTTCTGCCTTCCCGAGCCCGGCCAGTCGCTGCTTGACGCGCTGAAGCGCTGGGACAACAAGGCGACCCGCGCCAATTGTGACTATTCCTTCCACATGTCGGTCACCTGGTGGGGCGAGCAGGTCTTCAACGAGATGAAGGCGGTCGTCGCGCATCACGGCATCAACACCTTCAAGCACTTCATGGCCTACAAGGGCGCGTTGATGGTGAACGACGACGAGATGTTCGCCTCGTTCTCGCGCTGCGCCGAACTCGGTGCCCTGCCGCTCGTCCATGCCGAAAACGGCGACGTCGTCGCCGCCATGCAGACCAAGCTGATGGACGAGGGCAATAACGGGCCCGAAGCCCACGCCTATTCGAGGCCCGCCTCCGTCGAGGGCGAGGCCACCAACCGTGCCATCATCATCGCCGACATGGCAGGCGTTCCGCTTTATGTCGTGCACACGTCCTGCGAACAGGCCCATGAAGCGATCCGCCGCGCCCGCCAGAACGGCATGCGCGTTTATGGCGAGCCGCTGATCCAGCACCTGACGCTCGACGAAAGCGAATACTTCAACAAGGACTGGGACCATTCGGCCCGCCGGGTTATGTCGCCCCCGTTCCGCAGCAAGCAGCATCAGGACAGCCTGTGGGCGGGCCTTGCCTCCGGCTCGCTGCAGGTGGTGGCGACCGATCACTGCGCCTTCACGACCGACCAGAAGCGGACCGGTCTCGGCGATTTCAGAAAAATCCCGAACGGCACCGGCGGCCTCGAAGACCGCCTGCCGATGCTTTGGACCCATGGCGTCGCCACCGGCCGCATCACCATGAACGAGTTCGTGGCGGTCACCTCCACCAATATCGCCAAGATTCTCAACCTCTATCCGAGGAAGGGCGCCATCCTGGTCGGAGCCGACGCGGATATCGTCGTTCTCGATCCGAAAAAGTCGAAGACGATCTCGGCCAAGACCCAGCAGTCGGCGATCGACTACAACGTCTTCGAGGGCAAGGAAGTGACCGGCCTGCCGCGCTACACATTGACCCGCGGCGTGGTCGCCATCGAGGACGGGGCGATCAGGACGCAGGAAGGCCACGGCCAGTTCGTCAAGCGCGAGCCTTATCCGGCGGTCAACAAGGCCCTTTCGACCTGGAAGGAACTGACCTCGCCGCGCAAGGTGGAACGCGCAGGCATTCCGGCCAGCGGGGTTTGAACGGGAAACGATGTCCTTTCCGCAGAGGTCACCCCTTCACCAACCCGTCCAGCTCGGGCAGAAGCACGACGCTTTCCTGTTCGTTCGGGTCGGTGCGGGCGATGACCGCCGAACAGGGCGCGTCGGAAATGTTGGCCGGCAGGTGCGGCACGCCGGCGGGGATATACATCATCTCGCCGGCCGAGAGTTCGGCACATTCCTCCAGCCGGTCGCCATACCAGGTGACCGCGGAGCCGGAGAGCACGTAGATGGCCGTCTCGTGGGTTTCATGCAGATGGGCCTTGGCCCGTGCGCCCGGCGGGATGGTAACAAGATGCATGCAAATGCCCTTGGAGCCGACCGTTTCCGCCGCGATCCCCTCGAAATAACTCATGCCCTGCTTGCCGTCGTAGGCCGCACCGGGCTTGACGACACGGCAGGTAGGTTTTGATGCACTGTCCATCGCCAGTTTCCTCCGTCGAACGGGATCTGCCGCCAGCATATCACGCCGGCTTGAGAGCGGCAGCCGAGACAAACGAAAAGAGAGGGCTCTTGGACACCACAATGATCGATATCCTGCGCAACGGCGATGTCTATACTGTACGCTTCGCAGACGGACTTGAATGGGGGCCTTTCGGGAAATGTCATTGAATACAATCCGCTTCAGCATCGCATCGGCAGTCCTTGCCGCGATCTCGATTGCCGTTCCCGCCAAGGCCGCGACCTTCCTCGACGGCGCCTATGGCAGCAAGGAAGGCTGCACTTATGCCAGGACCGGCGAATCGTCCGGTGCCGACGATTTCCTGCTGCTCAAGGACGACGGTGTGACGACTTCCGTTTCCGCCTGCGAATTCAAGGGCATGCCGAAGAAGACGGCGAACGGTTTCACCATCAAGGCAGTATGCGAAGCCGAAGGGGAAGTCGGACCGGAAGACACCGCTACGCTCACCAGATCCGCCAAAGGCTATACCGTCAGCTTCCCGGACGGTACCAAACTCGGACCCATGCCCAAATGCCGATGAACAATGCTCCATCCTCCGTCGTTTCGGCCAAAAAGCTCGGCCTCACCTTCGAGACCGGTGACGGGCCGGTACATGCGCTGTCGAATGTCGATCTCACGGTGAACAAGGGGGATTTCGTCTCCTTCATCGGCCCGTCCGGCTGCGGCAAGACCACTTTCCTGCGCGTCATCGCCGATCTCGAAAAGGCAACGGCCGGCGAGATCACCGTCAACGGCATGACGCCGGAAGAGGCGCGCAAATCGCGCTCCTACGGTTACGTCTTCCAGGCGCCGGCACTTTATCCGTGGCGGACGATCGAGAAGAATATCGCCCTGCCTCTGGAGATCATGGGCTATTCGTCGGTGGATCGCAAAGCGCGCATCGAGCGAACCCTCGATCTCGTCAACCTTTCCGGCTTCGGCAAGAAATACCCCTGGCAGCTTTCCGGCGGCATGCAGCAGCGCGCTTCTATCGCCCGTGCGCTCGCCTTCGACGCCGACCTGCTTTTGATGGACGAACCCTTCGGCGCGCTCGACGAGATCGTCCGCGATTACCTCAACGAACAGCTGCTGAAGCTGTGGGCGCGCACCGAAAAGACCATCTGTTTCGTCACCCACTCTATCCCGGAGGCCGTCTATCTCTCGACCCGCATCGTCGTCATGTCGCCGCGTCCGGGCCGGGTGACCGACGTGATCGAATCGACCTTGCCCAGGGAACGCCCGCTCGAAATCCGCGAGACGCCGGAATTCCTGGAGATCGCGCATCGGGTGCGCGAGGGGTTGAGAGCGGGGCATAGTTATGAGGAGTGAGGGTTTGCAGATGCAGGAGGCCCATCCTCGGTATTGCGGAGGCAAGTCCCCTCCCCAACCCCTCCCCACAAGGGGGAGGGACTTCCCGGACCGCACCGTCCCGTCACACAACACCCTTGCATCAAGACGCACCGCCGCAAAGGGAATGAGAAGACCGCCGCAGGTTAAGCCCCTCCCCCTTGTGGGGAGGGGTTGGGGCGGGGTCTTTTTCCCTGATGTTCGAGGAGCAATCTGAATGCCTCACTCCAATATCGCTCCCCAGACCAGAACACGCGCCAAAACGCTCCGCCGCGAGCTCACCAAGGCCGAATCCGCGATGTGGGACATGCTCCGCGATTTCCGGCCCTATGGCGCCCGCTTCCGGCGAGAAACACCGATCGGTCCTTACATCGCTGATTTTGCCTGGCTTGCGGCACGTATCGTCGTGGAAGTCGACGGGGACAGCCACGAGACCGATCATGGTCGCCGGCATGATCTTAGGAGGGACGCCTTTCTAAGAGGTCAGGGGTTTACCGTGATGAGGTTCGACAACGATCAAGTTCTCGACGGACCCGACTATGTCTTCACGACCATCGAAAAACACGTCACGCCTTTTTTGAAGAAGGAGTTCGTATGAAACCCGACTCCCTCAAATCCCGCATCATCCCCGTCCTCACCATCCTCGTGGTGATCCTCGCCGTCTGGTACGTCGCCGCCTATTTCATGAACGCGCCCTTCCAGCGGGATCTCGACCGGCGCGCCAACGTCACTTCGACGACGATGGAGTTCATCGGCAAGACGATGGCGCAGCCGAAGCCCATCCTGCCGGCGCCGCATCAGGTGGTCAGCAACGTCTTCGAGAATACGTTTCTGCGCAGCGTCACGTCGAACCGCAGCCTTGTCTACCATGCCTGGGTGACGCTATCGTCGACCGTTGTCGGCTTCACCATGGGCACGCTGACCGGCATCTTGATCGCGGTCGGCATCGTGCATCTGAAGGCGCTCGACCGCAGCCTGATGCCGTGGATCATCGCCTCGCAGACCGTGCCGATCCTGGCGGTGGCGCCGATGGTGATTGTCGTGCTCGGCGCGATCAACGTCACCGGGCTCGTTCCCAAGGCGCTGATCTCGACCTACCTCTCCTTTTTCCCTGTGGCAGTCGGCATGGTGAAGGGCCTGCGTTCGCCCGAGATCATCCAGCTCGACCTGATGCGCACCTATTATGCAAGCGGTGCCCAGACCTTCTGGAAACTCCGGGTACCGGCCTCCATTCCGTTCCTGTTTACCTCGATGAAGGTGGCGATCGCCGCGAGCCTTGTCGGGGCGATCGTCGGCGAGCTGCCGACCGGTGCCGTCGCCGGCATCGGCTCGAAACTGCTGGCCGGGGCCTATTACAGCCAGACGATCGATATCTGGGCGGCGCTGATCGCCGGCTCGGTGCTGGCGGCGGCCCTCGTTGCGATCGTCGGGATCATCGCCAAGATCGTCGATCGCTCCATGGGCGGGAGGCCGGCATGACAGTGGCTCTTCGTTCCTGGCAGGGCGCGATAGCGCTGCTCCTCGGTCTCGCCGCCCTCGCCTCCCTGCCGCTGATGGCGGCGGATGCCCCCTCGCCGTTCGGCACCGGCGCCCTCGCTGTGATCTTTCTGCTCGTCGCCGGCGCAGCGCTGGTCTCGTTCACCAGGCTCTCCCAGCTCCTCCTCGCAACCGTCCTGTTCCTCGCGGCCCATCTCGCCGTCTGGCTGCTGCTTGCGGGCATCGCCGGCAACGAGGGCAAGGCGACGCTTGCCTTCTTCCTGATGATCGCGGCCTGCTGGTTGATCGCCTGGCGCTGCGTCACGGTCCTGTCCGGCATCCGCGCCAAATCCAAAACCGGCGACACGTTTCTCCGGCTGCTGATCCCGGCGATCTTCGGGGCCTGGATCCTGATCCTATGGGAAGCGGCGACCCGAGGCGCCGGCATCCCCTTCATTCTCCTGCCGCCGCCGTCCTCGATCGGCGCAAGGCTCGCAAGCTCGGTGCCGATCCTCTGGGCAGACGTGCAGCAGACGATCTTCAAGGCGGTCCTGTTCGGTTACGTCGTCGGCTGCGCCTCCGGCTTCGTCGTCGCCATCCTTGCCGATCGCATCGCCTTCCTGCGCCGAGGGTTGCTGCCGATCGGCAATCTGATGTCGGCGCTGCCGATCATCGGCGTCGCACCGATCATGGTCATGTGGTTCGGTTTCGACTGGCATTCGAAGGCAGCCGTCGTCATCATCATGACCTTCTTCCCGATGCTGGTGAACACGGTGGCCGGGCTCGGGGCCTCGGGCGCCATGGAACGCGACCTGATGCGCTCCTACGCGTCCGACTACTGGCAGACGCTGATCAAGCTGCGCCTGCCGGCCGCCATGCCCTTCATCTTCAACGCGCTGAAGATCAACTCGACGCTGGCGCTGATCGGTGCGATCGTCGCGGAATTCTTCGGCACGCCGATCGTCGGCATGGGGTTCCGGATCTCGACCGAGATCGGCCGCATGAATGTCGACATGGTTTGGGCCGAAATCGCTGTTGCAGCGCTGGTCGGATCAGTTTTTTATGGCGTCGTGGCGCTTGGCGAAAGAGCGACGACGTTCTGGCATCCGTCTAACCGCGGTGGTTAGGCGCTTAAAATCCGGCCCGTTTCGGCGGAGCCGGCAAACCTCAGAGGGAAGGATAAAAAACATGAGAAAAATTCTCGTTGCGCTGATGGCGGGCGCCATGTCGCTCGCGGCAGCCCAAGCTGCGATGGCCGCCGACAAGGTGACCCTGCAGCTGAAATGGGTGGCTCAAGGCCAGTTCGGCGGTTATTACGTCGCCAAGGACAAGGGCTTCTACAAGGAAGAAGGCCTCGACGTCACGATCAAGCCGGGCGGCCCTGACATCGCTCCCGAACAGGTGATCGCCGGCGGCGGCGCCGACGTGATCGTCGACTGGATGGGCGGTGCGCTGGTTGCCCGCGAAAAGGGCGTGCCGCTCACCAACATCGCCCAGCCCTACCAGAAGTCCGGCCTGCAGATGATCTGCCCCAAGGACGGCCCGGTGAAGACCGAAGCCGACTTCAAGGGCCGCACGCTCGGCGTCTGGTTCTTCGGCAACGAATACCCGTTCTTCGCCTGGATGAACAAGCTCGGCCTGAAGACCGACGGAGGCAAGGACGGCGTGACCGTTCTGAAGCAGAGTTTTGACGTGCAGCCGCTCATCCAGAAGCAGGCCGACTGCATCTCGGTCATGACCTATAACGAATACTGGCAGGCGATCGATGCCGGCTTCAAGCCGGACCAGCTCGTCGTCTTCAACTTCTCCGCCATGGGCAACGACCTGCTCGAGGATGGTCTCTACGTGATGGACACCAAGCTCAAGGATCCGAAGTTCAAGGAAACCATGGTGAAGTTCGTCCGTGCGTCAATGAAGGGCTGGAAATACGCCATCGCCAATCCGGGTGAAGCAGCCGGGATCGTCATGGACAATGGCGGCCAGGACGAGAACCACCAGAAGCGGATGATGGGCGAAGTCGCCAAGCTGATCGGCACCGGCACCGGAAAGCTCGACACTGCCACCTACGACCGCACGGTCAAGGCGCTGCTCGACCAGAAGATCATCACCAAGAAGCCGGAAGGCGCCTATACGAGCGAGATCACCGACGCGGCATTGAAATAATAATCGCCGCTGGCTTGTTAAAAGAGAACGCGCGGCTACACGCCGCGCGTTTTTGAAATTTTTCTCACTCAAAACATAACTAAAACTCATTCGTCTCATAAGGGCGACGGATTGATTTGTGCAACGCAAACACGTAAAAGTGCGGCGTTGATGAATCTTTCGCTGCCGGTCTTGTAACCGTTTTGCGCGGTTACCACCTTGATCCGGGTTATCGTGCGCTGAGGGGGCGTTACGTGACCGGAGCGGTTCCCAGCGGAATATTTGCCCCTTACTTCAGTTTGAAAGTAATCGCATGTTTCGCAAGTTTACCAAGTCCGCCGGTATCCCGGCTCTTCGCCTTGCACTCGGCGCCAGCATCGCGCTTGCCGCAGGCTCCGCATTGATCCCCAATTCTGCCGTTGCGCAGGACGCGGCCAAGCCGGCCCCGGCGCAGACGGAAATCAAGCTGCCCTCGATCATTGTGACGGAAGCGATCGAAAAGCCGCTCATCGACCGCGTCATCGCCACCGGCACCGTCAGGCCCGTCGAGGAAGTCTACGTCCAGCCGCTCGTCGACGCCCTGTCGATCAAGACGCTGAACGCCGATGTCGGTGACGAAGTGAAGGCCGACAGCGTGCTTGCGACGTTGAACGAAGACGCGCTGATCCTTGAGAAAAGCCAGTTGCAGGCCAACAAGGCAAAGGCTGAGGCTGGTCTTGCGCAGTACAAGGCGCAGGTGATCGAGGCGGAAGCCAACCTTGCCGACGCCAAGCGCCAGCGCGACCGCACGCAACGCCTGAGCCAGAGCGGCACCAGCACGGTTTCGCAGCTCGAACAGGCGAACGCGCTCGTAGAGGTATCCGACGCCAAGCTGAACGCCGCCAAGCAGGCGGTCGCGGTTGGCCAGTCCGACATCAAGGTGGTTGACGCCCAGATCGAGGACATCAACCTGAAGCTCGCCCGCACCGGCGTGAAGGCGCCGGTCGGCGGTATCATTTCCGTCCGCAATGCCAAGGTCGGCGCGATCGCCAGCGGCACCGGTAATCCGCTCTTCACGATCATCAAGGATAGCGCGATCGAGTTGGTCGCCGATCTTTCCGAGACCGACATCCAGAAGATCAAGGCCGGCCAGAAGGCGATCGTCACGGTCGCCGGCGGCAAGGTGAAGATCGCCGGCAAGGTTCGGCTCGTCTCCCCGACTGTCGACCCGGTGACCCGCCTCGGGGCGGTGCATATCATCATCGACGACAAGAGCGGCGCCCGCTCGGGCATGTATGCCAGTGCCGAGATCGTCATCGCCGAGACCAATGCCCTAGCGCTGCCGCTCTCCGCCGTCACCACCGGGCGGGACGGTTCCACCGCCCGCAAGGTCGAGGACAATGTGGTCAAGCAGGTGAAGATTGAAACCGGCATCCAGGATGGCGGTTTCGTGCAGGTCGTCAGCGGTCTTACGGCCGGTGACATTGTCGTTGCGAAGGCCGGCGCCTTCGTTCGGGACGGCGACAAGATCGCCCCGGTCCCGGCCGAACCCGCCACTATTGCGAACTGAGGTTGAGCCGCATGAACTTCTCCGCCTGGTCGATCCGCAATCCGATAGCGCCGATGCTCGGTTTTGCCCTGCTGCTTGTTGTCGGCATCCAGTCGTTTTACGCGCTGCCGATTACCCGTTTCCCGAATATCGACGTTCCGGTCGTGTCGATCACCGTCACCCAGAGCGGGGCCGCCCCCGCCGAGCTGGAAATGCAGGTGACGAAGGAGATCGAGGACGCTGTCGCCTCGATCAGCGGCATTGACGAAATCCAGTCGACGGTGACGGACGGCCAGTCGCAGACGGTCGTCGTTTTCCGCATCGAAAAGCCGACCGCAGAAGCCGTACAGGACACCAAGGACGCGATCGACAAGATCCGTAGCGACCTGCCCGCCGGCATCGAGGAACCCGTCGTCACCAAGGTCGACGTCGAAGGTCAGGCTATCCAGACATTCGCCGTCTCCTCGCCGAACATGACCCTCGAGGAACTCTCCTGGTTCGTCGACGACACGGTCAAGCGCGCCCTGCAGGGCCAAGCCGGCGTCGGCCGTATCGACCGTTACGGCGGCTCCGACCGTGAAGTCCGGGTGTCCCTGAACCCCGCCAAGCTGGATGCCTATGGCATTACCGCTGCCGATGTCAGTACCCAGATGCGCGGCACCAACGTCGACCTCGGCTCCGGCCGCGGCCAGGTGGCCGGCAACGAACAGACGATCCGCACGCTCGGCGATGCCCGCAGCGTCGCTCAGCTTGCCGACACGACGATCACGCTGCCCAACGGCCAGTTCGTCAAGCTGACCGAACTCGGCACCATCACCGACACCTACGAGGAGCCGAAATCCTTCTCGCGCTTCAACGGCACGCCGTCGGTCACCTTCGCCGTGTTCCGCGCCAAGGGTGCAAGCGAGGTCTCGGTCGCCGAAACCGTCGCCACCAGCCTCGACGAGGTGCGCAAGGCCAATCCGAACGTCGCGATCGAAATGGTCGACGACTCCGTCTACTTCACCTACGGCAATTACGAAGCTGCCCTCCATACGCTGGTGGAAGGCTCGGTCCTCGCCGTCATCGTGGTCTTCCTGTTCCTGAGGAATTGGCGCGCGACGCTGATCGCAGCGGTTGCCCTGCCGTTGTCGGCGATCCCGACCTTCTGGATCATGGACCTCATGGGGTTTTCGCTGAACCTCGTAAGCTTCCTGGCGCTGACGCTCGCGACCGGTATTCTCGTCGATGACGCGATCGTCGAGATCGAGAACATCGCGCGGCATATCAAGATGGGCAAATCGCCCTATAAGGCAGCGCTCGAAGCCGCCGACGAAATCGGCCTCGCCGTCATCGCCACCAGCTTCACGATCATCGCCGTGTTCGTGCCGGTGTCGTTCATGCCGGGCGTTCCAGGCCAGTATTTCATCCAGTTCGGCCTGACGGTCGCATTCTCGGTGTTCTTCTCGCTCGCGGTGGCGCGACTGATCACGCCGCTGATGGCCGCCTATCTGATGAGCCCCGAAGACGGGATGGAAGACCATCACGACAACGACGGCTGGATCATGAAGGCCTATACGCGCCTTGTCACCGGCACGACCCGCCGCTGGTACTGGCGTTATACGACGATGCTCGCCGCAATCGGCTTCCTGATCGGCTCCGTGATGCTGCTATCCCAGGTCCCCGGCAGCTTCCTGCCGCCGGACGACAACTCGCGCGTCGTGCTGTCGGTGGAATTGCCGCCGAATGCGACGCTCGATGAAACGGGCGCCAGCACCGACGTCATCTATGACGCGGTGCGCCATATCGACGGTGTCGAGAGCGTCTTCATCCTCGGCGGAGCGTCGCCTAAAGGCGACCTCGAACTGCGCCGCGCAACCGTGCGCGTCATCCTGCAAAACCTCGACCATTCGCTGGTAAAGACCCTGGTTAACAAGGGCCTGGGATCGATCCCCTTGATCCGCGACGTCGTGCCGAGGATCAAGGAAAATGGCCGCACGCGTCCGCAATGGGATGTCGAAAAGGACATTTTCGCTGCCGTCCGCTCCATTCCGGACGTGCGGATATCCAAGGTCAACGACCGCGCCGAGCGCGACCTTTCGTTCAACTTCCTCTCCACCAACGAGGCGGACCTGAACGACGCCGTCAGCATGCTGGAATCGAAGCTGCGGGCCTCGCCGGTCCTGTTCAACGTCTCCTCGGAAGGCGCCCTGCCCCGTCCGGAACTGCAGATCCGGCCGCGCATGGCGGAGGCTTCGCGCCTCGGCATCACGCCGCAGCAGATCGCCGAGACGGTCCGCGTCGCGACCATCGGCGATGTCGATGCCAACCTTGCGAAGATCTCGCTCGACGACCGGCAGATCCCGATCCGCGTCCAGGCTTCGCTCGACGTGCGGCGCGATCTGGCCTCGATCCGGGCGCTCAAGATCAAGACTGCGGCCGGTGCCAGCGTGCCGCTCTACAACGTTGCTGACATCGACTATTCGGAAGGCCCGAGTTCGATCAAGCGCAACGACCGCAATCGCGTCGTGGCGATCGGTTCCGACGTGCCCTTCGGCACGGCGCTCGATACCGCATCGGCCGAGTTCAAGCGGATCGTCGGTGAGACCGAGTTGCCGAAGACGGTTCGTCTGGCCGAAAGCGGCGACGCCAAGGTGCAGGCCGAAATGCAGCAGAGCTTCGGCAATGCGATGCTGATGGGCCTGATGCTGGTGCTCGTGGTGCTGATCCTGCTCTTCAAGGACGTCATCCAGCCCTTCACCATCCTGTTCTCGCTGCCGCTTGCTATCGGCGGCGTGGCGGTGGCGCTGATCATTACCCAGAACGCGCTGTCGATGCCGGTCCTGATCGGTATCCTGATGCTGATGGGTATCGTCACGAAGAACGCCATCCTTCTGGTGGACTTCGCGATCGAGATGAAGAGGCAGGGCCTGGAACGCGTCCATGCCATGGTCGAGGCCGGCCGCAAGCGCGCCCGTCCGATCATCATGACGTCGATCGCCATGTCCGCGGGCATGTTGCCCTCGGCGCTCGGCGTCGGTGAAGGCGGTTCCTTCCGTGCGCCGATGGCGATCGCGGTAATAGGCGGCATCATCGTCTCGACGGTGCTCTCGCTCCTCGTCGTGCCGTCCTTCTTCCTGATCATGGACGACCTGTCGCGCCTGCTCGGCAAGATCTTCGGCCGCATGGTCGGCAAGAAGGAACAGGAGGACTTCGGTCTTTCCAACGAGGAACTCAGCCAGGAGGCTCGCAAGAACGCGCAGTCGATCGCATCCCTGGAGGAACGCCTCAACCAGATGGAACGGCAGACGAGCGCCAACGACGATCGTTCTCCCGGTGCGCAAGCCAGCAGCAAAGTGCTGCGCCTGCCGCCGCTGGCCGCCGAATAACCCCCATCTCCGAACTGTATTTTCGACAACGCCGGGCCCTTGGGCCCGGCGTTTTTCGTTGGAATAAGCCAACTCGCGGAGATTGCAGAAAAATTTCACGGATTTGATCGATGTCAAATTCAGATTTCGTGAACCTGTTATTTTAGCGATATCGGGAATGCGCGGCGGTTCAGGTTATGGAAGAGACGGCGGACATGATGAACAGCAATTTCAAGCTCAACAACAGGGACCGGGCCGTCCTGATGAAGACGCCTTTCCTGACCAGCCTGACTGGCAATTCTCTCGTCCGGATGATGTCGACCATGAGTGTCATCAGTCTGACGAACCGCAAGTCGATCTTTCGCGAGGGCGAAAATGCCGACGCTTTCTACTGCGTTCTCAGCGGCTACGTACGGCTCTACCAGCTCAATCGTGACGGCCGCGAGGCGGATATCCGCATCTGCAGCCCGGGCGACACGTTCGCCGAATGCCTTCTCTATGGCGGCACCAAGTATCGCCATCATGCCCAGACGGCCGAAGCTACGACGCTTGCCCGCTTCGACATGCAGGCGGTGCGGGATCTGGCCGACCAGGAGAGGGATATTGCCAAGGCGGTGATCACCTCGCTGTCGAAACACCTCATAACCACGATGGACTGCGTAGCCAACGACAGGTTGCATACGGCGCCACAGCGGGTGGCAAATTATATCCTGACGCGGTGCCCGGTGGACGGCGGCCCGGCGTCCATTCGCCTGCCTTTCCAGAAGAACCTGCTCGCAGGCATGCTGGGCCTCGCTCCCGAGGCGCTCTCCCGCGCATTCTCCACCCTCCGGCGCACAGGAGTGACGGTACGCGGGCGCGTGATCCAGGTCGGCGACGTGCAGGCCCTGCGCGAGATCTGAAGTTAAACGAAGCGAGACCGGACGGGCGGGTCCGGGCTTTCTTTGGATGCATGTTGTGACACTGGCGGCGGGACCGCGACATGCAGATAAGGCCGGTGGCTTCGAGGGGCCACCGGCCTCAATTTTTTTTAAGCATGTCGCGCGGCAGACTTCAAAGCCCGCCCTGCTCCTTCAGGAACCGGACCACATGGTCCACGCCGACGCCGCGCTTCAAATCGGTAAACAGATGCGGCTTGGCCTCGCGCATGCGATACGCATCGCGGTCCATTACGTCGAGATCGACGTCGACGTAGGGAGCGAGATCCTTCTTGTTGATGATCAGCAGGTCGGAGCGGGTAATGCCGGGACCGCCCTTGCGCGGGATTTCCTCACCCTGGCAGGTGGAAATCACATAGATGGTGATGTCGGCAAGATCGGGCGAAAAGGTCGCCGCGAGATTGTCGCCGCCCGATTCGATGAACACCACGTCGAGGTCCGGTATGCGTTCATTCAGACCCGCGATCGCCTGCAGATTGATCGTCGCGTCCTCGCGAATGGCGGTATGCGGGCAGCCCCCGGTCTCGACACCGACGATGCGGTCGGAAGACAGCGCTTGGCAGCGCACCAGAGCCTCAGCATCCTCCTTGGTATAGATGTCGTTGGTGACGACCGCGACGGAATAATCCTCCCGCATCGCCTTGCAGAGCTTCTCGGTCAGTGCCGTCTTGCCCGAACCGACAGGGCCGCCGATGCCGACGCGCAGAGGTCCATTCGCCGATTTCATATGTCGTCCTTTCATTCTACCAGACTTCAGCTTAGGCCCGCTTCTACGAGCGGAAAAGCCGCGAATGCTGTGTTTCATGCCGAAGAGAGGCAATTTCCGCCTGCACTGCCGCGCCGCCCAGATCGTCGAGAGTGGCAAGGCTCGCCTTCTCCGCAATCTGGCTGACCAGGCTCTCGATATCCGCGAGCACGGCCACCCCTTCCACCTGCCCGGAAACCCCAAGCCTGATACCGGCAGACACCGATTGCGAGACGGCCGCATGCAGATAGGCGGCAAGCGCCTGGGCTGCCGGCACGCCATGCCCTGCCGCAATTGCACCGACTGCGACGGGGAACGGCACGGCTGGCGGCAGGCGGTCGAGAACCGGATGAGGCCACGCGGAGGCCGCCGCGGCGAATGCTTTGCCGAGCGACAATGTCTCCGCGTGGCGCTCTGCAGAGCCGGCAAGCGCCAGCCCCAGTTCGGCTATCTCCTTCAACGCAGCCCCGTCATCATACCGCCGCCAGGCTTCGCCGAACAGCACGGCGTCGTTCCACAAGGCGCCGTGCCGCAGCAGGCTCGTCAGCCAGGCGATCAGACCTGCGGCATCCTTGACGAGGCCATCGTGCACCGCCCGTTCGAGCCCGCCCGAATAGGCGAAACCGCCGATGGGAAAGGCCGGCGAGAGCCAGGCCATCAGCCTCAGAAGCACCTTGGTATCGAGGTTGGTCACGAAGCCTCAATGTCCATGATGGTCGTGGCCGTGGGAGCCATGCGAATGGTAGGCGCCGCGGGCGGGCTGAAAACCTTCCTCCACCTCGGCAACCGCGGCACCAAGCCCTTCCAGCATGGCACGGATCACGTGGTCGCGCAGGATGAGGATACGGCCTTCCTCGATCTGCGCCGGCAGATGGCGGTTGCCGAGATGCCACGCGAGCTCGATCAGGTGCAGCGTATCGCGGCCCTTGATCTCGAAGAGTTTTTCCGGGGCCGCATGTACCTCGATCGTATCGCCGTTCTCAAGCACCAGCCGATCGCCGTGATGGAAAAGCACGGCCTCCTTGAGATCGAGCATCACCATTTCGCCATTGGAGAGATGCAGCAGCTTGCGGCGCAGATGCCGCAGATCATGCGGCAGCGTGATGATATCGACCGGCGGGTCGGTGACCACGCCGGCGGGGTGATAGGAGTGGACGTGCTGCATGGAATACTCCGGGGTCAATTGAAAAGCTTGAGTGAGAGGGTAAGCGTCTGTGGCAGCGGATTCCAGAGGCCGGTGCGCAATCCGGCGGCGCGCAGTGCCGCCGCGGCCCACGTGTTGCAGCCGACAACCGCGTTGAAATAGCCGTTCGCCTCGAAGAACCGGTCATTATCGCCATAGCCCGCCTCCGGCACCACAGTCACCTCGTCTGCCTGTCGGGTGAAACTCGTCTGGATGAACGCCAAAAGCCGCTGGAATTCCGCCGACTCCAGGTCGAGCGGCATCACCGCCGGATGGCTTTCATCGATCCCGCCGGCAACGTCCACATGCATGACCGAACTGTCGATCGTCAGCGCCCGCAACACCGGAAGCGGCTTCAAGTCCGCCCAGGTCGGCGTTTCAAGATAAAAGGCCCGCCCACCCCAACCGAGCACCAGCCATTCCGCACCGGGATCGGCGACCGGGATTCCGGACCGCTCCAGAAAAGCGAAGGCGGCACGGGTATCCTCAGCCAGCGGAATGGCGATGTCCGTGTGGATCGGATTGGACAGAACCAGGACGCGCCTTTGCGCCGCCGGTTCCGCCGCCCGGCTCGGCACAAACAGCGGCCGCGGGATGAACGTCCCGACGGCCACCGCGACAACCACGAACAGAACCGCAGCGAGGAGCCGGCGCAAAAACGTCTTCATGAATGGGCTCCGAGGTGCCAGCGCCTCAGAACAGGAAATAACGCTGCGCCATCGGCAGCACGGTCGCGGGCTCGCAGGTGAGCAACTCGCCGTCGGCCCGTACTTCGTACGTCTCTGGGTTGACCTCCACATGCGGCGTCAGCGAATTGTGGATCATCGAGGCCTTGGAGATGCCGCCGCGGGTGTTTTTGACCGCCACCAGCTTCTTGGCGACGCCGAGGCGCTGGGCAAGACCGGCATCCAGCGAAGCCTGACTGACGAAGGTGACGGAGGAATTGGTGCGCAGCTTGCCGTAGGCCGCAAACATCGGCCGGTAGTGCATCGGCTGCGGCGTCGGGATCGAGGCGTTCGGATCGCCCATCGGCGCGGCCGCAATCGAGCCGCCGAGCAACACCATTTCCGGCTTCACCCCGAAGAAGGCAGGGCTCCAGAGCACGAGATCCGCCCGCTTGCCGACCTCGACCGAGCCGATCTCATGGGAAACGCCGTGCGCAATCGCCGGGTTGATCGTATATTTGGCGATGTAGCGCTTGACGCGGAAGTTGTCGTTATTGCCGGTTTCTTCCTTCAGGCTGCCGCGCTGGCGCTTCATCTTGTCGGCCGTCTGCCAGGTGCGGATCGCCACTTCCCCGACGCGGCCCATGGCCTGGCTGTCGGAGGAGATGATCGAGAAGGCGCCGAGATCGTGGAGGATGTCTTCGGCAGCGATGGTTTCCTTGCGGATGCGGCTTTCCGCAAAGGCGATGTCTTCCGGGATCGACGGCGACAGGTGATGGCAGACCATCAGCATGTCGAGATGTTCGGCAAGCGTATTGATCGTATACGGCCGGGTCGGATTGGTCGAAGACGGGATGACGTTCGGATTGCCGCAGATCTTGATGATGTCGGGCGCGTGGCCGCCGCCGGCACCTTCCGTATGGAAGGCGTGGATGGTGCGGCCCTTGATGGCCGCGACCGTATCCTCGACAAAACCGCTTTCGTTCAGCGTATCGGTGTGGATCATTACCTGCACGTCAAAGGCGTCGGCAACCGTCAGGCAGTTGTCGATCGCGGCCGGCGTCGTACCCCAGTCCTCGTGAAGCTTCAGCGACGAGGCACCGGCGAGGATCATTTCCTCCAGCGGTGCGGGAAGCGACGCATTGCCCTTGCCGGCGAGCGCGAGGTTCATCGGGAAGGCGTCAAAACTCTCGATCATCCGCTCGATATGCCAGGCGCCGGTGCAGGTGGTGGCGAGCGTGCCATGTGCCGGGCCGGAGCCTCCGCCGAGCATGGTCGTGACGCCGCTCATCAGCGCCTCCTCGATCTGCTGCGGGCAGATGAAATGGATATGTGCATCCATGCCGCCGGCCGTCAGGATCTTGCCCTCACCGGCGATCGCCTCGGTGGACGGGCCGACGATGATCGTCACGCCCGGCTGGGTATCCGGGTTGCCGGCTTTGCCGATCGCGTGGATGCGGCCGTTCTTCAAACCGACGTCAGCCTTGTAGATGCCCGAATGGTCGACGATCAGCGCGTTGGTAATGACCGTATCGACGGCGCCTTCCGCCCGCGTCGCCTGGCTCTGTCCCATGCCATCGCGAATGACCTTGCCGCCGCCGAACTTCACCTCTTCGCCATAGACGGTGAAATCCTTCTCCACCTCGATGAACAATTCGGTATCGGCAAGCCGCACCCTGTCGCCCGTGGTCGGACCGAACATGCTGGCATAGGAGGCGCGGGACATCTTGTGGGGCATGGTTCAGACCTTTTCGGAAAGTGAAACAAAGGGCGCCTTCTTGGCCGCGCCGCGATCGATGGTAACGGTTGGGGAAGCACCGGCGGCTTCATTGAGCTCGGCGATCAGATAATCGGCAAAGCCCGCTCCCCCTTGTTTGAAAGCTGCAACTGCGCGCTCGACCGCCTCAGCCTCGCCAAGCACGAGACTGTCCGATGCGAGAAGGCTTTCGATGAGATCGGCAAGTTTGGAGCGGTCGTATTCGGGCTTGCGCCGCAGTGTCCACACTAGTTCGACAAGGGTGATGGGATTAATGTAACCGGGCCGTTGCGGGGATAGCTGCGTATCGAGGAAGCGTGTGACGATCGGCGACCAGTGTGGATCATCGTCAAGGGCGTAACGCACCAGGACATTGGTATCGATACCGATCAAGGATCACCCTCCTGCCGGTCGATGGCCGTGCGGCGCCTCACAGTCTCGTAGATAGCCTCGTCGATGTCGATAGGGCCATCCGCCTTTCCAAAAATTCCCTTGAGGTGCGAAAGCCCGCTCTTCTTCGCCACGACCGAAACCTTGCCGTTGTCGTCGACGATGAACTGCACCAGACCGCCCGGAGGCAAGCCGAGCGCTCTCCTGACCTCGACCGGAATTGTGGCTTGTCCCTTCATGGATGTCTTCGCCTCGAATCTACCCATTGCCATCGCTCCCTAACTTTCTTAGCTCTCCCTACTTATCAAAAATTCCCTACCTTAGCAATTTCTCCACACATACGTGTCAGTTCCCCATCGCCTCGGTCAGCTCTTTGAGCTCCTCAATGCGCTTGCGGGTGAGGTCCGCCTGACATCCGGAAATCAGCATCGGCTCCATCGAGCCGCCATGGGCCTGGAAGCCGGAGGAGATGCATTGCGCGTCGCGATAGACGACCCAGGCGCGTTGCGCCTTGACGAGCGCATCCTCGGCGCCTTTGAGGTCCGCGGAACTATCCGCATCCCATTTTTTCATCGCCTTGCGGGTTGTCTGGTACTGGGCATTAAGAGCCTTGTCGGCGGCCTCGTAGTCGCGTTGCGAGCAAATGTTCATCTCCATCTGCGTCTGCGGGTTCTTGCAATTTGCCTTCGGCTCCTGCGCCACCGCCGGCAGGGCAAAAAGCGCCATGAACGCGGCGGAAAACGCCAACGCGGGCTTCACAGCGCACCCATGATCTTCTGCTGGAAACCATAGACCTCGCGCTTGCCCGAAAGCGGGATCAGCGTCACTTCCCGCATCTGGCCGGGTTCGAAACGGACAGCCGTGCCGGCCGGGATATCGAGGCGCATGCCGCGCGCCTTGCCCCGGTCGAAGGAGAGCCCGTTATTGGTCTCGAAGAAATGGTAATGGCTGCCTACCTGCACCGGCCGGTCGCCGGTATTGGCGACCTTTATGGTTACCGTCGGAAGACCTGCATTGAGCTCGATTTCGCCTTCTGCGGCAATCACTTCACCGGGGATCATGGTATTCTCCTTCAAGCCGCCTTGGGCGCGCAGCCCTCAGCCTTCAGAACACGTTTGGTGGAGGCCGGATGGCGGGCGAGCGCCGCTGCCGTGCGCACCGGCCGGCGAACCAGTTCCCCGGCGCAATTCGGGCAGGTGCCCTTCAGCACCTCGGCCGCGCAATCGGCGCAGAACGTGCACTCGAAGGTGCAGATCATCGCCCCGCGGCTTTCCGGGGCGAGATCCTTGTCGCAGCATTCGCAATTGGGGCGCAACTCCAGCATCTTGGGGCCTCCTCAGCGGATCGGTTCGTGGACGGTGACGAGCTTGGTGCCGTCCGGAAAAGTCGCCTCCACCTGCACGTCGTGGATCATCTCGGCAATGCCTTCCATAACCTGATCGCGGGTGACGACATGGGCGCCGGCCTCCATCAGGTCGGCGACCGAGCGGCCATCGCGCGCACCTTCCACCACGTAATCGGTAATCAGGGCGATCGCTTCCGGGTAGTTGAGCTTGACCCCGCGATCCAACCGGCGTCGGGCGACGATCGCCGCCATGGAAATCAGCAGTTTGTCTTTTTCTCGTGGGCTCAGGTTCATGGGAATCCCGCTGTAAGATCAGATGTTCCAGACTTTCGGCACTGGCGCGCCGTTACGCAATACGGAAATTGCCGGTGTCAGGATTTTTCTCAAGTCAAATCCGGTCGGCGCCACCAGCCGGGCGATCAGCTTGCCGTTCCAGTGGCTGGCTCCGCCGGTCCAAAGGCTGGCTCCGCCGGACGTGCCGTCGACAATCTGGCGGAGTTTCGGGAAGAGCATTTCGGCGAGCGGGCCGGTGTAAAACAGCGTCGCGAAGGCGACCTGGCCGGAGAGCACCGCGGCTGCCTGGGAAAGCTGCTCGATCTCGCCCTCGAACTTCATCTCTTCCGCATGGATCAGCTGGCCAGAGCGGCGCACCCGCCAGCGGTCGCGGAAGAAACCGTTCGCGACCGCCTCGCCCATCGCCTTGCGACCGAGCAGAACCGCCTCGACGGCCAGGAATTCGGACCTTTCGGAAAGATCGACGTCGAGCCGGCGGGTCAGCGAGGACTGGTCGAAAAGGATGGTTTCCTGGGGGAGCCAGTGGACCGATGCGTCTTCGCCGACGGTCACATGGGTGGAGACGGAGGCCGTGCCGGACGAGGCCTTGTAGATTTTCTCGTTCGCCTGGGTGGTGACCGACAGTCTTGTGGAAGCGGCAGCGGCGACGGACCATTCGATCACGTCGCCGCCCGTCAGTCCCCCCGACGTATTGATTAAGATCGCCTCCATTTCAGGCGAAAATGTTTCCGGAAGGCGAATTTTTGCGCAGCCTTCCTGGTAGAATTCGGCGAGCCGTGTCCGCCCGCCGAAAGCCTTGGTTACAAGGCGTCCTGCACCCCTTGCCCGCTGCGGCGCATATCGATCGGCTGGTTGCTGTTGCACGTCGTCCCCTGAAGATCGGCTTCGGTTCCGCAGCCCGATGCAACGCCCGTGCCAGACTTGCCCGTCGAACCGATCTTGGCGGGTGCTGCGGTGGCGATCACGTCGGTGCTGTCGGCCTTGCCGAAGAACTCCCACATCCGCGAGGCCGGATCAACATTGGCGTCGAACGCCGGTTTGGCAACGGTGACCGCGGCCACCTTGGTGACGCTCGCAGCACCGTCCTTGGCGGCAGCGATCACGGCTTCCGTGGCGGCAACCGGCTTCGGCCAGTCATGCGTGCCGTTGGCGAAGACGTAGGATGCGACGCGTGCACCGTTCTTGCAGGTACCGTAGAGACTGAAGGTCACGTTATCGACCGTTTTCACGTCGCCATTACCCTTGCAGCCGTCGAGTTCGGTCCACCGCTGGATTGCGGTCTTGAAGCCATACTGCCAATAGGTATTGCCGCCGCCCGCGTAAGGGTTGGCTGCATCCTTCACGCCGGCAAAAGCCATGATCGAGATGGGCCTGGCCGGATTGCAGCCCTGCGCGTCCGGAGCCCATTTGCCGTCGGTCTCGACCGGACGGCCGGCGCGCAGCGAATGCACGAAGCCGGCGGCTGCGAAATCGTCATGACCGGAGCAGAGGTAGGCCGACAACATGCGGCCGCCACCCGAATAACCCGAGGCGTAGATGCGGGCCGGATCGACGCAGAATTGCTGCTTTGCGGTGTTCAGGGCCTGCTTGATATAGGCGATCTCGTCGAGGCCGCCCTGCTGTACGGTGACGAAAGGCACGTTCCAGGCATAGGTGCCGGCGGAGCTTCCGGGCAGGCTGCCCTGCAGCGCCAGCACGATGAAGCCGTTTTTCTCCGCGACCTTGTCCCAGGAGCTTCTGTTCAGCTGTCCTTCAGGGTTGCTGTGGCTACCATGGAGATCGAAAACCAGCGGAACCTTGTCCTTGCCGGTATAAGACGATGGAATGAAATAGATGGCCGAACGGGCAATACCATCAGTCTCGATGGTGATCCGGTGGCGACCGGCTTCCATCGGCTGGCCGCAGCCTGCTGCAAGGGCGCTGCCGGTCATTGACCCCAGGAAGGTCGTGGCGCCCAAAAAAACCGCTCCTACAGCAACCATGCGTGTAAGAGCGGAACGAGAGAAGAAACCGGCAACGCGTGCAAAGACCATCAGCGCCTCATCATGGGGTGCGGGGGTTGTCAACAAATATGCGGAATGCCCTGAAAACGCAGTGTTGTTAACATATATTAGCGGCCTTTGAAACGCACGAAGTGCTGCAACGCGATACAAACATTCACCAGTAAAAATACTGGTCTCAGACGGTCAGGTGCCGCCTTGCTTCTGCCGTATCCAGAGTCTCGGCGGCCCCTTCGTGCACAATCTCGCCACGATCC
The DNA here is from genome assembly GCF_002968675.1 of Neorhizobium sp. T25_13. NCBI lineage: Bacteria > Pseudomonadati > Pseudomonadota > Alphaproteobacteria > Hyphomicrobiales > Rhizobiaceae > Neorhizobium > Neorhizobium sp. T25_13. Next base: position 281,637 of record NZ_PVBI01000003.1, read on the forward strand.
ATGATGTAGACGTGGTCGGCCAGTTCCCGGCAGAAGTCCAGATACTGTTCCACCAGAAGAATGGCCATGCCGGTTGAATCGCGCAGGTAGCGGATCGCCCGGCCGATATCCTTGATGATCGACGGCTGGATGCCTTCGGTCGGCTCGTCGAGCACGAGGATCTTTGGACGGGTGACCATGGCGCGGCCGATCGCAAGCTGCTGCTGCTGGCCGCCTGAGAGGTCCCCGCCTCGCCGGCCGAGCATCGATTTCAGCACCGGAAACAGCGAGAAGATCTCGTCCGGGATGAACTTGTCCTTGCGCGCGAGCGGGGCGTAGCCGCTTTCGAGATTTTCCTGGACTGTCAGGAGCGGAAAGATTTCCCGGCCCTGCGGCACGTAGCCGATGCCGTGCTTGGCGCGGTTATAGGGCGCAAGACCGTTCAGGACTTCCCCCTGGAAGCTGATCGTACCGGCGCTGACCGGATGCTGGCCGGTGACGGCGCGGAGAAGAGAACTCTTCCCCACGCCGTTCCGCCCCAGCACGCAAGTGATCTTGCCCATATCCGCATGAATGGAAACGCCTCGCAGCGCCTGCGCTGCGCCATAGTGAAGATTGACGTTGTTGACTGTCAGCATATCAGCGCCCCAGATAATTCTCGATCACCTTCGGATCGCTCGAGACGAAATCGATCGAGCCTTCGGCAAGTACCGAACCTTCCGCAAGGCAGGTCACCTTGACGCCGAGTTCGCGGATGAAGCCCATGTCATGTTCGACGACCACGACCGAACGGGTCTTGGCGATTTCCTTGAGCAGCACAGCGGTCTCGGCTGTCTCCGCATCCGTCATCCCGGCGACGGGTTCGTCGACCAGAAGCAGCTTCGGTTCCTGGGCGAGCAGCATGCCGATCTCCAGCCACTGTTTCTGGCCGTGGCTGAGATTGGCGGCATACTCGTTCTTGCGGTGGGTCATGCGGATCGTCTCGAGGATCTCCTCGATGCGAGCCTTATCCTCCGCCGACAGCGTGTAGAACAAGGTGGCGAACACGCCGCGCGACCGGTTGAGCGCCAGTTCCAGGTTGTCCCAGACGGTGTGGCTTTCGAACACGGTCGGCTTCTGGAATTTGCGGCCGATGCCGAGCTGGGCGATGTCCGCCTCGTCCTTTTTGGTCAGGTCGATCGTATCCTCGAACAGGACCGTGCCGGTATCAGGCCGTGTCTTGCCGGTGATGATGTCCATCATCGTCGTCTTGCCGGCGCCGTTCGGGCCGATGATTGCCCTGAGTTCGCCGGGCTCCACGACGAAGGACAGCGAGTTCAGCGCCTTGAAGCCGTCGAAGGAGACCGAGACGTTTTCGAGATAGAGCAGGCTTTTCTGTCGTGTTTCGGAAATCGTGTTCATGGTTGCGTGCCCCTATTCCGCCGCCTGGGCCTGGGCCACCGCCGCAGCGTCGCCCCTGCCCTTTTCCGCATCCGCCGCAGCCTTCAGCGCCTTGCGGGCTTTGAAGCCGTGCTGGATCGTTCCGACGATGCCCTTCGGCAGGAAGAGCGTCACGGCGATGAACAGGCCGCCGAGCGCAAACAACCAGATTTCCGGGAAGGCGCCGGTGAAGAAGCTCTTGCCGCCGTTGACGAGGATGGCGCCGATGATCGGGCCGATCAGCGTGCCGCGGCCGCCGACCGCCGTCCAGACGACGACTTCGATCGAGTTGGCGGGCGCAAATTCGCCCGGATTGATGATGCCGACCTGCGGCACGAAGAGTGCGCCTGCGATCCCCGCCATCATGGCAGAGACGACGAAGGTGAAGAGCTTGATGTTCTCAACCCGGAAGCCGAGGAAGCGCACACGGCTTTCCGCATCGCGCACGCCGACCAGCACCTTGCCGAATTTCGAGCGGACGATGGCCGAGGCGAGGATCAGGCAGAGCGACAGCATCAGCGCCGACATGAAGAACAGAACCGCCCGCGTGCCGTCCGCCTGGACGGAAAAGCCGAGGATGTCCTTGAAGTCGGTGAGGCCGTTATTGCCGCCGAACCCCATGTCGTTGCGGAAGAAGGCGAGCAGCAGGGCGTAGGTCATCGCCTGAGTGATGATCGACAGATAAACGCCGTTGACGCGGGAGCGGAAGGCGAACCAGCCGAAGATGAAGGCGAGCAAGCCGGGCACCACGATCACCATCGCCATGGCGAAGATGAACCAGTCGAAGCCATGCCAGAACCACGGCAGTTCCTTGTAGTTCAGGAACACCATGAAGTCGGGCAGGATCGGATTGCCGTAGACGCCGCGCGGGCCGATCTGGCGCATCAGGTACATGCCCATCGCATAACCGCCGAGCGCGAAGAAGGCACCGTGGCCGAGCGAGAGGATGCCGCAGTAACCCCAGACGAGATCGAGCGCCAGCGCCAGCAGCGCATAGCAGAGATACTTGCCGAACAGCGACATGGCATAGGTCGGGATGTGAAGGGCGCTATCGGGCGAGGTCAAGAGGTTGAGCGCCGGCACCAGGATGCCGATGCCGAGAAGAATGCCGACGGCTACGACGATGCGGCCCTCGAGGGCGCGGAAGACAAAGCCGGAAATCATGCTTCCACCGCCCTTCCCTTGAGCGCGAACAGGCCGCGCGGACGTTTCTGGATGAACAGGATGATCAGCACCAGGACCAGGATCTTGCCGAGCACGGCGCCGACCGAGGGTTCGAGGAACTTGTTGAGCACCCCGAGCGACAGTGCGCCGACCAGCGTGCCCCAGAGATTGCCGACGCCGCCGAACACCACGACCATGAAACTGTCGATGATGTAGCTCTGGCCGAGGTTCGGCGAGACGTTGTCGATCTGGGAGAGCGCGACGCCGGCGATGCCGGCAATGCCGGAGCCGAGGGCGAAGGTGAAAGCGTCAACCCAAGGCGTCTTGATGCCCATCGATGACGCCATGCGGCGGTTCTGGGTGACGGCGCGCATGTTGAGGCCGAAGGAGGATTTTTTCATCACCACCAGCAGCGCCACGAAGATCGACAGCGAGAAGGCGATGATCCACATGCGGTTCCAGGTGATCGTCATGCCGCCGACCGGGAAGGAACCGGACATCCAGGACGGATTGCCGACTTCCTGGTTGGTAGGCCCGAAGAGCGAACGGATCGTCTGCTGCAGGATCAGCGAGACGCCCCAGGTGGCAAGCAGCGTTTCGAGCGGCCGGCCGTAGAGGAAGCGGATGACGCCGCGTTCGATGACCAGGCCGACGGCGCCGGTGACGAGGAAGGCAACCGGAAGCGCGATCGCCAGCGACCAGTCGAACAGGCCGGGCGCATGGTCGCGGATGACCTGCTGCACCACGAAGGTGGAATAGGCGCCGAGCATGACCATTTCGCCATGCGCCATGTTGATGATGCCCATGACGCCGAAGGTGATCGCGAGCCCGATCGCCGCCAGAAGCAGGACCGAGCCGAGCGAAACGCCGTACCAGACGTTCTGGCCGACATCCCAGAGCCTCTGGCCGCTTTCGATGCTGGCGATCGCCGCATCGACATCGCCCTTGAGGCTCGGATCGAGCGAGGCGGATGCGCCCATCAGAATGCCGATCGCGTTGCGGCCGCCATAATTCTTGATCGTCTGGATCGCGGCCCGCTTTTCGTCGATGGAGCGGTCGGAGGAAAGCAGCGACACGGCGCGCGCCTCTACCATGCGGGCTTTAACTTCGCCGTCCGTTTCCTTGGAGATTGCGGTTTCGATCAGTTCGAGGTTTTCGGGGCTCGGCGAGCGGAGCACGGCATCGGCCGCCTGCAGCCGTACGCCGCGATCCGGGCTCATCAGCGTCAGGCCACCCATGGCCGAGCGGATGACCCGGCGCAGGCCGTTGTTGATCTTGATCTTGGTGACCGTGTTCTTGGCGGCCTGTCCGGCGGAAACGCCGGTGACCGGATCGATCAGTTCGTAATTGGAGCCGGCTGCCTTACCGATGAACACCAGGTTATCGGACTTGCGGAAATAGAGGTCACCCTCGGAAAAGGCATTCAGCGCCGGCACGAGCCGCGCATCACCGGTGGCAGCGAGCTGGCCGATTAGTTTTTCAGCTTCGCCGAAATCCGCCTTGGAGAGCGCGTCGATCAGCGGCTTGGGATCGGTCTGCTGCGCGAACGACGGCGCGGCGAAAACGAGAATGAAACAAGCAAGAAGTGTCCGAAATAAAATTCTCAAAGTCATGACATCGTCCCTCATCCGGCGGCCTGCCCGTTGCGGATCCCCTCACTTGCGATTTCTAAAACTTAGCTATGCTAAGATTTTGAAATCGCTTTCTCTCCCGCAAGGGGAGAGATAGAGATGCGGCGCTGCCGCGGCCTACCTCTCCCCTTGCGGGAGAGGTTACAAAATCACGATCTTAGCTTTAGCTAAGTCGTAGATTTTGTTGGTGAGGGGGTAAAACACCCCCTCCCAGCGGAGTTAGCCCATCAGCTGCCCTTGCCGCCGCACTTGCCGGAAGCAACGTTGAAGTTGCCGCAGGACATCGGCTTGCGCCAATCGGAGATCAGGTTCTTGCTGTCCGGCAGGTAATCGGACCACTCGTCGCCGACCACAGGTGCGGTTTCCTGAACGATGTCGAACTGGCCGTCAGCCTGGATTTCACCGATCAGCACCGGCTTGGTGATGTGGTGGTTCGGCATGACGGTGGACGTGCCACCCGACAGGTTCGGAACGGAGACGCCGATGATCGAGTCCAGCACGGCATCAGTGTTGGTAGTGCCGGCAGCTTCGACGGCCTTTACCCAGGCGTTGAAGCCGATATAGGCGGCTTCCATCGGATCGTTGGTGACGCGCTTGTCGTTCTTGGTGAAAGCCTTCCATTCCTTGATGAATTCGGCATTCACATCGGCATCGACGGACTGGAAGTAGTTCCAGGCGGCCAGGTGGCCGACGAGCGGCTTGGTGTCGAGACCGGCAAGTTCTTCTTCGCCGACCGAGAAGGCAACGACGGGAATGTCTTCAGCCTTGATGCCCTGGTTGCCAAGTTCCTTGTAGAACGGCACGTTGGCATCGCCGTTGATGGTCGAGACGACGGCGGTCTTCTTGCCGGCCGAACCGAATTTCTTGATGTCGGAGACGATCGTCTGCCAGTCGGAGTGACCGAACGGCGTGTAGTTGATCATGATGTCGGACTCGGCAACGCCCTTCGACATCAGATAGGCCTTGAGGATCTTGTTGGTCGTCTGCGGATAGACATAGTCGGTACCGGCCAAAACCCAGCGCTTGACGCCCTCTTCCTTGGCCAGATAGTCGACGGCAGGGATCGCCTGCTGGTTCGGAGCGGCACCCGTGTAGAAGATGTTGCGCGAGGATTCTTCACCCTCGTACTGGACCGGGTAGAACAGGATCGAGTTCAGCTCTTCGAAGACCGGCAGGACCGACTTGCGCGAAGACGAGGTCCAGCAACCGAAAACGGCGGCAACCTTGTCCTTGGAAATCAGCTGGCGGGCCTTTTCGGCGAACAGCGGCCAATCGGAGGCCGGGTCGACGACGACGGCTTCGAGCTTCTTGCCGAGCACGCCGCCCTTCTTGTTCTGCTCGGCGATGAGCATCAGCATGACATCCTTGAGGGTGGTCTCAGAGATGGCCATGGTGCCCGAAAGCGAGTGCAGAACACCGATCTTGATGGTGTCGTCAGCGGCGAAAGCACCCTGCAGCGCCGTCGTCGACATTACGGCAGCGAGCAGCGCGCCACCCAGTTTGGATTTGAATGTCATTGGTTCGAACCCCTCTTCTCGTTCGTCCGCAACGAAGAACTTAACCGTTGCTTAAGCGACTATCCGTTGCTGCATCGCAAAACCGTATACGTCGAATGACGTACCGGAGGGGGAGAAGGGGGAAGAAGGATGCCGAGGGTAGAAATCCTACGCCCAGCGGGCATCTTCAGCAAACAGCGCCGGCACGGTCAGTATCGAGCGTATTTATTGATATATTAACCATATTTGGATTGTATGACCCGACGCACATGTAGGGCGGGGAGTTGTTTCGGTGTAGATCCCATGAGTAGCATCCTCACGAATGCTGGAGCTGCTTCTGCGCTCCAAATGCTTCGCTCCCTCGACAGCCAGATGTTGGGCACGCAGCGGCAGGTCGCGACCGGCTTGCGTGTCGACCAAGCTTCAGACAACGCCGCTTATTGGTCGATCGCCACCACCATGCGATCGGACAATGGTGCCCTTTCGGCCGTGCAGGACGCCCTAGGCCTCGGAGCCGCAAAGGTCGAGACGGCCTATGAGGGCATCGCTGCGACCACCGATATCCTGGCGGCATTCATGGCCAAGGTCGTTTCCGCCCAGCAGGACGGAATAGACAAGAACAAGATCCAGGAAGAACTGGAGCAGTTGAAGCAGCAGATCGTCTCGATATCCAACTCCGCAAGCTTCGCCGGCCAGAACTGGCTGCGGTCGGACATGCAGGGCGAGGTTAGCGAAGCAGGCGCGAAGACGTCTGTCGTATCATCGTTCAATCGCAGCGAGGATGGAACCGTCTCCGTCGGGACCATCGACGTCGATCTGTCGAAAATCGCACTGTTCAAGAATGGCGGCGGCGGAATTCTGCAGAAAGAACCTGATCCGGATCTGGGTCATGGTCTCGGCACGATCGGTGGATTGCTCGGATTTTCGACATCGGGTTATGGCGACGTACCAGGGCCGGTATTCGACCAGCCCTTCACGATCACGAAATTCGACGTCGTCACGGTCGCCTTTTCGGTGGGTACGTCCAACGATACGTTCGTCATCACCAAAAGTGTCGTCGACCAGGCGCTCGGAGGCGAATTAGGATACGGCTTCGACGGAGATATTGAAAGCGCTGCCGATTGGGCGAAAGTCCTCCAGCAGGCAACGTTTCTCAACAAGCCGCCCTCCGACGCCTTGTTGACGGCTCAGGGCGGGACGCCGAATATCTTCTTTCGCGCCATCATTCCTCTCGCCGCAGAGCTGATCACCGTCCAGCCGCCCGTCCACACCCGGACGCTGCCGCCGGAGGGTATCGATATTCTCGATATCGACGTCACCGATCCCGACATCGATTTTCCGACAATTACCTTGGTTCTCGACGAGATGCAGCAGAAGGTCATATCGGCCGGCGCCTACCTTGGCTCGCTCAGGTCGAGGATCGCGATGCAGGAAGCATTTGGAAACAGTCTCGCGGGCAGTCTCGACAGAGGCATCGGGCGCCTCGTCGATGTGAATATGAGCGAGGCGTCGAGCCGGCTCAAAGCTCTGCAAGTCCAGCAGCAACTCGCGACCCAGTCGCTTTCCATCGCCAATTCGGACGCGCAAAACATCCTGTCTCTCTTCCGGTAAGAGACCGTCATCCTTGAGGGCAGGCGCGCATTGCGCGTGCGATATATGACCTCCGAGGTAATCGACCCGGCGACCGACGGCATCTATCCCAGGATCCAGCTTTGCAGCGTGAAAGGATCAGCCCCATGCCCATTACCTATGTCATTCGTTTCGATATCCTCCCAGCCCAGCGCGACCGCTTCATGGTCCTTCTGAACGGCGTGCTCGATGCCATGCGGCACGAACCGATGTTCCACAATGCCGTGCTGCATGCCGATCCCGACAACGAGAACCACGTGATGCTCTATGAGACCTGGGAGGATCATCAGGACGTCCTGGACGTGCAGTTGCAGCGCCCCTATCGCGAGGCCTGGCACGCGGCCCTGCCGGATCTGCTCGCCAGCCCGCGCGACATTTCAGTCTGGCGCCCGCTGCGGGGAGACCGCGCCGCGTAAATCTTCGGCCAGGCCGTTCCTTCTCGGGAACATTTCTGCGCCTCACGCGCTTGCCTCCCCGGATCCGCCAACCACCCGAGGAGCTCGAACCCGTGATCAACGACCTCTGGTATAAGAACGCCGTCGTCTATTGCCTCTCCGTCGAGACCTTCATGGATTCCAATGGCGACGGGATCGGGGATTTCCAGGGCTTGCAACGGCGGCTGGACTATATCTCCGGTCTCGGCGTCAGCGCCGTATGGCTGATGCCGTTCCAGACCTCGCCCGGCCGGGACGACGGTTACGACGTCTCCGACTACTATAATGTCGACCCGCGCTACGGCACGCTCGGCGATTTCGTCGAATTCACCCACGGCGCCCGGCAGCGCGGCATAAGGGTGCTGATAGACCTCGTGGTCAACCATACGTCCAATGAACACCCCTGGTTCCAGGACGCCCGAAGCAATCCGGAATCTTACTATCGCGACTGGTATATCTGGTCCGACAAGAAGCCGGCAAATGCCAACGAGGGAATGGTGTTTCCGGGCGTGCAGAAGACGACCTGGACCTATGACGAAAAGGCCAGGCAATATTACTTTCACCGCTTCTACGAGTTCCAGCCGGATCTCAACACCTCCAACCCGCATGTGCAGGCGGAAATCCTCAAGATCATGGGTTTCTGGATCCAGCTCGGTGTTTCCGGTTTTCGCATGGATGCCGTGCCATTCGTGATCGCCGAAAAGGGCGCCGACGTGAAAAAGCCGAGGGCGCAGTTCGACATGCTCCGGGTTTTTCGCGAATTCCTGCAATGGCGGCTCGGAGATTCGATCATCCTTGCCGAAGCCAATGTCGTGCCGAAGGAGAACCTCGCCTATTTCGGCGATGATGGCGATCGTATGCAGATGATGTTCAACTTTCACGTCAACCAGGCCCTGTTTTATGCGCTCGCCTCCGGAGACGCCCGGCCCTTGGCGAAAGCGATCGTCAATACCAGCGATCGGCCTGAAACGGGACAATGGGGCATGTTCCTGCGCAATCACGATGAACTCGATCTTGGTCGCCTGACCGAAAAACAGCGCCAGAAAGTGTTTTCGGTATTCGGGCCTGACAAGAACATGCAGCTCTACGACCGTGGCATCCGACGGCGGCTGGCGCCGATGCTGGAGAACGACCGGAGGCGCCTGGAACTCGCCTACAGCCTGCTGTTTTCGCTGCCCGGCACGCCGGTCCTGCGTTATGGCGACGAGATCGGCATGGGCGACGACCTGTCGCTGCCGGAGCGCAACTGCGCCCGCACGCCGATGCAATGGTCGGCCGAGCCGCATGGCGGGTTCACCAAGAACGACAAGCCGGTCCTGCCGGTCATCAGCGCAGGGCCGCTCGGCTTCAGATATCTGAACGTCGCAGAGCAGCGACGCGATCCCGACTCGCTGCTGAACTGGACGGAACGCCTGATCCGCATGCGCAAGGAAGTGCCCGAGATCGGCTGGGGCGCTTGCACCACCCTCAACACCGGAGACAACGGAGTCCTGGCGCTCCGTTATGATTGGCGCGACAATTCCGTGCTGATCGTCCACAACCTGCATTCGAGGCCGGTCGAGGTCACGTTCGTGGTCGGTATCGGCGAACACGGCGATCTGCTCATCGATATCGCGGACGGCGGCAACAGCGAGGCGGATGCCAACGGCCGGCACCGGCTCCTGCTCGATGCCTATGCCTATCGCTGGTTCCGAGTCGGCGGCCTCGATTACCTGTTGCGCCGCAGGGAAGTCTAGGCTAACCGCCCGCCCTCACCTCGCGCACACCGCGGCCAGTCTTTTGCCGCAGCAATGCGCGCAGCGTAACGCCATCCGCATAACCGATGAGCACGGCGATTTCGTTGGGGCTCTTGTCGCTGGTCTTCAGGAGATGCACGGCGCGCTCGACACGGAGATCCTGGAAATAGGAGAGCGGCGTCTTGCCGAGTACCTGCTGCATGCGCCGCGCCAGCGTCCGTTTGCTGGCGCCGACCGCATCGGCCGCGTCGTCCAGCGAAAACCCCTCCCTGAGACGACCGCGTGCCCAGCGCTCGAAACGCTGCACCAGCGGATCGGCATGAGAAAGATGGTCGGTGATCACGTAAGCCGACTGCGACGGCCGATTGTCGACGATGAGGTAGCGCGCCACAAGGCCGGCAAGCTCCGGGCTCACCTGCCGCACCAGCCAGAGCGCCATGTCCATATGGCCGAGTGCGGCGCCCGCCGTCACCAGCGAGCCGGATTTCACCAGCATATGGCCGTCTTCGAGCTGCACGGAGGGATAACGCTGGCGGAAGAGCGGCGCGAGCCACCAGCTGGTCGTCGATTTCTCTCCGTCGAGAAGGCCGGATTCGGCCAGAACGAACGTGCCGATACAGGCGGCGGCGATGTTCATGCCCGCCGCCTTGGCTTCGCGCAGCACCACCCCCGCATCGCGGATGTCGGGACGGCCGAGGGCGGGCACCAGCACGTCCGGCATCTTGCAGGCGATCGCCGGCACCACCAGCCAGCCGCCGGCCTTCGGATCGAAATTTCCGGAGATCGGCACGGCAAGCCCGTGCGCCGTCTTCACTTGTCTGCGCACGCCGATCACCGACACGTCGAAGGCCGGCACATCGAGCGACAGCATGGCCGCAAGCTCGTTCGCCATGGTGAAAACGTCGAGCATGGTCGATAGGCCGGTATCAAAGACGGGATCGAGGGCAAGGAGTTGTAGCTTCATGGCAAAAACACTATCAACAATGTCAATATTGACAATAGGCAACCGAGCCCACGTGGCGGAATATCGGCCTGAAAAACGTCGCCTGGCCGAGCCCGTTGCGATAAGAAGAGGCACATGAGCATGGATGTCACCACGATCGGCTTCACCAAGACGAGCGCCGAGGATTTCTTCGGTCGCATCAGGGCGGCCGGCGTCAAGCGGGTCCTGGACGTGCGCCTCCACAACACCTCGCAGCTCGCGGGGTTTGCCAAATCCGAGGACCTCGCCTTCTTCCTGAAGACGATCTGCGGCGCCGGCTATGTGCACGAACCGCTGCTGGCGCCGACCGAGGAGATCATGACCGCCTTCAAGAAGGAGAAAGGCGACTGGAATGTTTTCCAGAACGATTTCCTTGGCTTGATGGCTGAACGCAAGGTGGAAGATCACTTCAAGGCGGAAGAGTTCGATGGCTCCTGCCTGCTGTGCTCGGAAGACAAGCCGCACCATTGCCATCGCCGGCTCGTCTGCGACTATCTGAACGGCAAATGGGGCGGCAAGCTCGGCATCCGCCACCTCTAGAATCTCGCCGCAGCCGGAATCTCGATTGAACAACCAGACACCCTGACGCCGCCGGGAGCCTCTCCCTGCGCGGGAGACCCTTTGCCATGGCCTTTGAAACCATTCTTGCAATCGCCCTTTTCTCGCTTGTCGGCTCGGTTTCGCCCGGACCGAGCAATTTGATGCTGCTTGCCTCGGGCACCAATTTCGGCTTCCGGCGCACCGTGCCGCAGATCCTCGGCATCACCATCGGCCTTTCATCGGTTCTGCTGGCGGTCGGCTTCGGCCTCGGCGCCCTGCTGACGGCATATCCGCCGCTCGCATTGGCATTGAAGATCGCCGGCGGTGCCTACCTGCTCTATCTTGCCTGGCGGATCGCCATGTCTCGCTCCGTCCCTAACGGTGACGCGAGCGCCGCCCGTCCCCTCACCTTCCTCGAATCCGCAGCCTTCCAATGGGTGAACCCCAAAGCCTGGGTCGCGGCGCTGACTGCCATGGCCGCCTATGCCAGCGCCGAAAACCCCTTCGCGTCGGTGGTGCTGATCACGCTCGTCGTCGCCATCGTCAACCTGCCGAGCGTCGCCGTCTGGGCCGGCTTCGGCGTGGCGCTTCGACGGTTCCTGTCCGATCCGGCGCGGCTCAAATGGTTCAACATCGTCATGGCATTGCTGCTGGTCGTAACGCTTTGGCCGCTCCTGAAATAGCAGCAGAAGCAGGCTCGGACGATCGTGCAAGAACTGCGGAGAACCTTGATACCGCTTTCCCGCACATCCGCTGCATAGATCCTTGCTCGCAGCGGCATGCCGCCGCTGCCTGCCACAGAGGATCAGCAACATGACTCAAATCACTGAAAAGGTGGTTCTTATCAGCGGCGCCAGCAGCGGCATCGGCGAAGGCACGGCGCGTATTCTGGCCGCGGCCGGTGCCAAGGTCGTGCTCGGCGCCCGCCGCACCGACCGGCTGGAAGTCCTGGCGGAAGAGATCGCCGCGGCCGGCGGCACCGTGCGAATTCGCCGGCTCGACGTCACCGACCGGCAGGACTTTCAGGCGTTCGCGGAATTCGCACTTGCCGAATTCGGCCGCATCGACGTCATCGTCAACAATGCCGGCCTGATGCCGCTGTCGCTGATGTCGTCGCTCAAGGTCGAGGAATGGGACCGGATGATCGACGTGAACATCCGCGGCGTGCTCTACGGCATCGCTTCGGTTCTGCCGATCATGAACGGCCAGGGGTACGGCCAGATCATCAACATCTCGTCGATCGGCGGCCTCGGTGTGGTGCCAACCGCGGCGGTCTATTGCGCCACCAAATACGCGGTGCGGGCAATCTCCGACGGACTGCGCCAGGAGAACGACAAGATCCGCGTCACCTGCGTCTATCCGGGCGTGGTGGAGTCCGAGCTTGCCGGCACGATCACCGATCCGGTCGCAGCGGATGCGATGAAGACCTATCGCAGCGTCGCCCTGACGCCCGATGCGATCGGCCGCGCTGTCCTGCATGTCATCGACCAGCCTGAAGACGTGGATACAAACGAGATCGTGGTGCGCCCGACCCGCACCATGTGACCGGCTTCCAGGATGCGGTGGGGATTTACCGCACCGCATCATACTTTGCTTGCAAAACGCCGCGCCTCAGCCGAAAGTGCACAATTGACGGTCTTCCCTCAGAAGGTGCTAGAAATTAGGCATGGCAGCGCGGCAACGCATCATTCCCGTTCGGCGTGAATACAATCGTTGGGTCGCCAACCAGACGCTGGAGGACTACGCCCTCCGTTTCACCGCCAAGAGTGCCCGCCGGTTTTCCTCCAGCCGCATTTCCCAGACCGCCATCGGCGCCATCTCCTTCCTGGCGCTGGAGGCGATCGGCGGCACGATCACCCTCTCCTACGGCACCACCAACGCAATTTTCGCGATCGTCGCAGCCGCCATCGCCATGCTGGCGATCGGCTGGCCGATCAGCCGTTACGCGATCCGCCACGGCGTCGATATCGATCTTCTGACCCGCGGCGCGAGCTTCGGTTACATCGGCTCGACCATCACCTCGCTGATCTATGCGAGCTTCACCTTCATGCTGTTTGCGATCGAGGCCTCGATCATGACCGGCGCGCTGGATCTCGCCTTCGGCATTCCGCCGTGGATCGGCTATATCATCAGCGCCGTGGTGGTGATCCCGCTGGTCATCTACGGCGTGCAGCTGATCTCCCGCTTTCAGCTGATCACTCAGCCGTTCTGGATCGTGCTCAACATCCTCCCCTTCGTGTTCATCGCCTTCATGGATTGGGAGAAGTTCGATCTCTGGCGCGCCTTTGCCGGTATCGGCCACTCGAACGCCGAGGTCGCCGGTCCGGCGCCCTTCAATCTGGTCGAGTTCGGCGCGGCCTCCGCGGTCATCCTCGCCCTGATGCCGCAGATCGGCGAGCAGGTCGACTTCCTGCGCTTCCTGCCGCCGGAGGGCCTCAACAAGTGGCGGCACCGGTTCGCCGTTTTCCTCGCCGGCCCCGGCTGGGTGGTGGTCGGCGTGCCAAAACTCCTGGCAGGCTCGTTCCTCGCAGTGCTGACGCTCTCGACCGCCGTGCCGATCCGCGAGGCGGCAGACCCGGCGCACATGTATTTCGCGGCTTTCGGCTACATGATCCCGAACGATACGGCGGCGCTACTGCTGATGGCGGCCTTCGTGGTCGTCTCGCAGCTGAAGATCAACGTGATGAACGCCTATGCGGGCTCGCTCGCCTGGTCGAACTTCTTCTCCCGCCTCACCCACAGCCATCCCGGCCGCGTCGTCTGGCTGGTCTTCAACGTGGTGATCGCGCTGCTGTTGATGGAGCTCGGCATCTACCGGCTGCTCGAAGCGACGCTCGGCATCTTCTCGATCGTCGCCATGGCCTGGCTCTGCACCATCTCGGCCGATCTGATGATCAACAAGCCGCTGGGCCTGTCGCCCGAAGGCATCGAGTTCAAGCGCGCCCATCTCTACGACATCAACCCGGTGGGCTTGGGAGCGATGTTCGGCTCGGCGGCGATAGCGCTCGCCGCCCATTTCGGCCTGTTCGGCCCGTTGATGGCCTCGCTCGCTACCTACCTGACATTGGTCGCCTTCCTGATCTCGCCGGCGCTCGCTTTTGCCACCAGGGGCAAATTCTACCTCGCCCGCAAACCGCGCCAGAGCTGGAGACATGTCGGCTCGATCACCTGTTCCATCTGCGAGCACCCGTTCGAGCACGAGGATATGGCCTGGTGCCCCGCCTATGCCGCGCCGATCTGCTCGCTCTGCTGTTCACTCGACAGCCGCTGCCACGACATGTGCAAGCCGCATGCGCGGCTCAACACGCAGATTGGGGCCGTCGCCCGCTCCTTCCTGCCGGACAGCGTCATCACCCGCCTGATGACCCGTCTCGGGCGTTACGCGACGACGGCCGTGCTGTCGATCTCGGTGATCGGCGCAATCCTCGGCATGATCGCCTACCAGGTCAGCCAGGCAACGCCCGTCAATTCCGAGGTGATCGTCGGAACCGTGCTGATCGTCTTCTTCGTCTTTGCTATCATCGCCGGCATCGTCTCGTGGTTCTATGTGCTCGCCCATGACAGCCGGGTGGTGGCGGAAGAGGAATCCTCCCGCCAGAACACGCTGCTGCTGAAGGAAATCGCCGCCCACAAGAAGACCGACGCGGCGCTGCAGGAGGCCAAGGAGACAGCCGAATCCGCCAACCGCGCCAAGAGCCGTTACGTCGTCGGCCTTTCCCATGAGCTGCGAACGCCGCTCAACGCCGTGCTCGGTTACGCCCAGATCCTCGAGCGCGACGAGACGATCCCGGCACCACGCCAGTCGGCGATCAAGGTCATCAAGCGCTCCGCCGACCATCTGTCGGGCCTGATCGACGGTCTGCTCGACATTTCCAAGATCGAGGCCGGCCGGCTGCAGGTCTATTCCAACGAGATCAACATCCAGGATTTTTTGGACCAGATCGTCGAGATGTTCGGCCTGCAGGCACAGGCCAAGGGTCTGACATTCGAGCACGAGCGCGCCCGGGCGTTGCCGCAATATGTCCGCACCGATGAAAAGCGGCTGCGCCAGATCCTCGTCAACCTGCTCTCAAACGCCATCAAGTTCACCGATGAGGGCATGGTGAAATTCGACGTCGCCTATCGCAGCCAGGTCGCCACCTTCACCGTTTCCGATACCGGCCGGGGCATTGCCGAAAAGGATCTCGGCCGCATCTACGAACCCTTCCAGCGCGGCGAGGCGGAAAGCATCAGACCGATGCCCGGCCTCGGTCTCGGCCTCACCATCACCCAGCTCCTCACCAACACGCTCGGCGGCGAGATCGCTGTCGCCAGCACCAAGGGCGAAGGCTCGATCTTCAAGGTGCGGCTGATGCTGTCCGCCATCGAGCGGCCGAACACCGCCCCGGCGGCGGAAAAGAAGATTGTCTCCTATACCGGCCCGCGCCGCACCATCGTCCTCGTCGACGACAACGAAGACCACCGCGACCTGATGCGCGAAGTGCTGGTGCCGATGGATTTCGTCGTGCTGACCGCCAATAGCGGGCCGGACTGCCTGACCCTCATCGAGGGCGTGACGCCGGACCTGTTCCTGGTCGATATTTCGATGCCTGGCATGAGCGGCTGGCAGCTCGTCTCCCGGCTGCGGGAGATCGGCCAGGTGGCACCGATCGTCATGCTCTCCGCTAATATCGGCGACGGCGTCGCCACCCATTCCGGCGACGAGGGCCACAACGACGCGATCGCCAAGCCGGTCGATATCCGCAGGCTCGCCGACAAGCTCGCCGCCCATCTCGGTCTCGTCTGGGTCTATGAAAATGAAACGGTGATTCCGGCAGTCGTCGGCCCGAAGAAACCGATCAAAAGTCCGGGGACGAACCATGTCCAGGACCTTTTGCGGCTCGGTGAAATCGGCTACGTGCGCGGTATCGAAGCGAAACTCGCCGATCTCGCCCGGGAGGAGGAACACCGCCCCTTCACGGAAGAACTCGGCGCTTACGTGCAGGCCTTCGACCTTGCCGGTTATATGAAATTCCTGAGCCGCCTTGAGGCAGAAAGGACGAGTGATGGCTGAAACTGCTCTGCCGCGCGATATCGTCCTTCTCGTGGACGATAGCCCCGAAACGCTGGGCTTCCTCACCGAGGCGCTCGAAAAATCCGGCTTTTCGGTGCTGATCGCCACCGCCGGCCAGTCGGCGCTCAATATCGTCGAGCGCATTACCCCGGACCTCATCCTGCTCGACGCGGTGATGCCCGGCATGGACGGTTTCGAGACCTGCCGCAAGCTGAAGACCAATGGCGGCATCGCCCAGGTGCCTGTGATCTTCATGACCGGCCTCACCGAGACCGAACACGTCGTCAACGCCCTTGATTCCGGCGGCGTCGATTATCTGACCAAGCCGATCAATATCGACGAACTGCGCGCCCGCATCCGGGTGCACCTTTCCAATGCCCGTTCGGCCCAGAGCGCTCGCGTGGCGCTCGACGCCGCCGGCCGCCATCTGCTGGCGGTCAAGGCGAGTGGCGCGATCCACTGGTCGACCCCCCAGGCGACACGGCTGATCAACGCAGCGACCAACAGCGACGATGGGCTCGACATCGTTTCGCGCCGGATTTCCACCTGGATGGACGAGCGCGACAAGCCGGGCTTTGCCCGCGACGCCGCCTTCGCCCTCGTCCAAAACGGCCAGGCGAGCCTGCAATTCTCCTTCCTCGGCGCGATCGGCGCGGACGAACATCTCTTCCGCCTGACGGCCGCCAACAAGCGCCCGGACGACGAGGTGCTGCGCCAGCATTTCCCCCTGACCCAACGGGAATCCGAAGTGCTGCTGTGGATCGCCAAGGGCAAGTCGAACCGCGACATCGCCGACATCCTCGGCCTTTCGGCCCGCACGGTGAACAAGCATCTGGAACAGATCTATGTGAAGCTCGGCGTCGAGAACCGCGCGTCGGCAGCCGTCAAGGCGGCACATGTGCTGCATAGCGAGTAACAGTCAGCGTAGCCCGAGAACGATCCGGCGAACCGTTTCGAGCGACGAACAAGCTCCTCTGCGTGGCGACGACAGACGCTTCGCTACAGTCAGGCTTTTTTGAAAAACTTGTTGACGACCAGACCAACGATGATCTGGACGACAAGCCCGGAAATACCGCCCCCGACGAGCTGACCAGCGAGCGCCGCTAGATCGACGCCTCCGGCCGCCGCGCCGCCGGCTCCAAGAAGCGAGCCGAGGATTGAACCACCGCCAATTCCTCCGACCGCACCGGCTATGATATTTCCGATCTGACCGAGATCGGTATCCTTCAGGATTTTCCCACCCGCGGTCCCGCCGACGGCACCGCCGATAATCTGGGCAATAATGGCACTCAGATCCATAACATTACCTCTCCTCAAATTGGACTATCCAGGCTCAGGAGCTGTTGAATTCATCCAATCTAAGTGACGGATTTCGTGCCTGGCTAGGAGGGAAAAAGCAGGAAATGTTCGCACATTTTCAAATCTTCCCGACGCAGTCCAGGTGCGAAACCCGTCTCGTCCTTCGGGTTCGGCTGAATTTAACAGGCCCTGACCCTTGATATGCCAGATAGTGGAGATTTCCAAGTCCGGAATTCAGCTGCCAGTTTAGTGGAACTCCGGCGTGCCGCCTATAGGTGCTCCCAAACGCAAAGAAGCCCGGCTTTTGACCGGGCTCCCTTCTAAGATACGGTTGCCGATAACGGCTCAGCCCTGCGGGAAGTAGCTGTACTTGCCGTCCGGACCCTTCTTCCATTCGTACATGATGTAGCCCGGGATCTTCGGGTCGCCCTTGGCGTCGAAGGCAATGTCGCCGAGAACGGTCTTGAACGGACCCTTTGCATGCAGCGTCTTGGCAACGGCTTCGGCGTCGTCGGCCTTGCCGGTTGCCTTGATGCCGGCAGCGATGACCTGCACGGCTGCGTAGGAATACAGCGTGTAGGCTTCCGGGTTGAAGCCGGCAGCCTTGAACTTGGCAACCAGGTCCTTGTTGGCCGGGTTCAGCGTCGGGTCGGGGCCGAAGGTGTTGAGCGTGCCTGCGACAGCGTCGCCGGCGATCGAGGCCAGTTCGTTGGAGACGATACCGTCACCCGAAACGAGCGTAGCCTTGAGACCCTGGTCCTTGGCCTGGCGGATGATCAGGCCGGCTTCGGTGTGGAGACCGCCCCAGTAGATGATCGTAACGCCGGCTTCCTTCATCTTGGAGATGAGAGCCGAGAAGTCCTTGTCGCCGACGTTGACGCCTTCGCGGATGACTTCCTTGAGGCCCTTGGCGTTCATTGCCTTCTTGGTTTCTTCGGCAAGGCCCTGGCCGTAAGGCGTCTTGTCGTCGATGATGGCGATCTTCGCGGTCTTGAACTTGTCGGCGAGGTAAGCGCCGGCAACGCCGCCCTGCTGGTCGTCACGACCGCAGGTACGGAACACGTTCCACAGGCCACGCTCGGTGAAAACCGGGTTGGTCGCAGCCGGGGTGATTTCGAGCATGCCGTTTTCGGCATAGACTTCCTTGGAAGCCGGAATCGAAACGCCGGAGTTGAAGTGGCCGACCACGTACTTGACGCCGTCGGATGCAAACTTGTTGGCAACCGAGATGCCCTGCTTGGGATCGGATACGTCGTCGCCGAGGACGATCTTGATCTTTTCGCCGTTGATGCCGCCGGCGGCATTGATATCGGCTGCGGCCTGTTCGGCACCCTTCTGGAGCTGCGCACCGAAGGCGGCGTTCGGACCCGTGAGCGGACCGCCGACGCCAATAACGATGTCGGCCCATGCGCTACCGCTGAAGGCGACCATGGCCGTCAGCGCAACCGCGGAAAGAAGAGACTTCTTCATCGAGTTACTCCCAATTTTTTAGGTGAGCTGATTTTTCGAAACCGGGCGCAATACCCACCGTCACTGCGCCGGAAATGTTCCACTCTAGGTTACTTATCGTTTCAACCCGAGCTAATCTGAGGGCAGAAAAGTTCGGCTGTCAATCTTTCTTCTTGAAGGAGAAAGCGGAAGTCGGCTCGTAGAGCCAATAGTAATTCTGCACCATCTGGCGCGTCCGCCGGATGCGGAAACCGGCGCTCGAAAAGACGAGCAGGATGGCCACGTCGATGATGTAGTAGAACGGGCTGATAAATGGCCCCTGGAACAGCGCATAGTGCAGAAAACGCATCGCCACGCCGAGTAGCAGCGTATAGACCACCACCGTCGTATAGCCGTTCCAGCCCTCGGCGGCGGCCTTGCCCGAGCGCCAGGCAGTCCAGAAACCGATGATCAGCACGAGGAAACGCAAGAGGTACCGCACGCCGCTGTCGCTTTCGAAAAACAGTCCCTGCATCCTAAATTCCTCCGGCTGCCATTGATACAACCTTAACGATCAATGCCGTCCACCTTCAAGGTAAGCGGCGCGCACTTCCGGATTGGCGAGAAGCTCTTTTCCGGAACCGCTCATCGTCACCTTGCCGTTGACCATCACATAGCCACGGTCGGAGAGTTTCAGTGCTGCGAACGCATTCTGCTCGACGAGGAAGACGGTCAAGCCTTCTTCCTTGTTCAGCTTCTTGATCGCCTCGAAAATGCCCTTGACGATCAGCGGCGCCAAGCCCAGCGAAGGCTCGTCGAGCAAGAGCAGCTTCGGCCGCGCCATCAGCGCGCGCCCGATCGACAGCATCTGCTGCTCGCCGCCCGAAAGCGTGCCGCCGCGCTGGCTCTGGCGCTCCTTGAGGCGCGGGAAGAGCGTGAAGATCTTCTCGACGTCCTCGCTGAAATATTTGAGGTTGTCGAGGCCGGCCCCCATCTGCAGGTTCTCGTAGACGGTCATGCGCGGAAAGATGCGCCGGCCTTCGGGAGACTGGGCGATGCGGCGCCGTGCGATCAGATGCGTCGGCAGCTTGGTGATGTCCTCGCCGTCGAAGATGATCGAGCCGGTTCGGGCCTGCGGGCTGCCGCAGATGGTCATCATCAGCGTCGATTTACCTGCGCCGTTGGCGCCGATCAGGCTGACGATCTCGCCCTTGTTGACTTCGACATCGACGCCTGCGAGTGCACGGATATTGCCGTAGTAGGTCTCGACAGCCTCGACTTTCAGAAGGTTCTCGGCCGCCATCAGTGATTGCCCCCCTCGAGTTCTACCGCAATCACCTCTTCCACCTCGTCATCCTCGACGCCGAGATATGCGGCGATCACTCGTGGGTCGTTCTTCACATGGTCCGGCGAGCCGTCGGATATCTTCTGGCCGTATTCCAGCACCACGACATGGTCGGAAATCTCCATGACCACCGACATGTCGTGCTCGATCAGCAGGATCGAAGCGCCCTCGTCGCGGATCAGGTGCAACAGCGCGTTGAGCGCTGCAGATTCGCGCGGGTTGAGGCCGGCGGCCGGTTCGTCGAGGCACAGCAGTTCCGGGTTGGTGCACATCGCGCGGGCGATTTCGAGCCGCCGCTGGGCACCGTAGGGAAGGTCGCCGGCAGGGTCGTCGGCACGATCTGTCAGATCCGCCTTGTCGAGCCAGTATTTTGCCTTCTCGATCGAGGCATCGACGGCCCTGTTATAGGCCGGCAGACCGAGGAGGCCGAGGATCGTGTAGCCCGATGCCTTCATCAGGGCATTGTGCTGCGCGACCAGCAGGTTTTCGAGAACCGTCAGGCCCGAGAACAGGCGAATGTTCTGAAACGTGCGGGCGACGCCGGCCAGCTTGGGGATCTCGAAGTCGCGCAGGCGTTCCAGCAGGAATTCCTTGCCGTCCCTGCGCTGCAGCGTGAGCATGCCCATGGTCGGCTTGTAGAAGCCGGTGATGCAGTTGAACACCGTCGTCTTGCCGGCGCCGTTCGGCCCGATCAGCGCGGTGATCTCGCCGCGCCGTACCTCCAGCGAGAGATCGTTGATGGCCATCAGACCGCCGAATTTCATCGACAGGTGCTCGACCTTGAGGATCGTATCGTTCGTCATTGTCGTCGTTCCGAGAGCCATCAGCCGTGGCCCTCCTTGGTAAAGCTTCCGGAGACCGCCCTGCGCTCCTTGAGGAAGGCCGTCGGTTCTCGCGATCCGACGAAGCCGCGCGGCTTGAACAGCATGACGATGATCATCGCCAGGCCGAAGAGCAGCATGCGGTAGAGTTCAGGCGTGAAGTCAGGCCCGAACACGGCCTTGAGGAAGGACATTTCGCGCAGCACCTCGGTACCGCCGACCATCACCACCGCGGCGATCGCGATGCCGGTCAGCGACCCCATGCCGCCGAGAACGACGATTGCCAGGATCACGGCCGATTCCAGGAAGACGAAGCTTTCCGGCGAGACGAAACCCTGGCGGGTGGCGAAGAAGGAACCCGCGATTCCCCCGAACATCGCGCCGGTCGCAAAGGCGGTCAGCTTGGTGGTGACGGTGTTGATGCCGAGCGAACGGCAGGCGATCTCGTCCTCGCGCAGCGCTTCCCAAGCCCGGCCGATCGGCATGCGCCGAAGCCGGATGGTGACGTAGGCGGTGAGCATGCAGAGTGCCAGGATGATGTAGAACAGGAAGATCTTGTAATAGACCGAGGAAGCCGACAGGCCCCAGGCCTTGACGAAGCTGTTCGCGCTGCCGGTATCGAAGGACCAGATGCCGAAGAACGAGGCCTTGGCGATACCCGAAATCCCGAATGTTCCCTTGGTCACATCGGTCCAGTTGATCAGCACCAGGCGGATGATTTCCCCGAAGGCGAGCGTCACGATGGCGAGATAGTCACCCCTCAGCCTCAGAACCGGGAAGCCGAGGATGATCCCCCAGAGTGCCGCGAGAACGCCCGACATCGGCAGGAGCAGCCAGAAGGACAGGCCGAAATAGGAGGACAGCAGCGCATAGGAATAGGCGCCGACCGCATAGAAGGCGACATAGCCGAGGTCGAGCAGTCCGGCGAGGCCAACGACGATGTTCAGGCCCCAGGCGAGCATCACGTAGATGAGAATCTGGATGCCGAAATTGTCGACATATTTCAGCGAGCCCTGCTTACCGACGATAAGCAGCGACAGGAAGGGATAGACCAGCAGGAAGATCAGCGCGATCTTGAGGAAATGCCGGTGGAAGAAGTTCTTCTGCTCGGAAATTTCCAGCACGCCGCTCTTTGCCTTGGCGAGCTTGCGACGGTCGATATGCGGCTTGATGAACCCGACGGTGAGGAAGCGGCTGACCGCCGCAACCAGCACGAAGATCGCCAGAAGACCCCAGCGGGTGCGCCAGACGAGCGCGTTGTTGATGTCCTGATAGGTCTCGACGCCGACGAACAGCAGGAACATGAAGAAGGAGATGACGCCGGCGAAAATGCCTTCCCGCACCGCCTTGGCAAGTACGTTCGGATGACCGGTTTCGGTTGCAGCTGTCATGTTACACCTTCTCCACTTCCGGCCGGCCGAGAATGCCGGTCGGCTTGAAGATCAGCACGAAAGCGAGGATCGCAAACGTGGCGACGTCCTTGTAGGCGATGGAGAAATAGGCCGACCACAGCGACTCGATGAGGCCGATCAGCAGCCCGCCGAGAACGGCACCCGGCAATGATCCGATACCGCCGAGAACCGCTGCGGTGAAGGCCTTGACGCCCGGGATGAAGCCATCATTGAAAGAGGCGACTCCGTAATACATCAGATACATGCCGCCGGCGACCGCCGCGAGCGCTGCACCCATGATGAAGGTGATCGAGATCGTCCGGTCGACGTCGACACCGAGCAGCGCCGCCATCTTGCGGTCCTGCTCGGTTGCCCGCTGGGCGCGGCCGAGCGGCGTCTTGTTGACGATGTACCAGAAGGCGAACAGCAACACCGCCGTGATGATGACGATGAGCACCTGCTTCAGCGAGATGGTGATGCCGCCGATATGGAAGACGTCGGTTACCATCGGCGGGATCGGCTTGTTGCGCGGCCCCTGCGTCACCTGGATGAAGTTGGACAGCACGATCGACATGCCGATCGCGGTGATCAGTGGCGCAAGCCGGAACGAACCACGCAACGGCCGGTAGGCGACCCGCTCGATCGTCCAGTTCCACAACCCCGTCATCAGCATGCCGACGAGCAACATCAGCAGCAGAAGCAACGCCACCGGAATGCCGGCGAAGAAGGAGGTTGCGATCAGGAAGACGATGAGAGCGGCGAAACCGCCAAGCATGAAAATATCGCCATGGGCGAAGTTGATCATGCCGATGATGCCATAAACCATCGTATAGCCGATTGCGACAAGGCCATAGATGGATCCAAGAGTCAGCCCGTTGATGAGCTGCTGGATAAAATACTCCATATATTTTCCCCTGGATGCGATCCCGGGAGGGTCGCATCTCGTTTATTTGGCCCTTGCGGGTTCTTACGTTCTTTGGCGCATTCCATAACGTTTTCGTAAGGAATGGGAAGACAAAAAGCCGCGAGACCGACAAAATCGCAGCACTTCTCAACAATCTGGCAACACAAAGATCAGAAATTCCAAAAAAACGGCAGCTTCTGTCGAAAAATTAGCCGCGACGCCCGGTTTGCGAAATTATAGATCGTCCTGCGGTTAACGTTAAATTCAGATGCGCCCCTCGCCCTGCAGGCTCAGCGCTCAGTCCACGAAGCCGCGGGTCAGCGCATGCTCGCGGCCCATCTCCATCAGCTCCTCGAAAACCGATCCGGCAAGCGAGCGCGGCACGATGATCTCGAACCTGTCGGCACCGGTGCGCGCGACATTCGCCTCCGCATGGCAGCACAACATCGCGGCGGAATGGCCCTCCTCGAACACCTCCGGATGCAGGTCGATCGCCACGCATTTGGCCAGAATCGTTCGCACGCTCGGACCGGAGATTTCCATGAGCACGCGGCCGTCGCTCTGGTCGGCGAAGGACGTTCCGGCGATCCCGGACAGCATGCCGGCGACCGTCTCGGCGCTGACCGTCCGCGATACGGCAAACCATTCGGACGGGCTGCAGAAGCGCTGCGCCACATTCTCGGCATTCCACAGGGCCTCGGCGACGGCCGTCTCCTGGCCCTCGTGGGCGAGAACCGAGAAGATCACCGGCCGGCGAATGATGGAGAGATGGTTAGGATTGGGATCCGTCTCGAAGCCGGAGATATGATCGTCAAGGACATGCCGGTGGAGAAGATTGATCGACATCAAGCGGCCCTCAGAGATGCAGTTTGCTGTTTTCGGGATCGACGAAGACCGGCGGGCAGACTTGCGCGAGCACTTCCGAGCCGCGCAGCCCGTCCCAGACCATCACCCGTTCGCCAATCCGCTCGCGCCCGGACTTCAGCATGCCGAGCGCGATGAACTGCCCGAGCGTTGGCGAAAAGCAGGCCGACGAGACGAAACCCTGGTCGTTCGCCGTCGACGGCTTTGCACCTTCCTTCAGGAGATGCGCGCCGGCCTTGATATCCTTGTCGGCCTCGATCGGCTTCAATCCGACGAGCTGCAACCGGTCGGCGGCCGTCAGCCCGAATCGCATCGAGAGCCGCTTGCCGATGAAATCCGGCTTCTGCATCGCCATCATCCGGCCGAGCCCGACATCGTCCGCGGTAGTGCGGCCATCGAGCTCGCTGTGGGTGACATGCCCCTTCTCGACGCGCAGCACGTTCAGAGCCTCGACGCCATAGGCGCTGATGCCCTCCTCGCGGCCCGCATTCATGATCGCATCGGCGACCGCCTCTCCGTAACCGGCCGGAACGGCAAGCTCGTAGGCGAGCTCGCCCGAAAAGGAGATGCGGAACAGCCGCGCCTTCAGCCCGTCGCGCAGCATCACCTCCCTGGCGGCGAGGAAGGGGAAGGCAGCATCGGAAATATCGTCCTGCACGACGCGGCTCATGATGATTCGCGCCTTCGGCCCGGCGAGCGACATCTGTGCCCACTGATCCGTCGAGGAGACGAAGCGCACGTCGAGTTCCGGCCAGAAGGTCTGTGCCGAGAATTCCAGATGCGCGAGCACGTCCGCGGCAAAAGCCGTCGTCGTGGTCATGACATAGTGGTTTTCGGAAAGCCGGCTCACCGTTCCGTCGTCGAAGACGATGCCGTCCTCGCGCAGCATCAGCCCGTACCGTGCCCTTCCGACCGGCAGCTTGAGAAAGCTGTTGGAATAGATGCGATCGAGGAATTCCACCGCGCCCGACCCGAATATCTCGATCTTGCCGAGCGTGGAGACGTCACAGAGCCCGGCATGGGCGCGGACGTTCAGGACCTCCCGGTCGACGCTTTCCCGCCAGGTCTTTTCACCCTCCTGCGGGAACCAGGCGGAGCGGTACCAGAGACCGGATTCGACGAAGGTCGCGCCGTTCTTTCTCGCCCAGCCATGCAGCGGCGAGGTACGTACCGGGGCGGCATGCTCGGCCCGCGCGGTGCCTGCCAGAGCGCCGAACGAGACCGGCGTGTAGAACGGCCGGAAGGTGGTGGTGCCGATCTCGGCCGGCGACACGCCGCGCATGCCCGCCACGATGCCGGCCGTGTTGACATTGCCGAGCTTGCCCTGGTCGGTCGCCATGCCGGCGGTCGTATAACGTTTGGTGTGCTCGATATGGCGGAAGCCTTCCCGCTGGGCGAGGCCGAGATCGCCGACATGCACGTCGTTCTGGAAATCGACGAAAGCCTTCTCCCGGGCGCCCGGCACGTACCAGAGCGGCGCGAAGGACGGGTCGTATTCGCCCTCGACCTCGGGCGTTTCGAGCGTGCCGACCAGCCTGCCCAGCGCGTCGAGTGCGGCATGCGCCTTGGCCGAACCATCCTTCAGGCAAGCCCCGAGCGACACCTGGCCGGCAGCCGAGCCGGCAGCCGCAAAAGCGCCGCCGACGTCGGGCGCCAGAAATGCCTGTTTCTCGTCGGACCACACAGGCTTGGCGCCGCGCTGGCACATCAGATGCACGATCGGCGACCAGCCGCCGGACATCGCCAGCGCATCGCAGCCGATCACCTCCTCGAACCCGGAGCGCTCGACGATCAGCCCCTCGATCCGGTGGCGTCCCCTGGTCGCGATCACCGAGCCGCTGCGGATGACGCGAACACTCTCCGGCACAGGGTCGGCCGATTGCGGTCGTGCGTCGATGATCGCGGTGACGTCGATACCCTGAGCGAGGAGGTCGGCGGCCGTGCGGTACCCGGAGCCGCCGTTGGTGAAGACCGCGACCTTGCCGCCGACCGCAACGCCGTAGCGGTTGAGATAGGTGCGCGCAGCCCCGGCCGTCATCACGCCCGGCTTGTCGTTGCCGCCGAAGACGAGTGGCCTCTCTTCGGCACCTGTGGCAAGGATCGCCTGCTTCGCTACGATGCGCCACAGCCGCTCCATCGGCAGGTCCGGCGATGGCGAGGCCACGTGTTTCTGTACCCGCTCGACGGCGCCGAACACCATGTCGTCATACCAGCCGAACACGGTCGTGCGCGGCATCAGCGTCAGATTCGGCAGCGACGCCAGTTCCTCGACGACGTCAGCCGCGAATTCCGCAGCCGGCCGGCCGCCAACCATGGCGCTTTCCGACAGCAGCGAACCTCCGAACCTGAAGCCTTCGTCCGCCAGAATGACCCGCGCCCCAGCCCGGCCGGCGGCGAGCGCCGCCATCAGACCGGTCGGCCCCGCGCCGATCACCAGCAGGTCGCAATGCGCCCAGGATTTTTCGTAACGGTCCGGATCGGCCTGCATCGTGGCCTTGCCGAGCCCGGCGGCACGGCGGATCAGCGGCTCGTAGAGCTTTTCCCAGAGCACGCCCGGCCACATGAAGGTCTTGTAGTAGAAACCTGCACCGAGAAACGGCGAGAAAAGATCGTTCACCGCGCCAAAATCATGTTTCAGCGACGGCCAGCGGTTCTGGCTGGCGGCAGCGAGGCCATTGTAAAGCTCGACCGTCGTCGCACGGGCGTTCGGCTCGGCCCGCGCGCCGGACCCGATCGTCATCAGCGCGTTGGGCTCGGCGGACCCTGCCGTCACCACGCCGCGCGGGCGGTGGTATTTGAAGCTGCGGGCCATCAGCATCTGATCGTTGGCAAGCAGCGCCGAGGCGAGCGTATCGCCCTCGAAGCCCTTGTAGCTGCGGCCGTCGAAGGTGAAGGTGAGCGACTGGCCGCGATTGATCGCGCCGCCGGACCCGAGACGATAGGAGGTCATTCGTCAGCTCCCGCGCGCTCTAATTCCGCGGCATCGGCCACGCCGAAAACCTCGTGGGTAAGGTTATCCCGCTCGACCACCAGAAAACGGCGGCAGCCGGCGACGTGATGCCAATACTCCTGATAGCGCCCTTTCGGATTGTCCCGGATATAGACGTAACGGTGCCAGGCCTCGTCCTTGGCGGTCGGCGAAGGGCGTTTCGGCGCGGCGGCGCCGCGGATCGAAAACTCTTCCTTGGGTCTGGTACCGCAATGCGGACAGGTGATCAGGCTTGCCATGGGGGATCTTGCTCAGTGAAGGTTCGGCTGGGGGCCGCGGCCCGCTTCGTCGATCGTGTAGCCGCGCTCGAACCGGTCGAGCCGCATGAAGCGGGTGACGTGGTGCGTCTCGTTCTTGGCGATCAGGTGGGCGAAACAGAAACCGGAGGCCGGCGTCGCCTTGAAGCCGCCGTAACACCAGCCGCAGTTCAGATAGAGATTGTCGATCGGCGTGCGGTCGATGATCGGCGATCCGTCCATCGACATGTCCATGACGCCGCCCCAGCTTCTGAGCACCTTGGCACGCGAGAGGCCGGGGATCAGCGACACCCCCTCCTCCATCGTGTGCTCGACGGTCGCCAGATTGCCGCGCTGCGCATAGGAGGAATAGAAGTCGATCTCGGCGCCGAACACCAATCCGCCCTTGTCCGACTGCGATATGTAGAAATGGCCGGCGCCATAGGTGATCACATGGTCGACCACCGGCTTCAGCCCTTCCGAGACGAAGGCCTGCAGCACATGCGATTCGATCGGCAGCTCAAGATCGGCCATCCGCCCGACCGTCGTCGTGTTGCCGGCAGCCGCGAGCGCCAGCTTGTTGCAGCCGATGAAACCCCTGGTCGTCTCAACACCGGTGACGAGACCGTTTTCGCGGCGGATGCCGGTCACTTCGCAATGCTGGATCAGATCGACGCCGCGGGCGTCCGCCCCACGGCCGTAACCCCAGGCGACCGCATCGTGCCGCACCGTACCAGCACGCTTCTGGTAGAGCGCCCCCATGATCGGGAAACGGGCGTGGTCGAAATTGAGATAGGGCGCTTTTCTGCGCACTTGCTCGCGGTCAAGCAGCTCGGCGTCGATGCCATGGATACGCATGCCGTTACCCCTGCGGGCATAGGCGTCCCGCTGGCCGTCGGAATGGAAGAGGTTGAGCATGCCGCGCTGCGAGACCATCGCGTTGTAGTTAAAATCCCGCTCCAGCCCTTCCCACAGCTTCAGCGAAAATTCGTAAAACGGGTTGTTGCCCTCAAGCAGGTAGTTAGAGCGGATGATCGTCGTGTTGCGCCCGACATTGCCCGACCCGAGATAGCCCTTTTCGAGCACGGCGACATTGGTGATGCCGAATTCCTTGGCCAGGTAATAGGCGGTCGCCAGCCCGTGCCCGCCGCCGCCGACGATGATCACGTCGTAATGCGGCTTCGGTTGCGGTTCGCGCCAGGCCGGCTTCCACATCCGGTTGCCGGACAGCGCTTCCTTGAAGATCGAATAGGCCGAATAACGCATGCTTTTCCCTGTCTCTCGCCGCGCTCACATTCGCATATGCGAGACAAAGGACAAGCGCAATCAGGACATCGAAAAGCCCGCACGCGACGAAACGCGCAGGCGTTGCGCCAAAGGCACGGCCCGTCGAGGTGGGCACGTTTCTCAAGGACCGCTTCAGGTTTTTCAAAGGCTTGGCCGCTTCCGCCTCCCCGTCTCCGCCATCGGCCTTAGACTCCGGGCGACCGAACGGAGACAGCCATGGCCGATACGACCACAAATCTGAACATGCCCTTCATCCTGCCTTCGCAGGCGCAGAAACACGTGACCCACAACGAGGCGCTGCTGCGGCTCGACGCGCTGGTGCATCTGACGATCGTCGCGGAACTCGAGAGCCCGCCGGGCCCATCCGAAGAAGGCGCCTGTTATCTGGTGACGACCGGAGCAACCGGCGCCTGGGCCGGCAAGACGGGACGTGTCGCTTCCTGGCAGGACGGCTACTGGGCATTCCTGATCCCGCGCGTCGGCTGGCGGGCCTGGTTCACCGCTTCCGAAAAGCTCAAGGTATTCTCGGGCATGCTCTGGCAGGACATCCCCCTGCCCGCCATCGGCCGCGTCGACGAGCTCGGCATCAATGCAACGCCCGACAGCACCAACCGGCTCACGCTCGCCTCCCCGGCAAGCCTGTTCAACCACGCCGGCAACGGACACCAGATCAAGGTCAACAAAGCCGCATCCACCGACACGGCCTCGCTGCTCTTCCAGTCGAACTGGACGGGTCATGCAGAAATGGGCCTGGCCGGCGACACCGAGTTCTCCGTCAAGGTCAGCGACGGGACGACATGGAAGACCGGGCTGTCCATCTCGCCCAGCGGCCATGTCTCGCACCCCAACCAGCCGGCCGCCCGCGCTTACCGCGCCGGCACGAGCTTCACCCCGACCGCCGGCCAGCAGAGCGGCTTCACCACGCTTGCGCTCGACCGCGGCGGCTTTTCGCTGGGCGTTGCGGTCGAGGGGGGCGGCAACCGGCTCGTGGTGCCGGCCGACGGCGTGTACCTCGTCGCCCTCAATCTCGCGGTGCTCTCCTCGTCCGGCCACGCGACCAGCCTGATGCTCAATGCAACACAAGCACTTATTCTGATGAATGGCGCCACCGGTGGAGCACAAATGCAGTCCGCAACGGGAATTTTTTCCTTTTTCGCCGGGGATTACCTGACGCTCGGGCATGCCGGAACGGCACAACTGGAATCGGGCGCCGGAAAAACAGAACTATCTTTGGCAATGCTGCAATAACAGCAACTCCTAAAATTCTATTCATCCTTAACGGACGGTTAACTTGGTTGATGACTCCCGACTGGAGGTATTCTATCAAGAGTTGCCGCCGCCCTCAGGGCGTCGGGCGTGGGGTGGGGTGGCTGGTTTTGAGTGTTCCTGATCTGCATGACGACACCACCGACGGGTCGAGCGGCTGGCGGCATATCGAGCCGCCGCCGATCCTCATCCGGCACTCGGGTTTACCCCGTAAATCCAGCCCCAGCCTTCGAACCCAGTTCGCGGCAAAGCGGGCGATCGACATCGGCGTCTCGCTTTCCGCACTGATCCTGCTCCTGCCTCTGATGCTGCTCGTCGCGTTGGCGATCCGCATTGACAGCGACGGGCCGGCGCTCTTCACCCAGATGCGCTGGGGCAAGGGCGGTCGCAGGTTCCGGGTCTACAAGTTCCGTTCGATGCGCACCAATCTCGGCGATGCGCGGGGGATAGCCCAGACGGTCAGGGACGATCCGCGCATCACCCGCGTCGGCGCCCTCATCCGCAAGGCCAATGTCGATGAACTGCCGCAGTTGCTGAATGTCCTGAAAGGCGACATGTCGCTGGTCGGTCCGCGCTGTCACGCGATCGACATGCTGGCTGCCGGCATCCCTTACGAGAGCCTGGTTGCGGATTATCATCGCCGCCATTCGATGCGGCCGGGCATGACCGGTCTGGCCCAGATGCGCGGTCTTCGCGGACCGACGGACCGCCCCGGCAAGGCGCGCGCCCGTATCGCATGCGACCTGTATTACATCGACAATTTCTCTATTTTCCTCGATCTGCGTATCGTGCTCGGCACGCTGCTTGCCGAATTTCGGGGCGGCAAAGGCTTCTGACCGGCCGCTTTCGAGTGACCGCCCAATCACCGAAACCCCTTCTTTTCCTGGACAAATGAGCGTTTTTTGCCCTGCATTAGGACACGCAGCGCGATTGTTGCCGCAGTGGGAACAAATGCTGCTGCCTGTTTAGTCAAATATTAAAACTGGGCAGCTAGGCTCACCGGCGTGGTCTTGCGTTGTGTAGAGAGTCCAATGACCGAAATGATACGTCCCCGAGTTAAATATGTCATCGGCCCCGATGGCAGCCCCCTGACGATCGCCGACCTGCCGCCGGCCAATACGCGCCGCTGGGTCATCCGGCGCAAGGCAGAGGTGGTAGCCGCGGTTCGCGGTGGCCTGTTGAGCTTGGAAGAAGCCTGCGAGCGTTACACGCTTACCGTCGAGGAATTCCTGTCCTGGCAGTCCTCCATCAACGATCATGGCCTGGCCGGTCTGCGCACCACACGCATCCAGCAATATCGCCACTGACGCCGAATTCGCGGGCGTCAAGCCCGCACCGGAAACCAAAAGGTGCCGCTGCAACGAACGCAACGGCACCTTTCGGTTTCTGAAAGACGGCTCAATTCTGCCCGGATCCGATCCGGGACAGCGACGGCAGAAGCCCGGCGATGACGGCTGAAGCGGCATAGAACCAGAGGCCCGGCTGCGAGACCGCAACAGCCAGGCCGCTGCTCTTCGCCGCAAATACCACGATCGCCACCAGCATCACGTCCATCATCGACCATTTCGAAAGATGCGGCATCGCGCGGCGGAAAAATCCTGCCTCCGCCGCCCGTCCGGAAAGCTGCGCCGCCAGCCCAGCCAGCTTGACGATCGGAAAAACGATCGAAAACAGCCCGACCACCAGCGACAGCGCCAGGTCTCCCTCCTGGAAAAGCGCCGCGACGAGTTCCAGCAGAGACGGCGTTTCGCTGAAGAAATAGAGCCGCTCGAAACGGATGATCGGCAAAAAGAGCCCGAGCGCCAGAAAGATCGCGGCCAGCGCGAGAAGAAGCGGCCGCAGCCAGTTCATCGCTTTCTCCGTTGACGATGTGTCACCCTCGGTGGGACAGCCTTGGCTATTTCCCTTCGGCCCTCCCCGTATTACACCATCGGCGAACGGACAAAAGCGGGACCATCATGAATATTACTTTGGAAGAGACACGGTCGGGCGGTCGTTATGTCGCCGAGGTCGAAGGTCATTTTGCCGAAATGACTTATTCGCGCGCATCTCCGGAACTTGTCATCGTTGATCATACCGGGGTTCCGGATGCGCTTCGCGGCAAGGGCGTCGGCCAGGCGCTCGCGCTGCATGCGGTCGAAGAAGCCCGCAAGGGCGGCTGGAAGATCATCCCGCTCTGCCCGTTCTTCAAGGCGCAGGCGGAACGCCATCCCGACTGGCAGGATATCCTTCGTTAACACGGGATGCCGAACCCGAATCACAAACGTTAACGAGAGCCAAAAATACGGAAATGGGGCCTGGCACCGCGGCACCGCCCCAGATTATGACATTTCCGTCGATGATGCCGCCCGACTTTGTTAAGCCCGGGCGCGCATTCCGCCATCGCGCTCTTCGAGCGCCGAAGCCTTGGCGAATTCCGCTTCCGCTTCCTCGAGCGCCAGTTCGGCGCTTTCCTCCTGGACCTTCAGCTCGCGAATCGAGACCTGAAGATTGTCCGCGCGCTGGCGGGCAGCCTTTGCGAAGGTTGGATAAGCGAAGTGATTCCGGTCGGTAATACCGGATTTCTTCTCTTCCAGAGTGATCTGGTGCTCGAGTTCTTTAGACATTCTCTCGAATTCGGCCATCATCATCTGCAATTGCTGCAGTTGACGGCGCTTTTCGGTGACCTGAAAGCTTTTCAGGCGAACCATGCTGTCACGCGACTTCATACGCAATACTCCGTGGATAGCGAGACCCAGGCCCGTGTATCCGGATTGGTACACTCAGGATCAAAAAATTCTCGCGGCGTTAATAAATTAAGGCTCGCGTTAACCTTTCGTTTACGGGCATCATTAATGATAAACCGGATCGTTTAAGGGTCGGTAAATGCCAGGGCCTAAATTGGCCGCGACAATGTATGAGTCGAATGAATCACTTAGCGGAATTTCCTCATCCGCGGATTCAATCCTGGTGATGGCCAAACTTGAAGGGAAAACAGGTTGCTACTAATCTTGCTTAACGAAATCATGAACCTTGCCAGGTTGAATCATAATTTGTTAACCATTTAGTGGCAGCTTCCAAATCAGGCTCAGTCTGGATCCGTATCGAGTAAGGGGGCAAAGATACCTTACGCGGCGGTAAAGGGGAAAAATATGCGGGTTCTACTCATCGAAGATGACAGCGCGACTGCCCAGAGCATCGAGCTAATGCTGAAATCGGAAAGCTTCAACGTCTATACGACTGACCTCGGTGAGGAAGGCGTCGACCTCGGCAAGCTTTACGATTATGATATCATTCTCCTCGACCTTAACCTGCCCGACATGTCGGGCTATGAAGTGCTTCGCACTCTGAGGCTTTCGAAGGTCAAAACACCGATCCTCATCCTGTCCGGCATGGCCGGCATCGAAGACAAGGTCCGTGGTCTCGGTTTCGGCGCCGACGACTACATGACCAAGCCCTTCCACAAGGATGAACTGGTCGCTCGCATCCATGCGATCGTGCGCCGTTCCAAGGGTCACGCACAGTCGATCATCGTCACCGGCGAACTGATCGTCAATCTCGACGCCAAGACCGTCGAAGTCGGCGGCCAGCGCGTTCACCTGACGGGCAAGGAATACCAGATGCTGGAGCTGCTCTCGCTCCGCAAGGGTACCACGCTCACCAAGGAAATGTTCCTGAACCACCTTTACGGCGGTATGGACGAGCCGGAACTGAAGATCATCGACGTCTTCATCTGCAAGCTGCGCAAGAAGCTCGCCAATGCCGCCGGCGGCGCAAACTATATCGAAACCGTCTGGGGCCGCGGCTACGTGCTGCGCGAACCGGAGGCGGAATACGCCGAAACCGCCTGAGCTGCCTGAAAATCCCCTTATCGAAAACGTCCGCCTGGCTGCCAGGCGGACGTTTTGTTTTGGCCCGCCTGAGGACCCAAAAACGAGACGCGTGTCGGCAACCATGCAGGCTGCCGCCAGTCGAGTGGATGTATCGGCTTTGAGAATCAAGCGGCCTGCGCCAGGGCCGAGAAGACCGAAGTCAGGATCTTGCGATCGAACGGCTTCAGCAGGAAATCGTCCGCACCGGCGCGCTTGCCGGCCATCATCTTCTTCAGGTCCGCTTCGATGACGCAATAGAAGATGCGGATGCTCTTGCCGTTCGGCATCGCACGGATGGTGCCGATCAGTTCAAGCGCGCCTTCCAGCGCTGCATCGACGATCAGGAAATTGGGAAGCTCGGCATTGCAGCGCGTCGCCGCCTCGCGCGCAGTGTCGGCCTCGATCACGAGGAAGCCCAGTTCCGACAGGATTCGCTTTCCGACCGTGCGTACGATGTCCGATCCGTCGGCAATCATTAAACGCTGCATCGTATCCCCCTGACGCTGAACCCTCTCTGGTTCCGAGCATCCATCATTAAGGGGATGGCACTAATGAATGGTTACCCTTGGGTGCCAAACAACCGCAGATCGTCTCAAGCCGCCACGGTCTCGGCGATGAAAACGATCTTGTCTTCAGAAACCACATGGCTCAGTTCCATGCCGGACTCTTCTGCGAGCAGCACTGTGTAATAGGGCTGGATCGAATGAGCGTCGATCGGCTCTTCAAGCGTGCCGCTGGCGATCTCGACGAACTTAGCCGGTACGCGCATCATCCGTCCCTTGATGGTGAGGATGAATTTCGCGTCGTATTCCGGATTTTCCAGCGTCACGTCCATCGAGCCGCCGCGGGGAATGCCGGCATAGGCGACCAGGAAGAGGTTGAGGAGCAGCTTGACGCGATTCTTGGCGATGATCGCCCGCGGGCCGTTCCAGGTGACCTCGGTCTTCTTTTCGGCGATGGCGAAATCCTTGGCGGCCTTCTCGGCCTCGCCCGTATCGATCGAGGCGCCGACCGAGCCGGAAGCACCGAAGGCGAGCCGCGCGAACTTGAGACGTACCGAGGCGTTCAGGGCCGAGGTGCGGATGAGGTCGAGCGCGTCGCCGTCGGCCGCACCCTCGTCGAGAAGCTCAAGGCCGTTGTTGATCGCGCCGACGGGGGAGATCACGTCATGGCAGACACGGCTGCACAGAAGTGCCGCGAGATCTGGCCCGGCAAGGGTAAGATTCGGATTCTTCGGCATGTAGGTCTCCTGTTTGGGAATGCTCCCCCCGTATTCGCCTTGCCATCTGAAGGTTGCGCGAGGATGTAGCAATGTTCCTGGCCATAATGACACCATATTTGGTAAACCGATTATTAAGATCATGGCTTCAAAATGGCCGGGCCTTAAGCATGATGCAAAAGGCGTGCCCCTGGATGATACAATCATGGATCTGACAATGCGCATCCACACCCCTTCCGCCCTCGCCCGCTTCGCAGCGACGGTGTTTGCCGTGATCGCAGCCGTGGCGGTCTTTGCAGGCCCGGCAGCCGCCCAGCAGCGCTCCAACCAATATTCCGCCCAGGAAATCGTCGATGCCGGCCACGGCTTCTTCGGCTCCACCAGCGGCGGCCTTGCAAAGGTTGTGGAGAACGCCTTTTCGCAATACGGCCTGCCGAACGGCTATATCCTTGGCCAGGAAGGCTCGGGCGCATTCATCGCCGGCCTGACCTATGGCGAGGGTGAGCTTTATACGAAGAACGCCGGCCAGCACCCGGTCTTCTGGCAGGGTCCCTCGCTCGGCATCGACTACGGCGGCCAAGGCACCCGCGCGATGATGCTGGTCTACGACCTTCCCTCGGTGAACAGCCTCTATGCCCGCTTCGGCGGCGTGTCGGGCTCCGCCTTCGTGGTCGCTGGCGTCGGCATGACGGTGCTGCGCAACAACAACATGATTCTCGTGCCGATTCGCACCGGCCTCGGTGCCCGCCTCGGCATCAACGTCGGTTATCTGAAGCTCACCCAGTCGCCGACCTGGAACCCTTTCTGAAATTCGCCATTCTCCTCTCCGGACAACGGAGGGGAATTTCATGTTTTGCGCCACAGCGGCCGGTAATCTGGCCTTCAGCCTGAACGGCGCTTGCCGGTTGAATGTGACCATGCTTAAACAGCCTGCGCATTCCCATCCAGACCGCGAAACGGCCTCATCGTGATCCAGTTTGCTCTTCTGTTCGGCTTGGGTTTCCTGAGCGCCGCGCTTGCGGTGATGCTGGTTGCACCGGCGGTCCACAATCGCATCGTGCGCTACACAGAAAACCGCATCAAGGCGACGCTGCCGATCAGCCCGCAGGAAGTCCGCGCCCAGCGGGACATGGCCCGCGCCGTCTATGCGGCCGAGAATGCCCGCACCAAGCAGGAACTCGTCCAGGAAAGGGACAAGGCGGTCGCGCTGCAGATCAAGAGCGACAGGCTGGCCGAGGAAGCTACGCAGTTGCTGTCCGAAATCACCGACCTGCGTGCCCAGATCGACACCATGGATGTCGAAGCTGCCGACGCCCGTTCGCGCCTGCGTCAGGAAGACAGCTATATCCAGCAGTTGAAGGCGGCGCTCGAAACCGCCGAGCAAACCGTCGCCGCCAAGGATCTGGAGATCGAGAAGCTGCAGCAGCGCCAGCTTCTGATGATCGCCGACGCCGACAATTTCCGGATCGATCTTTCCACCCGCGACACGGAGGTCGAGAACCTCAAATTCCGCGTCACCGCCTTGCGCGACGAACGGGATACGCTGCGCAACGACGTCCGGCAGCAGACTGCCCGCGCCAAGGATGCCGAGGCACGGCTCGCCCAGGAAGAGCATCGCGTCCAGCGGCTCGAGGACAAGCTTGCCAAGGAGATCGCCGACCGTGCCGACAGGGAGACGGCGCTGGAACGCCGGCTTGCCGAGATCGGCCGACTGCGGGACAAGCTGAAAGGCGCCAGTGCCGAAGCGCGCGATTCCAGTCGCGCCCTTCGCGATTCGACGGCTGTCCGCCCTGTTATAAAAGCGACGCCGAGAAAAAAGATCACTCCGGAGGACATCAACCTGCGCGAAATTCCGCACGCCCCGCCTCCGAGACAAGCCCGGGTTTCCGGGCAGCCGGATGTCGATCCCGTCGTGGCCAGAATGGCTGAAGAGGCCCGCAACCGGGCAGCGGCGCTGTCCGAACGCTTGGCGAAGGGCAGCGGCAGCGACGACGCTATTCGCCAGGAATTGGCCTCCATAGCTGCCAGCATGGTGGCCATGACGGCAGCGTCCGAAGGTTCCGGCTCACCGATCTTCAAGATCCTGTCCGGCAAATCCGGAAATAGCAACCGGGAAAGCCTGGCCGCGAGATCGAAGAAGACGCTCGCGACCAGCCAAGACGCAAACACCTGAGACTTCTATAACCTGCCCTGAGATAGGCGACCTTGGGCCATGGCGATCTCGTAGAGCGCGATGCCGGTCGCCGTCGCTGCATTGAGGCTGTCGAGACCCGGCGCCTGGGCGATCCTGGCCGATCGGATGCGGCTGAGGACGTGCGCCGGCAGTCCCTCGCCCTCCGTTCCGGTGATCAGCACCATACGCTCTGAAGGCGGTACATCCCGGATTTCCACGGAACCCGCGGGCGAAAGCCCCCAGACGGCAAAACCCTTCTCCATCAGCACGGCCAGGATATCCGTCATCGTGCCGTGCCGGGCATAGGGCACCGACAAAACTGCTCCAACGGAAACGCGCAGCGACTTGCGGTAGAGCGGGTCGCAGCAGCCCTGATCGAGCAGCACCGCATCGGCGCCGAAGGCTGCGGCGTTGCGGAAGATGGAACCGATATTGTCGTGATTCGAAATGCCGAAGGCCGCGACCACCAGCGCCTTCTCCGGCAACACGGCAATCAGCTCGGCGGCTGTCCTCTCCTGCCGGCGGCGTCCAAGCGCCAGCACGCCGCGATGCAGGTGGAAACCGGCAATCTGATCCAGCACCGCAGCCGAGGCCACGTAGACCGGAATGTCTGCCGGAAAACCTGCGAGGATCTCGGAAAGCCCCGCAACCCGGTTTTCGAGCAGCAGGATCTTCTCGGTCAGAAAATCGCCGCCGGAACCATGCGCCGCGGCGAGCATCCTCAGCACCACCGTGCCTTCCGCGATGAACCGCCCTTCCCGTCCGGTCAGGTCCCGCTCGCGGATCGACCGGAATTCGGCGATCCGCGGATCGTCCGCCTCATCGATGCGGATCGGTGCCATTATTGCGGTATCGCCACCGTCACATCGGCGACGATGCGGCCGGCAGCGATATCGTAGATCAAGACCTTCTGGTCGCCGGTCAGCAGTCCATAGAACAGGATCTGGCTGCCGGAGAGGGATACGCCCTGCACCACGAAGCCGGCAGGCAGTTCGGCGGTTGCCGCAAGCGGCTGGCCGGCGGGCACCGAGAACCCGCCTGTCGAAGCGATCGTCTCGGGCGTGGCAGGCCGCTGCGTGACCTTGTAGACAATGGCGCCAAGGACCGCCATAAAGCAGACGAACAAGATCCCGCCCGAAACGAGTATCAGAAGCACCATCTTCCGGCGGATTTTCTCCATTGCCGGATCAAGCGGCTCTTCCTGTTCCTCGATCTCGGGTTGGGGCATGAGGGCGGCGTCCTTGTTCTTGTCGAATGCTATCGGAATGATTGAATGAACGATCCCTTTAAAGAAGCCGAGCGTGCAAGGAAAGTCCTCACCGCCTCCGACGAGGCCGAAGGACGGCTGGACGCCTGGCTGACCTCCGTGCTGGACGGTGAGTTTTCGCGAAACCGGATCAAGGCGCTGATCGAACAGGGCGCTGTCAGCCTCAACGGCAAGCCGGTCACCGAGCCGAAGAAGAAGATCAATGCCGGCGACACCGTCGAGATCGATCTTCCGGAACCCGAGGATCCGGAGCCCAAGGGCGAGGATATCCCGCTCCAGGTTCTCTACGAGGATGCCGACCTGATCGTCATCGCCAAGCCCGCCGGCCTCGTCGTGCATCCGGGCGCCGGCAACTGGACCGGCACGCTGGTCAACGCGCTGATCTATCATTGCGGCGCGAGCCTTTCGGGCATCGGCGGCGTCAAGCGTCCCGGCATCGTCCACCGGCTCGACAAGGATACGAGCGGCGTAATGGTCGCCGCCAAGAACGACATCGCCCACCGCCACCTTGCCGACCAGTTCGCCGACCACGGGCGCTCGGGTCCACTGGAGCGCGCCTATCAGGCGGTCGTCTGGGGCCGCCCGCGCGGCCTGAAGGGCACGATCGACGCGCCGCTCGGCCGTGCCGGAGACCGCACCAAGCGCGCCGTGCAGAAGGAAGACAGCAGCGACGCCCGCGAGGCCATCACCCATTACCAGGTGATCGAACGTTTCCACGAAAAGCCGGATGCGACATCGCTTGCCGCGCTGATCGAATGCCGGCTGGAGACCGGCCGTACCCACCAGATCCGCGTCCACATGGCACATATCGGCCATCCGCTGATCGGCGACCAGGACTATTCCGCCGGCTTCAAGACCAAGGCGAACCTGCTGCCGGATTTTGCCAAGAGCGTCGTCAACCGCTTTCCGCGCCAGGCGCTGCACGCCTTCCTGCTCGCCTTCGAGCATCCCCGCACC
Organism: Neorhizobium sp. T25_13; assembly: GCF_002968675.1. NCBI lineage: Bacteria > Pseudomonadati > Pseudomonadota > Alphaproteobacteria > Hyphomicrobiales > Rhizobiaceae > Neorhizobium > Neorhizobium sp. T25_13. The sequence goes on from NZ_PVBI01000003.1 coordinate 320,997, forward strand.
GGCGAGGTGATGGAATTCGAAGCACCGATGCCCGACGACATGGCGGAGCTGATCGAAGCGCTAAAGGCATGAAACGGGTGGCCTGAGGCACCGTCAAAGAGTATATAACTCTCGACATTCACGAGGCATCCCAAGGTCCTCCATGAGCCATCTCGCCGTCAGAAAGCTCCTCGACACGGACCTGATCAAGGTCCGCGACGTCGTGTGCAACGGCGAATGCCGGCATCGCAGCGGCGAGGAATGCTCCCATGCGACGAGCCTCGTCTTCCCCTATCGCGGTGTCTTCATGCGCCATGTCGGCAGCGACGACACGGTGGCGGAGGCCAATCAGGTCCTGTTCTTCAACTGCGACGAGGCCTACCAGATCAGCCACCCGGTCGAAGGCGGCGATTCCTGCCTGAGCATGGACGTGCCGGAGGCGATGCTGGAGGAACTGGTCCCGGCCGAGCACCGCAATCCGAAGGGATCGCGCTTCGTCTTCAACAAGCAGCGTCTCAGGATCGACGAACGAGCCCAGGCGCTGGTGGCGCTGCTGCGCCACAGCCTGATGCGCGGCGCAGCCGAAACGCTGGAAGCCGAAACGCTGGCCATGACGCTGGTGCGCCGCTCCGTCGGTGTGCGGACCGCGCGCGCCGCGACCGCCAGCACCGGCCGCCAGAAGCTGGTGGACCGTGCCAAGCTCGCCCTCTCTTCCGATCTCGCCCGCCGCTGGACGCTCGCCGAGATTGCCGGTGAAACCGGCGTCTCGCCGGTCTACCTCACCCAGGTCTTCCAGCAGGTCGAGGGCACGCCGCTCTACCGCTACCAGCTTCGCCTGCGGCTGGCGCGAGCACTCGATCTGCTCGGCACCTATGACGACCTGACCGAGCTTGGGTTGGAACTCGGCTTTTCCAGCCACAGCCACTTCTCCTCGGCCTTTCGCCACGCTTATGGGCGGACGCCGGCGGAGTTCCAGCGCTTTGCGGGTTTGAGATAGCAGCCCAAAAAATCGCTAAAGATTTTGACAGCGGAAGCCCCCGCCAAAATGCTTTTCTTCTTCCCGTAAGATCAACATCGGGAGATGCCACCATGAAAGAGAACACCTGCGCTGCCTGCGACTGCGAACTCGATTCGACCCGGATCGCCGTGAAGATCGGCGGCAAGACGGTCGAAGTCTGCTGCGAGGAATGCGCCGAAGCGCTGCGGGAAGCGGAAGTCGCGACCCGCACGGCCCAGGCAGCCAGCAAGTAAAAATCAGCACCGGTATCAGACATCGAGGCGGGCGCCAGCCGCCCGCCTCCTGAACACCCGCCGCGCGCATTTGGCCGGCACCCCTTCAGGAGAAAGATCATGAAGAACGAGAACCGGGCGGTCTTTGACCGCGCATCGGAACGCTATCACCTTGTCATGGAACTGCCGCCCGCAGCGGCATGCCAGCCGCTCGCCGCCGACGATGCATCGGCCAAGCGATCGCCCTTGCGCCAGATGGTCGCAACTATCGTGAGAAAAATTCGGCAGCGCCACAACCGCCTGGCGCTATTGGAGTTGACCGACGATCAGTTGAAGGATATCGGCGTCTCGCGCAGCCAGGCTTATGGCGACGTCAGCCGCTACCGCCGTTCCAACGCGCATGGACTGGAACGCAAATGCCTCTGACTCGGCAGAGATGGGTGAGGCGTGCCACCGACACGCTGTTCTCGACCTTCTGCATCAATTCCTCGGCTCGAAAGTGGCACCGTTGCACAATCCGATCAGCCGTCGCATGGTCTATGAACTGATGGTGCGATCGCGCACGCGGGCCCTTTCGGAACGCGTCTATCGGTAGGCGCAGTCCGCGACGGGTTCGCTGAAAATCTCGGCGAGCTCCCTTTTGTGACCAGGACAACCCCATCCTTCCCTTCACCTATTCGCTGTCTTGTGAAAGCCATTCGGATTTGCTCTATTTCCGATTGCATGGCTGCATGGACCGGGTATTTGCCCAGCCATGCAATCTGAGGTCGTTGGCTGTCCATCGACGTCTTTCAGGGCGAATAGGCGGGAGGGCATGTTGCGCATTGGAGAATGGTATCCGCGATACCGGCTATCTATATCCGGTCGACGGCTGGCAACCGCCTTTCTGTGGCTCGCGTCGATAGCCTCCGTGCCGGCATTCGCGCAGGAGGTCGCCGTCGCCACGCCGGGTGAAGATTTCCGCGAGAGCTATGACGAAAGCGCTCCGGTCTCAGGAGGCGTGGTCGTCGGCCTGCGGCTCGGCGATATGCCCGGAAAGCTCGATCCCGACAACGTACGCTTCGCCATGACGCAGAAACCACTGGTATGCGTCCGCGCCCTCACCCGCGACGGCCGCTACTCGGCCAACAACGAATATACAATCACGAGTACGCAAGCTGCGAAAAGCGTCCGGATTTTCCCCGTGACGAAAATTCATGCGGCGGCGCTGGCCGGCTACGATGGCGGCGACTACGCGCTCAAGGTCTTCGAGGCGAAAGGCAAGGACTGCATTCCGGAGGACGCCGTGCATTTCCCCCAGATCGGACCCCGCGGGAACTCCGACATACTGACCATCATGATCAATGCGAGCTCCCGAAGGGTCACCCTGGAGGCGCCGGCAGGTGCCACCGACATCGTCTGCGCCCCGCCGGCCGGCGGGGCGCGGATCGCCTTCGACCAGGAATGCCGGGTCGATATCCGCGGCATCCGGGATGAGGTGGGCCGCTTCGTGATCGCCATGGATGACGGCTTCGATACCGAAAAGGAACCGGTGCTCGTGTCGCTGAGACGCAATAGATGAAGATCGTGGGCAAGCGCGTTTCGACCCGAGCGAAATGGCTGGCAACCGAGGTCGCCAGGTACCTGAGTACGAAAGGTGCGACGAACCTGATCATCATCGCGCTTATCCTGACCTCCATCGCATTCCTCGCGCTTCGGCAACTATCCAGATCGGAGCTCTACGCCTCCGTCGATGCCGTCTCCGAACTGGTGCGCTTCCGCGCTGTCAGGCCGCTGATTGCCACGATCCCGCTGACCAATGCAACTTTGATCGCGTCGGCGGAAGGCTGCGTCGCATTGGCCGGCGATCCCTCGCCGCGCATCACCGGCCTCCTGCAGCCCTCGGAAGGCGCTATCGTCAGCTATCGCGCCGGCGCCGGCCGGATCGCCATTCAGATCGTCGGCGGCAGGCTTGTCAGCGAAAACGGAGCGAGGGTCGCGGCCACCTTCCAATCTTCCGGCAGGGCAGACTGCGACCTTGTGGAACCCGTGACGGTCCGGATCAGCAACGCAACCGAACTGGTCCGGCCGCTGCCGATCGCCGGTCCGGCGGATATCGGGCAGGAATTCGGCGTCCCGGTCATGCCGACAGGCACCGCCTCCCGCGTCTATGACATCATGTGGGAAGGGCGGGTCAGGGTCTTTAACCGCACCTATTACGGCGAACGGCTCGTGCCCGTGGCGGATGCCGAATTTCCGCTTCCCCTCGGCAGCCGCCTGTCCGGCGGCGATAACCTGGATCCGAAGCAGCAGGTAGACCCGGCGATTGCCGCCTGGTACGGCGCAGCGATTCCGGGCGAGAAAGGGTTGCAGATTTCGGCGACGACCATATCGAAGACCCTTCAACTTTACCGGCCTGGCACCCGCCGGGATGAGATGGAAACACTCGGCCTCAGCCTGCTGACCAGCACATTCGCGGATTCGCTCACACTCATCATTACCGGCTTTGTCGTCGTCTTCGGCGGCGTGCTGGGAGCCGTCGCGAACTGGATGGGGCTTTGGCGTAATCCGGAGAAGAAGCAGGAATGAGGCGCTTTTCCCATCCAATCGGAATTGCATTGGGACTTGCGGCCCTGCTTCTCTCCGATGCCCGGGCGGAACCCGTATCGGTCCGCTCGCGCAATGGCGAGATCGGGCAGGCCTGGCTGTTCGGCTCGGCAGGCATCAATCCCGGCGAGTGCTGGCTCGCCGTTCCCGCCCATGTTGTCGCCTCACCGGAAACCAGGGAGTTGCAGCCGTTCTTTTTCACCGATCGGAATGCGGTGGGCGGAGAAAGCGCACGACCGGTCTCCGGCGCCATCGATGCTCCGAAGACGCCCATGGAGGAGCGCGCCGCCGACCTCGCCTTCGCCCGCGTCGCAAGCGGACGCAAGGACGGCGTCTGCCTGTCGCGGCTCGGTCCGCCGACATTCGTCTATAACAACCTGCTTGCCTCGGCTCCGCGCATGAATGTCTTCAGCATGCTGAGGACCAGCTACGGCAATTTCGAAGTCTCCCTGAAGCGCGGCGGCGTCGACGAATATGGCGGCGCTATCCTGCAGTTCCAGGTGCTGGATGCAGCCGACAAGGGCTTTCTCCAAAAAGGGCTGAGCGGGGCGATCGTCATGAGCGAGCGCTCGGGAAGTCCGGTCCCTTTCGCGATGATCACGCGGGTACCGGCCGATCAGTCCGGGGTCATGGCGATACGTTTCGACTACATCCGCGAGCGGTTTGCAGCCATCGACAGCAACGACTCCGCCAAGCGACGCGGCAGCCGGGCGACGGCGGATGGCGTGCCCTATACCGTGCTTGGTTACATCGCCCTGCTTCTCAAGGGCAGCGACGGCCCCTCCACTCTCCAGTCCGGATCCGGCTGCTTCCGGGCCGCCGCAGATGGCGGACGCGGCGACGTCGAACTAACGATCGAACTCACCGACAAGCTCGACCGGGTCGAGACGATAGAGTTCCAACACCAGGGGAACTGCACAGGCGGCATGAGAACCTTCTGGGTCGAGGAGCGACGGCCGGGAGACAGCGGCTGGAACTATGTGGGCAAATGCCAGACCGGCAGCGTCGGAGCATCACCCTGCCGCGTCAACCTCAACGGGCCTCGGCAGCTTCGCCTGCGAATCGAGGCGAAGGAACCGGTGAGCCTGTCCGGCCTGAAGCTGCGCTGACCTCGGCGCGTCAAAGCAGCTGGGCGGACACCGCGAAAGGCCAGGCGTCGGCGCATTGGAACGTGCCGGCAAGTTCGGAACCGGCCTTCAACTGGATGTTGAGCGAACACTCCCCCTGCGGCAGGTTGGCTCGGCCGAGCCAGTTCAGGCGGGAGCCGACAATGGTCGTCTTTCCCTTGTAATTGTTGTTTCGGTCGTTGAGGCCCACCATCGGATACCAGGCTGAATTGCTCGTACCCGGTTCGGCTCCGTCAATCTCGAAGATCAGGCCATTCTGCATCAGCTGCCAGCTGCGCATGATGTACGAGCGCTCCAGTTCGGCCATCTTCTTCTCGTTGCCGGACGCTGCCTTGATAGCCGCCGTGAGTTGGGGCGGGATCTCCACCGAGAAACGGATCTGCGGCAGGGTCGCCACGGCGGTGCGCAGTCCGAGATTGCGGATATCGGCATTATCGCTGTCGAGCGCGAGGCGGGTGCAGATGCGCTGGATGGCAGCGTCCCCCCCGGCGACCGCCTTCTCCACATAGGCAAGCCGCAGGTCCGGATCCGGATCGTTGCATTGCTCCCGCCAGGCCTTGATCTCTCCGGCCCGATCCTGAGCATCCTGCGCCGGTGCTAGCGTCGGCGCAAACAAAACGACAAAAATCGCCAGACCACCGACGCGGCGCATCCTGGAAGCACGTTTTTTCATAATTCTTATCCCCTCGTAGCAAGCCATGGCTGGCGCAGATCCCCTCCTATCGTTAAATTGCAAGTCGGGTGCTTTCAATACCCACAATTGAAGCCGGTACATTACTAAAACGTAATGATATAACGCTTCTGTGATGACTTGAATCACTGTTCTGCCGTACTTATCTGTCATTTGGGTCGGTGTGGGGTCGAAAATGACCTGCGCCGCTTGGCTCGCCTTCAGCATGTACAGCAAGATCAAAAAGGGAGCCGATATATAGATCGGAAAGGGGTGCTTTATGGCCCGCAATACTCTGCCTTCCATTACTGCCGGTGAAGCCGGCCTCAACCGCTATCTCGACGAAATCCGCAAGTTTCCCATGCTGGAACCGCAGCAGGAATACATGCTGGCGAAACGGTATGCCGAACATGCCGACCGGGATGCGGCCCACAAACTGGTCACCAGCCACCTGCGTCTCGTGGCAAAGATCGCCATGGGCTATCGCGGTTACGGCCTGCCGATCGGCGAAGTCGTCTCCGAAGGTAACGTCGGCCTGATGCAGGCCGTCAAGAAGTTCGATCCGGAACGCGGCTTCCGTTTGGCGACCTATGCGATGTGGTGGATCAAGGCCTCGATTCAGGAATACATCCTGCGCTCGTGGTCGCTCGTGAAAATGGGCACCACCGCCAACCAGAAACGGCTGTTCTTCAACCTGCGCCGGTTGAAGGGCAAGATCCAGGCGATCGACGAAGGTGACCTGAAGCCCGACCAGGTGGCCGAAATCGCCACCAAGCTGAACGTCTCCGAGGAGGAAGTGGTTTCCATGAACCGCCGCCTTTCGGGCGACGCTTCGCTGAATGCACCGATCCGCGCCACCGAAGGCGAATCCGGCCAGTGGCAGGATTGGCTGGTGGACGACCACGAAAGCCAGGAAGCTGTGCTGATCGAGCAGGACGAGCTCGATACGCGCCGCCGCATGCTGGCCAAGGCCCTGAGCGTGCTGAACGACCGCGAACGCCGCATCTTCGAAGCCCGTCGTCTTGCCGACGATCCGGTGACGCTGGAGGAACTGTCGTCCGAGTTCGACATCAGCCGCGAACGCGTCCGGCAGATCGAAGTCCGCGCCTTCGAAAAGGTGCAGGAAGCCGTTCAGAAGGAAGCGCTCGCCCAGGCGAACGCCCTGCGCGTCGTCGACGCGTAATCACGCGCGACGCTGACGATATAAAAGGGGCTGCTTCGGTGGCCCCTTTTCTTTATCCGGCATCCGTGGACTGGAAATGGAGAAGCAGGGATGGCAGCGCAGATTACGCTCAGGAAACTTGCGGGCAGCTATGCCATCGCCAGGCTTGAACCCGCCGACCGCATTCCCGCATGGGCGGATGGCGAAGGTTTCGTCAGCATCAGCCGCACCGAGGATGAACTCTCTATCGCCTGCCGCAATGAGCGCGTTCCTTCCGGCATCAAACAGGACGGCGGCTGGACCTGCTACAAGTTCCAGGGGCCGTTCGCGTTCGGAGAAACCGGCATCGTGCTCTCGGTGATCCGGCCGCTTTCGGAAAACGGCATCGGCATTTTCGTGGTCTCCACATTCGACGGCGACCACCTGCTGGTCAAAACGGCCGACGAACCGAAGGCCCGCGAACTGCTGCAGGCGGCCGGCCATACGCTTCTCTAGGCGATACAAAACCACGGTCTGGCATGTGTGGTACAAGAAGCCGGTCGGGCTACACCGCCTGGAACGTCAGGCTGCTTCGGACGGCTTGACCTCTTCCGCGATCCGGGCGCCATTTTCCCGTTCGGCAAGCGCAAGCTCATAGGCCGTCTGCAGATCGAGCCAGAAACGAGCGGTGTTTCCAAAATACCGCGCCAGTCTCAGGGCCGTATCAGGAGAAATACCGCGCTTTCCGTTGAGGATGTCGGTGATCCGCCCTGAAGGCAGGCGGAGTGAAAGGGCGAGCTGGTTGGCCGACAGACTGCGCGCGGTCAGTTCGCGTTTCAAAATGCGACCAGGATGAACTGCCATCATCTGCATATCCTTCCTAATGATAATCGACGATCTCCACATCCCAGGCATCTCCATCCCTGAACGTGAAGCAGATTCGCCACGGCCCGTTGATCGTCATTGCCCACTGCCCTGAGCGACTTCCGGAAAGCTTGTGAAGGCCGACGGACCTTAATGGGCTGAGATCGTTGAGGGATGATGCCGCGTGGAGCGCCGCCAGCAACTCGATCGCGGCCTCTTCGTCCATCCCCGAAAACTTGGCTTTGCCGTCCTCGGCAAAGCGGCGGGTAGAACTATTCGCCCACGACTTGATCATGGCTGAGCGTACTACGCTCAGCGTAGTACGTCAATCTCCTCCGCACCCAAGCAGGGCCTGCTTGGTCACTGCCCGCTGGCGGTCGCTCCGAGCGTGCCCCATTCGCGGATCGCGTCGTTGAAGGCGCGTTCGCCATCCGGGCCCTTCTGGAGGGTCAGCAGCGCGCGGCGGCCGTTGCGATAGGCGATCGGGATGTCGATCCAGTTGCGGCTGCGCAGAAGCTCCAGATTGGTCGAGCGCGCATCCGGGAAATCGTTGAGCGCGATCATGTGGAAGTCGTCGGTGATCTTGGCAGGCACCGCGATCAATGCATTGCCGCGATCCTGCTCGCTCGCCTTCATGGCAATGCGCTGCACGCTTTCGATCGCACCGCCTTCGAAATCCGGCGGCACGGCGAAGACGATCTCGACCAGGTGGCTCGCCGGCAGCGACGCATCGGTGTTGCGCTTGAAGGTCATCAGCGCCGTCAGGCCTCTACCCGGCACGTTGATACGTCCCTGGACGACCGGTTCCTGCCGGCCGTTGGCACCTGCCTCGCGCTGCAGCGACCAGGAGACCGAGCCCTCGATGGCCGTCGGCGCCGTCTGGCCGATCCGCTCCTCATAAAGGAACATCTTTTCGCCTGCGACCGCCGGAGTATTCGCCGGGGCCGCCGAAGGCGGGCTGGCGGGCGGCGTGGCGGCATTCGGAGCCGGCACCACCGGTGGCGTCTGAGGCGGCACCACATTGGCGCTGCCGTTCGGCGCGCTCGGAGTGGGCGCCGGTTGCGCCGGAGGATTGGCGGGCGGAGCATTGAGCTGCGCGACCGACTGGCCTTCCGCATTCTGCGCCAGCCCGGCGGTGACACCCGGCCCCTCGTCGACCTCGCGGCCGTCGGCCATCAGCCGCTGCGTAAACTTGGTCCCGGCTGTCGATCCGTCCGCCGTTCGCGGCGCGGCAGGCGTATTGGCCGCACCGTTCTGTGGCGGCGTCGCAGGGGTGGAAGGCGTCGAAGGGGCGCGGTTGGGCTGCGGTGTCGCGGGTGCAGGCGCCGGTGTCTGCTGCGCCGTCTGGCTTCCGGGTAGGCTGGACTGGATCAGGCCGTCGACCATGTCGTTCAGCGAGTCGCGGTTCAGCCAGATCGCGTAACCGCCGCCGCCGACCAGTGCCAGACCGACGACCGCCAGCACGATGCCGGCATAGTTGCGCTTGCGCACCGGAGTGACCCGATAGGGCCTGGCCGGCGCATGCATCAGATCGTCCGCATCGGCATCGGTGTGGAGGGTGCTACGCGCGCCACCGCCCGAAGAGGACGGAGCATCCTTGTTGAAGCCGATCAGCTCCTCGAGATCACCCCACGGATCGCTGTCGGCCGGTTTCGCCGGCGCGGCAGCAGCCTTCTTGGACTGTTGCTCATCGAGGTATTCGGCGAAGGGATCAATGCCGGCAGCCGCTGCCGCTCCTGCCGCGGATTGCTCCGCGAGCTCCGGGAGATCGGCGACCGGCGGCATGCGGACCGAATCGGCCGACACATGGGTCTCCGGATCGAAATGAGCGTCAGCCGGAGTTGCAGTGCCGTGCGCATGATCGATCGGCACGACAGGACCGGCCGTGATCAGTTCCGGCACATCGTTCCATGCAGCGGCGGCGACCGTCTCCTGGCTCGACACCGGAGGCTCGGCCGGAGCCGGCACCTCCCAGCCCCAATCCTCGTCTGCCGATTTGGCCGGTTCCGGCGCCTGGTGAGCCTCGGCAGGCTGTTCGACCTCCATCCGGTCCTCGACCGGGTGCTGATCTTCAAACGGATGCGGTTCGCTGTGCCATGCCTCCACGAACTCGGGAGCGTCCTGCTGGGCAGTCTGCTCGCCGCGTGTCGGATAGGGGAAATCGTCGTCGGCCGATTCGCTTGCGGCAGTATCGGCCGGCTCGGCGGCAGCATCGACCGGTTCCGGCACAACCGGCTCCGAGGCCGGCAGGGGTGCGGCCGTCGGAAATTCGATCGTGCTCTCGTCGAAAGCCTGTGAAGGTTCGGGCGCTTGTTCGGAATGATCGTAGGGTGCAGCTTCGACTGGCGTCTCTTCCGACGGCACGTCGTCCCGCCAGTCACCATATTGCTGGGCTGCGGGCTCCTGCTGATCGGAAACCGCTGTTGCCTCTTCCTCCTCGTGGAGGACGGCCGGTTCGGAGACCGGAGGCTCCACCTCGGCAGGTTCCTGCGCGACGGGCTCCGGCTCGGCGGGTTCGGCGTGAACGACGGATTGTCCCGGCTCTTCATAACCGTCTTCGTAAAAGACGGGCCGTTCTGTGCGAACGGCGGGGGCTGATTCGGATGCGGCCGGCGTCTCTTCCGGCTCATGGGCTTCCGGTACCTGAGCCGATTCGGCAGCGTGTTGCTGGTCGTCCTGGTATTCCGAGGACTGCTCGGCCGGAGCCGCCTCACCGGCCGTCTCGGCATCTGCGGCAATTGCGCCGTCGGCTATCGGTTCCAGTGCTTCGGCATGTTCGCTCTCGACGTCGACGATGGCGGCTTCGAGCTTGTCGAGCTGCCGCCGCAGCATGTCTTCAGGCGGACGCGGCTTCATGTTCTCGAGTTGCCGCTGCACGGCGCCACGAGCCTTTTCATAAACCTTCGCACGCATCTCCGGCGTATTGTTCGCCAGACCGTCAACGGCGCGGCGGATCACCGCTACAAAATCAGCCATCAGCACTTTCTCATGTAAGCCGGCCCGAAGGCCGGCCGAATGGTAATCAATTCTTGACTTTAATCTTCAAACGGGTCGGTCACAAGTATGGTGTCGTCCCGCTCCGGGCTGGTGGAAAGTAGGGCAACCGGCGCACCGATCAATTCCTCGACCTGGCGGACATATTTGATCGCCTGGGCCGGCAGATCCGCCCAGGAGCGAGCCCCGACCGTCGATTCCTTCCAGCCTTCGAGGGTGACATACACCGGCTCTACACGAGCCTGGGCGCCCTGGCTTGCAGGAAGATGATCGATCTGCTCGCCGTCGAGCATGTAGCCGACGCAGATCTTCAACTCGTCGAGGCCGTCGAGCACGTCGAGCTTGGTGAGCGCGATGCCGGTAATGCCGTTGGTGGCGACCGACTGGCGTACCAGCGCTGCGTCGAACCAGCCGCAACGGCGCTTGCGGCCCGTGACCGTACCGAATTCGTGGCCCTTCTCGCCGAGGAACTGGCCGATCTCGTCCTTCAGTTCGGTCGGGAACGGGCCTTCGCCGACGCGAGTCGTATAGGCCTTGGTGATTCCGAGAATATAACCGAGCGCACCCGGCCCCATGCCTGAGCCGGCAGACGCCTGGCCCGCGACCGTGTTCGACGAGGTGACGAACGGATAGGTGCCGTGGTCGATATCGAGCAGCGACCCTTGAGCGCCTTCGAAAAGGATGCGGGCGCCCTTGCGGCGCTGCTTGTCGAGCAGTTCCCAGACGGTTTCGCGGAAGGGCAGCACGCGGTCGGCGACCGAGGTCAATTCCTGCATGATCGCCTCGTGCGAGACTTCCTTCTCTCCAAGGCCACGGCGCAGCGCGTTGTGATGGGTGAGGATGCGGTCGACCTTGCCCGGCAGCGTCTCCATGTCGGCAAGGTCCATGACGCGGATCGCGCGGCGGCCGACCTTGTCCTCATAGGCCGGGCCGATGCCGCGGCGGGTGGTGCCGATCTTGGTGCCGCTGTTGGAGGCGGCGTCCTCGCGCATGCCGTCGAGCTCGCGGTGCAGCGAGAGAATCAGCGTGGCGTTGTCGGCGACGCGCAGGTTCTCTGGCGTGACCTTCACGCCCTGCGCGCCCAGCTTTTCGATTTCCGCCAGCAGCGCATGCGGATCGAGAACGACACCATTGCCGATCACCGCGATCTTGCCCGGGCGGACGATGCCGGAGGGCAGCAGCGACAGCTTGTAGCTGACGCCATCGATGACGAGCGTATGGCCCGCATTGTGGCCGCCCTGGAAACGCACCACGATATCGGCACGTTCGGAAAGCCAGTCGACAATCTTGCCCTTGCCTTCGTCACCCCATTGCGAACCAACCACGACTACATTCGTCATCTGTGCTTCCTGTATTGCGGGCAATGCCCCACGCGACCACACGCACACCTTCCGTAGATCAATATTGATATACGGTCGATGCGCCAGTTTGATTTTACATGCACCGCCTTTGGCGGATGGAAACCGTTCAGAGGCATTGCAAACGGCCGCATCTATAAAGCCTCGGCCAAGGGAAAGCGACCTGTTTGTCACTCGGGCGTGGTTTTTACGTGACAAAACCGTGGACTGCACGCTATTCCCGCCCGTTATTTCCTGAAATCACCGTCATTTTCCGGCGCCGGAGACCATCTTGCATAAAAAGGCCTATCTCTCGCTCGTCATTGCAACTCTGGCCTGGGGCGGCAATGCGGTAGCGGGCAAGCTCGCCGTCGGCCATGTGAGCCCGATGATGCTGACCTTCTGGCGCTGGTTTTTCGCCGTCGCCATCATCTTCGCCATCTCCGTGCCGCAGTTCATCAAGGACTGGCCGGTCGTCAGGAAGAACCTGCCGATTCTCCTCTTCCTCGGCGTCGTCGGTTATGTCGTCTTCAATGCTGCGCTCTACACCGCCGTCAATTACACGACGGCGATCAACGTGACGGTCGAGCAGGCGGTCATCCCGATGCTGATCTTCGTCATCAACTTCGCCCTGTTCCGGATGAAGGTCTCCTGGGCGCAGATCCTCGGCTTCACCCTGACGCTTCTCGGCGGCATCATCACCGCCATCCACGGCGACTTGAGCGCCCTGGTGACGCTGACCGTCAACTTCGGTGACGCGATCATGATGATCGCCGTCGTCGCCTATGCAATCTACACGGTGGCGCTCAGATGGCGCCCGAGGATCGACTGGCGAACGCTGATGGCGGTCCCCGCCTTTTTCGCGATGGTCTTCTCGCTGCCGCTGGTATTCTGGGAATATTCCGCCGATCGCCTGATCTGGCCGGATGCGGAAGGCTGGGTCGTGGTTCTCTATACGGGCATCTTCGCCTCACTGATTGCGCAGGTGCTCTACATCAAGGGCGTCGAGGAGATCGGCGCCAACCGGGCCGGGCTGTTCATCAATCTCGTGCCGGTGTTCGGCACGCTGCTCTCGGTCGCCATCATCGGCGAAAGCCTGCAGCTCTTCCATGTCGTCGCGCTGGCGCTGGCGCTCGGCGGCATCGCCATCGCCGAATGGGGAAAACCCCATATGGACCGGTAATCCTGCTGGAAACGAAAACCGCCGGCCCCTGCAAAGGAGCCGGCGGTTTTCAGATCTTCGACCGGTGATATCCCGTCACCTGCAAACGCATCGAGGAACGGACTGGTCGGAAGTGCTCCTCAGCTTGCCATCGCCAGTCGTCCGGGCGCGAACGAGCGCTGGTCGCGTACGTTGTTTCGGCTCACTTCGAAGCGCGCCAGCAGTTCGGAAAGACGGCTGCTTTCCTGCGCCAGAGAAGCACCGGCCGCATTCATTTCCTCGACCATGGCGGCGTTCTGCTGGGTCATCTGGTCCATGTGGTTCACGGACGTGTTGATTTCCGAGAGACCTAACGCCTGCTCGTTTGCCGCGATGGCGATCGCCTCCATGTGCTGGTTGACCGCCGCGACAAGCTTGGCGATCTCCTTGAGACCGTCGCCGGTATCATTGACGAGAACCACGCCCTGGTTCACGGCGGCCTCGGAATTGCCGATCAGCGTCTTGATCTCCTTGGCGGCCTTGGCCGAGCGCTGCGCCAGTTCGCGAACTTCCTGGGCAACGACCGCAAATCCCTTGCCCGCCTCGCCTGCGCGGGCGGCTTCCACGCCTGCATTGAGGGCAAGCAGGTTGGTCTGGAACGCGATCTCGTCGATGACGCCGATGATCTGGCTGATCTGGTTCGACGCCATCTCGATCTTCTGCATCGCGTTGACCGCATTGGAAACGACCGTGCTGGAGTTTTGCGCACGGGAACTCGCATCGCGGACGATTTCCCGCGCCTCGCTCGCCCTTTCGGAAGTCTGCTTCACATTGGTGGTAACTTCTTCCAGCGCCGCCGCCGTCTCTTCCAGCGACGCAGCCTGCTGTTCCGTCCGCTTCGAAAGCTGGTCGGACGCGGTCGAGATTTCGTCGCTGCCGCTGCGGACGCTTTGGGCGGTCCGGTTCACGCCTTCGAGCGCGGTGCGCAACTGGCGGACCGAGCTGTTGAAGTCATGGCGCAAGGTTTCGAACTGCGCGGAAAATTCCTTGTCGATCTCACACAGCAGATCGCCGGCAGCAAGGCGCTGCAGACCGGAGGCGAGTTCGGAGGTGGCCTGGGTCAGCCGCTGCTCGGCTTCGGACTCTGCCCGGCGCTGGAATTCGATGCGTTCGGCCTCGGCCGCCTTGCGGGAGTGTTCGGCATCCGCCTCGAGCTGGCGGTTCTGCTGCGCAGCCTCGCGGAAGATTTCCACGGCGCGCGCCATGTCGCCGATCTCGTCGGTGCGGGCAGCACCCGGGATTTCGACGGAAAGGTCGCCGCCGGCGAGCGTCCGCATCACACCCGTCAACCGGCTGATCGGATTGGCGATCCGCACGATGACCGTGTAGATGCCGAGAAGCGAAAGCGCAAAAGCGATAACGGTCGCAACACTGTAGACGATGATGGATTGCTTTGCAGAAGCAGCCTCTTCTGCCGTCAACCTCGTCATCTCGTTGAGCGAGGCAGACGCCATATCGGCGATCGAAGACTGTGCGGGCGCGGCGGGCTTGCGCCAGTCGTCGACCGCCATGTCGAAGGGTTTACCGGCCTGGAATGCCTTGAGGGCAGCATTACGCTGCTCGGCATACGGCCCGCCGAAATAGGTCGTTTGTGCTGTCCGGTGGAGCGTCTTGATCTTCTCCGGGGTCGTCTCCGCGTTGGAGAGCTGGGTAATGACATCCCATGCGGTTGCCACGCGCGCATCCTGAACCGCAATTTCGGTCAGTTTCTCCGCCGCAAGCGGCTGTTTGGCGATCAGGGCACTGACGAAGGTGGAGTTGGCGGTGCCGAGCTGGGTGCGCGCCGTCCAGGCAAGGGAGCGGATCTGGGTGAACATGATCATCCCCGGCCCGCGCGCATTGATGGTAGCCTCAACCTGATTGGCGGCCTTCTCGAGATCGGCCAGCATCGTATCGGCAAGTCCGAGCACGGCTTTGCCGAGCGCCGGATCGCGATCCTTGACCGCCTGTGTGAGCGCCGTGTCCACATTTGCACGATAACCGGCCCACTGCGTATAGGCGTTGAGGACAGGAGAGATCGCACCGCGCAGGCTTGCCTGCTCGACGTCGGCGGCAAGCGTCTTTGCCGCCGAAAAGGCCTTGTCCATCGACTCGCGGCCGGTATCCATGTTCTTGCGGCTGGAGGCGACCTCTGCAGGTTCCAGCTTGATGGCGGAGGAAATGGCGCCGCGCTCGCCGCGCAGTCCGAGCAGTGCATTGAAAAGGGCTTCGTCAAGCTGTGCCAGTTCGGAAAGCTGGGTGGAGTTTCGGTAGCGGCCTATCTCCTCAGACAGCATCTTGCCCATGAGGCCCAAAATGCCCAGGCTCAAGACAACAAAAGCCAGTATCAAAGTATGCTTGATCGAAATCCGCACCTGCATCACTCCTTATTTCAAACAACCGCCGCGGGGTTGGCTGGTTCGGCGGCTTTCCGGACTTGCACGGGAAAGAGGCCCCAACCTCGCGCATAACGTTAAATATTCAATTAAATACAACGCGTTCCGGAAGCCTGCGGAATCATTTTGGAAGCTTGAAGCAGCCCGATTGCCGAGACGCGAAAACCCGCCTCCCCGAGGAGGGAGACGGGCCGGTCCGTCGTGCTGCAACGGACGGGAGCGCAGGAGAGACGCTCCGGATCAGATGTGGTGATGGGCCGGAATGATAGGGCGGCGCTCGCGGATCGGGCTCGGCGCCGGATCGACCGGCATGTCGATGATCGCGCCGTCATGGCGTTCGGACGCCACATTTTCGGACAGCACGCGAGCCAAACCGCCAACACCCGCTGCACGTGATTCCTTGCTGACAATCAGCGCCGTCAGGACCACGGCTGAAATGATGAGCTTCTTGATCATGGCTGCACCCTTTTCTTCAGGCGGCTTGGATGCCGTTTCTTGGATGAGTTCACCCTAGCGCTCGGATTTTTCGGGGCGCTTAAACGGATAGCTGCAATTTTAGTGAAATCGGCTTTTTTCCCGACTTGATACAGAAGGCTCGAAACAGCGCGCGCAAAAAGGCAGCGGAGTAGGCGGAAATTGATGCTTTTCGAGATGTGCCCGATCTCCTAACCCTCAAAAACGAGATGCAGAAAGGCAGGACAGCATGGGCAAGCCATTTTACTGGAACGAACTCAATTCACTCGATTTCGCCGGCCTTTCGCCCGACAAGGCCATCGCCATCCTGCCGATCGCCTCGACCGAACAGCACGGCCCCCACCTGCCGATCGCAACCGACGTGGCGATCGCCAACGGCATGCTCGCGGAATTGAAGGCGCAACGCCCCGAAAACCTCGATTTCTTGGTGCTTCCAACCCAGGAGATCGGCAAGGCGAACGAACACGTCTACGGCCCCGGCTCGCTCTCCTTCGGCCCGGAAATCCTGATCCCCGCCTGGACCGCGATCGGCGCCAAGGTGGCGGAGGCAGGGGTGAAGAAGCTCGTCTTCGTCAACTCGCATGGCGGCAATGTCGACATCATGAGCATCGTCGGCCGCGAGTTGCGCGTCCGCCACAAGATGGCGGTGATCGGCACGCAATGGGGACGCTTCGGCAACCCGCCGGGCCTGATCAGTGAGCACGAGCAGAAATACGGTATCCATGGCGGCGAAGTCGAAACCTCGCTGATGCTGCATTTCCGCCCCGAACTGGTGCGGATGGAGAACGCGCAGAACTTCGTCTCCAAGGCGGAAAGCCGCTCGAAATACATGCAACCGGCCCCGCCGCACGTGCTGTCCTGGGTGGCGCACGACCTGAACCCCAACGGCGTCGTCGGGGACGCCTCGAAGGGCACCGCCGAGAAAGGCGCGGCTATCTGCCGCCATCAGGTCGCGGGCTTCATCGAGATGCTGCGGGAATTCGAAACCTTCCCGCTTGACGAACTCTATTCCCGCTAACCCTCGTCGCGCTGCGCGTCCCGACCATGCGGCTGGGGCGGCAGATGGCCCTTGGCCTGCAATTCGGCCACCATCGCGGCAAGTTCCGACAGCAGGAATTCCACGAATAGGCTGGTCGCCGTATCGAGCGTCGTGCGGGCGCGGGCGAAAAGCTTCATCGGCTGGTGGCGTGCGTGCGGGTTGGCGATCGGCCGGAAGATCAGTTCGCCGCGGCGGCATTCCGACAGCACGTCGAGCGGATTGAGCAGCGTCAGCCCCGTGCCCGCCTTGACCAGCTTCTTCAGCATTTCCGAGGCATTGCTTTCCACCAGCGGCTCCACCGCGATCGACAGCGGCGATAGCGCCAGATTGATGATGTTGCGCAGGCTGGTGCCCGACTGTGCAAGCACCAGCGGCTCCTGCACGACATCCGCAAGGTCGACCGGCCCCTCTTCCGCCGCCAGCCGATGCCCTGGCGGCATCACAACGCCGATCGGGATGTCGAAGTTGGCGAGCGTGCGGATGCCGGGCGTCGCGGGGATGTTGAAGCCCAGCCCGAAATCCACCTCCCCCGTGATCACCGGCTGCATCGTGTTCGACGGCCCGTCGTTGCGCAGGAGAACCCGCACGCGCGGATGCTGTGCGACGAAGCGGGCTATGATCTCGGGAAGCGGCCCTGCGGCAAGCCCGACGGTCGAAACCAGCGTCACCTTGCCGGCCTGCGGCATCTTGAGGCCGCGGATGCGCGCTTCCATCCGCTCATAGGTCTTCAGCACCTCCCGGATATGCTCGATGCACAGTTCCCCGGCTGCCGTCAGCTTCAGTCCGCGCGGCATCCGCTCGAAAAGCGGCGCCCCGAACTCTTCCTCCAGGGCCAGAATCTGCCGGTTGATCGCCGACGACGCGACGTTGAGCCGAGCCGCCGCCTTGCGGATCGATCCGCATCGGGCGATTTCGTCGATATATTGAAGTTTTCGCGAGTGCAGCATTTTCTCCGAAGCCCCTCATTGCATGTTTTTTGATCATGCACCACAATTTGGCAGGTTAAAATTCGAGCGCTGCCCTAAAGGCATCAATGTGAACGAATTTTGATGCTTTTCAAAGAGCAACGCAACCGTACAAATGCTCACCATAAGCTGCTCTCACGATGCCGCACGGTTTAACAGGGGAACAAAGCGACATGTCCAAATCCTTGATGATGAAGAGTTTTTTTGCTGCCGTCGGCCTTTCGGCGGTGGCGCTGGCCGCTCAGCCGGCTGCGGCTCTCGATGAAGTATCCTATGGCACCAACTGGCTTGCCCAGGCCGAGCATGGCGGCTTCTACCAGGCCGTCGCCGACGGCACCTATGAAAAGCGCGGCCTGAAGGTGAAGATCGTGCAGGGCGGCCCGAATGCTGCCAACCGCTCACTCCTGATCGCCGGCAAGGTCGATTTCTACATGGGCGGCCCGCTCGGCGACATGGATGCCGTCAAGCAAGGCATCCCGCTGGTCAGCGTTGCCTCGATCTTCCAGAAGGACCCGCAGGTCCTGCTCGCCCATCCCGACGCGGGCGTCGAAAAGTTCGAGGACCTCGCCAAGATGAAGACCATCTTCATGGGCAAGGAAGGCTACACCACCTATTTCGAGTGGATGAAGAAGAACTTCAAAGGCTTCAAGGACGAGCAGTTCAAGCCCTACACGTTCAACCCAGCCCCCTTCATCGCCGACAAGGCTTCCGCACAGCAGGGTTACCTGACCTCCGAACCCTACGAGATCGGCAAGCAGGCCGGCTGGACACCAAAAGTCTTCCTGATCGCCGACGCCGGCTACGGCCCCTATTCGACGATGATCACCACCACGCAGACGATGATCGACAAGAAGTCGGATGTCGTGCAGCGTTTCGTCGATGCCTCGCTCGAAGGCTGGTACACTTATCTCTATGGTGACAATAAAGCCGCCAACGACTTGATCAAGAAGGACAATCCGGAAATGACGGATGGCCAGCTCGCCTATTCCATCGCCAAGATGAAGGAATACGGGATCGTCGTATCGGGCGACGCCGAAACCAAGGGCATCGGCTGCATCACCGACGAGCGCTACAAGAAGTTCTTCGAGTCCATGGTAGCGATCGGTGTCCAACCGGCCGACCTCGATTACAAGAAGGCCTATTCGACCAAGTTCGTCTGCAAGGGCGTCGGCATGGCGCTGAAAAAGTAGTCTCGGAAGAGCGCAACGGTTCATTCCCTCTTTGCTGTGCCTGTCACGGGAAAGAGGGAATTGCCGCCCTGTCCCGACTAAGTTCAAGGCCCGCAATGAGCATGTCCCAAGCCCCGTTGATACCCGCTCCCGGGGAGACACGCAGACGCCCGCTGGTCGTCATGCGCTCCGTCTCGAAAACCTTCTCCAGCGGCACGCTGGCGCTCTCCGACATGTCGCTGACGGTCGAGGGGGGCGAATTCGTCAGTCTGCTCGGCCCTTCCGGCTGCGGCAAATCGACGGCACTGCGCATCATTGCCGGGCTCGGCGACGTCTCGACCGGCACGATCGACTGGCCGAGTTCGCGCATCAACTCCAAAGGCCTGCCGGAAGGCGACATTTCCTTCGTCTTCCAGGAACCGACGCTGATGCCGTGGCAGACGGTGTTCGGCAACGTCTATCTGCCGCTGAAACTGCGCGGCGTCTCCAAGTCCGCCGCCCGCGACGAAATCATGAACACGCTGGCGACCGTCGGTCTCCAGGATTTTGCCGACGCCTATCCGCGCGAACTGTCGGGCGGCATGAAGATGCGCGTTTCGATCGCCCGTGCGCTGGTCACCAAACCGAAGCTGCTCTTGATGGACGAGCCGTTTGCAGCGCTCGACGAAATCACCCGCCAGAAACTCAACGACGACGTGCTGCGTCTGTGGCGCGAGACCGGCATCACAGTGATCTTCGTCACCCATTCCGTGTTCGAATCCGCATACCTCTCCAACCGCATCGTAGTGATGAAGGCGCGGCCCGGCCGGGTGCATGCGGATTTCCCGCTGGTCACGAGCCTCGAGCGCGACGCCCGTTACCGCACCTCGGAAGAATACCGCCAGGCCTGCGAAAAGGTCTCGACCATGCTCATCGAAGCAATCGGCGGGGAGGAACATTGATGGCCGACACCGATACCGCCCTCGTGCCGCCGAAGCCGGGCTTCCTCAGCCGCAACCGCGATACGCTGCTGCGCACCCTCGTCCCGATCTGCGTGGTGGTTTGCCTCGTCCTCCTCTGGCAGTTCATCATCACCGTCAACAGCATTCCGCAATACATCCTGCCGGGGCCGCTGGCGGTCGCGAACTCGCTCTACAACGACTGGGGCACGCTCTCGCCCGCTCTCTGGGTGACGACGCAGATCACCATGCAGGCGCTGGCGCTGGCGCTGATCGGCGGCGTCGGCATCGCCGTCTTCCTCATCCAGTCGAAATGGATCGAGACCGCCTTCTATCCGATCACGGTCATCCTGCAGGTGACGCCGATCGTGGCGATCGCGCCGCTGATCCTCATCTATGCGCCGACGACCCAGGTGGCGCTTTTGATCTGCGCCTTCCTCGTCGCCTTCTTCCCGATCCTGTCGAACATGGTCCAGGGTCTGAAGAGCGTTGACCACAACCTGCTCAACCTCTTCGATCTCTACGGTGCCTCGCGCTGGCAGACGCTGCTCTACCTGAAACTCCCCTCCTCGCTCCCCTATTTCATGACGGGCCTGAGGATTGGGGGAGGCCTGGCGCTGATCGCGGCCGTCGTTGCGGAATTCGCGGCGGGCTCGGCGGGTGCCGGTTCCGGCCTTGCCTTCCGGCTGCTCGAATCTCAGTATCGCCTCAACATTCCGCGCCTGTTTGCGGCACTGATCCTGCTGTCCTTGCTCGGCGTGGTGATTTTTGCGATCACCTCCTTCATCTCCTGGTTTTTCCTGCATCGCTGGCATGAAAGCAGCCTGAAAAGAGAAAACTGATGACTGCCTTCGTGACGCTTCCCGACGCCCGCCGTTTCGCACTCACCAATGCGACGCTGCCGGCCGTCCTCGTCAAGGGCCTGCCGGCTGTCGTAAAGGACGGCCTCATGGAGGCCGATCTCGTCATCGCGGACGGGAAGATCGAGGCTATCCTGCCGAAAGGCTCGGCGTCTGCCGATCTGACGGCGGCGGATATGCGCGGCGGCATGGTCTGGCCCTGTTTCGCCGACATGCATACCCATCTCGACAAGGGACATTTCTGGGACCGCCGCCCAAACCCGGACGGCACGTTCGAAGGCGCATTGATGAATGTGCGCGAGGACCGGATCGCCAACTGGTCGGCCGAGGATATTCGCGCCCGCTTCGAATTCTCATTGAAAAGCGCCTATGCTCACGGCACGAAGCTGATCCGCACCCATCTCGACAGCATCCCGCCGCAGCCGGATATCTCCTTTCCGTTGTTCGACGAGATTCGCGCTGAATGGAAAGATCGGATCGCGCTGCAGGCTGTCGCCCTGCTGCCGCTGGAAAACGTGCTCGACGAAAGCATCTTCGGCGGCATCGTCGCGACGACGAGCCGTTATGGCGGGCTGCTCGGCGGCGCCACCCGCATCCTGCCGGATTTCGAACGTATCCTCGATACGCTCTTCAAGGCGGCCGCCGACAATGGCCTCGACATCGACCTGCATGTGGACGAGACGGAAGACAAGCAGGTCCTGACCCTGGAAGCCATTGCCGAAGCAAAACTCCGCAACCGTTTCGAAGGCTCGGTGACCGTCGGCCATTGCTGCTCGCTGGCAAGGCAGGACGACGAGACCGCAAGGCGCGTCATCGACAAGGTCGCCAAGGCCGACATTTCGGTCGTGTCGCTACCGATGTGCAACATGTACCTGCAGGACCGCCATGCCGGCCGCACGCCGCGCTGGCGCGGCGTCACGCTGTTCCATGAATTGACGGCCGCTGGCGTGAAAACCGCCGTTTCCTCCGACAATACCCGCGATCCGTTCTACGCCTATGGCGACATGGATCCGGTCGAGGTTTTCCGCGAGGCGGTCCGCATCCTGCATCTCGACCACCCGCTCGATACCTCCGCGCGCGTCGTCACCTCGACGCCCGCCGAAATCCTCGGACGGCCGGATATCGGCGTCATCGCCGAAGGTGGGGCCGCCGACCTCGTGCTGTTCAGCGCAAGGCGCTGGAGCGAATTCCTTTCCCGTCCGCAGGCTGACCGCATCGTGATGCGGAATGGCATGGGCATCGACCGTCGCCTGCCGGATTACCGTAACCTGGACCCGATTTTGGACAAGTGAACATGCCGGATTACGCACAGATCAAGAAAGAACTCGAAGGCCTCGCGGTCGAGGACAATCCGGCGCTGGTGCGCCAGAAGAGCCGCGATTTCTACTGGTATTCGCCGATCCTCAAGGAGGAACTCGAGAGCGTCACCGCCGATCTCGTCGTCTCGCCGAAAAGCGAGGAAGAGGTGATCCGGGTGCTGAAGGTCGCCTATGCCCATGGCGTGCCGGTCACCCCGCGCGGTGCCGGCACCGGCAATTACGGCCAGGCCATGCCGCTTTCCGGCGGCATCGTGCTCAACCTCATCAACATGAACAAGGTCAAGGAAATCCATCCGGGCCGCGTCATCGCCGAGCCGGGCATCGTGATCGCCGAGCTCGACCGGCAGACCAAGGCCCATTCCGGCCAGGAACTGCGCTTCCACCCCTCCACCGCCCAGACGGCGACGATCGGCGGCTTTGTCGCCGGCGGTTCCGGCGGCGTCGGCTCGATCCACTGGGGCGGCCTTCGCGACCTGGGCAATATCCTGCGCCTGCGCGTCGTTACCATGGAGGCCGAACCGCGCGTGCTCGACCTGACGGCCTGGGACCTGCAGAAGGTCACCCACGCCTATGGCACCAACGGCATCATCGTCGAGGTCGAGATGCCGCTGGCCCCCGCCTATGACTGGGTGGACGTGCTGGTCGGTTACGACGACTTCATGGATGCGGTGCGCTTCGGCGATGCGCTGGCTCACAAGAACGGCCTGCTGATCAAGGAAATCGCCCCGATCGCGGCCCCGATCCCTTACGACTATTTCCCACGCCACAAGCCGTTCTTGCGCGACCGCAACCAGTCGATCGTCGTGCTGATGATTGCGCCGCATTCGATGGACGCCTTCACCGCCTTTGCAGAGCGCCAGAAGGGCGAGATCCTGTTCCGCTCCGACAAGGTCGAGAGCATGAAGGGCATTCCGCATGCCTATGAACTGGCCTGGAACCATACGACGCTGCGCGCCCTGAAGGTCGATCCCGGCTTCACCTATCTCCAGGTCCAGTATCCGGGGCCGGACCACGTCGCCAAGGTCGAGAAGATGACGAAACTGTTTGGCGACGAGGTGCCGGGCCATCTGGAATTCATCAAGTTCGACGGTCGCATGCAGTGCTCCGGCCTGCCTCTCGTCCGTTACACGACCAGGGAGCGGCTGGAAGAGATCATGCAGATCCATCGCGACAACGGCTGCCCGATCTTCAACCCGCACCGCTATACGCTGGAAGAAGGCGGCATGAAACAGACGGATACCGTCCAGCTCGCCTTCAAGAAGGAGACCGATCCGAAGGGGCTGCTCAACCCCGGCAAGATGATCGCCTGGGACAATCCCGATTTCGATTTTTCCGCCGGCAAGAACTACCTCTTCCCGGGCCTTGCCGCAGCAGGTGGCTGATGCGGGTCCTGCTCGTCCATTCCCATCCGGTCGAGGAAAGTTATGGTGCCGCGTTGCACAGGCAGGCGCGCGAAAGCCTTCTGAAGGCCGGCCACGAGGTGGACGACTGCAACCTCTATGCCGAAGGTTTCGATCCGGTCATGTCGCGTCATGACCGGATGACCTATCACGACTACCCCAACAACCTGTCGCTGGTGAAACCCTATGTCGACCGGCTGCAGGCGGCCGAAGGGCTGGTGATCGTCACCCCGGTCTGGAATTTCGGCTGGCCGGCCATGCTGAAGGGCTATTTCGACCGCGTCTGGCTGCCGGGCATCACCTTCGAGCTGAAGGACGGCAAGCTCACGCGAAAACTGCATATCGACAAGGTGGCGGTGGTCACCACCTACGGCGCCACCCGCTGGCGCGCCTTCCTCGCCGGCGACCCGCCGCGAAAGCTGTCGAAACGCGTGCTGCGGGTACAGACCAACCCAGCCCGGCCGGTGACGTTTCTCGCCCATTACGACATGAACAACTGCACGCCGCAGACACGCGCCGCCTTCCTCGACAAGGTGCGGCGGGAGATGGAGCGGTTCTAGACCGCGTAGCGCAGATGCACGATGCCGTCGTTGAACGGCAGCGCATCGATGAACACCAACTGGCCGAGGGAATACTCCTGCGGGAAAAGCCGGGTGCCGCGCCCGAGCACGGTCGGATAGACCATCAGGTTATACTGGTCGATCAAGCCCGCCGGCATCAGCGAATGCACCAGCCCGGCGCTGCCGTAGATCAGGATGTCTCCGTCGAGCGTCTCCTTCAGCGCCCGCACTTTTGCGACGACATCGCCGGACAGCACCGTCGTATTGTTCCAGGCCGCGTCCGAAAGGCTGTTGGATGCGACGAATTTCGGCATTGCGTTGATCCGGTCGGCAAAACCCTCCTCGTCCTTCACTTGCGGCCACACGGCGGCGAACCCGTCGTAGGTCGTGCGGCCGAGTAACACTGCGGATACGGAAAACAACTCGGCATGCTTGAACCGGTCGCCGTGCGGACCGCGGGTAAAGGGACCCGTCCAGTCGCCAAGGCCGGAATTCTCCATGCCAACCGGATCCTGGATGACGCCGTCGAGCGAGATGTATTGTGAAACGATGATCTTGGAAGTCATTGTCGTGTCCTATGGTTCGGTTGACGGGACGCGTCATCACGTCCTTCCGCTCCTAGGACGCACCTGCCTCGCGGCGGCCGACAACACCTGATCCCCAATAAAATTCATTCTTATCTTCAATCCCGGCGGGCCTCACCGAGACGCAAGGTTTCCGCCTCGACCATTGCGACCCGCGTGGCCGCATCCGGTTCGTCTGTGTCCGGCAGATTCCGCTCGGAGATGAACAGAAACCGGTCCACCTCCGCCCCGGCCGCTGTCACCGTCCGGTAGATTTCCCACCGCTGATGGATCCTCGCCGCAACGCGGAGCGACGGAATATTTTCCGGGCTGACGATCGAGACGATCCGCTCGAAACCGAGGCCGCCCATACCGAAATCACGGCAGGCAGCGGCCGCCTCGAAGGCATAACCGCAACCGAGCCACTCGCGCCGGAGATGATAGCCGATCTCCGGCTCCAAGCCGTGGGGCGTCGGTTGAAGTGTAATGCCGCAATCACCGATCAGCTCGCCGGTCACCTTCTCGACCATGCCCCAGAGACCGAAACCGTGCTCCTCATAACTCCGGAAGGCGAGTTTTTCGAACCATGCCTCGGTCTCTTTGAAACTCTTGGCGCGCGGGTAGAAGCGCATGCTCTCGGCATCACCGAAGATGCGAAACAAAATCGGCAGGTCGGCTTTTCCGATTTCCCGCAATATCAGCCTTTCCGTCTCAAGAACGTCGCGCATCCCAAGCCTCGATCATCGCGATATCGCCTGCCACTCTTTACTTGAACACGCTTTTTTGCGCTATTTCCCTCGATCGCGAATCTTGATGCTCAGGGGCAGGCAAACGATGACGAAGCAAGCTTCACCACTCGCCACTATCCTGCGTCCCCTGCATCCCCGGGATCCCGACGAGCATCACCGGGTCGCAACTCCGCTCGAACTGCTGTTCGACCTCGTGTCGGTGATCGCGATCGCTTCGGCAGCGGCCGGGCTGCATCACGCGGTTGCCGAAAACCATGCGGCACAGGGCGTGATGACCTTCATCATGGCCTTCTTCGCCATCTGGTGGGCCTGGATGAACTTCACCTGGTTCTCGTCTGCCTATGACAATGACGACGTCGTCTATCGGCTGCTGACCATGGTGCTGATGGGTGGCTCGCTGACGATTGCCGCCGGCATTCCGGCCCTCTTTACGGAGGCGCCGGATTTCACGCTGGTGATCTATGGCTACGCCGTCATGCGCATCGCCATGATCATCCTGTGGCTGCGGGCCGCCTATCACGACCCGGGCTGCCGCCCCACCGCGCTCGGTTATGCGATCGGGATCTTCCTCGTCCAGCTTCTCTGGCTGAGCTTCCTCTTCCTGCAACCCCTCACCTTCGGCGTATCCTATATCCTCTGGGCGCTCGCCGTGGTTCTGGAACTGGCCGTGCCGGCCGTCGCGGAACGGCTGACCGCCAACACACCCTGGCATCGCCACCACATCGTCGAACGTTACGGCCTGCTCAATATCATCGTGCTCGGCGAGACGCTGCTTGCCGGCTCTATCGCGTTGCGCCAGTTCGCCGGCGAATTCAACCTCATGCTGGTGCATACGGCGCTATCGGCCTTGGTCATCGTCTTTTCGCTCTGGTGGGTCTATTTTGCCCGCGAGGAACAACTCGACAGCCATCACCTGAGACGTTCGCTTCTCTGGGGCTACGGCCACTTCTTCATCTTCACCTCAGGCGCGGCGGTCGGCGCGGGTTTTGCCGTGCTCGTCGACATCATCACCCACCATTCCGAGGTCTCCATCCTCGTCGGCGACTACGCAGTGGCGATCCCGGTCGCGATCTATCTGGCGAGCCTGTGGTTCGTGCGCGACCGCTATGTCTGCATCGGCCCGGCACGTTTCACGCTCGCGGTATTTGCTGTTCTGACGCTGGTCGTGCCGGCAATCGGGCTCGGCCTGGAAGGCATCGCGGCCACGACCGCACTCGCCGTCATCGTCAGAAATTTCTTTGCCGGCCGCGCTTATTTAGCGCCACCGACATCTCATCCCGACCATTAAACTTTTCCTTAAATTTTACCGGTTATTAATCTCTGGAAACCGAGAGATTAAGCGATGCGTATTGCGTTTTTCATCGCCCTCCTGACGGTGTCCCTGTCTGCCTGCGCGTCTGCGCCGAGCAGGGTCACCAATGCCTGCGCGATCTTCGAGCAGCGCGACGGGCTGTTCAACAACTGGGCGCGTGACGCCAAGAAGGCGGAGCGGGAATTCGGCGTGCCGGTGCCGATCCTGATGGCGACGATCTATGTGGAATCCGGTTTCCAGCCCTATGCCCGGCCGCCGCGCACCAAGCTGCTCGGCTTCATCCCCTGGACGCGCACCTCGACGGCCTATGGTTACGCCCAGGCTCTCGACGGCACGTGGCTGAGCTACAAGAAGGATACCGGCCGCTGGAGCGCCAGCCGCACCGACTTCGGCGATGCCGTCCATTTCGTCGGCTGGTATCACAACCAGAGCCATCTCAAGAACGGCATCCCGCTCGCCGACAGCTACAACCTCTACCTCGCCTACTACACCGGCCAGGCCGGCTACGCGCGCGGCCAGTTCGGCAACGGCGTCAAGCAGACCGCCCAGAAATCCGCCGGCATGGCCGCCAAATACGAAGCGCAGCTCAGAAGCTGCGGCTATTAAGGCGAAACCTAGCGGCTGACGACGATGCGCGTGTTCGACACTCCGTGCCGGCTGGCGAGCGAGAAGAACGTCGCTGCGTTTTCAGGATGCAGGCGGATGCAGCCATGCGAGGCAGGTCGGCCCAGCCGCTTCGTCTCGAAGGTCGCATGGACGGCATAACCGCCGTTGTAGAACACCGCAAACGGCATCGGTGCGTTGTCGTATTTGCGCGAACGGTGATCCCTGGACAGCCACTTGGCACCCCAGTTCCCCGTCGGCGTCGAATAACCCGAACGCGCGGTCGAGACCTTCCATTCGTAAACCACCACGCCATCCTGCTCGACGGTCATGGTTTGCGACGAGAGGCTGACGCTGGCGACAAGACTTGCAGAAAAAGCAGCGGGTGCGAGAAATTGCGCACAGAAGAGCGCCATGGCTCCCATTACGATACAACGCATAGAAAACCCCCAGCAATGATGTCCCGACCAGCCCCCGCCGGAAAGGATAGGTTGAAAACTGAAATCTGATTTACGATAAGAAGCTCAACACTTCGAAAACACCAAGAAGAGATTCTTGTGATAATAAGAAAAAAATCGAGAACCTTCAAAAGTGATGAATTTTCTCCTGCAAAATTCACGTCGGAACCGGATGAGGAGAAAAATAAACTAAGCCAGCGACACGGGAGGGTTGCAATATCGGCTTTTTTTGGCATCCTTGGATCTAAGGGGAGCATGGACATGAAATATTGGATTAAAGCCACGCTGGCCGCCATGCTTATACTGACTGGCTGCGGCACGATCTATTACCGTGATCTGCAACCCGGCGCCTTCAGCGGCAAGCTGTTCGTCATGTGGGTTGGAGAGGGCAGCACTAGCGGCGACGGGAAATTTGTCTTCGTACCGGCGCCCGGCTCGGAACTGACATTTAAACGCCCTACCGGCAGCGGCGCGGTCCAGATCATAAAGCCTGGTCTGATGTACACCGATGGCGGTTCCATCCCCAAGGTGGGGCAGCTGTTCAAGGGCCTGTCACCGTGGGGATATGCCCCCGCCTATATGATCCACGACTGGGTGTTCGAAGCCCGCCATTGTCTTGTCGATGGCGCGTCCGATGCCCGTTTTTCCAACCTTCGCAATGTCGATTTCGACGAATCCGCAAAAATCCTGGGCGAAGCGATCAAGACGCTGATCAGGGAAAACAAAGTGGACAGGAACGACCTCGCAGGTGACGCAGTCACCTCGGCAGTCAGTAGCAGCATTGCTAGGGAGCTTTGGGATCAAAAGGGTGGCTGTGAACGATCAAAGGTTTCCAAAGAGCATCTGGCGGAGATAAACGCCGTGTTTCCGACCATCTCCATGACGACAAAGCTCCGGACATTCCAGTTGCCGCCCGACACGCCGCAAGTCTCGCCAAAACGGCAAGCCAGGATCATCTCGGTCATCGAGTTCTAAGGGCGACGTCAAATCACCTTCGCCGCCGTCACCTCCACTTCGACCAGGAATTCGGCGCGGGTGAAGCCACCGACGACGATCAGGGTCGAGACCGGTTTCGGATCGAGCGTATAACGGTCCCGCACCATCATGTAGGCGGGAAAATCCTCGCGGCTGGTGACGAAGCCGGAAATGCGGATGACGTCCGCATAGGTCATGCCTGCCTCTTCGAGGATCGCGCCGATCGCCTTGAAGCAGAGTTCGGCCTGCCCTGCCACGTCCGGCGGGATCCTGTCTTCCGGCGAAATGCCGAGCTGGCCGGAGCTCACCAGCAGGCTTGCGCCCGGAGGGACGAGCAAACCATGATTATAGCCGCCGAACGGCTTGCGGACGGAGGAAGGATTGAAGGTCTTAAATGCCATAACCGACGATACCCTTGATTTCGAGGAAGTCGTGAATGGCCCAGTCGGCGTATTCGCGGCCGTTGCCGGATTGCTTGAAGCCGCCGAAGGGCGCAAAGAGATCCCATTCGGGATAATTGATGAACACCGAACCGGCCCGCAGCCGCGCCGCCACCTTGCGGGCATGGGCAAGGTCGCCGGACTGGACATAGGCGGCCAACCCGTAGGGCGTGTCATTGGCGATCTCGATTGCCTGTTCCTCGGTCTCGTAAGGGAGGATCGACAGGACCGGCCCAAATATCTCCTCGCGGGCGATGGTCATGTCGTTGGTAACGTTTCCGAACACGGTCGGACGGATATAGTAGCCGCGGTTGAGGTTTTCCGGCCGGCCGGGGCCGCCGGTGACGAGTGTCGCGCCTTCGGTAATGCCCGCCTCGATCAGCCGCTGGATCTTGTCGAACTGGACCTGGCTGACCACCGGGCCCAGATCTATCCCGTCGGCCCGCGGGTCGCCGGTCTTGAGCTTTTCAGCCGCAGCCTTGGCAACTTGAAGCGCCTCATCGTGACGCTGGGCCGGCACCAGCATCCGGGTCGGTGCGTCGCAGGATTGACCGGAATTGCCAAGGCAGGCGGTCACGCCGTCGGCCACGGCCTTTTCGAATTCCGCATCCGCCAGGATGATGTTGGGCGACTTGCCGCCGAGTTCCTGCGCCACGCGCTTCACGGTATCGGCAGCGGTCTTGGCGACGATCACCCCGGCGCGGGTCGAGCCGGTGAAGGACACCATGTCGACATCCGGATGCCCGGCCATCACTTGGCCCACATCCGGACCGGTACCGTTGACGAGGTTGAAGACGCCCTTCGGCGTGCCGGCAGCCTCCATCACTTCCGCAAAGATGATGCCGCTGATCGGCGCGATCTCGGAGGGTTTGAGCACCATGGTGCAGCCGGCGGCGATCGCCGGCGCCACCTTGCAGACGATCTGGTTGAGCGGCCAGTTCCACGGCGTGATGAGAGCGCAGACGCCGATCGGCTCTTTCACGATGGCCGTCGTGCCGCGCGTCTCAGTGAATTCGTAGGCTTCGAACGCCTCGATGGTCGCCTTGAGATGCCCCTGCCCGGCGGCGGCCTGCGCGTCCCGGGCAAAGCCGATCGGCGCGCCCATTTCCTGGGAAACGGCTTGCGCAATATCCTCGTAACGCTTTTCGTATTCGGCAAGGATACGGCGGAGCAGCGCCAGCCGCTCCTCCTTCGACCACTGAGAGAAAGACGCGAAAGCGGCCTTGGCGGCTGCGACGGCCTTGTCCACATCCGCCTTGGAACCGAGCGCGATCCGCGTATAGGCCTCTTCGGTGGACGGGTCGATGACGTCGAGCGCGACCGGAATGACCGGCTCGACCCAGACACCGTCGATGAAGAATTTCAAGTGGTTGCTCATGGGAAATCTCCACGCGTCGAGGAAATGGTGAGCCACTATCGGCCATCGCCATCGCCCTCGCAAGCCCGGCGGATGCGTCGAAAAGACGAAGTGCGGAGACTTGTTCCATCGCCAGACAGCGCTCGGCAGCCGACGCCTTTGCTCTTGCAGGCCAGAGAAAGCCGGGGAATTTCAACAGACCTTAAATGTTCGTAAAACCCGTCGAAACATATCAGCAACAATACCGCTTCATCCGAACTTAAAAGCTCGATGTTACGGATTAGATCGACCTTGCGACGACCAAGCGACTTTCCGCAACGCTGGGCCATCGACGCGACAGATCAACACGGCTTTCAGAAAGCAGGCAGGCCCGATGCGACGCAGCCTTCTCCCTCTCGCCCTTCTCGGGCTTTTTGCGCTGCCCATGCCCGGCGCACAAGCGACAGCCCTCACCGACGATCTTCAGGGTCTTTCCAAGCAGCAGGTCGAGGACAGCGTCGAGTTCGCATTCGGCAATGCGCTGTTTTTCCTGTTTCATGAAGCCGGACACATGCTGGTTTCAGAATTCAACCTACCGGTTCTTGGCCGTGAGGAGGATGCGGTGGACACGCTTTCCACACTGCTCCTGCTGGAGGCCGACGACGAAGTTTTCGACACGGCGCTAACCGATTCAGTCGATGGCTGGACATTTTCCGCAGAGGCCAGCGAGGCGGCCGAACAGGAACTGGCCATGTGGGACGTCCACGCGCTCGACCGCCAGCGCGCCTTCAGCATGGTCTGCATGATGGTCGGCAAGGATGCGGAGAAATTCAAGGAATCGGCCGACAGCCTCGAATTTCCGGAGGGACGCCGCAGGCAGTGCGTCGGCGAATATCTGAAAGCCCATGACAGCTGGTTCGGCCTCCTGAAACCGCACCTGCGGACCGACGGGCAGAACAACAAGTTTACGATCACCTACAAGAAGCCGGACAACAAGGAACTCGAGGACTATGCGGACCTGACGAAGACGGCGAAGGTTCTGGATATCCTCGCCGAGCTTCTCTCGGGTCTCTACAAGCTGGAGGACGGCATCAAGCTGACGGCCGCCGAATGCGGCGAACCGAATGCCTATTGGTCGTCGGGCGAGCGGGAGGTGATATACTGCTATGAGCTGATGCAGTGGCACATGCAGACCGTCGCAAAATATTTTAAGGAGGAAGAGGGCAAAACGGGCGACAGCGAAGACGCGGTCGATGACGAGAAAAAGCCCACCCTCCAGAACCTGATCGGCAAGGCAACGGCTCGCTGGTAGAAAGCGCCCGCAAAAATACGCCCGGCATCAGCCTTCACAAGCCTGACGCCGGGCGTTTTCGTCGTCGCGTTCAGGCGCCATAGGGCGCAAAGAACGTCTTGGCGGCTTCGATCTCGTTGGGACGGATTTCGTGTCCGCCGCCGTGCCATTCCAACGTCACCGTATCGCCCTGCTTCTTGAAATAGTCGGCAAGGTCGGTTGTCTGCTCGACGGAACTGATCGGGTCATGCTGGCCGGCAGTGATTAACACATAGGCCTTGTCTTCGAGCTTGCGGTCCTTCGGCGTGAACGGGATCAGCGGATGCATCAGCACGCCCGCATCGAACAGGCCGGGCTTCTCGATCATGATATTGGCGAGAATGTTTGCGCCGTTCGAGAAACCGAGGCCGAGCACGGTCGAGGAACCGTAGCGTTCCCGGTTGGCGGCGACGAATTCGCTCATCCGCTCGGTCGCCCGGGCAAGATCCTCGCAATCGTAAACGCCTTCGGCCTTGCGCCGGAAAAAGCGCGCAGCACCGTGTTCGGAAATGTCGCCGCGCGGCGAGATCACCGTGGCGCCGGCCAAAAGCCGGCCGCCGAACTCGAAGAACTGGTTTTCGTCACCGCCGGTGCCGTGAAAGACGAACAGGATCGGCGCTCCGGGAGCACCGGGGCGCGCCCGGTGCACATAACTGTCGTAACTCATGATGGTCTCCTTGGACGCGTCGGTTAGGCGTCCAGCGGTTCGAGATGTTGTTCGAGCGTTGCCCGCAGATGTGCGTGCTGTGCGGGCAGCTTCAGGGCTTCGCCGAGATGGGCGGTATCCTCATCCCGATCGAAGCCGGGTTCGTTGGTGGCGATTTCGAACAGCACGCCGCCGGGTGTGCGGAAATAGATCGCCCAGAAGTAATCGCGGTCGATGACCGGAGTGACCTGGTAACCGGTATCCATCAGCGCCTTGCGGACTTCGAGCTGCTTTGCGCGGTTCTCGACGGCAAAGGCGATGTGATGGACCGAGCCGGCACCGAGATTGGCGCGGGCAATGTTCGGCATGGTTTCGATGTCGATGACATCGGCACCGTTGCCGCCCGGCATGGCAAGCCTCAGCACGCCATCCTTGTCGTCGATCTGCTGATAGCCCATGAACTTCAGGAGTTCGGCGGTAGCACCTTCATCGCGAAGACGAAGCGAAGCGGAGTGGAAGCCGCGGATCGCATGATCTTCGGAAATGCCGTTGCCGACGAATTGCTTGCGGGCATCGTCCTTGACTTCGACGAGAGCGAACCCGTCGCCATCCGGACCGGCGAAATGCAGGCGGTTTTCACCGAATGCCGTATCGGCCTTGATGCCTTCCGCACCGGCTTTCGTCAGACGGTCGGTCCAGAAACCGAACGAGCCCTCGGGAACCGAGAAGAGCGTCGTTCCGACTTCGCCGGTGCCCTGACGGCCGCGGGCGATATGCGGGAACGGGAAATAGGTCATCACCGAGCCGGGAGAACCGACTTCGTCGCCATAATAGAGATGGTAGACATCTGGAGCGTCGAAGTTGACGGTCTTCTTGACCCGGCGAAGGCCGAGCGTGTCGGTGAAGAACTTGTTGTTGGTGCTGGCGCTTGCCGCCATCGACGTGACGTGGTGGAGGCCCTTGATCTGGTCTAGCATTTTAAACCCCTTTTCTGCGGACCGCCTGTGCGGCCTGCTGTTCTGGGGTAAAGATGGTGGAAGGACCGGAGATTGGATAGACGCGACCATCCGAACGCATTGTTCACTCTGCGTAGACGACCATTGGTCAATCGTTCACAGAACTAGGCTTGTTCCGGCAGGCGCCAGTCGACCGGATTCTTGCCGATCGATTGCAGATAGGTATTCGCCTTGGAAAACGGCCGCGAGCCCAGAAAGCCGTTATGCGCGGAAAGCGGCGACGGATGGGCCGACTTGATCACCAGATGGCGCTGCTGATCGACGAAGGCCGCCTTCTTCTGGGCATAGGAGCCCCACAGGATGAAGACGACACCGTCGCACTCGTCGTTGACAGCCCGGATCACCGCATCGGTGAACCGTTCCCAGCCCTTGCCCTGATGCGAGGCCGCCCTCGCCTCCTCGACCGTCAACACGCTGTTCAGGAGCAGGACACCCTGTTCCGCCCAATGTTCGAGGCATCCGTGCCTGGCCGGCGGAATGGCGAGATCCGTCTCCATCTCCTTGTAGATGTTGACGAGCGACGGCGGGACGCGCACGCCCGGACGAACGCTGAAGCAAAGCCCATGCGCCTGGCCAAAGCCGTGATAGGGATCCTGGCCGAGGATCACCACCTTCACCTCGTCGAGCGGCGTCAGATCGAGCGCCCGGAAATATTCCGAGCCCTTCGGGAAGATGCGTTTGCCCGCTTCCTTTTCGGCAACGAGGAAGCGGCGCAATTCGCTCATATACGGGTTGGAAAACTCAGGCCCGAGCGCATGTTTCCAGCTTTCCTCGAGCTTGACCTCGCCTTCCGCCATGTCTTGGCCCTTCAGATCACATGATGGTTGGAGCGGGAATGCCAATCCCAGGCGGAACGGATGATATCGTTCAGGCTGTATTTCGGCTCCCAGCCGAGCACCGCCCGCGCCTTGTCGTTATTGGCGACCAGCGACGTGGAATCACCTTCGCGCCGGCGGGTATATTCCACCGGGAACGGTTTTCCGGAAACCGTCGAAATCGCCGCCAGCAGTTCCTTCACCGTCGTGCCGGTGCCGGTGCCGAGGTTGAGTTCGACCGTTTCGCCGCCGGCGAGAAGGTAATCGACCGCCCGAACATGCGCGTCGGCCAGATCGAGCACATGGATATAGTCGCGCACGCAGGTGCCGTCGCGGGTGTCGTAATCGTCCCCGAAGACCTTGAAACCCTGGCGACGGCCGAGCGCCGCCTCGATCGCGAGCGGAATGGCATGGGTCTCAGGCGTGTGCCACTCTCCGACCCGGCCCTCGAAATCGGCGCCGGCCGCATTGAAATAGCGCAGCATGACCGATTTCAGGTCCTTGTAGGTGCCGTAGTCCTTCAGCGCCTGCTCGACGATGAATTTGGTACGGCCATAGGGGTTAATCGGCGCCTGTTTGTGGGTCTCGTCCATCGGCACGCGGTCCGGCAGACCATAGGTGGCGCAGGTCGAGGAAAACACGAAGGCTTTCACACCGGCATCGATCGCCGCCGACAGCAGCGTCAGTGCGCCGATCACATTGTTGTCGTAGAAGGCGACCGGGTTCTTGACCGATTCACCCACTTCGATCAGCGCCGCGAAATGCAGCACCGCGTCCGGCTTGTGTTTGGCAAACACCTCGTCGAGCCGGGCACGATCGCGGATATCGCCCTGTTCCAGCTCACCCCAGCGCACGAATTCCGCATGCCCGTTGGAGAGATTGTCGAAGACGATCGGCTGATAACCTCGCTCGGCGAGCACCAGGCACGTATGGGAGCCGATATAGCCGGCCCCGCCGACCACGAGTACTTTCTTCACTGACATCATTTCCCCTGCGGTTATTGAAGCCGGCGGCACTATAACCGGCGGCGGCTAAATGGGAAGGGCGGACGCGCGTCAGAAATTTGGATAGAGACGCCAACTCCGAACTTGTCTATCGTAGTCAGGATATTCCATAGGTCATTTCATGCGTCTTCTCTTTCTCGCCCTCGGATGGCTGTTCGTCGCAATCGGCATTGTCGGCGCTTTCCTGCCTGTCCTGCCCACCACGCCGTTTCTGCTGCTGGCGGTGGCCTGTTTCGCCCGCTCCTCGCCGCGGCTGGAGGCATGGTTGATCGAGCACCCGAAATTCGGGCCTTCGCTGCGCAGCTGGCGGGAAAAGGGTGCGATCGCACAGAAGGCGAAGATCGCCGCCATTTCGCTGATGGCGGTGAGTTATGCGGTGTTCTGGTTCGGCACCTCGCCGCCATTGTGGCGGGCGGCGCTGGTCGCCGCGGTCATGCTCGGCTCGGCGACCTTCATCGTCACCCGCCCGGACACCTGACCATCCAATCGTTCAGCGGTGCCGCGATTGCGGTAATACGTAGGGGATGTGGGCTGCCGGCAGGCGGCCGACGGCACCGGTTATTCCATAGACGCTGGCGATGATCTCGTCGTTCACCGTTTCCGTGCAGGCGCCTTCCGCCACCACCCGGCCGTGGTTCAACACCACGAGATGGTCGGCGAATTCGGCAGCCAGGTTGAGGTCGTGCAGGATGGCGAGCACGATCCCGCCGGCATTGGCGAAGTCGCGGGCGATTTCCAGCACCGAGATCTGGTGTCCGAGGTCGAGGCTGGCGGTCGGCTCGTCGAGAAACAGCGCCCGCGGCACGCCATCTGCGACCGGCTGCGGCACCTGCGCGAGTGCGCGCGCGAACTGCACCCGCTGCTGTTCTCCGCCCGACAGCGACGGATAGGGCCGGCTTTCGAAACCGCGCAAGCCCACGCGTGACAAGGCTTGGCGTGCCTGTTCGGTCGGATTGAGCGCCCCTTGCGCGACGGCGCCCATCCGGACGATTTCGAGGGCGGTGAACGGAAAGGCGAGCTGCGTCGCCTGCGGCAGCACCGCCCGGCGCTTGGCAAGTTCGACGGGTTGGCAGAGGTCGACGCTGGTGCCGTGATAGCTGACGAAACCGGCATCGGGTTTCATCTCCCCGGAGATCACCTTCATCAGCGTCGATTTGCCGGCGCCGTTCGGGCCGATGACGACGGTGAAACGCCCCGCCTGGAGTTCGAGGCCGACATTGTCGAGCAGTTTACGGCCCGAGCGGGCGACGGTGACGTGTTCGGCGGAAATCATGGCATGTCCCGCGTGGTGATGCCGTTTTTACCCAGCAGCAGGAAGAGGAAGACCGGAGCGCCGAACAACGCGGTGATGACGCCGATCGGCAGTTCCGCCGGAGCAGCGACGGTGCGCGCGACGCTGTCGGCAACCAGCAGCAGCGCACCACCGCCGAGCGCCGAACCCGGCAGTAGGAACCGGTGCGACGGCCCCATGACGAGGCGCAGCAGATGCGGCACGACGATGCCGACGAAACCGATCGAGCCGGCGACAGCGACGGTCGAGCCGCAGGCGGCGGCGACAGCGACGATGACGATCTTCTTCAGCCGCTGCACCGGTATCCCCATATGGAACGCGGCCGCATCGCCGAGCACCAGCGCATCGAGCCCGCGCGCCACGAAGGGCATGATCACCATCACCGCGCCGACGAAAGGCAGGATGGACAAGACCCGGCCGAACGTGGCGCCCCCGAGCGAGCCGAGGTTCCAGAAGGTGATGTCGCGCAGCTGCCGGTCGTCGGCCATGACGATCAGCAGGCCCATGAGCGCCGCCGAAAGCGCGCCGATCGCGATGCCCGACAGGATCAGCGTCGTCGTCGAGGTCCGCCCGTCGCGGGTGGCGATGATGTAGAGCGCCCAGGTGTTGAAGAGACCGCCGAAGAAGGCCATCAGCGGCAGGAACTGGTTGCCGAGCACCATGGCGACCGGTGCCAGAATGCCGTTGCCGAGCACGATCGCCGCAACGGCGGCAAGCCCCGCGCCGGAAGTCACCCCGACGATGCCGGGATCGGCAAGCGGATTGCGGAACAGGCCCTGCATCATCGCGCCGGAGACGGCAAGCCCGGCCCCGACCAGAAGACCAAGCGCTGTGCGTGGCAGGCGAACCGCCTCGAGGATCACCCGGTCCTGGGTCGAAAGGCTGGCGCTGTTACCGGTCGCGTAGGTCCAGAGATCACGCAGGCCGACGCCCGTCGGGCCGATGCCGAGCGAAAGCAGGCACGCGACAAACAGCATCACCGCCAGCAGAAGAAGCACGATGACGCCCTGGCGCGTCCGGTCTCCATCGGCAGCAACGCGGAAGGGCATCGCCAGCGCCTTCATCATCAGTTGATCGCCCCCGGATAGATCCGGGCCGCGAGCGTGCGGGCAGCGTCCGGCGTGCGCGGGCCAAAGCCGAGCAGCAGCAGGCCATCCATGGTGACCAGCGCCTTGTTGGCGGCAGCCGGCGTCGTCTGCATCGACGGTATCGCGAAAACCTGTTCCGGCGTGATCGTGTGGTCGCCGCGCGACATGGAGAGCACTACATCCGGCTTGGTGGCGATGACGGCTTCGTCGGCAAGCGGCTTGTAGCCGTTGATCGTCGGCGCGGCATTGATACCGCCGGCCATTTCGATCACGGCGCCCGCTTCCGTGTCGGCACCGCCGGCCATGACGCGGTTATTGGCGAGCGACAGCACGAACAGAACCTTCTTTTTCGGGCCGGGGATCCTGGCAACGTCGGCGGCGAGCTTCTTCAGTCCGTCTTCCGTCTTTACGGCAAGGGCGTCAGCCTTGTCGGAAAGCCCGACCGCCGCACCCACGTCGCGGATCTTCCTGCCGATCGCATCCACCTTCGGCGGCGTCGGGATGACGACCATCGGCACTTCGCTGGCTTTCAGGATTTCGATCACCGGCGGCGGGCCGGAACCCTCCTCCATCAGGATCAGGTCAGGCTTCTGGCCGAGAATGCCCTCCGCAGACAGGGCGCGCATGTAACCGACATCGGGCTTGGAATTGGCCGCATCCGGATAGAAGCTCGTCGAGTCCCGTGCTACGATCCGGTCCTCGGCGCCGAGCGCATAGAGGATCTCGGTAATCGTGCCGCCGATGGAGACGATCCGCTTGGCTTCCGGATTGCCCTTGTCGGATGCAGCGGCAACGCCCGCGACGAGACCGGTGCCCAGGAGGACGGCTGCGAAAAGCCCCCTCAAGGTGAAGGAAGACCCCATGATACTCTGCTCCTTGTCTGCCCAAACCGAGGCGCAACAGGGCCTCAGGTCCGCCTGGCCGGCGGCGATAACTTGAGTTGACTACGCAAGTTTTTTAGGCTTTTCAAGGGGACCGGCCGCAGATATCTTGAGCCGAAAGTGAAACTTTAAGTGAGGGACTATCCATGTATATCGCGATGAACCGATTCCGCGTCGTGCCGGGCTATGAAGAAGCGTTCGAGGCCATCTGGCGCGGTCGCCAGGGCCGCCTCGCGGAGCTGCCCGGTTATGTCGAATTCCACATGCTCAAAGGCCCCAAGGCTGAAGATCACACCCTCTACGCATCCCATACCCTCTGGGAAACCTTCGAGGACTTTCAGGCCTGGACGAAATCGGAACAGTTCCGCGCCGCCCATGCCAAGGCCGGCGAGAACCGCGGCAAGGTGGAATATCTATCGGGCCCGCATTTCGAAGGTTTCGAAGTGATCATTCACGAAGACAAGAACGGCGTGCGCGCCGACATAGCAGCCTGAGGCTCCTGATGAACGCCGTTTCCGAAATCAAGCCGGACCGTCGCGAACGGGCACTCGCCGCGTTGGCGGAGAAGCCCGACGGCGTCGTCGAGGCGATCGCCGCCAAGGCTGACGTGACGCCCGCCGAAATCCTCGAAATCCTGCCGAAGGGTGCGGCGGTCATCGCCGACAAGGAGAGGTTCGCGGATATCTGGGCCGAGATGACCACCTGGGGCGAAGTCCTGTTCATCGTCCATACCGAAGACATCGTGCTGGAAGCCGAAGGCAGCCTGCCGATGGGTTCGGAAGGCCATGGCTGGTTCAACATCCACGGCGACAGCCCGATCGGCGGTCACATCAAGAAGGAGAACTGCGCCTCCGTGACCTTCGTCGACCGCGCCTTCCACGGCCGCCGCTCCTGCTCGGTCTGGTTCATGAATGCCAAGGGTTCGGCGATGTTCAAGGTGTTCGTCAAACGGGATGCCGCGCGCGAACTGATCGCCGAGCAGCTTCAGAAGTTCGAAGCACTGCGCGACAGTTACGCCTGAGCGATGGCGGCTCCGTGAGTTTTGGTGATTCGGGCGAAAAATAACCGTCCGAATCACTTGCCGGGCGGAACCTTTCGTTTTCCCCTGCATTGGAGGGCGTGGCAGGGCTTGCGGAGTGGGTTGGCTGCGTGATGATCGTTTAGCCAAGTGCCGCCCTTGAAGGTGGTTGTCATGAGAAAGAGGCGCCGCCGCGCCCATAGGCGGACCGATCGCTTGTGAGAGGCAAGCGATCTTTTAGCGGCGCGGCGCGCTTCAACGATCTTCAGGTCTCATCGGGCCTGAAAGCTGCCTAGAGGGCCGGCACCCATTTCCAGAAAACGCCTTCCATCCGCTCGGGATAATATTTAAATTCGCATTCGAAGCGGCGGCCATAGGCCTCGGCCGCCTTCAGGGCCGCCTCGCTCACCGGCTTCATGCCCGTTCTGGGCGCAAACCAGTCTTCCATCAGATCATCCGGAATATAGACGCCGATCCTCAGTGGCAGGGCGGTCAGCGTTGCATCGAGTTCTTCAGGCGGCATGGCTCTTCTTCCTCCACGAAAAGGCGGCGCTCCGAAGAACGTCCGTCTTTCCGGGAAGTTCCGGTCTCGGACCGGCAGCCCCGTTCGGGCGTCGGGCAAATCGGCATCCGTCAGTGGTGAGCGGCGTGATCCGGCTTGCCCTTGCGCTTGGTCGAGGCGAAATCCTCGAGCTGCTTTTCGCTCATGGATTTCTCCATGCCCTTCGAAGCGCCCTTGAGTTCGCTCTTCTTCATGTCGCCGCGTTTCGCGGCAAGTGCTGCACCGGCCGCCTTCTGCTGTGCTTTGGATTTCGCTGGCATATCTGCCTCCTGTTATACTTCTCATCCAACACCGCAGGCTCATGCTTGGTTCCCTGCCCGGCGGAACCTCTCCGGCATCGGCGTGTTCTGGATGGAGAGGACGTTGCCGCGACAGGCTAGAATTTGATGAAAGGAACATCCCATGGACGCCGAACGCAAGATCGACAACGACAAGGAAGCTGAACGCTTTGAAACGGATGGCCGGGAGCGTGCCGAAGACGCGCTTCACGCGCAGATGGACATGACCAACCAGGAGGCGGTCAAGGAAGCCTCTCGTCTCGGCGCCGGGGACACCTACATGGTGGAAACCGATCTCGAAGACCTCGACGAACGTGAGGACTTGGACCAGCCGGACGGCCGTCCCAACCCCATGGCCAATGCCGACAATCCCGAACGCTGACGCCCCTCCCACATCTCGCAAACAATTCGAAGCGGAACCTCCGGGCATGCCCGGGTGTTCCTCTGCGCGAGTTGAAGATTTGATGCGCGAGTTGAAGATTTGGAGATTCTCGATGAATGCTGAAGCGAATGCCGCGCAGAACCTGCCGAGGGAGAAGGCCACCCATCCGGTCGACACCATGCCGGGAATGGAGGTGAAGGCTGCGCCGACGCTTGCCGACGCGGATTCCGAAGCTTTTGTCGCCGAGGCGGTCGAGGACCTCGCCAACTGCCATATCCCGTTCCTGCTGGCCGGCACGTTTGCCATCAGCGCCTATACGGGTATCACCCGGCAGACGAAGGATCTCGACATCTTCTGCAAGGCCGGCGACTACGCCCGCATCCTCGCCCACTTCAAGGAGAAGGGTTATCATATCGAGGTGGAGGACGACCGCTGGCTCGGCAAGGTGAAGAAGGGCCGGCATTTCTTCGATGTCATCTTCGCCGCGTCGAACGGCACCATGCCGATCAGCGATGCGTGGTTCGAAAACGCCCGCCAGATCGAGATGAACGGCCACAAGGTGCGCATCATCGCGCCGACCGAGCTCATCTGGTCGAAATGTTTCGTGCAGCTCCGCCACCGCTATGACGGCGGCGATATCGTCCATATGATCCTGCGCGCCCATGACCAGATCGATTGGGAACGGCTGCTGAGCCATATGGAAGTGCATTGGGAGGTGCTGCTGATCCACCTCCTGAATTTTCGCTGGATCTACCCGACCGAGCGCGACAAGGTCCCCGACTGGCTTCTGGACGAATTGCTCGACCGCCTGAAGGCGCAGCGCGAACTGCCGCTGCCGCAGATGAAGATCTGCCGCGGCCGCATGTTCAGTCGCGTGGATTTCGAGATCGACGTCAAGGAATGGGGTTTCGCCGATGTCGGCGGCGAAGGTGACCTTCGCGACGGCGTCGAAGAGGAAATGGCCCAAGGAGGCTTAGCGTGAGCAAAGCGACAGACGCGAAGAGCGACACCGCCCAGACGGAAACAAAAAAGGCCGACACGACCAAGGCATCCACGAAGAAGGCGAACGGCAAGCAGCGGATCGCCGCGATGGGCGACCTGCACATCAAGGAGCACGGCTCGGCGTCCTACAGGGAACTCTTCAGCGAGATCTCGCAAGCCGCCGATATCCTGGTCCTGACCGGCGATCTGACCGATCTCGGCAAACCGAAGGAGGCGGAAATATTGGCCGCCGACCTGCGCTCCTGCTCGATCCCGATCGTCGGCGTGCTCGGCAATCACGATTACGAATGCGGCTGCGTCGAGGAGGTCACCCATATCCTGAAAGATGCCGGCATCCACCTGCTGGAAGGCGAGGCCGTCGAGATCAATGGCGTGGGCTTTGCAGGTGCCAAAGGTTTCGCAGGCGGTTTCGGCCGCCACATGCTCGGGTCCTTTGGCGAGCCGGCCATCAAGGCGATGGTCACCGAAAGCGTCGAGGAAACCATGCGGCTCGAAAACGCGCTGCGCCAGGTTCGTTCGGAGCGGGCCATGGTCATTCTGCACTACGCGCCGATCCGCGAGACCGTGATTGGCGAGCCGGAGGAAATCTATCCGTTTCTCGGCTCGTCGCGCCTTGCCGAAACCATCGACCGTTTCCCGGTCTCTGCCGTGGTCCACGGCCATGCCCATCGCGGCACCTATCATGGAAAGACACCCGGCGGCGCCCCGGTCTACAATGTCGCCTCGCATATCGAGAAGCCTACGGGCAAACCGTATGCGCTGCTGGAATTGTAAGGACCATCTTTGTTGAGATAGCCCCTCATCCGGCTGCCGCCACCTTCTCCCCGTCTGACGGGGAGAAGGGATATGACGCGCCCTCTGCGCCAATCAACGTGGGCTCGGGCAATACCGGAGATAGAGGGAAAACGGCGCCGCGGATTTCCTTCTCCCCGCGAGCGGGGAGAAGGTGCCCGACAGGGCGGATGAGGGGCAAACCCTTCGCTTCACATATGCAGCGCATGCCCCAGTGCCTTCATCGCCGCCTCCGCAAGAGCTTCGGACTGGGTCGGATGCGCATGGATCGTGCCAGCGATATCTTCCAGCCGCGCGCCCATCTCGATCGCCAGCCCGAAGGCAGCCGAGAGTTCGGAGATGCCAGCCCCGACCGCCTGGATGCCGAGCACAAGGTGGTTGTCCGCCCGCGCCACGATGCGGACAAACCCTTCCTCCGCCGATAGCGTCATCGCCCTTCCGTTGGCGGCGAACGGAAACTGCCCGACCTTGATCTCGCGGCCCTGCGCCTTCGCCTCCTCCGGCGACAGGCCCACGGAAACGATTTCCGGATCGGTGAAGCAGACGGCGGCGATGGCCCGCTTGTCCCAGGAACGGCGCTTGCCGGAGACGATCTCGGCCACCATCTCGCCCTGCGCCATTGCCCGGTGCGCCAGCATCGGCTCGCCGGTCACGTCGCCCACCGCATAGATGCCGCGCATCGAGGTGCGGCACTGCTCGTCGACCTTCAGGAACCGGCCAT
This sequence comes from Neorhizobium sp. T25_13, assembly GCF_002968675.1. Classification (NCBI taxonomy): domain Bacteria; kingdom Pseudomonadati; phylum Pseudomonadota; class Alphaproteobacteria; order Hyphomicrobiales; family Rhizobiaceae; genus Neorhizobium; species Neorhizobium sp. T25_13. The sequence goes on from NZ_PVBI01000003.1 coordinate 364,487, forward strand.
CCATGTCGAGTTCCAGCTCCTCGCGGCCCCAGCCATCGGTCACCGGCTTTCGTCCGACCGTGACGAGGATCTTGTCGGCCGCGATGCGTTTCTCCTCGCCGGCACCGGTCTCCGCCAGCAGCGCCCCTCCGTTCGAAGACAGGCCCTTGACCTTGGTGCCGAGCAGGACCTCGACGCCCAAAGCCGCGAGCCGCTTGGCGACCGGCTGGGTAAGCTGCGTATCATAGAGCGGCAGGATGCGGTCGAGCGCTTCGACGATCGTCACCTTCGCTCCAAGCTTGGCAAACGCGATCCCAAGTTCGAGGCCGATATACCCGGCGCCGACCACCGCAAGCCTCTCCGGCACCTCGGTCAGGGACAGTGCACCGGTCGAGGAAATGACCTTGCCCCCGAACGGCAGCATCGGCAACTCGACCGGCGCCGAACCGGTGGCGATGACGATGTTTTCGGCGCGGATGACCTGCTCGCCCGTTTCGGTTTCCACCGCGACGGTCTTGCCGTCCCGAAACTTCGCCCGGCCAACCACGATCTTGACGCCGGCCTTTTTCAGGAGACCGGCAACGCCCAGCGTCAGCCGGCCGGTAATGCCGTCCTTCCAGGCCATGGTTTTGGCAAGATCGATAACCGGGTTGTCGGTGCGGATGCCCATCGCATTTTTGCCGGCCGCCATTGCGATGGTCTTCGCAAAATCGTCGGCCGCGTGGATGATCGCCTTGGAGGGAATGCAGCCGATGTTGAGGCAGGTGCCGCCCGGTTTCGCCATTTCGACGATGACCGTATCGATCCCCAACTGGCCGGCCCGGATGGCGCAGACATAGCCTCCCGGACCGGCCCCGAGGACGAGGAGCTTGCAGGTGATCTCTTTCATTGTTCTTCTCTCACCTCACTCCTCGACGAAGATTAGCGCCGGCGTTTCCATCAGCGCCTTCAAGCGCTGTACGAATGTCGCGGCATCCCAGCCGTCGATCACCCGGTGATCGAAGCTGGAGGACAGGTTCATCATCTTGCGCGGCACGAACTGCGCCCCGTCCCAATGCGGCCGGACGGCAAGCTTGTTGACGCCGATGATCGCCACTTCCGGATGGTTGATGACCGGCGTCGAAACGATGCCGCCCATGGCGCCGAGCGAACTGATGGTGATCGTCGAGCCGGACAGTTCCTCGCGCAGCGCGGTACCGTTCTTGGCGGCATCGCTTAGCCGGGCCACTTCCCGGGCGCAGTCGAAGATGTCGCGCGCTTCCGCATGTTTGACCACCGGCACGACGAGGCCCGACGGCGTCTGCGCCGCAATGCCGATATGCACGCCGCCATATTGACGGATGATGCCGGCCTCGTCGTCGTAAAGCGCATTAATGCCCGGCTGTTCGCCGATCGCCTTGACCATCGCCCGCATCAGGAAGGGCAGGATGGTGAGTTTCGGCCGGCCCGGCTTCTGGGTGCCGTTCATGCGGGTCCGCAGCTCTTCCAGCGCGGTCATGTCGACCTCCTCCACATAGGTGATGTGGGGGATGCGGGATTTCGACAGCGCCATCTTTTCGGCGATGCGGCGGCGCAGGCCGACGACCTTGACCTCCTGAACCGCCTTGTTCGGCTGCAGCCCGGCAGCGACACCGCCGCCGCCCTGGCTGTCGAGGAACAGATCCAGATCCTCATGCGTAATGCGGCCGGCCGGGCCGGTGCCCGGCACCTGCCGAAGATCGATGCCCGCCTCCTTCGCCCGAAGACGGACGGCCGGCGGCGCAAGCGGCTTTTCTCCCTCGGCACGGGGGGCACCGACATTCCTCGGAGCAGATGAAGCCGCCGGCCTCTGAGAAATAACCTCCGGAGCAGGCTTCGGCCTTTCCACTACCGGCTCGGACTGCTTCTGCGGTTCGACGGACAAGGCTTCGGGCTGGGACAGCGGAAGCTCGATCTCCGGCTCCTCCTCACCGTCGTTGCCCTCGCCCACGATCCTGATCTTGAGGATGACGGTGCCGGTTGCAATGATGTCGCCGATCTCGCCGTGCCGAAAGGTCACCTCGCCTTCCACGGGCGATGGGATTTCGACCGTCGCCTTGCCGGTCATCACGGCCGCGAGCACCATGTCCTCGCGGACCAGGTCACCGACGTCGACGTGCCATTCGACCAGTTCCGCTTCCGCGACGCCTTCGCCGACGTCCGGCAGCTTGATGAGTTTTTCCGCCATGTCTCAGGCCTCCATCATGTCGCGCAGCGCCCGGCCAACGCGGGCCGGGCCCGGGAAATAATCCCATTCCTGCGCATGCGGGTAAGGCGTATCCCAGCCGGCGACCCGGGTGACCGGGGCTTCGAGGTTGTAGAAACAATGCTCCTGCACCAGCGCCGCCAGTTCCGCGCCAAAGCCGGAGGTGAGCGTCGCCTCGTGGACCACCATGCAGCGGCCGGTTTTCTTCACCGAAGTGACGATGGTATCGAGGTCGAGCGGCATCAGGGTGCGCAGGTCGATCACTTCGGCGTCGATACCGGTCTCCTCGGCTGTCGCCTCGGCCACATGCACCATCGTGCCATAGGCGAGCACGGTCACCGCAGAACCCGGCCGCCGCACCACCGCCTTGCCGAGCGGAACGACATAGTGCTCGGCCGGTACCTCGCCGAGCGGATGACCGGCCCAGGACGTCACCGGCCGATCGTGATGACCGTCGAACGGGCCGTTATAGAGCCGCTTCGGTTCGAGGAAGATCACCGGGTCGGGATTTTCGATCGAGGCGATCAGCAGGCCCTTGGCGTCATAAGGGTTGGACGGCACCACCACCTGCAGGCCGCAGACATGCGTGAACAGCGCCTCCGGGCTCTGGCTGTGCGTCTGACCCCCAAAGATGCCCCCGCCGGTCGGCATCCGCACGGTTATGCCGCAGGTGAAGTCGCCGTTGGAACGATAGCGCAGCCGCGCAGCCTCCTGGGTCAGCTGGTCGTAGGCGGGATACATGTAATCGGCGAACTGGATCTCGACGCAGGGTTTCAGCCCGTAGGCCGCCATGCCGATCGCCACGCCGACGATGCCGGATTCGTTGATCGGCGCATCGAAGCAGCGCGTCTTGCCGTATTTCTGCTGGAGGCCCTGGGTGCCACGGAAGACGCCTCCGAAATAACCGACATCCTCGCCGAACACGACCACGTCGTCGTCGCGCTCCATGGAGACATCCATGGCGCTACGGATCGCCTCGATCATCGTCATGCGCGGCATGGGCGGGCCTCCCGGAAAAGGTTGGCATCGAGATCGGAGGAAGCAAGACCCCTCCTGGCCTGCCGGCCATCTCCCCCACAAGGGGGGAGATAACTCGTGGCACCGCCCCATTTTACATCAGGCGACAGCGAGGCCGGGTTAGCCCCTCCCCCTTGTGGGGAGGGGTTGGGGAGGGGTCTTTCAAGATTAAAAACAATCATCATCACACCCCCGCCTGCTGCCGCTGCCGCTTCAGGTGCGGCGGCATTTCGGCATAGACGCCTTCGAACATGTCCCGCATCGACGGCCTGCCGCCGGAATGCAGCGTGCCGTGGCGCTCCGCCTCCTTCTGGGCAGCGACGACCGTGTCGCGGATTTCCGCTTCCATCTGGCGATGGCGCTCCTCGCTCCAGGTGCCGATGCGGATCAGGTGGTTCTTCAACCGGATGACCGGATCGCCCAGCGGCCAGGCCTCGGACTCCTCCTTCGGGCGATAGGCGGACGGATCGTCGGAGGTGGAATGCGCGCCGACGCGATAGGTGACGTATTCGACCAGCGTCGGGCCGATATTGCGCCGGGCCCGCTCTGCCGCCCACTTGGCAACCGCGTGCACGGCGAGATAGTCGTTGCCGTCGACGCGCAGCGACGGCAGGCCGTAACCGAGGCCGCGGGCCGCAAAGGTGCCGGATCCGCCGCGGGCGACGCCCTGGAAGGTCGAGATGGCCCACTGGTTGTTGACGACATTGAGGACGACAGGCGCCCGGTAGGTGGACGCAAAGACCAGTGCCGAATGAAAATCCGACTCCGCCGTCGACCCGTCGCCGATCCAGGCCGCGGCGATCTTCGTGTCGTTCTTGATCGCCGACGCCATGGCCCAGCCGACGGCCTGGACATATTGCGTGGCGAGATTGCCCGAGATCGTGAAGAAGCCGTAGTCCTTTGCCGAATACATGATCGGCAGCTGCCGCCCCTTCAAGGGATCGGCGTCGTTGGAATAGATCTGGTTCATCATCTCGACCATCGGATAGCCGCCGGCGATCAGCAGGCCGGCCTGACGATAAGTCGGAAAGTTCATGTCGCCGGGGAGAAGCGCCTTGCGGAAGGCGCAGGAGACCGCCTCCTCGCCGAGATGCTGCATGTAGAAGGACGTCTTGCCCTGCCGCTGCGCCATCAGCATGCGGCTGTCGAAGACGCGCAGCAGCATCATGTGCTTGAGGCCCTCCATCAGTTCCTCGTCGGTCAGCGACCCGGCCCAGGGACCGACCGCCTCGCCCTCGCGGTCGAGCACGCGAATGATCGAATAGGCGAGGTCGCGGATCTCCTTCGGATCGACATCCACCTCCGGCCGCCGAACCGAACCGGCCTTCGGGATCGGCACATTGGAGAAATCCGGCTTGCCGCCCGGCCGCACTTCCGGCTCCGGCACATGCAGGCTCAGTCTCTGTCCATCCGTCATTCGTTTCTCCTCCCAAAGAACCGGTCAAAATCAGTCGTTCAACGCGGCGCCATCCTGAGCGCTCCGTCGAGACGGATCACTTCACCGTTCAGCATCGGGTTTTCGATAATGTCGCGCACCAGCCGGGCGAATTCCGCCGGGCGCCCGAGCCGCGGCGGAAACGGCACCGACTTACCCAGCGAGGCACGCACCTCGTCGGAAAATCCGGCCATCATCGGCGTTTCGAAAATGCCGGGCGCGATCGTCATCATGCGGATACCGTCGCGGGCCAGCTCGCGGGCGATCGGCAGCGTCATGCCGGCCACCGCCGCCTTGGAGGCGGAATAGGCGGCTTGGCCGATCTGCCCGTCATAGGCAGCAACCGAGGCCGTGGCGACAAGCACGCCACGCTCGCCCTCCTCGTTCGGCTTGGCTCTCGCAATCGCCTGCGCCACCAGCCGGATCACGTTGAACGTGCCAATCGTGTTGATCTCCAGCGCGCGGGCAAAACTTTCGAGCGCATGGACGCCTTCCCTGCCGAGCACCTTTTCCGACGGCGCGATGCCGGCGCAGCAGACGGCGCCCCGGATCGGTCCGTTGGCGGCCTCCGCCTTGGTAACCGCATTTTCGACCGCCTCACCGCTTCGCACATCCGTCTTCACGAAGATCGTGCCCTTGCCGAGTTCCTCCGCTCTTGCCCGACCGCTCGTCTCGTCGAGGTCGAGCAAAGCCACGCAACCGCCGGCTTCGACAAGCATTTTAGCTGTCGCGAGCCCAAGGCCGGAAGCGGCACCGGTCACCAGAAAATTTCCGCCTTCGATCCGCATCCCGTCCTCCTCAGTTCGCCAGGCCGCGGGCGATAATGATCTTCTGGATGTCGGACGTGCCCTCGTAGATCTGGCAGACGCGGACATCGCGATAGATGCGCTCGACAGGGAAATCGGAGATATAACCGTAGCCACCGAGCGTCTGGATCGCCGCCGAGCAGACCTTTTCAGCCATTTCGGAGGCGAACAGCTTAGCCATGCAGGCTTCGTCGAGGCAGGGTTCGCCGCGATCCTTCAGCCGCGCCGCATGCAGCACGAGCTGCCGCGCTGCCTCGATCTGGGTTTTCGCATCCGCCAGCCGGAAGGCGACCGCCTGGTGCTCGAGCAGCAGCTTCCCGAATGTCTTGCGCTCCTTGGCGTAGGTGAGCGCCACATCGAACGCCGCCTGCGCCATGCCGACGCATTGCGCGGCGATGCCGATCCGGCCCGCCTCCAGCCCCGACAGCGCGATCTTCAAACCGGCGCCTTCGGCCCCGATCCGCTGGCTTTCCGGAATGCGCAGGTTGTCGAACATCAGCGCCGCGGTATCGGACGCCTTCTGGCCGAGCTTGTCCTCGATCTTGGAAATCGAAAATCCGGGCACATCCGTCGAGGTGACGAAGGCGGAGATGCCGCGTTTTCCGGCGCTCGGATCGGTAACCGCAAAGATGATCACCGTGCCGGCGATCTTGCCGGACGTGATGAACATCTTCGAGCCGTTGACGACATAGTCGCTGCCGTCCTTCGTCGCCCGGGTTCGGATTGCCGCGGCGTCCGAGCCGGTATCGGCCTCGGTCAGCGCGAAGGCGCCGATATGACGGCCTTCGGCGAGCGGCCTGAGAAACCGTTCCTTCTGCTCGTTGGAAGCATGCATATCGAGGAGGGAGCAGACTGGCGAATTGTGGACGCTGACCAGCGTCGAGACCGCGCCGTCGCCGGCAGCTATCTCCATCAGCGCGCAGGCATAAGCGACATAGGAACAGCCGACGCCGCCCCATTCCTCCGCCGTGCGCATGCCGAGAAACCCGAGTTCGCCGAGTTGTTTCAGAACGTCCGGCTCGATCGCATGCGACTTGTCGCGCGCAGCAGCTCCGGGTTTCAGCAACTCCCGGGAAAACTCCGCGGCAGTCGAGCGGATAAGCTCTTCTTCCTCAGTCAGCATGCACTGATCTCCTCCCCGAAACCGTCTGCATGAGTACTAAATTAGGACCGAACCGGGCCCGCGACTACTCCTTTGAACTTGTTATTTGTTACTCTCGCGCGCAATTTTATTGCGCCTATGCCCCACAATGGAACTCGAAGCCTCTTCGGCCGTTTGCCGGTCTCTCTCAACCAGGGGCTGGTCAGCATGCCGAAATCGAATGCCGTCACCGAGTTTCGCGCGTTTCCAAAGACATGGGGAGCCGAATATGTCGCCGCCGGCGAGGTGCGGTTCCGGCTCTGGGCACCCGGCCAGGAGACCGTGACGCTGAGGCTGAACGGCGAAGATACCGAGATGAGCCGCAGCGACGACGGCTGGTTCGAGCTGCTCGCCACCGGCATCACCCCCGGCGCCGAATATGCCTATGTCCTCGCCGATGGCATGGTCGTGCCCGATCCCGCCTCACGCGGCCAGAAGGACAGCGTCAACGGCCCGTCGCTGGTGATCGACCCGACCAGCTACACCTGGCAGCATCCGGAATGGCAGGGCCGGCCCTGGGAAGAAACGGTCGTCTACGAAATCCATATCGGCACGTTTACGGAAGCAGGCACATTCCGCGCCGCGATCGACAAGCTGCCCTATCTCGCAGACCTCGGCATCACCATGATCGAGGTCATGCCGGTCGCCCATTTCGGCGGGAACCGCGGCTGGGGTTATGACGGCGTGCTCCTCTATGCGCCTCATGCCGCCTACGGTCCGCCTGAGGATTTCAAGGCCTTCATCGATGCCGCCCACGGTCATGGGCTGACGGTGGTTCTCGATATCGTGCTCAACCATTTCGGCCCGGAGGGCAATTATCTGCCGCTTCTGGCGCCCGCCTTCTTCCACAGGCAAAAGATGACGCCCTGGGGCGCCGCAATCGCCTATGACGTCGAGCCGGTGCGGCGCTACATCATGGAATGCGCGCTCTACTGGCTGGAGGAGTTCCATCTCGACGGATTGCGTTTCGACGCCATCGACCAGATTAACGACCCGTCCGAAAAACATGTGCTGATCGAGATCGCCGAGCGCATCCGCGCCGAAATCCCCGAGCGCGCCATCCACCTGACCACGGAGGACAGCCGCAACGTCACCTTCCTGCATCCACGAGACGAGGATGGCAAGGCGCGGCTCTTCACCGCCGAGTGGAACGACGACCTTCACAACGCCGTCCATGTCTTCGCGACCGACGAGACGCATGCCTATTACAAGGACTTCGCCAAGGAGCCGGAAAAGCTGGTGGCGCGGGTGCTGGCGGAAGGTTTCGCCTACCAGGGCGAGGTCTCGCCGCAGACCGGTAAAAAGCGCGGCGTGTCCAGCCTCGATCAGCCGCCGGTCGCCTTCGTGGATTTCATCCAGAACCACGACCAGGTCGGCAACCGCGCCCAGGGCGAGAGGCTGATCGAGCTTGCCGGTCCCGACAAGGTGAAGGCGCTGCTCGCCATGCTTCTTCTCTCGCCGCATATCCCGCTTCTCTTCATGGGCGAAGAATATGGCGAGACCAACCCCTTCCTGTTCTTCACCGATTTCCATGGCGAGCTTGCCAAGGCCGTGCGGGACGGGCGCCGCAAGGAGTTTGAAGGGCATGCGGGCCACGAGGGAGAGACCGTTCCCGATCCGAATGCCAGAAAGACCTTCGACGTCTGCAGGCTCGACTGGAAGAGGCTGGAATCGGCGGACGGCAACGACTGGCTGGAGTTTACCAGGACGTTGCTGAAGCTGCGGCGGGACATCGTGATGCCCCTGCTCGGCTCCGCAGGCGGTCGCTCCGGCAAGGTGCTGATGACGGACAAGGACTTCCTGGCGGTCTCCTGGGTCTTCCCGAAAGGCACGCTTTCGATGGCGCTCAACCTCAGTGAAAAGGCGCAGGCGCTGCCGGACATGCCCGGCAGGGTGATCTTTGCGTGGCCGGAACAGGGGAAGGACCTGCCGCCCAATTCCGTGCTCGTCGGTTTCGAAGCAGTCGGAGACGCCGCATGATGATCCCGACCGCCACCTATCGCATTCAGTTCCGCAACGGCATGACCTTCAATCGCGTAAGCGGACTGGTGCCTTATCTGAAGCGGCTCGGCATCAGCCACCTCTACGCCTCACCCATCTTCACCGCCACGACCGGCTCCACCCACGGCTACGACGTCACCGACGCCAATGAGATAGACCCGGCGATCGGTGGTCGGGACGGTTTCGAACGCATGGTGAAGGCGTTGAAGGCCGAGGGCCTCGGCCTGATCCTCGATATCGTCCCGAACCACATGGCCGCGTCGCTGGAAAATCCCTGGTGGCGCGATGTCGTCGAAAACGGCGAGAACAGCCGATATGCCGGCCATTTCGATATCGACTGGAAGATGAGCCTGACGCTGCCCTTCCTCGGCGATACGTTCGAGAAGATGCTGGAAGTCGGGGAGATTTCCCTCAAAGCCGATCCGAAAACCGGCAAACCCGCCTTGGTCTATTACGACACGTTTTATCCGCTGGTACCGGCGAGTTACGCCGGCCGCGAGACGGAAGCGCTGAAGATCACCGATCGCGCCGCGATTGCCAGGCTGCACGACCAGCAGCCCTACCGGCTGATGTCTTGGCGGGATGCACCGCGCGAACTCTCCTATCGCCGCTTCTTCGAGATTACCGGGCTTGCCGGCGTGCGGGTCGAGGATGGCGCCGTATTTGACGATACCCACCGGCTGATCCTCGAACTCGTCCGTGACGGCAAAATTGACGGCCTGCGCGTAGACCACGTCGACGGCCTCGCCGACCCGAAGGGCTATCTCGAACGCCTGCGGCAGGAGGCCGGGCCGGATTGTTACATCACCGTCGAAAAGATCCTCGGAGAAGGCGAACAGATCCCGGCAGACTGGCCGACCTCCGGCACGACCGGCTATGAGTTCATCGCAGCCCTCAGCGACGCCCTGGTCGACGGCCGCAAGCTGGACGAACTGCGCAGCGCCTACGAAAAGATCACCGGCCAACCGGTCGACATGGAAGCCGAACTGCGGGCCGCAAAGCTCCTGATGGCCGACAACAATTTCGCCGGCGAGGTTTCGACGCTGCTGAATATCGCCATGCAGATCCAGCCTACGGAGAACCGCGAATCCGCTCTGTCGGAGGCGGCGGTGAAGTCGGCGCTGCGGGAACTGCTCGTCGCTTTCCCGGTCTACCGCACCTACGGCACGTGGGAGGGCATTCCACCCGAAGGTCGGGAGATGCTGGCGAAAGTTCTGGCCAAGGTGCGCAACGGCCCGAACCCGCCGGACGACGCGGCGCTCGCCTTCGTGGAACGGATCCTGATCGGCGATGTCGAGCAGGCCGCAGCGAGCAGCGCGTCGATCTTCCGCACCCGTTTCCAGCAGCTCACCGGCCCGCTGATGGCGAAATCCGTGGAAGATACGCTGTTCTTCCGGCAGCATATGGCGCTGGCGCTCAACGAGGTCGGTGCCGAGCCCCTGCCCCGCAGCTTCTCGCTCGATCGCTTCCACGCGGAAATGCAGGTGCGGCTGGAAAGGCAACCCGACGCCCTTTCTGGCACCTCGACCCACGATACCAAGCGCGGCGAGGATGCCCGCGCCCGGCTTTATGCGATCACCGAGGCCCCTGATCTGTGGACCGATGGCGTGGATCGCTGGCGCAGGATCAACGGGCAAGCAGTCCGCGCGCTGGACGACGGACCCGCTCCGGAACCTGCGGTCGAATGGATGCTCTACCAGGCGCTCGCCGGCGCCTGGCCGAACGATCTCCACACCGAAGACGCGGCAGGCCTCAAGGCGCTGGAGACGCGTTTCCTCGGCTATGTCGAAAAGGCACTGCGCGAGGCGAAGCTGCGCACCAACTGGGGCGATCCAAATGAGACCTACGAGAAGGCCGTCCTGGAGTACGCCCGCACGCTTCTGTCGCCCAACAACCAGGCCTTTCTGGCAGACTTCACCGATACCTTGCGCCCCTTCATCCGAGCAGGCCTGGTGAACAGCGTCACCCAGACGATCATCAAGCTGACGGCGCCGGGCGTACCCGACATCTACCAGGGCAGCGAAGGCCTCGACCTCAGCCTCGTCGATCCGGACAACCGCCGCGAGCCGGATTTCGACACGCTGCAGCAACGGTTGACGGAGAAGGAAAAGCTTGCCTCCACCGAGGAGGACGAATGGCAGAGCGGTCGGCTAAAACAGCATGTCATTGCCACCCTGCTGCGCGTTCGCCAGGAGGCGCCGACCTTGTTCCGGCGGGGGGAATATCTGCCGCTCGGAGCGTCGGGCAAGCGCGCCGACAACGTCATAGCCTTCGCCCGCGCCGACATGGACGACGCCTTCATCGTCATCGCCCCGCGGCTGGTGTTCAGTGCGCTGCATGCGGGCCTCGCCCCGTCCCGGTCCGAACGCTGGGCGGAAACGGAGATAACCCTGCCCGAAAGGCTGGGGCACCGCCGATATCGCGATGTCTGCACCGGCAAGGTCGTCGATCCCAAGGATCGCATCGCCGTCAACTGGGCGTTCGGCGACCACCCCTTCGTGCTCCTGCTGGCGGAATAGTGCAGCTACGTCAAAGAGCCTCACAAGGAAAAGGCGCCGATCCTAAAACGGACGGCGCCTTTTCGATATCCTTCAGTCTTGCTTCTCACCGATCAGCCTATGCCGATGAAGGACAGGACGGCGAGAACGATAACGACGGCTCCAACGAGCCATACGATGCTGTTCATGACTGTCTCCTTTTCAGTTCGCTACAGGTGGAAGCAAGGCTTCCGTTTGATTCCATTCAATAAATCAAGCAAACCCAACGAGATTCAGAACGGCGATGACGATGACGACCGCGCCGACCAACCAAACGATGCTGTTCATGACTTTCTCCTTTTGATGTCGTGAAATTGAACGGCGACAGGCGTAAAAGGTTCCGGTGAAACATGGCTGGAACAAACGCGCCTGGCGTGGGTTGAACGAGCGTCAAGCGGGGCCTTGCCCCGCCAAAAGGGTGGGGCAATATGGCCGACGAAATTTTGAAGAACGACATGACGGGCGGAGAAACAAAACCACCACGCGTCGTCATCGTCGGCGCCGGTTTCGGCGGGCTTGCGACGGCCGGAGCGCTCGGCAACAGCCCCATCGACGTGACGGTCATCGATCGGCGCAACCACAATCTTTTCCAGCCGCTGCTCTATCAGGTCGCGACCGCCGCACTGTCTCCCGCCGACATATCGGAACCGATCCGCCGCACGCTCGGGCGCTTCAAGAACATCAACGTCATGCTGGCGGAAGTTACCGGCGTCGATGCGGCTGCCAAGACCGTGATGCTCGATAACGGCACCTCGGTCCCTTACGACCGTCTCGTCATCGCCACCGGCTCGGACTACAACTATTTCGGCCATGACGACTGGCGCGCCTGGGCCCCGGGCTTGAAGACCATCCACGAAGCAAGGCTGATCCGCCAACGCCTGCTGCTCGCCTTCGAGAAGGCAGAGCTGTCCCATGACCCGGAAGAAAAAAAGGCGCTGCTCACCAGCGTCATCATCGGCGGCGGTCCGACCGGCGTCGAAATGGCCGGCGCGATCGCCGAGCTCGGCCACTTCATGATCACCCGCGATTTCCGCAAGCTCGAGCCGGATCACATGCGGGTCATCCTCATCGAAGCCGGCCCGAAGATCCTCGCCACCTTTCCCGACAACCTCACCCAATACGCCCTGAAGGCCCTGGAAAAGGCCGGCGTCGAGGTGATGACCAATCTGGCCGTCGAATCCGTCACCAAGGACGAGGTCATCGCCGGCTCGCAGCGTTTCCGCACCAGCTGCGTCATCTGGGGTGCGGGTGTCAAAGCCTCGCCAGCAGCCAGATGGCTCGGCATCGAAGGCAAGGCGGGAGGGCGCATTCCGGTCGAACCGGACCTCTCGATCACCGGCTTTCCGGATATCTTTGCGATCGGCGACACGGCACTGGGGCTTGCGGAGGACGGCAAGCCGCTGCCGGCACTCGCCCAGGTCGCCAAGCAGCAGGGACAATATCTCGGCAAGGCGCTGCGGGCGAGACTGATGGACGGCAAGGCGCCCCAGCCTTTCCGGTTCCACAATCGTGGCAATACCGCCGTCATCGGCCGCGATGCCGCGATCTTCGATTTTGGCAAATGGACGCTCAAAGGTCGGGTCGCCTGGTTCCTCTGGGCGCTCGTCCATGTCTACCTGCTCGTCAATTTTGAAAAACGCCTGCTGGTTAGCGTACAATGGATCTGGCGTTACCTGACCCAGCAGCGCGGAGCGCGGCTGATCGATGAAAACGCCGCAACCTCGGTTCCGTCTTCCACGCAAAGGACAGAGACATGAACACCGCCAATCCGCAGCTCGAAGGCCTCTATCTCGCCGTTGCCGCAATCAACCGGCTTCTGGTCGAGAAGGGTGTCGTCTCCCATGCCGACATTCAGAGCGCCCTGCAGGCGGCCGAACGCACCGTGCTTGACGAGGACAAGCCGCTCGCCGTGTCGACGTCCCATCAGAAGGCGATCGCCTTTCCGATCCGGCTCCTGCTCCTGGCAAACGAGGCGAGCGAGCAAGGCACCAAATTCTGTTTCGAGGATCTGGCCCGGGAAGTCGGCCGCCGCACCTGAGAAAGCGTACCCGCCAAACATGAACGGCGGCGTGGAGCCCACGCCGCCGCTGTTTTCGTGGGAGGAGAGCTTAACTACAGGATGGGCTTGCCGCCGGTGACGGCGATCGTGGTGCCGGAAACGTAGCTGGAGAGCGGATCGGCGAGCATCACATAGGCCGTCGCAAGCTCGGCCGGCTGGCCGGGACGTTTCATCGGCACCTGCTTGCCGAATTCCTTCACCCGGTCTTCCGGCATGGTGGAGGGGATGAGCGGCGTCCAGATCGGCCCGGGCGCGACCGCATTGGCGCGTATCCCCTTTTCGGCCAGCAGCTGTGCGAGACCTGCCGTGAAATTCTGGATCGCGCCCTTGGTGGTCGCATAGGCAAGCAGCGTCGGGTTCGGAGTGTCGGAATTGATCGAGGCCGTGTTGATGATGGCGCTACCCGGCTTCATGTGGGGAACTGCCGCCTTGGTGAGATAGAACATCGCATGGATGTTGACCTGGAAGGTCAGTTCCCATTCTTCGTCGCTGATGTCGCCGATGTCGGAAAACGTCGCCTGATGAGCGGCGTTGTTGACGAGGATATCGATCCCGCCGAACTCCTGGACCGCCTTGTCGATGATTGCCCGGCAATGCGCCGCGGTCTTGATATCGCCCGGCACCAGCACCGCTTTGCGGCCGGCCTCCTCGACCAAACGTTTGGTATCCTCGGCATCCTCGTCTTCGTCCAGATAGGAAATCAAGAGATCGGCGCCCTCGCGCGCATAGGCGATCGCCACCGCCCGGCCGATGCCGCTGTCGCCGCCGGTGATCACCGCCTTCTTGCCGGCCAGCCGGCCGGAACCGCGGTAGGAAAGCTCGCCGTGATCGGGCACCGGATCCATGCGCCCGGTAAAGCCCGGCATCGGCTGCTGCTGTTCGGGAAACGGCGGAGTGGGATACTGGGCCATCAAGATCTTCCTTGTTGTCGAGGTCGCGAACTGATCGCCCCAACTGGCCTCGTCTGGAGATGTTCCCAATCAAATTGAACAATCAAAAAAGGAGAAAACGCGACGCGACCCCACCTTCCGGCTCACGCCCCAGGGGTGATTGCTCCGTCGCCGCGCCGCAGGCGCTTCAGCTGATTGACGATCCGGAGCGAGCTTGCGGCCCGTGCCGCAGAGGAATCCGAGCTCTTCGACAGTATCCGCAACATGTCCTCCGCCTCGTCCGCAGAGATGGTGCCCCGGGCGGCCAGACCGTCGATCAGCATGAGCATCGCCCCCTCGACCGCGAGCGACCGTCGGCGCGTTTCCATTTCGATTTCATCGGCATCGGACATTGCAGGCTCCTTGAACTGTCACCTGCCGAATGGTTTGGGGAGAAGATTGTTCCTCATCATCCTGCCCCGTCTTATCCTATCGCCAAGTCAGCCGCCGTTCTGTGAGTCATTTGGCGGTGACGGGCTTTTGTCGACCTTGCCGGGGCCTGCCTTGTAAAAATACTGGCTCGCGACCAGCCAGCCCTTCAACGGCCGCATCGGCGCAAGGCAGGTGAGGAGCAGGAAAGGCAGCGAGATCAGCAGATGCACCCAGAATGGCGGCTGGAAACTGGTCTCGATCCAGACCGCAAGCGCAATGCTCGGAATGCAGCCGAAGCACATGACGAAAAAGGCGGGACCGTCTCCCGGATCGGCGAAGGAATAATCGAGGCCGCAAACCTCGCAGGCCGGCCGCATCGACAGGAACCCGTTGAACAGATGTCCCTGGCCGCAACGCGGGCAACGGCCGCGCGGGCCGGTGCTATAGGGAGGAAGCGGCGCCCAATTCGCGTCATGGGACATGGAAATCTGCCTTTCGTGACAGGAGACAAAATGTGCTTTCCAGATATTTATCCGGCAGACCTCTATAACAAGCCGTTCCCTGCCGGGCGCAATCTCGGCTTTTGAGGTTCGGCACGAAACTTCTGTCATCGATCTATGGCAGGCAGCTTCAAAACAATAGTCTGGCATCGATCGAATCGCTGCCCTTCACCTTAGACGGTATTTCATGGCTTCAGAATTTTCAGGCCTCGGCATCGCCCATCAGGGCCGTTTCACCCGGCTGAAGTGGCATCGCCTGCGCCGCAGCTTCAAGGACCCGCTGTTTTCCGCCGGCGTCATGGCAGAGGGTTTTCGCCTCGGAGCATCGAGCGAACTCGATCTGCGCGTTCGCGCCGATGGCGGTTTTGTCGTGCTGCACGACGACGAACTCGAAGGTGAAACCACCGGCCACGGCCTCATCCGTGAGGCTTTGCCCGAAACCATCCGCGGCCTGACGCTTTTGCAGGGTGGCCATCCGCCGATCCTCAGCGAGGATCTCGCGACGATGCTTCAAACAGCGCATCCGGACGCCCTGCTGCAGTTCGACATGAAGGATGGGTTTGAGGCGATCGGCGCACGCGGCATGGATCATCTCGCGGATCATTTCGGCAATGCCGGCTCCTCGATCATCGTCAGCGGCGCCGATCTCGATCTTGTCGTCGCCATCAAGCAGAGACTGCCGGGCCTCAAGCGCGGCATCGACCCGACCGGCAAGCTCATCGAGATCCATCGCCATCAGGGCCTCAAGGCCGTCGAGACGGATCTTCGCGCCGATATCGCCGGCCCGACCGAGCCGGACACCATCTATCTCGCCTGGCAGCTGGTGTTGCAGGCGGCCAAGGACGGGCTCGACTTGATCGGCCTCTGCCACGATGCCGACCGGCTGGTGGATGCCTGGACCTTCAATCTCAAGAACCCGGACGCCGGGTTCGACGAGGCCGAAGCCCGCAGCTTCTCCGCCCTGATGGAGCTGAAGCCGGATCAGATCACCACCGACGAACCGGTCGCGACCGAGCGTGCCTGGGCGGCCATCTCCGCTTGACGTTCATCAATCGTCGAACCCGAACGGATCGCGAAACACCCGCCGGTTGACCAGCTTGAGACTGCGGTCCGGCTGGATGATGTAATTTTCCTCGACCCGCTGGCCGAGTTCGTTGCGGAACTCGTGCGGCACGACGCTGCCGATCGGCGCCTTGGTGAGCTTGGTGCGCGGCTGGCCGCCATAGGTGATGCTGCCGGGGATCGGCCGGATGCCCGGACCGATGTCGAGTGCGCCGGTGGTTCCGCCGCCGTCCGTGCTGCAGCCGGCAAGCGCGATCACGAGACCGACGGTGGCGATAATGTTTCTCATGGGCTGATCCTTCCCGATGTCCCGCTGACGCGGTGGACTCACTGAACTTCGCGAATATGCGGGAAGTTCCATGCCATGAACCGAACCGATAAATCCTCTACCCATTGCCAAAATATCCGATACATCTGTCGCCCGCCAGTAACGGAATGAGGAGAATGACTGCCGTGACGAAATCCTTTGGAGCGATGTCGATCGCCGAGCTTTCCGCGCTCATCCAGATGGGCAGGGTTGATCCGATCGAGGTCACGGAATCGGTCCTCTCAGGTATCAAGGCCTACCCCGACAAGGCCGTGTTCATCTCGCTTCTCGAGGACCGCGCTATGGCGGAAGCGCTGGCATCCTCGAAGCGCATGAAGGAAGGCCGTTCCCTCGGCCTGCTCGATGGCATCCCGATCGCCTGGAAGGACCTCTTCGACATCGAGGGGCTGGCGACCACCGCCGGCTCGAAAGTCCTGAAGAAGGCCGCTCCCGCTGCGAAGGACGCAGCGATCGTCGACCTGCTGAAACAGGCCGGCATGGTCGCGATCGGCCGCACCAACATGAGCGAATTCGCCTTTTCCGGCATCGGCATCAATCCGAATTACGGCACGCCGCACAATCCGCATGGCAAGGATGCGCCGCGCATTCCCGGCGGCTCGTCCTCCGGTTCCGGCGTCGCGGTCGCGGCCGGCCTCGTGCCCGTCGCGATGGGCACAGATACCGGCGGCTCGATCCGCATTCCGGCCGGTTTCAACGGCATCGTCGGTTACAAGGCGACCCGCGGCCGTTATGCGATGAACGGCGTCTATCCGCTGGCGACCAGCCTCGATTCGCTCGGCCCGCTCTGCCGGACGGTACAGGATGCGGTCTGGGTGGATGCGGCTATGCGCGGGCTCGCAGCATCGCAGACGGCCCGCCAACCGGCGCGACTCCTCGATATCGTCATCCCCACCAATATCGTCCTTGACGGCGCCGAGCCGGGCGTGGTGGCCGCCTTCGAAGCGGCGATCGAGCGGCTGGCAAAGGCCGGAGCCAGGATCACCCGCCTCGCCTTCCCGACCTTCGAAGAACTCCCGAAGCTGATGGCGAAATACGGGCCGATGGTGACCGCCGAAGCCTTCGCCCTGCATCGGGAAAAGCTGTCGGGGCCGGATGCGGAGGAGATGGACCACCGTGTCGTCGCCCGCACCCGCCTCGGCGAAAAGACCAGCCTATCCGATTATATCGCCATCGTCGAAAACCGCGCCCGGATGATCGCCGAAACCGAGGCGCTGATCGGCGACCGCTTCGTCGCCATGCCATCGGTCGCCCATGTGGCGCCGCCGATAGCACCGCTCGAAAAGGACGACGAGCTGTTCTTCGCCACCAACGGCAAGACGCTGCGCAATACCGGTTTCGGCAACTTCCTCGACTGGTGCGGCGTCTCCATCCCCTGCGGCAGCGGCGATGCCGACATGCCGGTCGGCTTCCTCCTGTCGGCCAATGCCAATTGCGATGAAACACTGCTGCAGGCCGCGATGGCGCATGAGGAAATCATCCGAGGGTAGGAATGCTGGAGCCGGATCGGCCCCAGCAGACATCGCCGTCTCGGCAAAGCCGGCAAAACGTGCCAAGCGCGCCGCATGGAAGAGTTGTCTCCCTGCGCAGCTAACTAAGGAACCGTTTCCCCGTAACCGGGACCGCGGCGGTTGCCTTTTGCTTGTTCCAATATCCTCGAGAGCCTAGCCTCTCCCCTGGATTTTGAGGAAAGCGGCGCACCATGCAACTCGATTTGAACGGCAAGACGGCATTGATCACGGGCGGCTCCAAAGGCATCGGCCTCGCCTGCGCCCAATCTCTCCTGTCCGAAGGCGTGCGCGTCGTCATCTGTTCGCGTTCCCAAGCGAATATCGACGCGGCTCTGGCAAAACTGCCCGGCGCGATCGGCTTTGCGGCCGATCTGATATCGGAAAACGAGGCGCTGTCGCTCGTCGACAAGATCGAAGCAGACGTGGGAGCGCTGGATATTCTCGTCAATTGCGCGGGAGCAGCAAGACGCACGCCGCCCCAGGACCTCAGCCCGGCTCACTGGCGTGCCGCGATGGACGCCAAATATTTCTCCTACATCAATGTCATCGATCCGGTGGTCAAACGGATGGCGGCCCGGCGGACGGGTGTGATCGTCAATGTCATCGGCGGCGGCGGCAAGGTCGCCTCGCCGATCCACCTTCCGGGCGGGGCCGCCAACGCGGCGCTGATGCTGGCGACCGTCGGCCTGGCAAACGCCTACGCTGCCAGCGGGTTGCGCATCGTCGGCATCAATCCCGGCAATACCGAAACGGAGCGGGTAACCGAGGGCCTTCGGGCAGAGGCGGCACTCCACGGCATCAGCGAGCAGGCGGCGCTTGAAAAGATGGTCCAGCGCATCCCCCTCGGCCGCATGGCAACGCCCGACGAGATCGCCCACGTCGTCACCTTCCTGAGTTCGTCGAAGGCAAGCTACGTCACCGGAGTCGTGATCGGCATGGACGGCGCCCTCAACCCGATCGTCGTCTGACGGAACCTCTCGGACCCGGGCCGGCATGCGCCACGCGGCGCCTCCCACTCATTTCCCTATTTCAGCCATTAGAGATGCAGGTCGATAACATGAGCAGCAATTCCGAGTTCCTCTGGTATATCCCCAACGACGTCAAAGCCGGCCATCGCGGCGATTCCTCCGCCGAGAACCACAACAGCCTGGAGACGCTGACCAGCCACGCCAAGGCGCTGGAGGCGCACGGCTGGAAGGGCGCGCTCGTCGGCACCGGCTGGGGTCGGCCGGATACGTTCACCATCGCAACCGCCCTTGCCGCCCGCACCACCACCTTCGAGCCGCTGATCGCCATCCGCCCCGGTTATTGGCGGCCGGCGAACTTCGCCTCGGCCGCGGCAACGCTCGATCATCTGAGCGGCGGTCGGGTGCGGATCAACATCGTCTCGGGTCAGGACAACCTCGCCGCCTATGGCGACAGCGAGGGCGATCAGGCGCATCGTTATGCCCGCACCAGGGAATTCATGCGGCTGGTCCGCCGGCTGTGGACCGAGGAGAACGTCACGTTCAAGGGCGAGCATTTCCAGGTCACCAGCTCCACGATCGAGCCCCGCCTCCAACCCCGCGGCGACCGCAAGCACCCGAAACTCTATTTCGGCGGCGCTTCCGAAGCCGCCGAGCAGGTGGCCGCGACGGAAGCCGATATCCAGCTTTTCTGGGGCGAGCCCCTCGACGGCGTGCGGGAGAGGATCGAACGGCTGAAGGCGCTGAGCAGGCAGCTCGACCGCGACCTTCCTCCGCTTCAATTCGGGCTGCGGATCACCACCCTCGTCCGCGACACGACCGAACAGGCTTGGGCTGATGCCGAGGCGAAGGTCGCCGAGATGGCCAAGGGCAAGGCCGGCAACTGGAACGACCACGGAAAGCCGGTCGCCGTCGGCCAGCGCCGGCTGCTCGAACTGCACGAGCGCGGCGACGTCCTCGACGACAACCTTTACACGGCGCCTGGAAAATTCGGCGGTGGTGGTGCCGGCACCACCTGGCTCGTCGGCTCAGCGGAAGACGTCGCCCGTTCGCTGCGCAAGTACGAGGATCTCGGCATCACCCATTTCGTGCTCTCCGACACGCCTTATCTCCAGGAGATCAAGCGGCAGGGCGACCAGCTACTTCCGCTTTTGCGCGGTTGAAGCGGAACAGCGGTCGACCACGAGAAGCAGCCGGCCTCTTCTCAGGCCTCCAGGCGCTTGCCCGTCTCGGGATCGAAGATATGGACATGCCCGATGTCGATCCCGACCGACAGTGCCTCGCCGGGCATTTTCATGATGCGTTCGCGGAAAACGCCAATTACCTCATGGCCACCGAGCCGCATCACCACCTGGGTTTCGGAGCCGGTCGGCTCGACGGTGACGATCTCGGCGTTCAGGCCGGCCGGATCGAGCCGGAGGTGCTCCGGCCGGACCCCGAGATGGATCGACCGGTTGCCGAACGGCGCCAGGTTGGCGGCGGGAATGGTCGTTCCGTCGGCCAGGGCGAAGCTGCCGTTTTCCAGCCTGCCGGTGAGGATGTTCATGCTCGGCGACCCGATGAAGCCGGCAACGAACAGGTTGGCCGGCCGGTCGTAAAGATCGAGCGGCGAGCCGACCTGCTCGATGACGCCGCCGTTCATGACGACGATGCGATCGGCCATGGTCATCGCCTCGATCTGGTCGTGGGTGACATAGACCGTCGTTGTCTTCAGGCGATGATGGTTCTGCTTGATCTCGGAGCGCATCTGCACGCGCAGCTTGGCATCGAGGTTGGAAAGCGGCTCGTCGAACAGGAAGACCTTCGGCTTGCGCACCATCGCCCGCCCCATGGCGACGCGCTGGCGCTGACCGCCCGAGAGGTGGCGCGGATAGCGTTTCAGATAGGGTTCAAGCCCCAATATCCGCGCGGCCTCCGCAACGCGCGCCGAAATCTCCTGCTTCGGCGCACCGGCAAGCCGCAGCGAAAACCCCATATTGGCTTCGACGGTCATGTGCGGATAAAGCGCATAGGACTGGAACACCATGGCGATGTCGCGCTCTTTCGGAGCGAGCGAATTCACCACCTTGCTGTCGATGGCGATCTCGCCGCCGCTGATGGCTTCCAGCCCTGCGATCATCCGCAGCAGGGTGGACTTGCCGCAGCCGGACGGTCCGACCAGCACCACGAACTCGCCATTGGCGATATCGACCGAAACGCCGTGCAGGACTTCGAGCGCGCCATAGCTCTTGCGCACCTGTCTGATGGTCACCGAACCCAAGGGTCAACTCCATTCATGATGTCAATCATCCCAGCCGGGCGATTTTTCGGGATTGATGCGGCGATAGCCGCGATCGAGCCTGCGGATCTCCGCCATGTCAGCCTCGCCCAACGAGACGTCGAGGGCGGCGAAATTGGCGCGAAGATTGGCCTCGCTGCCGGAGGCCGGAATGACGATATGTCCCTCGCCGATCAGGAAGGCGAGTGCCACGGCCGCGACCGTTGTCCCATATTTCTCGGCGATCCGCCTGAGGACCGGATCGCCAGCAATCTCGCCCTTGGCGAGTGGCTGATAGGCCGTCAGCCGCAGGCCGATCTTGCGCGCATGGGCAACGAGCTTCGGTGACTGCAGATACGGATGGATCTCGACCTGATTGGTGGCGAGCGCGTCCTTGCCGATCAGCGCGCGGGCCTTTTCGAGAAGCGCGATCGGGTAGTTGGAAACGCCGATCAGGCGCGCATAACCTATTTGCTGCGCCTCGACGAGCGCCGTCATGTAATCCTCGAACGGCACGGCGTCCCCGTGGGAAGGCCAGTGGATCAGCAGCAGATCGACCTGATCGACGCCGATCGTATCGAGGCTCCGGCGGACCGACGGCATGAACTGCGCCTTGTCGAGATGGGTATCGGCCACCTTGGTGGTGATGAAGAAATCGCCGCGCGGCACGCCGGAGCGGCGCACCGCCTCGCCGACCGGCTGCTCGGTATCGTAGCTCTGTGCCGTATCGAGATGGCGGTAGCCGATTTCGATAGCCTTCCGAAGGGCTGCGACGCCCTCGCTGCCGATTCTGCCATAGGTGCCGAGGCCCAATCTGGGGATGGTCTTGTCGCTCATGATTATCCTTTCGTGGCGCCGGCGGTGAGGCCGCCGACGAACAGGCGCTGCATCGAGAAGAACAGCAGCGCGATCGGCAGCGTCATGACGACCGAGGCGGCCATGACCGCACCCCAGTCGGTGTTGAACTCGGTGGAGAACTCCGCAAGGCCGATCGGCAGGGTCTTCACCGAGGAATCGGTCGCAAAGCACAGTGCGAAGACGAATTCGTTCCAGGTGGTGACGAAGGCATAGACGACGACCGCGACGATGCCGGGCGTCGACAGCGGCAGCGTGATGCGGAAGAGAATACCGAGCCGCGACGACCCGTCGATGATCGCCGCCTCTTCGAGCTCCACCGGGATCGCCTTGAAATAGGAGGTGAGCATCCAGACGGAGAGCGGCAGGGTGATGATCATGTAGACGAGGATCAGGCCCCAGTAGGTGTTCACCAAGCCGAGCACCCGCAGCGTGATGAACAGCGGCACGATGATCGCCGCCGTCGGCAGCAGCTGGCCGACCAGCACAAAACTCTGCAGCAGCGGTTTTCCGCGAAAATCGAAACGCGCAAAGCCGTAGGACGCAAAGATCGCCAGGATCAGTGCCAGGAACGTCGAGCCGACGGAAATGATGACGCTGTTGAGGAAATAGCGCGGAATATTGCTCTCGAAGAGAACCTTGTAATAGTTGCCGAGCGTCGGCGTTTCCGGCCACCAGATCGGCGGGACGGTATAAAGCTCCGGCAGCGTCTTGATCGACGAGACGGCCATCCACATGAACGGGAACAGGCAGATCAGGACGACCACCACGGCGCCGACAACAGTGATCGGCAGCGGCAGGCCGGTTCTCCTGAGGGTGCTGGGATCGCTCATTTGGCCTCTCCCGGCGCCGAGGCGAGCGCCCTGATGTAGATGATGACGATGACCAGCGCGACGGCGAAGAAGATCACTGAAAGTGCGGCCGCCTGATTGAACTGCGTGCTTTCGAACGCCAGGCGGAAGATCTGGATCGGCGTGATCAGCGTCCGGTTGGCGGGGCCGCCGCGGGTGATCGCATAGATGATCGTGATCGAGTTGAGGCCCCAGATCACCAGCAGGAGAGTGACGGCGACGATGACCGACCGCACCTGCGGGATCATGATGAAGCGGACCTCCTGCCAGAAATTGGCGCCGTCGACGCGCGCCGCTTCATAGAGATCGTTGGGGATCGACTGCAGCCCCGCAAGCACCATGATCGCCACGAAGGGGAACAGTTTCCAGACATTGATGGCGATCAGCACCGGCATCACCGTATTGCCGTTGGTCAGCCAGCCGATCGGCTCCGGAATGATGCCGGAACCGGTCATCATGTAGTTGATGATGCCGAATTCCGTATGGAACATCCATGCCCAGGTGGTGGCGGCGACAATGCCCGGCACGACCCAGGGAATGAGTGTGATCGAGCGCACGATGCCGCGCCCGAAAAAGCTCTGGTTGAGCAGGATGGCGGTCGCGGTCCCGAGGATGACCTGGAAAACGATCGAGCCGCCGACGAACCAGATGGTGTTCCAGAATGCCTGCGGTGTCGCGCGGGCCGAAAGCACAGCCTTGAAATTGGTGAGGCCGACGAACGCGCCCTGCCTGTCGGTCACGCTGAGCAGCCCGGTATAGGCAACGGGATAGGCGATCAGCATCGCCAGCACGATCAGCGCCGGCAATACGAAAACGAGGCCCGTCGAATTGCGGTCCATCAGCAGGTTCCCTTGACGACATCAGGTGGAATACGTGCTCCGGGAAACGCGTGTCCCCCGGAGCGATCCGGCTGTCCGGCATTATTGGTCGAGCAGGGCCTGGATGTCCTTGGCCGCTCCGTCCATCGCCGTCTGCGCGTCTTCGTCACCGAGAAGGATGCGCTGGATGCCTTCGAAATAGGCCTGGGTGATCTGCACCCAGTTCTTGTTGTTGGGCACGGCCCGACCATAGGGCAACATTTCCTTGAACACCGTCAGGATCGGATCGCTGAAGCGCGGCAGCGACATGGCCGATTTGCGGGCCGGGAACGTATCCGTCAGCGCGCCCTGGTTCGGCGCTTCGGCAAGGAAGGCGACGAACTTCTTGGCTTCGGTCGGGTTCTTGGCCGAGGACGGGATGACGAAACTCCAACCACCGAGGAGCGCCGCGGTCGGCTTGCCGGCCGGGTGCGGGATCGGCATCACGCCGATATCGATCTTCGGGTTTTCCTTCTTGATCGAAGCGACGTCGAACTGGCCGGACTGATAGGCCGCGACCGTCTCCGCAATGAACAGCCGCCGGTTTGCGGTGCCGTCGTTTTCGAGCGTCGAGGCCGGCGACTGCTTGTTCTTGTAGAAATCCGTATAGAACTTGACCGCCGCCACGGCCGCCGGCTGGTTGACGACCGCCTTCTTGGCGTCCGCCGAGATGATGTCACCGCCGTTCATCCAGATGAAGGGAAGCGACCGGAAGATCGTATTGCCGACTTCACCGCCGCCGGTAATGGCGAAACCGGAGACCTTGCCTTTCGACAGCGTCTTTGCAGCAGCGACCAGTTCGTCCCAGGTCTGCGGCGGCTTGGCCGGGTCGAGGCCGGCATCCTTGAACGCGCCCTTGTTGTAGATGACCGCATGGGTCTCGATACGATAGGGAATGGCCCAGAGCTTGCTGTTCCAGGTGCAATAGTCGAGCGAGGCGGGAATATAGTCCTCGCGGTCCTTCAACACGTCATCCACCGCAACGACCAGGCCGTTCTGGGCATAACCGTTCACCCAGGCGTGCTGGACATCGATGATGTCCGGTGCGGCACCGGACTGCAGGGCGGTCAGCACGCGCTGCGGCAGCCCGTCGGTCGTGGTGATCTCGAGCTTGATCTTGATGCCCTGATTGGCCTGCTCGAACTTGGTGGCGAGTTCGCGGGCACGCGCCTCGTTGAAATTGGGCGTCCACCAGACGACCTCGCCGGCCAGCGCCGCGCCGCTCGTCAGCATCGTCATTGCCGTGGCCATCACGGCCAGCTTCTTGAATTTCATCATCATCTCCTCCTCCGCGCGGCTCCATGCCGCCCTTTTCCCTACCGGCCTCCACCGGATTGGTTCACCGCGATGCTGCGGCCTGCCTTCCTCTTCCGAAATGCGCGATATCCTGCGAACGCGCCGGTCCGAGCGCATCGGCATTCATCGTCAGGGCCTTCATGAAGCCGATCGTATAGGCATTGCCGGCGTGCCACGGGGCCGGGCAATCGAGATCCGGCACATGATCGGGAACCATCACCCCATCAAAGCCCTCGTCCCGCAGGACGCGAACGATTTCCGCCATCTCGACATCGCCGTCGTCCACGAAGGTCTCGACATAGTGGGGGACCTTGCCGCGGACGTTGCGGAAATGCACATAGGCAATCGCGCCCAGCCGCGCAAAATGGCGGGTCGTTTCGTAGACGTCGCCGTCGACCATTTCCTGCAGCGAGCCTATGCAGAATTCCAGGGCATTGGCCGGGCTCGGCGCGATCTCCAGCAGCCGCTGATATTTCGCGTGGGCGTTGAGGAGACGGGCATTGCCGCGCAGGCGTTCCACCGGCGGATCGTCGGGATGGGCCGCCAGCCGGACATTTGCCTTTTCCGCCACCGGCACGAGTTCCTTCAGGAACCATTCGAGGCGCGACCAGAGATCGCACTCGCTGACGCTGATCGGCGCAGCCCCGGCGACAGGATGGCGGTATCGCATGTTCCAGAGCATTCCGTCGGGGATCGGCGTGTCGATATCGAATTCGTCGCCGAAGAACACCGCTGTCATCGCCCCGCCGCGGGCGACGCGCTTGCGCTGCCAGCCCCAGACACCGGCGATCGAAAAATTGTAGCCGAGCACCGGGATGCCTGCGCGTCCGGCGTCGCGGACGAGCTGCTTCAGCCCATCCATCTGTTCGTGTTTCTTCGGCCCGTCCAGCAGGATGTCCGACCAGAAATTGGGCGACAGGTTTTCCAACGCCGCAACCTTGAGCCCGTGCCTTGCGAGCATCGCGACCGTGCCGGCCATATCGTCATAGGTCCACAGCGGCATGTCGATGCATTCGCCGTTGATGGGGCCGACACCGCCGTTGCGATAGCCGCTGTTGTCGGCATTGCGGGCATATTGGGTCAGGTGGATGACAACGTCGCCGACGCCGAGCTGGCTCGCATAACGCGCGCCATCCTCCGACAGATGATCGCCGAACAGGGTCAGACCTACCCGCACGTTACCCTCCCCGATTGACGCCTGGCTTTATCGCCAGTTAGTTCATATTTGAACGTCATCAATTCGCAATATAACTTGCGCCCAGAAGGCCCGATTGTCAATTGTTCCGCCGTCATGAGCGCCTGCCGTCCTCCAGCGTGGGTGCGCCGGTGGCAACGCCGCTGGTGTTCATGCTGCCGTCGAACAAAGGCACGTTATAGGGCGCGTAGGGGTAACGGCCGCAGGCTTCCTCGACGAGTTCCACCCCGAGTCCCGGCGCGGTCGGCGCCAGGATCGCCCCGTCCTCGAACTGCAGCGTTTCGCGCACCAGCTCCTTGCGCCACGGCACATCCACCGAAACGGTCTCGAAGATCGAGAAATTCGGGATGGCGACCGACATATGCAGCGTCATCGCGTTCATCACCGGGCCGACCGGATTGTGCGGAGCGACGGGGATGAGGTGATGATGCGCCATGTGCGAAATGCGTTTCGTCTCGCCGAGCCCGCCGGCATGCGAGACGTCCGGCTGCAGGATATCGACCGCCTTCTTGCTGAGCGCCTCGAGGAACTTGCCGGGCTCGTACCAGCGCTCACCGGCGGCGATCGGCACTGGGCTTTTCTCCCGCACGTCCACCAGGGCATCGATGCTTTCGGGCGGCGTCGGCTCCTCGATCCACCTGAGATCATAGTGCGCCAGTTCCCGGCACATGGCGATCGCCGTCGGCACGTTGAGCCGGCCGTGAACATCGAGCATCAGGTCGACGTCCGGACCGACTGCGTCTCGCACGGCGGCGACGATATCGATCGTCTGGCGGCGCTGCTTGCGGCTCATCTCCAGGTCCGCGACGTCGAACGGGTCCCATTTGAGGGCGCGATACCCCATGGCGACGGCCTTGCGTGCATTCTCGGCATACTGGTCCGGCGTCACCGCGCCGAAGAACCAATGGTTGGCGTAGCATTCGACACGATCCCGGTATTTGCCGCCGAGCAGTTCGAAGACAGGCACGCCGAGCGCTTTGCCCTTGATATCCAGCAACGCCGCCTCGATGGCGCCGAGCGCCGTACGGAACACGGCACCCGTCCGCCAATAGGAATCCCGGTGCAACTGCTCGATGATCGCATCGACCTCGAACGGATTGCGGCCGATCAGCACGCGCTCCAGCTCTTCAAGCGCCGATACGATGGTCTTCGTCTTCCACTCCAGCGTCGCCTCGCCGACACCCTCGTAACCTTCATCCGTATAGAGTTTGACGAAGACGAAGTTGGTGCGGGACACATTCGCAACAAAGATCTTCTGCTGCATGATCCTCATGAGGTTCCTCCCGGCGGGTTGTCGCCCACCCCTCGTTATAGCCGTGTGACTATTTGGCCTGCGCCTTCAGCCGCTTGATCGCCTCGAACTGCAGGCTGTCGTCGGCCATCTGCATCAGTTCGATGCGATGCCCGTCCGGATCCTCGATCCAGGTCTGCCAGTTGTTGTCGGCGGCCTTGATCGTCGGGCGGATGCGTTCGATGCCGAGCGTGTCGAGTTCAGCCACAGCCTTCTGGATATCCGGCACGGCAAGGCAGACATGATTGTAACCGACCGCCTCGCGCTCGGCCGCCTTATCGCCCTCGCCTTCCGGGAAGATCTCGAGATACTGATCGTCGGTGATGCGCAGATAGACCAGCCAGAGCCGGCCTTCGCGGTCGAGGCGCATCATTTCCGAAAAGCCGAGCTTGTTGACGTAGAAGTCGAGGGTACGGTCGATATCCTTGACGCGAATGGCCACATGGGCGATCGACGAAACTGTCAGCATGGGAATGTCTCCGGTTAGAGGCGGCCGTATTTGGCGTAGACGTCGGCGACGTCGGCACCTGCGCGGATTTCGTTGCGCGAGCGGTTCTCGATGCCCATGATCTCTTCGGCACGATCCAGCACCGCATCCACCTTGTCGGCGGGGATGACGATCACGCCATCCATGTCCCCGAAGATCCAGTCGCCCGGATTGACCCTGATCTGCGTGGTCAAGGTCCCGGGGACCGCGATCGGCACCTCGATGCCGCTGATGCGGGTTCGCTGGCGGGATTCGATCGGCGAAAGATAGCGGGTGAAGACCGGCCAGTTTTCCATGCCCATCAGGATGTTGCCGTCGCGGATGCCGCCATCGACGACGACGCCGACCGCACCCTTGCTCTTCGCGCCGGTGCTCATCAGCTCGCCCCAGTGACCGGCCTTGCGCTCCCCCGCCGCCGAAACCAGCACGACGCAGCCGGAATACATCCGCCGGAAGAAGGTGAAGGTCTTCACTTCGTCGTTGTCGTATTCGTCATCGGTGCGCATGTCAGCCGTGCAGGCGACGGTGAAGGCCGGCCCGGCGATCCGCATGCCACGATCGAGCGCCCGGATGTCGAGATCCATGCACTGATGCGGAAGCCCCATCTCGTCGAGAATGTCGTAGACGGCGGCGGTGTACAGCTTGTTGAAGCGCGCGGCTTTCGCCGCGATCGCTGCGGAATCTCTCTCCATATGGCCCGCCTCCTCCAGCAGAAACCTGATGCGAACCTGCCCGCCGCTCGAAAAAATAATTGCGGACAAATTCATATTTGAACTTCCGAAGTTCAATAATGCATGATAGGAAGATGCCGAACCGATTGTCAACGGCGAACCTATTCCATGGATCAAATCAGTGACGCCGGCGCGTCGAAGTACACGATCCCGGTCATCGACCGGATGATGGATGTCCTCGATCAACTGGAGCGACGGCCGAACGGCGCCACGATCCGCGAACTGACGGCCCTCCTGTCGCTGCCCCGCACCACCATCTACCGCATCGTCAACACGCTGCAGGGCCACGACATGGTTCGCCGGGACGATACCGGCGCCTATCATCTGGGGCGGCGCCTGCTGTCGCTTGCCTCGCATGTGGTCGCCGGCGTTAGCGAGGTCGACCTCGCGGCACTGGCGCAACCTTTCCTCGACAAACTGTCGGCGGAAATCGGCGAAGGCAGCAAACTGTCGGTCATCGACCAGGACGGCATTCTGGTTCTGGCAGCGGCGCAGGGCCGTCGGCAATATGCTTTGACGGTAGCGCCCGGCCAGCGCATGCCCATCCACGCCGGCGCCGCCAGCAAACTGCTGCTGGCGCATCTGCCGCCCGAGGAGATGGCTGCCTGGCTCGCAAAGCCGCTGATTGCCTATACGCCCAAATCGCTGACCGATCCGAAGCGGCTGATGACGGAACTGACCCGCATCAAGCGGCTGGGCTGGGCGCAGGACAGGGGCGAAAACGCCCCCAGCATCCAGGCCTTTGCCGCCCCGGTGCGGGATAGGACCGGACGGGTGGTCGCGGCGCTCAGCATTCCCTATCTCGCCGGGGCGGAGGCGAGCCGCATGGAGGAGATCCGGCTTGCCGCCATCGATGCCGCGCGGGCGATAAGCGAAGCGATGCCGGCCTGATCGGGGCCGGAATGTCGGTTGGGAGGAAGAATGAAGATCGTCGATCTCAAATGCGCGGTCATCGGCAAAAGCCCGATCGTGCGGATCGTCACCGATGAGGGAATCTCGGGCTACGGTCAGGCCGAGACTTGGAAGCCTTACCTGAAGTCCCATATCCTCGCCTTCCGAGATGCATTGATCGGCGAGGACCCGACCAATGTCGAGCGCGTCATGCTGAAGATCCGCCAGCGCGGCGGCTTCAAGCCCTGGGGCTCCGCCGTCAGCGTCATCGAGATGGCGCTGTGGGACATTGCCGGCAAGGCCGCCAACGTGCCCGTCTACAAGCTTCTCGGCGGCAAGGTGCGCGACCGCGTGCGCGTCTATAACGGCTCGATCCGCTTCCCGATGACCGACCACCGGCCGGAGGACCTCGCCGACGATCTCAAGAAGATGATGGCGCTGCCGGAAGGCTTCACCATCATCAAGCAGCCGATCGGCTTCCATTCGCCGATGAAGCGCACGGTCGAGAATTTTTACTACCACGAGCCGAATGCCAGCCCCTTCCATGGGGCGCTCGATCGCGGCCCGATCACCGAAAAGGGCCTGCGGCATTTCGTCGATTGCGTCGCCGCGATGAAGGAAGTCGCCGGCGACAGCATAGGCCTGGCGCTCGACTGCGGCCCCGGCTGGATGCTGCCGGATGCAATCCGCCTCGTGCGCATGCTGGAGCCATACAATCTTCTCTGGGTCGAGGACCTGCTCTCAGGCGACTATACACCCTGGGTCAATGCCGGCGTCTATCGCGAACTGACCCGCACGAGCACGACGCCTATCCACACCGGCGAACAGATCTATCTTCGGCAGAATTTCAAGGAACTGATCGAGGGCCAGGCCGTCCATGTCGTCGGCCCGGACCCTGCCGATGTCGGCGGCATCGCCGAGCTGAAATGGATCGCCGAATATGCCGACCTGCATTCGATCCTGATGGCGCCGCATGGCACAGCCAACGGGCTGCTCGGGCTCGCCGCCCTCATCCAGGTCTCGGCGACCCTTCCCAACAACTTCATCGCTTTTGAATATACGACCGGCGATCCCGCCTGGTGGTACGACATCGTCGAAGGCCTGCCGGAAACGATCGTCAGGGACGGCTTCATCGACGTCATCGACCGGCCCGGCATGGGCGTCGATCTCGTACCCGAAAAGGCCAGGCGTTATCTCACCGAAGATGACCGGGCATTCTTCGACTGAACCGGCGCCGCTGCCGGCGCTTCACCGACTGCCAAAGAAAGCAACAGCTCCGGAACCGTCGTCCCGGAGCTTTTTTGATGTGGCCGCGGGACAGAAACGCAGGCTTCCGAAGGTGGCCAGGCAATTTCAGTGGGTCCCGGTCATACCTTTGGATAGGGGGACAAGTCCCCTTGTCCAATAGTCTCACCGCCTGCCTCGGCGTTAGACTCCGATCATCGAAGAAGCACATTGAGATGGAGGAGACTTAGGATGCAGATCCCTCAGTCCGCGCAGACACCGCCTGCCGACCCTTCGGCAAAGCGCACTGATGTTTCAAGATATCGGGCGTCGGAGATCGACCTCGAAGGACTTGTCGCCGGACAGGCCCCGCGAAATCCCGACCAGTCGGCGCCGGAGCCCAACCTCCGTCAAATCGCTGTTGGCGGCCTGGCCCCGTGGCAAATGCGCAATGTGCAGGCCTATGTCGACCTGTATCTCCGCTCGACAATCCGCGTCGAGGCCCTGGCCGGTCTCTGCAACCTGAGCAGCGGCCATTTCCAGCGGGCCTTCAAGGCAAGCCTTGGCGAAACGCCGCACAAATACGTCACCCGCAGGCGCATGGAAATGGCCTGCCGGATGATGACCGGCACGGATGAACCTCTCTGCCGGATCGCCCTGGAATGCGGCATGACCGACCAGGCACATCTTACCAACAGCTTCCGCCGTCTTTACGGAATTGCTCCCAATGCATGGCGAAAGCGGATGCTGCTCGAAGGATCTGGATATGGCGTTCAGGAGACAACCGTTGCTCCACTCAACTGACAATGAGACGGAGCCGCGCGTCACCCGAGAGCTTCGTTATCTTTGACCGTGCGGGTTATTCGGGACTGCCGTGACTGATGGCAGTCGCCTGCGACCATACGGCAACCCAGAGATCGTCGCGATATTCGTAGCTGTCGGTATGCCAATAGCCGCTGAGGGGCACATGGTGCCCGCCGAAAACGACGGCCAGCCGAGCTCGGTAGCGGATGACGGCCGCAGGGCCGTAAAGACGGACAGCGATTTCCTCCGGTTCCCAGGTGAGATATTTGATGTGTCCGGACGCGATCGCGCCGAGATATTGATCCCGCGACAGAACGGCGCCGATCGGCGTGATCAGCTGGAAATCCGCCGCGTGATAGACTTCCGCCGCTGCCACGTCGCCGCTGACCAAGGTGCTTAGCCTTGCCCGTTCGGTCTGGCGGATTCGGTTTTCTTCGGTAGCAATGTCGCGAGTCACGGGCGTCTCCAGTTTTTCAGGACAAGCAGGCTTCGGCGGCGGCCGAGGGCGTTCCAGCCAAACCTGCGGCAGATAGACCCCCGATCAGTCGGGCGCCACCTCAAATAGACATATGGATCAAAAATGTCTAATCGTCTTTTGACCAATAAGACGCCGAGTGTCAATATGTCCAGATGAACGAAACCGCTTCCAAGACAGACCTGATTCTCGACGCCGCCCTGCCCGTCTTCGTCCGTTTCGGATTTCGAAAGACGACCATGGCCGATATTGCCCGTGCGGCGAAGATATCGCGGGCCTCGCTCTATCTCTGCTTCAACAGCAAGGAAGAACTCTTTCGGGCCGGGTCGAAGCGCGAGCATCTCAGTACGATGAACAACGTCAAGGCGGCACTCGACCGCTCCGGCAGCATCTTCGACCGCACAACGGCCGCCATACGCGCCTTTCAGGAAGGCCTGATCACGCCATTCGGGGGCGGTCACAATGCCGAAGAGCTTTTTGCCGCCAGCACCGAACTGGCACCCGACATTGCGCTGGAGGCGCGGGCAAGGCTGCTGGACCTGCTGATCAAGGCGCTGAGCGAAGCCGAGAAAACCCGGGAGATCGACCTCGCCACCCTGCAGACTCAACCCACGGAGCTGGCCGCACTGGTTGTCGCGGCGATGGATGGGATCAAGCACACACGCGGCGCCGGGCCGGAGTTTGAGGGCGGCATCCGTTTGTTCATGGCTCTGTTGAAACTGGGCACCGCCCCGCAGCTCGGCCAAGCTGGTCCCTGAACACGTCATGGCTCGAGCTTCTGCCAGCGTGAGAGACCGTTTCAGGTTATGCCATGAGATTGAATGGTAGCGGGAGGCAGAATTGAACTGCCGACCTCAGGGTTATGAATCCTGCGCTCTCACCAACTGAGCTACCCCGCCACAGGGACTGCGGAAGTTCCGGCGTGGCCGGTTCCGCTTTGGTCGTGCGGCTTATAAGTCCCCCGTCACCAAAGTGTCAAGCAGGGTTTGGGCAAAAACCGGCGGCAATTTCGTCAGCCCCGGCAAGTGCCGGTTTCAGGCCGCGACCGGCGTCGAAAGCAGGGCCTTCAGAGCGATTTCGGCCTCGGCTGCGCGTTCCGAACGCTCGATGAAACCGCCGCCATAGACGCGCGCATCCGCACCTTCGGCCGAATAGAGCACACACGCCTGGCCTGGCGCGACACCGGCCTCGCCGATCGCCAGATCCACGTAGACGCCGTGTTCGTCGGAATGGAGGACCGCCGGCGTCGGCGGGCGTGTCGAGCGCACCTTGGCGAAACAGGCGAACCCGCCCTTCGCATCCTCGCCCAGCGCACTATCGCCGATCCAGTTGACGTCGCGCAGGTAGACGCGGTGGGTATCGAGCGCTTCCTTCGGCCCGACGATCACCCGGCGCGAGCGGGCATCGAGATAAACGACGTAGAGCGGCTCGCCGGTAGCGATGCCGATACCGCGGCGCTGGCCGATCGTATAATGCACGATGCCCTCGTGGCGGCCGAGCACGCGCCCGTCCATATGCACGATATCGCCGGCGAGTGCCGCGTTCGGCTTAACCTTGTTGATGATGTCGGCGTATTTGCCCTGCGGCACGAAACAGATATCCTGGCTGTCGGCCTTCTTGGCGACCACGAGGCCCATCTCTTGCGCCAACTCGCGCACCTGCGCCTTCGACATGCCGCCGAGCGGGAAGCGCAGGTAGTCGATCTGCTCCTGGGTCGTTGCAAACAGGAACCAGCTCTGGTCGCGATCGCTGTCGATCGGGCGAAACAGCGCGCGGCGGTTCGGGTTGCCCGGCGACGGATTGGCGGAGGAGCGGATATAGTGGCCAGTCGCCAGCGCATCGGCGCCGAGGTCCTTGGCGGTCGCCAGCAGATCGGCGAACTTGACCGTCTGGTTGCAGGCAACGCAGGGGATCGGCGTTTCGCCCATCGCATAGGCTTCCGCAAACGGGTTGATCACCGTCTCGCGAAAACGCTTTTCGTAGTCGAGCACGTAATGGGGAATGCCGAGCGTTTCGGAAACACGCCGCGCATCGTCGATGTCCTGGCCGGCACAGCACGAGCCGGCGCGGTGGACGGCCGCGCCATGGTCGTAAAGCTGCAGCGTGATGCCGAGCACGTCATAACCCTGGCGTTTGAGCAGACCTGCGACGACGGAGGAATCCACTCCCCCCGACATGGCAACGACAACACGTGTGTCTTCCGGCCTCTTGTCAAAATCCAGCGTATTCACGAGTAACTCTCTCGGTCTCTCAAGCGCCGGTCCATGATGGGAGGGCGACATGTTCAGGGCCTGCGGCGGGATCGGCCGTCGGAGGCAATTCTTGCCGGATATAGAAAGGATTTGCGGCCTGCGCAAGGAGGAGCGCGAATCGCAGGCGCGGCGCGTGCAGGAACGGACAAGGCCTCAGCCGCGAAGAGGCCGGGCTTCAAGACTGCAGCACCCCATGCCGTACGACCTTGCCGGCGGCCGTCCTGACGCCGCTGGCCGCACCTTCCGCCCGCACCCGCGGCAGGCTTGCCGGATATTCGCGCTGGATGAAGTCGATGATCTTTTCGCGCACCTCGCATCTGAGGTCGAAGGTTCGCGGGGCATTGGAGGCCGAGACGAGGATGCGGATCTCCATGACGTTCTCCCTGAAATCCGTCACCTGCACGGCCACCACCCGCTTGTCCCAGAGCGTTGAGGTTGCGGCAATCTCCTCGACCTTGCGACGGACCGCATTCACCGGAACCGAGTAGTCGAGATAGATCATCACCGTGCCGATCAGCTCCGAACTGTCGCGCGTCCAGTTCTGGAACGGCTTCTCGATGAAATAGCTGAGCGGCAGGATCATCCGCCGCCAGTCCCACAGCTTCACCACCACATAGGTCGAGGTGATCTCCTCGACATTGCCCCATTCGCCCTCGACGATCAGCGCGTCGTCGATGCGGATCGGCTGGGTGATCGCAAGCTGTATGCCGGCGAAGAGGTTCTTCAACACCGGCTGCAGCGCAAGGCCGAGCACGACGCCCGCCACGCCGGCGGAGGCGAGCAGGCTGACCCCATATTGCTGCACCGCCGGGAAGGTCATCAGCATCGCGGCGATGGTGATCGCCACGATCATGACGCTCGCGATCCGTTCGGCGATCCGCGATTGGGTAACATGCGTGCGGGCGAGCAGGTTGTCTTCCGCGTCCAGCTTGAAGCGGCGCAGATAGACGATCATCCACACATGCAGGGCGATCTTAGCCATCCAGCCGACGACGACGATGAAGCCGAGCAGCAGCAGGTGACGTATCACGTCCCCCTGCCCGGCACTGAGAGGAGCGATGGTCGCGCCGAGCGAGAGCGTCCAGGTGAGGATCGCCAGCCGCATCGGCCGCCGCGTACGCGACACCAGCGACCGCCAGAACAGGTCCCTATTCTCGACCAGCCGCGTCAGAAAGCGAAATCCGAAGCGCTGGATTGCGAGGCCGATCAGAAATGCGACGGCCATGACACCGCAGCTGACGAGCCAGTCCGGCAGCCAGGCCGTATCATTGCGGAATTCCTGGATGAAGCGTTCCATGCCCCCTCAGCTAGGGTGCGATGCAGCATCGGAAAGAGCGGCCGCAAAAATTTCATGATTTGGGAGTCTTCTGGCCGCGGGGTGATTTGTGGCAACAGGGCGATAGGGACGGAAAGACAATGCAATTCGACCTCATGCGCTTTGTCGACGCGCAAGCGCCGGTCTATGCGCGCGTCATCGGCGAACTCCGCGATGGCAAAAAACGCTCCCACTGGATGTGGTACATCTTTCCGCAGGTGGAGGGCCTTGGTTTCTCGATCATGTCCCAGCGCTTCGCGATCGGCTCGAAAGCAGAGGCGACAGCCTATCTCAAACACCCCCTACTCGGGCCCCGGCTTACCGAATGCACCGTGGCGATGCTCTCCCATTCGGACCTTTCGGCGCACGCCATCCTCGGTTCGCCGGACGACATCAAGTTCAAGAGTTCTATGACGCTGTTCGAGGCCGTCAGCAAAAAGGGCTCGCCTTTCGAGCGAGCCCTTGAACTGTTCTTTGACGGCGAGCGCGATGAAAAGACCATCGCGCTGCTTCGAAGTTAGGCGGCAGCCTGGATCGCGGAAAGCTTCCAGTCCGTGGCAGGCTTGCGCACGAAGGTCCAGACTTCGACGGTTTCGGTCACCGCGTTCGGATCGCCTTCGGCGACTGCGCCGGTAGTGCGGTCCTTCATGTAGTCGACGCTGGAGTAACGCATCGCGACGGTCGCGTAGTCCTGGCCGTTTTCGCGCCAGGCTTCCGCCAGGTCGCCCTGCAGCAGCTTGACGTCCTTTACCTCGTTCTTGACGCCGTTTGTGGCGTTCTCGCCGAGTTCCTCGGCCAGGTAGGACATTGCTTCCGGCGTCGTGAGGCTGCGAAGCTTGGCATAGTCTTCCTCGCCATAGGCAGACTGGACGTTGGTCAGCAGCTTCTCGAACTGGTCGAGGTCGCGGTTGGTGATGCCGATCTCGTCGGTCTCCGGTCCGGCCTGGCGCGGAGCGGCATTGGAACCGCCTCCGAAACCGCCCTGACCACCGCCGCCGCCCAGCGATCCGATCTTCGGAATCTGGAAGGACGAGGTGTTCTGGCTCGGCGCCTCATAGGCGTTGCGCGGCTGGCCAAAGCCCGTATTCACCCCGCCTGCATTCGCCCCGCCTGTCGGGCCGCCTGCCGTCTGCTGACGGCGCGCGAACCAACGGAAAGCCAGCATGGCGAGACCGCCGATCAAAGCGATCTGCAGCAACATGCCGAGCATGCCGGCCATGCCACCGAAACCGGTGCCCATGAACATGCCGATCAGGCCGCCGAGAGCGAGACCGCCGAGCAGGCCGCCGAACATGCCACCGAAGAGGCCGCGACGGGGCTGCTGCGCCGCCTGCTGGCCAAGGCCGTTCTGCGGCGTCGTGGCGTTCTGCTGCGTATTGGGCGTCATCGACCGGTTGATGCCGGTCGGCGCCGTGGGCGCGGTGTTGGTGGTCGCCGGAGCCGAGAATGTGCGCGTGCCGCGGCTGCCGAAGCCACCGCTGGCGCGGCGCGCCTCAGCCATGTCCACGGCGGTCAAGGAAACCGCCATTCCGATCGCCATGATCGCGAACAGGTTCTTGAAACGCCGAAGGTTGGATAACATCGTTTTCTCCTCATAAACCGCTCAAGCGCGGTATTCCCGTTTATATAGAGAGGCGGCCATCTGGATTTTAGGCCCATCCTCATTTTTTCCCGTCGAAGTAGATAACGGAGTTTGAAACGAGAGCCAAGCGCTCAAAATACAACCATTGATGACAAGTTTTGCCTGATTGGTGTCGGTGATGATAAAACGAAAAGGCCCGACGCAGGACGCGCCGGGCCTTTTCTGATCTCGTTAGGAGAAGGTCTCAGTCGACGTTGAACGCCAGCGGCTTGGCCTGGCGGACTGCCGGATTGGCGGTCAGCTTCGCCAGCACGTCGGCCGGAACCGGACCATCGACGTAAAGGAGAGCGATCGCGTCGCCGCCTTCCCTGTCGCGGCCGAGGTGGAAGTTGGCGATGTTGACGCCGGCATTGCCGAGCGTCGTACCGATGAAGCCGATCATGCCGGGAACGTCGGTATTGGCGATGTAGACCATGTTGGCGCCGACATCCGCATCGAGGTTGATGCCCTTGATCTGGATGAAGCGCGGCTTGCCGTCGGAGAAGACGGTGCCGGCAACCGAGCGGGTCATCGTGTCGGTGGTGACGGTAAGCTTGATATAGCCGTCGAAGACGCCCGACTTGTCGCGCTTGGCTTCGGAAAGGATGATGCCCTTTTCCTTGATCATGATCGGTGCCGAAACCATGTTGACGTCGGAGACCTGGCTACGGATGAGGCCGGCGAGCAGCGCGCTCGTCAGCGCCTTGGTGTTCATGCCGGCGGTCGAGCCGTCATAGAGGATCTCGATTTCCTTGATCGCGTCCTCGGTGACCTGGCCGACAAAGGCGCCGAGCACGTCCGCCAGACGAATGAACGGCTTCAGGCGCGGCGCTTCTTCCGCGGTGATCGACGGCATGTTGATGGCGTTCGAGACGGCGCCCTTGATCAGGTAGTCCGACATCTGCTCGGCGACCTGAAGTGCTACGTTTTCCTGCGCTTCGGTGGTCGATGCTCCGAGATGCGGGGTGCAGACGACGTTTTCGAGGCCGAAGAGCGGGCTTTCAGTGGCGGGTTCGACTTCGAACACGTCGAAGCCGGCGCCGGCGACGTGGCCGGACTTGATGGCTTCGGCAAGCGCTGCCTCGTCGACGAGGCCGCCACGGGCGCAGTTGATGATGCGAACGCCGGGCTTGGTCTTGGCCAGCGCTTCCTTGCCGAGGATGCCGCGGGTCTTGTCGGTCATCGGCACGTGCAGGGTGATGAAGTCGGCCTGGGCCAGAAGCTCGTCGAGCTCGACCTTGGTGACGCCCATTTCCTCGGCGCGCTCGGCCGAGAGGAAGGGGTCATAGGCGAGAACATGCATGCCGATGCCGATCGCCTTCTTGCAGACGATGCCGCCGATATTGCCGGCGCCGATGACGCCGAGAATCTTGCCGGTGATCTCGACGCCCATGAAGCGCGACTTTTCCCACTTGCCGGCCTGGGTCGAGGCGTCGGCTGCCGGAAGCTGGCGGGCGACGGCGAACATCAGGGCGATGGCGTGTTCGGCCGTGGTGATCGAGTTGCCGAACGGCGTGTTCATGACGATGATGCCGCGGCGCGAGGCGGCCGGGATATCGACATTGTCGACGCCGATGCCGGCGCGGCCGATGACCTTGAGGTTGGTCGCGGCGGCGATCAGCTTTTCGGTCGCCTTTGTGGCGGAACGGATCGCAAGACCGTCATAGTTGCCGATGATCTCGGCAAGCTTTTCCTTGTCCTTGCCGAGCTTCGGCTGGAAATCGACTTCGACGCCGCGATCGCGAAAGATCTGGACGGCGGTTTCCGACAATTCGTCGGATACGAGAACGCGAGGTGCCATCAGTGGGCCTCCTGAAAAAGTTTCTGTCGTGAATGAGGGAATGGGCTCCGCTTCGTCAGCGGAGCCGATACGCGACTTGCTTTACGCGGCGGCCTTGGAAAGCGCAGCCTTCTGCGTTTCGAAAGCGTAGGTGAGCCAGGGCATCAGAGCCTTCATGTCGGCTTCTTCGATCGTGGCGCCCGCCCAGATGCGAAGGCCGGACGGCGCATCGCGATAGGCACCGATGTCGAGCGCGACGCCTTCCTTTTCGAGGATGGACACCATGCCCTTGGCAAAGGCTTCCTGCGCGTCGGTATCGAGCGCGGCGACATCGGCGTCGGCGATCTTGAGGCAGACGGAGGTGTTGGAGCGCGTCGTCGGATCGACGGCAAGGTTGTCAATCCAGGCATTGGCGGCCACGAAATCGTGGATGACCTTGGCATTGGCATCGGCACGGGCGATCAGGCCTTCAAGGCTGCCGACCGACTTTGCCCAGTTGAGCGCATCGATATAGTCCTCGACGCAGAGCATCGACGGCGTGTTGATCGTCTCGCCGACGAAGATGCCTTCGATCAGCTTTCCGCCCGAAGTCAGGCGAAAAATCTTCGGCAGCGGCCAGGCCGGAACGTATGTCTGCAGACGCTCGACAGCGCGGGGGCTGAGGATCAGCATGCCGTGACCGCCCTCGCCGCCCAGAACCTTCTGCCAGGAGAAGGTGACGACGTCGAGCTTGGCAAAGTCCATGGCTTGAGCAAACGCCGCCGAGGTGGCGTCGCAGATGGTCAGGCCCTTGCGGTCTGCCGGGATGAAATCGGCGTTCGGAACGCGGACGCCGGAGGTGGTGCCATTCCAGGTGAAGACCACGTCGCGGTCGAAATCGACCGTGGAAAGGTCCGGAAGCAGGCCGTAGCCGGCTTCGATCTTGCGAACGTCCTTGAGCTTCAGCTGCTTGACGACGTCGGTGACCCAGCCGGCTCCAAAGCTTTCCCAGGACAGCATGTCGACGCCGCGCTCGCCGAGCAGCGACCAGAGCGCCATTTCGACGGCGCCGGTGTCGGAAGCCGGCACGATGCCGATGCGGTAATCCGCCGGCACGCCCAGAATTTCGCGGGTGAGGTC
Organism: Neorhizobium sp. T25_13; assembly: GCF_002968675.1. Classification (NCBI taxonomy): domain Bacteria; kingdom Pseudomonadati; phylum Pseudomonadota; class Alphaproteobacteria; order Hyphomicrobiales; family Rhizobiaceae; genus Neorhizobium; species Neorhizobium sp. T25_13. The sequence goes on from NZ_PVBI01000003.1 coordinate 404,651, forward strand.
GATGGCCTGCTTCAGCTTCGCCTTGCCGACCTTGGCGCGGTGCGAACGACCGAGCGGAGCATCGGAAAGCGCTTCGAGCGACCAACCGGGGCGCTTCGAGCAAGGGCCAGAAGAAAAATGGGTGTTGTTCGGACGCAGGTCCGGCTTCGCGGCGTTTGCCATATGGCTATCCTTCCAGATAGATGGCCCTTCGTTGGGGAAGGGTGTCCCGCCGTTGTGGTTATGCCCGAGCGCTTTCACAGTCAAGCGGGTAATGTCGCTCACTGACAAATTTCTGCCGCAGCTTTGTCGCCGCAAACGCAAAAAGCCGCCCGAAGGCGGCTTTGGCTAGGAGACGAGGTAATATTACTTGTAGACGATCTGCTGCGGCGGGGGCTCGTAGGCCGGCGGCGTGTCGCAGCCGCCGAAGATGTAGCGGGCACCGACGCGGGCTTCATGCGAATAGAAACCCTTGTCCTTGCCCGGGCCGCCGCCCGTTGAGTAACCGAACATGTCGCCGCCCGTGACATGGCGGAAGCGGTAGCCGACATCGGCCTTGACGTTGCAGGTGACGTCGATCGATGCGCCGGCCATGAGCGCATAGGTGAAGCGCCAGCTCTTTTCGCCGCCATGCGTCACTTCCGGGTCGCAACCGGCGCCGCTGTCGGCGCAGGACGTGTTGCGCAGGTTCGACCACTTGACATAGGTGCCGCCGATACCGCCACCGACGTAAGGCGTGAAGTAGCCATAGGTGCCGAGATCGACATAGGCGTTGGCCATAAGCGAATAGGCGTGCATCGAGGCCAGGTCGGTCGAGGTACATGCGGCGGCGACACCGCAACTGCCGGACGTGGAGCCGCGGAACTTGCTGTTGAACATGTAGTCGAGGGTGACGTCGGTGCGCAGGTAGCTGTTGATCTGGTAACCGACTCCGCCCCCGAGCGTGAAGGCATCACGCAGGTCGGAGCGGCCGAATTCTGCAAGCGCCACGCCGGGTCCGCCGGTACCCTGGTAGAATTCGGTGCCGCGCGACTTCTTGAAAGAATAGCCGACGTCGCCGCGAAGGTACCAGCCGGTAGCCTCCTGAACGGTCACTTCGGGCGCATCCTGATAAGGCTCCGGCTGCGGCTGGTAGAGATCGGCGGAATTGGCGGCACTCACCGTCAGTGTCAGCGCAAAAGCGCTGGCCAGCAACTTTTTCATGGGTTCATCTCCAAAGCTCGTATCGCGTATGGCATGCAAAGCGGGCAGCCAACGGGTTGATCCGCCGTGGATGATGATCGACAAAGGTTAAGTCTCGCTTAACCATGCTCGTTTACCGCGCGTTTTCCTAAATCACAGGCAATTCTACAAGTAACGGCGCGCCCGAGACTTGCAGGAAGGCACTCGCACCGGACGGATTCCGTTCTTTTCCCCGCCAGGCGCGGCCGGCGATATCCACGGCGCCTCACCGAACTATTGATCTCACCTGCTTCAGTACAAAATAGTTAGCAATTGGTAATTTAAGCTTAGATAAACAATTAATTCTTTATAAACCATAGATAGCTATTTTTAGCACATTCCGAAGGGGGGAATACCGGGGAATCGATAGTGCCGAAGGACTGGTGGAGTACGCCTGAGCGCCGAGCGCATTCTGAACTCGATGCTTAGATTGCCGATACGGTCAATCCGCAAATATCTTTTGCGCCAAACAAGCAACTCCAGTCGGCGAACTACTGCGATGGGATTGCGCGAGTGCTTTTCCGGAGAAGATTGACCGCGTGTAGCTGCGGCGCAAGGCGCCGCAAAAGAGAGAACTGTCCATGAGCAATGTCAAGGCATTCGGCATAGCATTCCGACTGGCTGTCGGGTTCGGCTTTTTGCTTCTCCTGATGATCGGCCTGACTTTCTATTCCACCAGCCAGGTCAAGACGATCGACAACGACCTGGCAACCGTAAACGACGTCAACAGCGTCAAGCAGCGTTATGCCATCAACTATCGCGGCAGCGTGCACGACCGGGCGATCGCGATCCGCGACGTGACGCTCGTCACGTCCGAGGCCGAGCGCAAGGAAGCGGAAGCGCTTATCGGCAAGCTCGCGGCATCCTATGCGGAAAACGAAAAGCGCATGGCGGAAATGGTCGGCGCCCCTTCCGGTGCAACGGATCGCGAAAAGACGATATTGGCCGAGATCGCCGACATCCAGTCGAAGACCAACCCGCTGGTCGGCCAGATCATTTCGCTGCAGGAAAAAGGCGATGGCGACGCGGCCCGCAAGATCCTGCTGGAACAGGCCCGTCCGCTCTTCGTCTCCTGGCTTGGCGCAATCAACAAATTCATCGACTACCAGGAAGCGCTCAACAAAACGATCGGCGGCGATGTCCGCAATGCGGCGAGCGGCTTTAGAAATCTTGCGCTGGCCGCCCTCGGCATCGCTGCGCTGCTTTCGATCATTGCGGCCTTCCTGACCGCCCGCTCGATCATCGGACCGCTCTCCAAGCTGCAGCAATCGCTGAAAGCCATGGCTGCGGGCAACCTCGAAGGCGACCGAACGATCGAGGCGCGCGGCGACGAGATCGGCATGCTGGCCCGCGCCGCGGCGGCCCTTCGGGAGGCCATCTCTATCAAGGCGGAACGCGAAGCGGATGCCGAGGCGAAGCGGACCGTTGGAGAGCGCCACAGGCTGGAGCAGGAAGCGACCGAGCGCAGTGCGCTCGCAGAACAGACGAGCCAGGCGGTCCGCCAGCTCGCCGACGCTCTGCAGGCCCTGGCAAACGGCGATCTGACCCGGGAGATCAACACACCCTTCACTCCCTCGCTCGACCAGTTGAGGGCCGACTATAACGCCGCGGTGGCGAAACTTCGCGAAGCGATGCAAAAGGTTGCCGCGAATGCGAGTGCGATCGCCGCCGGTGCCCAGGAAATCCGCTCGGCCTCCGACGACCTCGCTAAACGCACCGAACAGCAGGCGGCCTCCGTCGAAGAAACCGCAGCGGCCCTGGAAGAGATCACCACGACGGTTTCCGACTCCAGCAACCGCGCTCAGGAGGCTGGCAATCTGGTGCGCATGACCAAGGAAAATGCCGAGCGTTCCGGCCGGGTCGTCCGTGATGCCGTCGAGGCGATGGGCAAGATCGATTCATCTGCCGTCGAGATCGGCAACATCATCGGCGTCATCGACGAAATCGCTTTTCAGACCAATCTGCTTGCGCTCAACGCCGGTGTCGAGGCTGCCCGTGCCGGCGAGGCCGGCAAGGGCTTCGCGGTGGTGGCACAGGAAGTGCGGGAACTGGCCCAGCGTTCCGCCAAGGCGGCAAAAGAGATCAAGGAACTGATCCACACCTCCAACGACCATGTGAAGAGCGGCGTGGCGCTGGTCGGGGAGACCGGCAAGGCCCTGCAGGAGATCGTCATCCAGGTTCAGCAGGTCAACGGCAATGTCGAGGCTATTGTGGAAGCCTCGAAGGAACAGTCGACCGGCCTCAAGGAGATCAACACCTCGGTCAATACCATGGATCAGGGGACGCAGCAGAACGCGGCCATGGTCGAGGAAACCACCGCAGCGGCACACAGTCTTGCCCGCGACGCGGAAGGCCTGTTCCAGCTCCTGTCGCAATTCCATATCGGCGGCGGCGCCGCAACGGGAACGTCCTCGCATCGCGGCTCGCCCGCGCTCGCATCCGGCAGCAGCCGCCCGGCGGCCTCGCCGGCCCGCAAAATGGTTGCCAAAGTCGCGCAGTCATTCCAGGGCAATGCCGCTGCCGCAAAGCAGGATTGGGAAGAGTTCTGAGACGACAAGAACGGCGATCCGGCCATCCGGAACTCGCAGCAAAAATAAAGGCCACCCGCGAAAACCGCGGGTGGCCTTTTTCATTGGGCTTGGAGGGCTTGCGCCGTCAGGCTGCGTTGCGGACGTTGGCGATGACGCCGACCAATCCATCGACGATGCGCTCGATCTGTCCCCGGTCGTCGCCTTCCGCCATCACCCGGATCAGCGGCTCTGTGCCGGACGGGCGGATCACCAGGCGGCCCTTGGCGGCAAGCTCGGCTTCCGCGTCGGCGATCGCCTGACGGACGATCTGGTCCTCGAGCGGCTTGCCGCCCTGGAAACGGACATTCTTCAGAAGCTGCGGAACGGGATCGAAACGGCGGCAGATCTCGCTGACCGGCCGGCCAAGGCGCTTCGCCCGCGCCAGGACCTGCAGGCCGGCGACGAGGCCGTCACCGGTCGTGCCGAAATCGGAGAGTACGATATGGCCGGACTGTTCGCCGCCGACGTTGAAATCATGTGTGCGCATATGCTCGACGACATAGCGGTCGCCGACCTTGGTGCGTGCCAGATCGAGACCCTTGTCGTTGAGGAAACGTTCCAGGCCGAGATTGGACATCACGGTCGCGACGATGCCGCCGCCTTTCAGCTTCTGGTCCTCGGCCCAGCTCTCGGCAATCACCGCCATCAGCTGGTCGCCGTCGACGATCTCGCCGCGCTCGTCGACGATGATCACCCGATCGGCGTCGCCGTCGAGCGCGATGCCGATATCGGCACGCACTTCATGCACCTTCCGCTGCAGCGCTTCCGGGCTGGTCGAGCCGCAGTCGAGATTGATGTTCGTGCCGTTCGGTTCGTTGCCGATCGTCACCACCTCGGCGCCGAGCTCCCAGAGCGCCAGCGGAGCTACCTTGTAGGCCGCGCCATTGGCGCAATCGATCGCGACGCGCAGTCCGTGCAGGGTAACGTCGCGCGGCAGCGTACGCTTTACATGTTCGATATAGCGGTAGATGTCGCCCTCGACACGCTTTGCCCGGCCGATATCGCCGGACTTGGCGAGCTGGGAGTGCAGGTCGCTGTCGAGCAGGTCCTCGATGCGCATCTCCAGCTCGTCGGAGAGCTTGTAGCCGTCGGGACCGAACAGCTTGATGCCGTTATCTTCGTAAGGATTGTGCGAGGCGGAGATCATCACGCCGACATCGGCGCGCAGCGACCGGGTGAGCATGGCGACGGCCGGCGTCGGGATCGGCCCGAGCAGGAAGACGTCGAGACCGGCCGCGGTGAAACCCGCCACCATGGCGTTTTCCAGCATGTAGCCGGAGAGACGCGTATCCTTGCCGATCACCACCCGGTGGCGATGATTGCCGTTGCGGAAGATCGTGCCGACGGCGATGCCGACGCGCATCGCGAGATCCGGCGTCATCGGATGGATGTTGGACTGTCCGCGAATGCCATCGGTGCCAAAATAGCGGCGTGTCATATAAGCTCCTTCGTCATCGCGCCTGAACGTCGCGGTCCTTGCAGGGATCGAACCCGCAGCATGTTAGACGGTAAAACCGGCCTGAAGCTTGGCTCATGCCATAGTTTAACGGCACAAGCACATAAATTAGCATCAAAATCGATTATATCCCGTTACTCATAACAAAACCTTCCAAGCAAAAGCCGCCGCGGATTGCTCCGCGGCGGCTTTTGGATTCGGTCGGCGAAGGATCAGTGCGGCTGCGGTTCCAGACCGCTTTCCGGCTCTCCGCCTTTCGGTTCGTCCTTCTTGGAGCCAGTCGAGGGAACAGCCGAACTGCGGGTCGGAGGCGCATCGTCGCCGAGATCGCGCGACGGCTTCTGGCCCTTGATCAGCGCCTTGATTTCCTCGCCTGAAAGCGTCTCGTATTCGAGCAGGCCTTCGGCAATCGCGACGAAGTCGTCGTGCTTCTCCGTGAGAATGCGGCGCGCCTCGGTATAGGCTTCGTCGATCAGGCGGCGAACCTCGGTGTCGATCTTCTGGGCAGTCGATTCCGAGACGTTCTTCGATTGCGAGACGGAATGGCCGAGGAAGACTTCCTGCTGGTTCTCGCCATAGGCGACTTGGCCGAGCATGTCGGAAAAGCCCCACTGGGTGACCATCGCGCGGGCAAGTTTCGTCGCCTGCTCGATGTCCGAGGATGCGCCAGAGGTGATGTTTTCCTTGCCGAAGGTCAGTTCCTCGGCGACGCGGCCGCCCATCATGATGACCAGGCGCGAGACCATCCACTTGTAGCTCATCGAGTAGCGGTCGCCTTCAGGCAACTGCATGACCATGCCAAGCGCGCGGCCGCGCGGAATGATCGTCGCCTTATGCAGAGGATCTGCGACAGGCACGTTGATCGCGGTCGTGGCGTGGCCGGCTTCGTGATAGGCGGTGAGCTTCTTTTCCGCTTCCGTCATGGCAGACGAGCGGCGCTCGGCGCCCATCATGATCTTGTCCTTGGCGTCTTCGAATTCGCTCATGGTGACCATGCGCTTGTTGCGGCGCGCGGCCATCAGGGCTGCTTCGTTGACGAGGTTCATGAGGTCCGCGCCGGAGAAGCCGGGCGTACCGCGGGCCAAGACCTTGAGGTCGACATTCGGAGCCAGCGGCACGTTGCGGGCATGGACCTTGAGGATGCGCTCGCGGCCGACGATATCCGGGTTCGGCACGACGACCTGGCGGTCGAAACGGCCGGGACGCAAGAGCGCCGGGTCGAGAACGTCCGGACGGTTGGTCGCGGCGATCAGGATGATGCCTTCATTGGCTTCGAAACCGTCCATCTCGACGAGGAGCTGGTTGAGGGTCTGCTCGCGTTCGTCGTTACCGCCGCCCAAGCCAGCGCCACGATGGCGGCCAACAGCGTCGATTTCGTCGATGAAGATGATGCAGGGTGCGTTCTTCTTTGCCTGCTCGAACATGTCGCGCACGCGGCTTGCACCGACGCCGACGAACATTTCGACGAAGTCGGAACCCGAAATGGTGAAGAAGGGCACGTTGGCTTCGCCGGCGATCGCACGGGCGAGCAGCGTCTTACCAGTACCCGGAGGGCCGACAAGCAGCACGCCGCGCGGAATACGACCGCCGAGGCGCTGGAATTTCTGCGGATCGCGGAGGAACTCGACGATTTCTTCGAGATCCTGCTTGGCTTCGTCGACACCGGCAACGTCTTCAAACGTCACCCGCCCATGCGCTTCGGTCAGAAGCTTGGCCTTGGATTTGCCAAAACCCATCGCGCCGCGCGAACCGCCCTGCATCTGCCGCATGAAGAACAGCCAGACGCCGAGGATGAGCAGCATCGGCAGCAGCGTGCCGAGATAGCTGAGGAAACCCGAGGATCCATCCGTTTCCGGACGTGCGACGATGGTGACGTTCTTTGCCTGCAGCCGATCCATCAGAGAATCGTCGATGACGGGCGAATAGGTCTGAAATCCCGATCCGTTTTCGGTGTAGGTGCCGAGCACCCGGTTGCCTGTGACGACGACATCCCGCACTCGCCCCGAATCCACATCTCGCAGGAACTGCGAATATGGGACCTCACGCGAGCTGGTCTGCGATGGCGCCGTCTGGAACATGCTGAACAACGCGACCAGCAGGAGGGCTATGATGACCCAGAGGGCGATATTACGAAAGTTTGGGTTCATTGAACTCCCCGGACTGCGACGGCCAGCTTCTTGAGCCGGCCGCCTTGCTTGCCGCATAACATAGGGTTGCGGCAAGTCCTTGCCAAGGCGAACAGGAGCCACCGCCTACCTTTTCCGCCAGGAATCCTTAACTGGCAGCCGGGGAAAACCGTCGCATCCGAGCAAAACCGCTAACTCAATGCCAAATCTAAGCTCGAACTGCGGCAAAAAACGGTCGAAAGGCGCAAGCACGGGGCGGACGATACTTCGTTCGGTCACGCCTTTGTTTTCGCGATCCTCCGCCGAAAGGGGTGCGTTAGCCTCGATGAAAGGCATCGCTGCCGCGGCGCGCATGGCGATCGCGGGCGGCACGCCGGGAAACAGCGCCAATGCTTCATCGCGATCCGGAGCGGTCGGGCCGATGATGATCTCGTGCGGGCCGGTGTTCGTGATGCGGTAGCGACCGTCCCAGATCGCCGTATCGCCCGCAGGAAGGTGCAGCGGCAGTATGCCGCGGTTTTCGCGGACGAGATAAAGCCCGTCGCGGCGCCGGTCGAAGATCACCCGGCCGGCGGTGATCCGTCCAGGCTGGCCACCGTCGAGAAAGGCCATGACCCGGTCCATGCTGTCGCTGCCGAGCGCATGCGCCCTGCCCCCGAGCACCGCGGCGAGGAACGACAGCGCATGACGGCGTGACGCCTCGTCCTCCTGCAGGCCCGCCGGGGCAAGATGCGCCAGAACGCCTTGGCGGACCGTCACATGCTCCCGCACAAGCCGCGCCGCCTCGTCGGAAAGCGCCGTCCGCCGCGCGGCGGCCATTGCCTGGGCGGCGGCGTCGAACCCATCCTTCTGCGCCAGCTGTCCGCGGACCCGCACCCGCTCGTAGTGCGGATCGAGATTGCTGGGATCGTCGATCCAGCCCTGCCCTTCCCCGGTCAGGAAGTCACGGATGTCGGACCGGCGCGTCTCAAGGAACGGCCGCAGCAGCCACCGGCGGCGATCGAGGAGCACTGCATGGGCCATGCCGGCAAGTCCGGAATTTTCATCGCCCTCGCCGCGCGCGGCGCGCATGGCGATCGTTTCGGCCTGGTCGTCGAGCGTGTGGCCGGTAACGATTGCCGTCGCATCGACCGCGTCGGCGATTTCGACCAGCAGCCGGTAGCGCGCCTCGCGGGCCGCCGCGGAAATGCCGGTCCGCGGTTTCTCGCCCTCCCACCGGCGGATGAAATGCGGAATGCCGAGCCGGCCGCAAAGGACTGCCACGGCATGCGCCTCGTCCGCCGATCCGGGTCTCAGCCCATGATCGATCGTGGCCGCGAAAAGCGACAGGCCGGAGCCGGGGGAATTGGTTTTCGAAAGGGCGACCAGAAGTCCGCAGGAATCGCTGCCCCCGGAAATCGCCACGAGAAGGCGCGCTGGTCTGGCGAGATCGGCGGTCAGCCGTTCGGCCGCCTGTTCGGGCGACAGGATCTTCGGGCCCGCGGTCACCAGAAAACGACGCCGCGGATCAGCAGGCCAGGCGCTTCTGTTCGCTGCCCACCTTGGCAAGTACGGCCTTGGGCGCGCTCGGATAACGCCGGGTGACTTCCTTGAGGGTTGCGCAGGCCGTGTCGGTATTGTCGAGTGCGGCAAGCGACATGCCGAGCTTCAGCAGCATTTCCGGCGCCTTGGGCGACTTGCCGTAGGTCTGGTGCGCGTTGAGGAAGGTCTTGGCGGCGTCGTTGTATTTCCCTTGGGAATACTGCGATTCGCCGAGCCAGAAGCTCGCATCCGCCACCTTGGCGCCCTTTGGAAAGGCGGCCAGATAACCGTTGAATTCCTTCTCGGCGAGTGGGTAGTCGCCGGCCAGCACATGGTTGTAGGCGGTCTGATAGGCATCGTTCTCGCTGCCGAGCGACGCGGTCTGCTGCGGATCGGTTCTGCCCGTCGGTGCCGGCGTCCTGCCGGTCGTCTGCGGGCCGGTCTCGACGCCCGGAAGCCCGGCGGCGTTGTTGGCCCGGTCGTTGCGGCTTGCGCCACGCGGATTGCCATTCTGGTCGAGATCCATCGAACCGAGCGTCGTCGGAGGCGGCGCGCGGCCGGGTGCGGTTGCCCCGCCGACGCCCTGACCGGACGGCGATTCGATGATCCGTGCGACATCGTCGGAGGACTGGGCAGGAGCGGTCGTCTGCGGCAACGGGGGCTGGGCGGCGGGAGCGCGGTTGGACGCCACGGCCGGTTTCCCGGTCGCGTCGTCCACTTCGGTGCGCTTCTTCTTTTCCAGGTCCTGGAAGCGGAATTCGTTGTCTTCCTGCGTCTTGCGCAGCTGCTCCTGCATCTGCAGCAGCTGAAAACTCATTTCCTCGATCCGGCCGTTCAACTGCCGGACCTCTTCCTGGAGCTGCTGGATACGGACGGCATCATTGCTCTGCGCCAGAATGACCGGGGGCGGAGTGGTTTCCCGCGGCTGTTCTGCAGCAGGCTGATTGCTGCCCTGGAAGAGTTTCGGCAGCGACAAAGCCCCAGCCGGGGCGCTCGTCGCCATCAGCCCCAGCATCGCTGCCAAGACAAGTTTCTTCATCTTTGTCCGTCCTGCTCTTTAGTCTGCGCCGGATTGGCGCGAGAGGAGATTTTTCCAACTGCCGGCAAAAAGCAACCGAGCTCCCGGTCAAAAATCCCGGAAAACAGGGCTAAACTATGGAAAAAACAAAAAGGCGGCCCGAAGACCGCCTTTTATATCGAGCCTGTGGCTCGGATCACATACCAGCGCCGCCGAGAACGGTGACGGCGCGACGGTTCTGCGACCAGCAGGAGATATCGTCGCAGACGGCAACCGGGCGTTCCTTGCCGTAGGAGATGGTCTTCAAGCGATTCGCCGGAACGCCGCGCGAGGCGAGATATTCCTTGGTGGCGGCAGCGCGGCGGGCGCCGAGCGCCAGATTGTATTCGCGCGTGCCGCGTTCGTCGGCATGGCCTTCGACGGTGATCGCGTAGTTCGGATAACGCGCCAGCCACTGCGCCTGACGGTCGAGCGTCTGCTGGGCGTCGGCACGGATCGAGGTGCTATCGGTGTCGAAGAAGATGCGGTCGCCGACATTGACGGTGAAATCCTGGGTCGAACCGGGCGTTGCGGCGCCGGCGCCGTTGAGGCCGAGCTCGCCGGCATTGTTCGGCAGGTTCTTCTTGTTGGCGCAGCCGGCCAGTGCAAGCGCCACAGTCAGGGCGATAACGGCAGGATTGCGGGCGAGGATCTGCATGCGGCTCATCGCCGAAGTATCGATGCGGCTCATGGCCGGTCTCTCCTTGATCAGTATTTCAGAGTTTCCAGATTCTAACCGGGTTGGGTTAACCATGATCAAATTCTTATGGTTAACAAAATATTCCCGATGTCCCTTTTCGTTCATTTTCAGCAGATTGGGGCGGGAAAGAGGCGGAAATCCGCCTCTTTCATCAAGCCGCCCTATTCGAGCAGCGGCGACCAGGCCGGATCCGAACCGTAGGAAGGCGTCTTGACCTGAAGCTCGTTGTAGCCGGTCAGGTCGATGGAATAGAGCTGCGGGCCGCCGGCGCCGGCATTCTGGCGGAAGAACATCAGCACGCGGCCGTTCGGCGCCCAGGTCGGACCTTCGTTGTGGAAACCGCTCGTCAGGATGCGCTCGCCGGAGCCGTCGGGCTTCATCACCCCGATCGAGAACTTGCCGCCCGACTGTTTTGTGAAGGCGATCAGATCGCCGCGCGGCGACCAGACCGGCGTCGAATAGGACCCGTCACCGAACGAGATGCGGGTCTGGCCCGAACCATCGGCATTCATCACGTAGATCTGCGGACGTCCGCCGCGGTCGCTTTCAAAGGCGATGCGCCCGCCATCCGGTGCATAGGAGGGCGAGGTATCGATCGCAGCCGTCGAGGTAAGCCGCGTCGTGGTGCGCGAGCGCAGGTCCATCGTATAGATGTTGGAATTGCCTTCCTGCTGAAGGCTCATGATCACCTTCTGGCCGTCCGGCGAGAACCGCGGCGAGAACGTCATGCCCGGGAAATTGCCCACCACTTCGCGCTGCCCGGTCTCCAGTTGCAGCAGGTAGACCCGCGGCTGGTTGCCCTCGAACGACATGTAGGTGACTTCCTGCCGGCTCGGCGAGAAGCGCGGCGTCAGCACGATATCCTTGGTGTTGGTCAGCATGCGGACGTTGAAGCCGTCCTGGTCCATGATCGCCAGTTGGCGCTGGCGGGCGGTCTTCGGCCCGCTTTCGGAAACGAACACGACGCGGGTGTCGAAATAGCCGTTCTCGCCGGTGATCTGCTTATAGATCGCATCGGCGATGATATGCGCGACGCGGCGCCAGTTTTCCGGCTGGGTAAAGAACTGCTGGCCGGTCATCTGGCTGCCGGCAAACGTATCCCACAGCCGGAACTCGGCGCGCAGGCGCCCATCGCCTTCGCGGGTGATACGGCCCGTCACCAGCGCCTGCGCGTTGATGACCTTCCAGTCCTCGAAGCGCGGTGCCTTGTTGGGATCGGCGATCTTTTCGATGAAGGCGCTTTTGTTGATCGGCGCGAAAAGCCCGGAGCGCTGCAGGTCTGCGGCAATCACCTGGGAAATCTGGGCACCGAGATCGTTGTTCGACAGGAAATCCGTCACCGCGATCGGCAGCGGCTGAATATTGCCCTTGTTGATGTTGATCTCGACGACAGCGTTGGCCGGGGTCGCGGCCATCAATGCCGTCAACATCCCCGCGGCCACCATCACGGCGCGAAAAAAAGAACTCTTGATCATTGAAACAAGCCTTTCAGCTTAATACGAGAGTTTCGGGGCAGGTTCCGTTTCATCTGTTTCTGCATCGGTTCCATACCTGCCGGCTCACAATGCGAACTCCGACGGATCGAAGTTCAGCACCAAAACATTCCAGCCCTTTTCGCCCTGGTATTTTTCGACCGGCAAATTCTTGAGCGGGGCGGATTTCATGAGGGCGCGGCGTGTGCTGCCTTCGACCGCACGCCGGGTTCCTTCCGGACCGCCGGTCGCCGTCACCTCCGGATCGCCAACGATATTGCCGGACTGATCGAGCTGCACCCTGATCTTCACGCGCACTTCCGAGACGCCGGTCAAACCGCCGACGAGCGCCCAGTTGCCCTGGATCTGCCCCTTGACGTTGTCGATCTCGCTGGAGCTCAGGCCGACGCCGATGGTCTTGGTATCGCCGCGGGCGGCCACCTGGGTGGAACGCTTGGCACCGCCGCCGGATGCCTCCTGCTTGTTCAGCAGGGCTGCGATGTCGTCGGCATTGAAATCGCTCTGCATGGAGGACGACGACTTGGCGGTCTCCTGCTGCTTGCCTTCCTTCTTGTCGGATGGCTTGACGGATGCGGTCGCCTTGTTGTCGGTCTTGGCCGTCTCGGCTGCCTTGGCCATATCCGGCTTCGCCTCGGCCGGCTTTTCAACAGGCTTGGCCTGCTCCTTCGGCGGTTCGGGCTTCGGCGGCTGGGGCCTTGAGGCGGGCGTCGGAACCGCTTGCGGCAGCTCACCCGTCTCCGAGGTGTTTTCGCTCTGCAGCGGCACGGCCGTCGGCTTGGCGGCCTCCGGCTTTGGCGGCGTAGGCTCGGGCTTCGGCGGGGTGATTTCCGGCTTCGGTGGCGTGATTTCCGGCTTGGGCTGCGGCAGAGCGGCCATCTCCGTCGGCTTCGGAGCCGTCTCTTCCTTGACGATGTCCTTGACCTGGTTCTGTTCCGGCGTCGGGGTAGGCGTCGGCCGTTCCACCGGCTTCGGAGCGGCCGTGGTTTCGGTCGGCTGCGGCTTGGTGGTCGGCGTCGGAGGTGTCTTCAGGTCGACGTCGTTCTCGCCGGCGTTCTGCGCGTTCTCGACGATCTTCTGGTTCTTGGTTTCCTTGGGCGAAGGCTTCTGGCTGGCAGGCGCCTTCTTGTCACCCTGCTGGGTCTGGGTGATCGATTCCACGGAGACGATGTCGACGGGAAGCGCGTCCACTTCGGCCACGTCGAAAGTCGCGGGCGCGCTCAGCGAAACGAGCGCCAAGCCGAGTACCAGCGTGTGTAGGACCAGCGATGTGCCGAGACTGACCTTCATGGCGCCGCGATCACTTCTCCTGTTCCTGCAGGGTCACGAGGCCGATATTCTTGTACCCGGCAGAAGAAATGCGGGCCATGACCTTCATGACGACGCCGTAGGCCGCGGTCGTATCGCCGCGCACATAGATACGTTCGTTATAGCCCGTGGTGGCGATCGCCTGGAGCTTCGGCACGATCTCGTCGAGGCCGATCGGCGTTTCCTGCAGGTAGATTTCGCCCTTCGGATTGACCGAGACGGTGATCGGCTGGGTATCGGCGTTCATCGCCTTCGCCTGCGTTTCCGGCAGGTCGATCGGCACGCCGACGGTCATCATCGGTGCCGCCACCATGAAGATGATGAGCAGCACGAGCATGACGTCGACGAGCGGCGTCACGTTGATTTCGCTGATCGCACCGCTGCGACGACCGCCGCGCCTGCGACGACCGCCACCCGATTTTGCTCCTCCGGCCGACATACCCATGAGACGTTACTCCTTGAGCCCGAGAGGCTTTTTACTGCGCCGCCTGGCGCGGCTGCAGCTTCTCGTCGATCTGGCGCGACAGGATGGCGGAAAATTCGTCCGCGAAACCTTCCATGCGGCCAGACAGCTTGCCGGCGTCGGCGGTGAACTTGTTGTAGGCGATGACCGCCGGAATAGCGGCGACCAGGCCGATCGCGGTGGCGAGCAGCGCTTCGGCGATACCGGGTGCGACAACGGCGAGATTGGTGGACTTCGACCCGGCGATCGCCTGGAACGATGTCATGATGCCGACAACCGTGCCGAACAGACCGATGAACGGACCGGCCGAGCCGATCGTCGCCAGCGACCCGAGGCGGGCCTCATAGGTTTCCGCTTCACGCGACATGGTGACGTCCATCGCCCGGTCGATACGCATCTGCAGGCCGATCGGCGAGCGCGCGCCGCGCTCGAAGCTCTTCTTCCACTCGCGCATGGCGGCGACGAAAATCGCGGCAAGACCGGTGTTCGTCCGTTCCGACAGGGTGCGGTAGAGTTCTTCCAGCGACTGGCCGGACCAGAAGACCTGCTCGAACTGGTCGAACTGGCGCTTGGCCTTGCCGAAGCTGACATATTTGTCGATCACGATCGCCCAGGTCCAGATCGATGCGCCGATGAGACCTATCATCACCAGCTTGACGACCAGACCGGCCTGCATGAACAGCGACCAGAGGCTCACTTCGCTCGCCGCTGCCGCCAAACCTACCTGTTCCATCTACTATCCCCGAATCCAAACGCCCGGCGTTGAGGACCGGGCGGTTCAAAAGCGCTCTCGCGAGTATATCTTTGACCGCTGGATGCGCTTAGCCCTAACCCCAAGATACCCTGAGCTTCAAGCTTGGCTTCTCGCTTTCAATTTTGGTCAAAGGAAGGCGTGCGTTGCACAAATTCCTCATGTCTCAGTAAGACACCATTATCGTTAACGAAAGGTTTAGGCGGGCCTTGCAATCGCGAGTTCCCAGATCACTTGAAGTTGGAGCAAGGAAAGCCGGCAACTTCCAACTTAGTTTTTTCTCATTCACGGGTTATGACACTGTCAGAATCGGATTCTCGGGGACACACCATGTGGCGCGCAGTGTTGATTGCCTTGACGATGTTGATCGCGGTGCCGGCCCATGCCGCCTCGTTCGACTGCAAGGGCGTCCCCTCGCCCGACGAACTGATAGTCTGCAACGATCCCCTCCTTTCGGCGCTGGACACGCAGCTTCCGCGGGTCCAGGAAAAGGCCGAACGGGAGAAAAGGGCGGAGACCCGCCAGATTTTGCGTGACTTCAAGAGCGACCGGTCAACCTGCGGCTCCGACCGATCCTGCGTTCTGAGCACATATATCGCGGTCCTTGGAGAACTCGGCGGGCCTAAGAGCATCCCCGCGGACATCACCGCCAGCACGATCGCGGGCGGGCGGGCCAAGCCCTCCCCGACATTGCCCGCGAAGATCGGCCAATGCTCGGTCACCAACGTGACCGAGGTCCATCCGCGGGTCGGCCAGGATCCCATCAAGGACGAGGATTACGACGCCGGAACCGGCATCGAATATGCCAACGAGGGCTATCAGGTTTCCTATGCCCGCGAGGAGGCGCTGATTGCCTCCAGGCCCGGCGACAAGGTGACCATGTGCCTGATTGCCATTCCCAAACGCTGCCCGCAGGGCGACGACCGGGGCCGCGAATATTTCGTCACCAACGCCCGCACCGGGCAGAGCTGGGCAATGGCCGATTCGCAGCATGCCTGCGGTGGCCCGTAGGTCCCGTCTAGACCGGATCGACCTGCTCGGCCGAACGCCCGAGAAACTTTTCCGCCACGCTCTCGGGCAGCCGGCGCGGACGCCCGTGCCTGTTGATGACGGCGATCACCACTTTTGCGGCGATCAACAGCGTTTCGCCCCGGCGGATCTCCTGGTTAAGCACCATCTTGGCGCCGCCCGCCTTTTCCGTCACCGTCTGGACGATCAGGATGTCGTCCATACGGGCCGGCTGCTTGAAGTCGATCTCCATCCGGTGGACGACGAAGACCAGCCCTTCTTCGTCGGCGGAAAGCAGCGCACTCTGTTCGCAGCCGAGGCAGCGCAGATAGTCGGTGCGGCCGCGCTCCAGGAAATGCAGATAACGGGCGTGGTAGACGAGGCCGGAAAAATCCGTGTCTTCATAATAGACGCGCTGGGCCAGCCGATGGCCACCTTCCATCAATTCGCCCGATAACAAAAAATTGTGTTCCTTCATGGCCTTGCCTTGGAAATTCCCTCTACTCCACTGGATAAGCGCGCAATGCCGCCCCAGTTTTGACGTCCTGTCACATATCCTCCCTATCAGGAAATAAGTCGAAAACCAGCGGAGAGTAACTCATGAAGATTGCAGTCCTGGGCGGCGACGGCTTCGTCGGCTGGCCGACATCGCTTCACCTGTCCGACGCCGGCCACGAGATCCACATCCTCGACAACCTCTCCCGCCGCTGGATCGATACGGAGCTTGGCGTCCAATCGCTGACGCCGATGGACAGCATCCAGGAACGCACCCGCATCTGGCATGCAGAGACCGGACGCCGCATTCATTTCCATCTGATCGACCTCGCCAAGGACTACGAACTCCTGAAGGGCTGGCTTTCAAAAAACCGCCCGGACGCCATCATCCACTTCGCAGAACAGCGGGCCGCGCCCTATTCGATGAAGAGCGACCGGCACAAGAACTACACCGTCAGCAACAATGTAAACGCCACCCATAACCTCCTGAATGCGCTGGTCGAACTCGATCTGGACGCGCATCTCGTGCATCTCGGCACGATGGGCGTCTACGGCTATTCGACGGTCGGCGCGGCGATCCCGGAAGGCTACCTCCCGGTCGGCATCGAAACGGCCGACGGCCGCACCGTTTCCCAGGAAATTCTATACCCGAGCAATCCCGGCTCGATCTATCACATGACCAAATGCCTCGATCAGCAACTCTTCCAGTTCTACGCGAAGAACGACGGATTGCGGATCACCGACCTGCACCAGGGCATCGTCTGGGGCACCCACACCGAACAAACCCGCCGGCACGCGCAATTGATCAATAGATTCGACTATGACGGGGATTACGGGACGGTCTTGAATCGTTTTCTCATCCAGGCGGCGATCGGTTATCCGCTCACCGTCCACGGCACCGGCGGCCAGACCCGCGCCTTCATTCACATCCAGGATTCGGTCCGCTGCATCGAGATCGCGCTGAACAACCCGCCCGCCCGCAGCAGCCGCGTCGAGATCTTCAACCAGATGACCGAGACCCACCGGGTGCGCAATCTTGCCGAGATGATCGCCCGGATGAGCGGCTCCAAGATCGCCTGGCTGCCCAACCCGCGCAAGGAAGCGCCGGAAAACGAACTGGTGGTGAAGAACGAGAAATTCCTCGGCCTCGGCCTCGAACCGACGACGCTCGGCGAAGGACTGCTCGGAGAGATCGTCGACGTCGCGAAGAAATACGCCTATCGCGTTGACAGATCACGCGTTCCCGCCGTCTCCGCCTGGACGAGGGACATCGCCGCGAAGGTGGAACATGACCCGGAGGGCGTGAGGTTGAAGTCGGTGTCGTGAAGAAATGAGGTTTGCGCCGCATCGCCCGTCGGGGCCTTCCCTATCAAACAGGCCTACTGTGCGGATAGTCGGAAGGTTGTGCCGTATGGCCCCCTCATCCGCCTGCCGGCACCTTCTCCCCGGTGGGGAGAAGAGGTATGCCGCACGCATTTCCTTCAACCAAATGCGCCGGCAGATGGGGTCGCGGCCCATCCACGAATCTCTTCTCCCCTCGGGGAGAAGGTGCCGGCAGGCGGATGAGGGGGACTGCGGAACAGCAGCCTTGATCCTACGGAAGTCTGCTCCATGACCAACGCCTTCGTCACCCTGGTCACCAATGCCGACTACGCCATGGGCGCCACCGCGCTGGCCCGCTCCATACGCCGCACCGGCACTGAG
This sequence comes from Neorhizobium sp. T25_13, assembly GCF_002968675.1. Lineage (NCBI taxonomy): Bacteria > Pseudomonadati > Pseudomonadota > Alphaproteobacteria > Hyphomicrobiales > Rhizobiaceae > Neorhizobium > Neorhizobium sp. T25_13. The sequence continues at coordinate 422,500 of NZ_PVBI01000003.1, forward strand.
GGCGATATCGTCGTCCTCCATACCGGCGGCGTCGAGCGCACAGCGCTGGCCCCGCTCGAAGCCCTCGGCTGCCGGCTGGTCGAGGTCGAACATCTGCCCCTCTCCGAAGCCTTCAACGAACGGCATGCGCGAAAAAACCTGCATGGCGCCGCCCCCTTCACCAAGGGCCGCAAGCCGGATTTCCACACGCCGCTGGACAATTTCTGCAAGCTTCGGCTCTGGCAGCTCACCGACTACGAAACCTGCATCTTCATCGACGCCGACGCGCTGGTGCTGAAGCCGATCGACAAGCTGTTTTCCTATCCGGAGTTTTCCGCAGCCCCGAACGTCTATGAAAACCTCTCCGACTTCCACCGCCTGAACTCCGGCGTCTTCGTCGCCAAACCTTCCGCCGAGACTTTTGACAGGATGCTTGCGGCGCTCGACCAGCCGAACGCCTTCTGGCGGCGGACGGACCAGACGTTTCTCGAGAGCTTCTTTCCGAACTGGCACGGCCTGCCGGTCTTCATGAACATGCTGCAATATGTCTGGTTCAAGATGCCCGATCTCTGGGACTGGGAAAGCATCGGCGTGCTGCATTACCAGTATGAGAAGCCGTGGGAGAAGGATCATCCGAAGGCCGACCGGCTGCGGCCGCTGATCGACCTCTGGCATGCATTTTACGAGGATCGCGAGATCCCCGCCCTCTCCAGCCTGCCGAAACCGGGAGAGACGCCATGAAGGTGCTGATATCGGGTGGAACGGGCCTGGTCGGCCGCTACATCGTCGAGGGCCTGCTTGGTGCCGGATATCAGGTGATCGTCGGAGGGCGCAGCCCGCCGGCGCCTGGCTTCTTTTCCAAACCCGTCGAGTTTGCGCCCCTTTCGCTCGATCCCGCTCTCGACCAGATCGAAGCTTTCGACGAGGCCTATTTCTTCGTCCATGCCGCCTTCGACCATTTGCCCGGAAAATATCGCGGCGGCGAAGGCGATGATCCCGATCGCTTCCGCCGGCTGAACCTCGATGGTACGGTCAAGCTGTTCGAGACTGCGAGGAAGGCCGGCACCCGCAGGGCGGTCTTCCTCTCGAGCAGGGCCGTCTATGACGGACAACCGGCCGGAACGGTGCTTCACGAAGACCTGGCTTTGAAGCCGGACGGGCTCTACGGCGAGATCAAACTCTGGGCCGAGGGAGCACTGGCGGAGCTTTCGGCGCCCGGTTTTGCCACCTCGTCTCTCCGGCTCACCGGCGTCTACGGCAATCTGCGTCCCAATAAATGGGACGCGCTCTTTTCGGATTACCTGGGGGGCCGGCCGGTTCCGTCGCGTGCGGGAACGGAGACGCACGGTCGCGATGTCGCCGCCGCCGTTCGCCTCATGCTGGAGACCGAAACAGGCAAGATTGCCGGCCAGGTGTTCAATGTTTCGGACATCCTGACCGATACATGCGAAATCCTCGGCCACCTGCCTGGGTCCCACCACAACCTGCCGCCGTCGGCCGATCGCAGCGCTGTCAACGTCATGTCGACGGACAAACTGAAGGCGCTGGGCTGGCAGCCGGGCGGCACGCCGCTTTTGCGGCAGACGATCGCGGATCTTGCGGCCGCTCTCAATGCGACTGCGTGAAACGCCGCATCTTTGCTTCGTTCTTTGCCTTTTCGATCGCCTTTTTATGCTCTTCGGCCCATTTCTGGCCCGCATCACCGCCCCAGAGCAGCCAGGCGATGTAACCGGTGGAGGGATTTTCGTCGTCGCCGAAGTTCTCGGCACGCTTGTCCGTCTTGTGGCGGGAAAAATAGCTCACCATCCGCCGCACCGTCTTTTCCGAGATCAACTTGCGGTTCTTGAGGTCCCGCGCTCTGGCGACGCCCACCATCGTGCCGCCGCGACGATGCTGGGAGCGGAGCTTCAAGCCTTTTTCAGCGGCCTGCGCCACTTCGGCAGGCGGGATGTGGTCGGGATTCTCGCTATCCATGGGTCTTCCTCAGGTCGGACTGACTCTTGAGAACGCGGTCGCATCTCGATCTTCTGCATGGCGTTCTCCTTTCGGGGAGAAACGGCAAGCGATGCGCAGATGTTCCAGCCGGAATGCAGGCGAACGGAAAGGGCGTCGGCCCGCACCAGCCGACGATCGCTGGAGGCGAGCGCTGAAGTCCGGCGGAATGCGAAAAAAGATCGAACCTAAGATTTCAGGTCGAGGTCGCCGTCGCGCCAGACGAGGTGGCGCGGACTGACCGGCAAGTTCTCGATTTCCTCGGCGATGAAGTAGGGCGGGATGTCGAGCGCCCTCAGCGCCGCGGTCGTCGCCGGTACCCATTTGAATTCCAGATCGTGCTCGTCCTTGATCCGATGGACGATGTCCGTCGGATGAAAGGGAAAGGTCTCCGGAATGTCCATCAGGTAATAATAACCGAGTTCATGCCAGTCGCGGTCTTCGTAGTGGAAGAAGTTCTCGACCGACCAGAGCAGCCGGCGAACGCTCACCTCGGCGCCGATTTCCTCGACCATCTCGCGTCTGAGAGTCTCCTCCGATGTCTCGCCGATCTCCGCCCGCCCGCCCGGAAAAGTCCAGAAGGCCTCGTCCACGGCGCGGTGCACCAGCACGTAACCGTCCCGGAACCCAAGCCCGGCAATCCGCATCTGGAAAATGCGCTTGCTCTTGGTCTTGATACGGATGCGAGTGCGCGCCATGCGGTTTATCCCAGTTCGATCACGACAATTTCTGGCCTCGAGCCTACTCTCACCGGTAGGATGGAACAGCCGAGGCCCCGGGACACGATGAGATCACGCTCCCCCTCACGATAATGCCCGGCCGGATAACGCCGCGAGCCCTGCGATGCAGCGGCGGGCCGCCAGCCCAGTATATTGATCTGGCCGCCATGGGTATGACCAGAAAGCGTCAGACTGACCCTCTCGCTCACCTGCGGAAATATGTCCGGCTCATGTGCCATGAGCAGCACCGGCGCGTCGTCGTCAATCTGCGCGAGCGTTCCCGGAAGATCGTCGATGCCCCTCATCATCGTCCGCTTGAAGTCTTTGCCGGGGCGCAGAGCCATCTGGTCGCCGAGGCCCGCCAGCCAGAACGAGTGGCCGTCTTTCTCCAGCCTGACGGCCTCGTTGATGTAGGTCGGTATTCCGACGCTCCTCAGTGCAGCCGCCGCGATATTCTCGGCGAGGGGATCTCTCTGGAAGCGAAGATCCTCCCAATGGTCGTGATTGCCGAGCACTGCATGAACGCCGAGTGGCGCTTTCAGCACCGAGAACACCTGCGACCAATCCGCCGACGGGATATGCTCGGTCAGCAGGTTCATTCCCGACACGTAATCGCCGAGCAGCAGGATGACATCCCCGTTCAGCGCATTGGCCGCCGAACAGACCGACCCGATCCGGTCGAGGCTCATCCAGGGCTCGCAGGCGTGGATATCCGCAAGGACGACAACGCGCAGCTTCAATCCCGGCGTCCATCGCCTGGGCGTGACGGCATACTGCGTCAGCCGAGGCCGTGCCATCACCTCCACGAAGGGATAGGCGGCCAGGGCGAACAGGGTCGCAACTCCTCCGGCAAAGGCCTTGAGCAAAGTCCGCCTTGTGAGCACTCAGTCGTCCTCGAGATTCATCCGGAATTGCGCGGCCTCGAGATCCTTCGGCGGCTGCATTCCCAGATGTTTCCACGCGTTTGCGGTCAAAACGCGGCCCCGTGGCGTGCGCTGGATGAAACCCTGCTGGATCATGTAGGGTTCGATGATGTCCTCGATCGCATCGCGCGGTTCGGACAGGCCGGCGGCGATCGTCTCGATACCGACCGGCCCGCCGCCGAAATTGACGGCGATCATGTTGAGGTAGCGTTTGTCGAGCTGGTCCAGGCCCATATTGTCGACCAGCAGCCGGGTCAGCGCCTCGTCGGCGATCTCCTTCGTCACCGCCTCGGCCTTCGCTACTTCGGCGAAGTCGCGCACCCGGCGCAAAAGCCGCCCGGCGATGCGTGGCGTGCCGCGGGCGCGGCGGGCGATCTCGCGGGCGCCTGCATCGGTCATCGAAAGGCTCATCAGCCGCGCACCGCGCCGGACGATCAGTTCCAACTCATCGACCGTGTAGAAGGACAACCGGATGGGAATGCCGAACCGGTCGCGCAGCGGCGTGGTGAGCAGACCGGCCCGGGTGGTGGCGGCAACCAGCGTGAACTTCGACAGATCGATCTTCACCGACCGCGCCGACGGCCCTTCGCCGATGATCAGGTCCAGCTGGAAATCCTCCATCGCTGGATAGAGGATTTCTTCGACTGCCGGGTTGAGCCGGTGGATTTCGTCGATGAAGAGCACGTCCCGCTCCTCGAGATTGGTGAGCAGGGCCGCGAGGTCGCCCGCCTTGGCGATGACCGGGCCGGATGTCGAGCGGAAATTGACGCCGAGTTCCTTGGCCATGATCTGCGCCAGCGTCGTCTTGCCAAGCCCCGGCGGACCGACGAACAGCACGTGGTCCAGCGCCTCGCCGCGGTTCTTCGCCGCCTCTATGAACACCTTCAGGTTGGCGCGCGCCTCCGCCTGGCCGGTGAACTCGTCCAGCGACTGCGGGCGCAGCGTCGTATCCAGGTCTTCGCCCCGCTTTTCCGGCGTTATCAGGCGAGCGGGTTCACTCATGCGAGAAGTTCCATTCCGGGTATATATCGTGCGGCAGTTTTGTCGAAAGTCACCGTTTTTGAACAGCCAATTCTCTTTGCGAGCTCGGCGATCATATAGTCTGCAACGTCAAACTTGCCAAAACCATCGGCCAAGAACATGGTCTCTATGAAATCCGGATCCTCGAAGACAAGCTCTCGGCTTTCCAATAGTCCACGAAACAGAGACGCAATCTCCTGGTTCTTGTAGCCGTAACGTTTCCGCATCACCCAACATGCTTCGGCGAAAACGAAGAGCGAAATATAAGCCGGATTTTCTGCCGATCTTGAACGGAAGAACTCAACTGCGCTTTCGTACTGTTTCGGATCGTCCGTCATCAGAAATCTGAGGAGCACGTTTGTATCGATGCCAATCACGCATGATCCTCCGATCATCATCTGCAGCCGCTTCCGCCGCGGCTTCGCTCATTTCTTCGATGGTCAAACGGACGCCGTTGGGAGCATGGCCGAGAATACCCGCAAACTCCATGACGCTCCGCGTCTTGGCCCTTAATTTGACTTCACCATTTTCAATGACGAAGTCCATTTGATCACCTGGACTAAGATTGAGATATTTCCTGATTTCGATTGGGATTGTCGTCTGACCTTTAGAGGTCAATTTTGCGCCATAGCCCATGAGTACCTCCATTCCTTACTTTTGATTTTAGTAAGGATCATGGAAAATTGCAAGGAATCACCGAGCCAGTTCCTTCAGCCCCAGCCGTATGAGCCTGGCGCTATCGCCCCCCTCGCCGCCGTTCTTGAGCGCCGCCGCAACCGCGTTCGCGGCCTGGTCGCGGGAGTACCCGAGATTGGTGAGCGCCGAGACGGCATCGGCAACCGGTGCAGCGGCCACGCCCTCGCCAAGCTCCTGCTTAAGGCCGATATTGCCCGAAGCCTCGCCGGCAAAGGCGGGCGCCTTGTTCTTGAGTTCGGTGACGATACGCACCGCGACCTTCGGCCCGACGCCGGGCGCACGCGAGACAGTGGTCTTGTCCTGAAGGGCGATAGCGTTGGCAAGCTCGGAGGGCGTCAGCGTTGAGAGCACCGCGAGCGCCACCTTGGCGCCGACACCCTGCACGCTCTGCAGCAGGTTGAACCATTCCCGCTCCAGCGCGCTCAGGAAGCCGAAAAGCTTGAACTGATCCTCGCGGACATAGGTCTCTATGAAGAGGACCACCGCTTCGCCGATCGACCCCATCTTCGACAGCACCCGCGACGAACAGAAGACCTCGTAACAGACGCCATGAACGTCGACGAGCACATAGTCGTCGCCGATCTCGTCGATAGTGCCTTTGAGCTTGCCGATCATGAAAGATGTCCGTCAGGGATGGGTTTCGGGGGAGATGATATCGAGCGAGGGAAAATAGGCACGGTAACGGGCTGCATCACGGGTCAGGAGACGATGGGAGCGGACCGCGGCATGGGCGCCGATCAGGAAATCCGGCAGGGTTCGCTCACGAAGTCCGCCGGACCTGCGGCAGGAAAAATGCGCCTTACCCGCCTGAAATGCCGCATCATAAGACAAGGTCTCGCGCTTCATACCGAGCCAGCCGAATGCCAGGGTTATCTCGAGTTCACTCAGCGGCGATGCCGACAGTTCCGACCAGATGACCGGATTGAGGATAAGTTCGCCCTCTTCCGCGCATCGTTTCAATGCACCGAGCGACCAGTTCCGCGCCGGAGTGGCAGGCCCAAGCATATCGATCAGCACATTCGTATCAACGACGGTCGAAGTCATCGCGCGGTCCCCGAAGCCAGTCGATGTACTCATCGGTCGTCATGCCGCCGAGATCCCAGGTGCCTTTGACGCTGTCCGCCCATTCTTCGAAGCTCTTGTAGTCCCGCTTGCTGTCGTCGAGCCTGACAAGCCTCACGCCGTCATCAGACACGATAAAATCCACCTCCGACCCCGGTCCGATCTTCAATCGGTCGCGGATTTCCTTGGGGATCGTAACCTGGCCTTTTTCGGTGACGCGCATGGTAATACCTCTGAGGTATTACTTATCGGCCAAACCAGAACAAGTCAAGAACAAACTAGCCGGCGAGTGCGGCGCGCATGCGCTGGCCACCGCGGTTATGGGCGTGGCAGATGGCGATCGCCAGCGCGTCGGCAGCGTCGTTGCCCTTGAACTCCGCCTTCGGCATCAGGATCTTCAACATCATGTGGATCTGCTGCTTTTCGCCGTGCCCGACACCGATCACCGCCTTCTTGACGGCGTTCGGCGCATATTCGGCGACGGGCAGCCCGGCCCGTGCCGGCACCAGCATGACGACCCCCCTCGCCTGGCCGAGCTTCAGCGTGGCGACCGCATCCTTGTTGACGAAGGTCTGCTCCACGGCCGCCTCATGCGGCTGATAGGCGTGCACGACTTCCGCCAGCCCGTCATGCAATTGGCAGAGGCGCGAGGCGAGGTCCATGTCGCCGTCGGAGGTCACCGTGCCGGAAGCGACGAATTTCAGGCTGTTGCCCAGCGTCTCGATGATGCCCCAGCCGGTGCGTCGAAGCCCCGGGTCGATGCCGATGATGCGAATCGTGCCTGTCATGCCCATACCCTATCCTGATGCCCCAACCAGTGCCATGAGAATGTGAACAAACCGAAAACGGGAATGGAGGACCGTTTACCCTTCGGTAACCACGTCGGGAAGGTTTGCCCCCTTTCGGGTCGCCGGTCGGCAACGCCTCAGCGCCTCGCGCGTTGCAAATCGCGGCTTGGACGCAATGTGAGGAGGCAGCCATGATAGGCAGACATCATTCCCTATCCGCCAAGGTGATCGGGCTTGTGCTGGCGCAGAATGGGATTCTCGCGGGGCTCCTCTTTTACGTCGCCGACGAGCTGACGCCTTTCGAGATGCTGGGCATCGCCGCGTCGCTGATAACGCTGACTCTCGTCACCATTTCCCTTGCCGGTGCACTCATCAATCCGCTGCGCACCATCGCGGGAACCGTCTCGGAGGTCGCCGCCGGCAAGACGGCGGTGCCACGCGAACATCTGGCCCGCACCGATGAAATCGGCTCGATCTCCCGGGCGTTGGAGCAGCTTTGCCGCAATCATCTCACCCGGCTCGTCAAGGACGAAGAAGCGCGCGAGCGGCAGGAAGCGGAGGCGGAGCAAGCTCGCATTCGCGATCTTGAGGCCGCCGGAGAAGAGGCGCGCGACCTGAAGACAGTGGTCGAAGCGCTCGATGGCGGTCTGCGGCGCCTGGCGGTCGGCGATCTGACCGTGCGGATCGATATGCCGTTCCCCGACAGGTACGAGGGCCTGCGTGCGGATTTCAACCATGCCCTGACGATCCTGGAGGACGTGCTCGGCATGATCGGCAGCTGCGCCCACGGCCTCCACACGGACTGCGCCGAGGCGCGCGACGAACTGACGAAAACCGCCGAGGCCGGTGGCCGGCTGACGGCAACCATCGCCAAGACGGCCGCGGATGTCGGCAAGCTTGCCGAGACGCTGAGGGTACGAAAGATGCAGGCCCAGCACGCGGCCGAGATCGCCAACAACGCCCGGCTCGACATGCGCCCACCGAAGGAGATGATAGAAGCCACAACGGTGGCGATGGAGGCGATCCGCAAGGCGTCGCTCAAGATCGAGCCCGCCACCGCTACGATCCGGGAAATCGCCTTCCAGGCCAATATCCTCGCCCTCAATGCCGGCCTCGAAGCGACCCATTCGAGTGAGGCCGAGACCGACTTTAAGACCGTGGCGGAGGAAATCCGCGGACTTGCCGAGCGGGCCGCCGAGGTGGCCAAGGAAATCTCCGGCCTGTCCCGAAGGTCGGCGGAAGCGGCCGAACTCGGCGGCAGGTCTATCGAGAAGGCGGGCGGAGAACTGGATGCGATGACGATCTACGCGGATGCCTTGCACGATCGCGTCGCAGCACTCGCGGCAAGCTCGGGCAAGGAGATCGAAGTGGTCGCAGCCGTCAGGACAACGATGACGACGCTTGCCAGGGCGAGCCGCGACCAGATCGGCGCGCTGGATGCGCTGACGGCAAAGCTCGGCCGCATGAACCGCGATATCGGCGCGATCGAACATCAGGCAGGGCGCTTCACGCCCGTCACGATCCTCCAGGCGGGAGGAGTGGCGGTACCGGAGAGCCTCAAACCCGCAAAACCCGGCTCGCACCTGCGGCTGGTCAAGTCGTGATGCCGAGGGGCTCCGCTGCGCGCCTTTTTCGGGCGCTTCTTTTTCTGTCGGCCGCAGGGTCGTATTCCTGGACGAGGCTGCCTAGATAACTGGAACACCCTGTCAGTTATTCCGCCTTCAGGACGCGCCGATGATCCCCTTTTCCATTCTCGATCTTTCACCCGTCGGTGAAGGTTATTCCGTGAGCGATGCGCTCGACCAGTCCCGCCGCCTGGCGATCAAGGCCGAGGAGCAGGGCTATAAACGCGTCTGGCTTGCCGAGCACCACGGCATGCCGGGCATCGCCAGTGCCGCAACGGCGATCGTCATCGGCCATGTGGGCGCCGCCACCAAGACCATCCGCGTCGGCTCCGGCGGCATCATGTTGCCCAATCATTCCCCTCTCGTCATCGCCGAACAGTTCGGCACGCTGGAAGCGCTGTTGCCCGGCCGCGTTGATCTCGGTCTTGGCCGCGCGCCTGGAACCGACATGCGCACCGCGAGCGCCCTTCGCCGCAATCTCGATGCTGGTGCCGAAAGTTTCCCGCACGACATTCTGGAATTGCAGCGCCTGCTCGGCGCGCCCGAAAAGGACCAGAGCCTGCTCGCCGTCCCGGGCATGGATGCGCATGTGCCGATCTGGCTGCTCGGATCGAGCGTCTACAGCGCCCATCTCGCAGCCGCCCTCGGCCTGCCCTATGCGTTTGCCTCGCATTTCGCGCCTGACATGCTGATGGAAGCGATCTCGATCTACCGCGACCGTTTTAAGCCGTCTCTCCAGCTCGACAAGCCCTACATGATGGTCGGCGTCATGGGCGTCGCGGCGGAAACCGATGTTGAAGCGGAGCGCGCCTTCACCTCGTCGCAGCAGCAGTTCGTCAATCTGCGCAAGAACGTCCGCACCCGGTTCCCGAAGCCCGTCGACAGCATGGAAGGTTTCTGGACGCCGATGGAGAAGATGAACGTCGAGCACACGCTGCGTTACGCAGCGGTCGGTTCCGTTGCGACGGTCGAGGCAAAGCTCAGGGATTTCCTGGGAGAAACCGGCGCCGACGAACTGATCATCTCGATGCCGATCCACGATGTCGATGCGCGGCTGCGCTCGGTCGAATTGTTCGCCACGTTGCCGATGATGGAAAAGGTGAAGGCCTGAAACAAAGGCGGGCTGGTCATGCCAGCCCGCTCCGTAAAATTGGGAGGTCGAGAACCGATCAGGCCGAAAGCTTGGCCATGACCTCTTCGGAAACCTCGAAGTTCGAATAGACGCTCTGAACGTCGTCGTCGTCTTCCAGGTTGTCGATGAGCTTCAGCAGCGACTGCGCCTTCTCCTCGTCCACCTCGATCGTGTTCTGCGGCCGCCAGATGACCTTGACCGTTTCGGCCTGGCCGAGCGTCGCTTCGAGCGCCTTCGACACTTCGCCGAGGCTTTCGAAAGCGCAGATGATCGTGTGGCCGTCCTCGTCGGTGGTCACGTCGTCGGCACCTGCCTCGATCGCCGCTTCCATCACCTTGTCCGCATCGCCGACGCTCGCCTTGTAGGTGATTTCGCCCACATGGTCGAAGGAGAAGGAAACCGAGCCGGTTTCACCGAGCACGCCGCCGGCCTTGGTGAAGATCGAGCGGACGTTGGAGGCCGTGCGGTTGCGGTTGTCAGTAAGCGCCTCGACGATGACGGCGGTGCCGCCCGGGCCGTAACCCTCGTAGCGGACGGAATCGTAGTTTTCCGCATCCGCGCCGGCAGCCTTCTTGATCGCCCGGTCGATATTGTCCTTCGGCATCGACTGAGCCTTGGCGTTCTGGATCGCCAGGCGCAGTGCCGCGTTCATGGTCGGATCGGGCAGACCGGTCTTGGCGGCGACGGTAATTTCGCGCGCAAGCTTGGAAAACATCTTCGACCGGATCGAATCCTGCTTGCCCTTGCGGTGCATGATGTTTTTGAACTGTGAATGGCCAGCCATGGCACCCCTGACACTTTAGCTTGTTCTGGAACTCGTTCTGGAATGGCGCCTTATAATTTCGAAGCCTGAGCCGTTCAAGGGCATTCCAGGGCAAGGCGGGCTTTTCCTGATGCCGCCCCGCCGACAAGGCCAGGAACAAAGCCAAAGCCTTGCCGTTTGTTCACCGAGACGAACAACAAGGAGACAATCGATGGCAAGCCTTACCGAAGCCCGCGAAGCGCCCGAACGCCAGCTCTGGGACGAGATCAACAACATCCATGCCGGCATGCTCGGGATCGAGGGCTCGCATATGCATTTCCAGCCGATGGCACCGAATGCCGATCCGAAATCGAGCACGATCTGGTTCTTCACCAAGGCCGACACGGACCTAGTACGCGCCATCCGCGCCGGCAGCCGCGCCCATTTCTGCGTCGTCGGCAAGAACCACGATTACCACGCCTGCCTTTCCGGCACGCTGGAGATCCGTAACGACCGGGCCAAGATCGACGAATACTGGAGCGCCGTAACCTCGGCCTGGTACGAGCGCGGCAAGGAAGACCCGCTGCTGACCCTGCTCGCCTTCCGGGTCGACGACGCGGAAATCTGGGCTTCCACCGACAGCACGTTGAAATTCGGCTGGGAAATCGCCAAGGCCAACCTGAAGGACGAGAAGATGCCGGATGTCGGCGTCAAGCAGCACCTCGCCTTCCCGCAATTCCACTGAACCGGAACAAGGCCGCAGGGGCGATCACAGCCCCTGCGGCACCAGTATCGTCGGCTTTTTCGGCAGGCTGCGCATCGATACCCGGATCGTCGGTTCCTTGGCATAGGCGATGTCGAACTTGGCGTCGAACATGGCGATGAAATTGTCGAGCGGCGGTCCCCAGCGGTGCATCGGCAGGATGAGCGACGAGCGCAGCCGCTGCACGACCCGGCTCATGCTGTCCGCCCCCATCGTCAGGCCGCCGTCGACCGGCACCATCAGGATGTCGAGCCGGCCGATCTCCGTGTACTGCGCCTCGTTCAGTTCGAAATGCAGGTGGCCGAGATGGCCGATGCAGAGGCCCGCGACCTCGAAGATGAAGATCGAATTGCCGTTTTCCTCGATGCCGCCGCCCCAGTTGCGGATATCCGACACGACGTTGCGGACATAGACATCCCCCACCATGACACGATGCTGCGCCTTTTCGCCCGGAACATCGCTCCAGCCGTGCAGGACGTGCTTTATTCCGGGATCTGGGCTGAGCGTGTAGTGGGTGGAATGGGCCTTGTTCATGGTCGCGACATCCGGCAGCCGCGACGGCCGATAGGCGCCGCTATAGTCGGTGGCGATGCCGATCCCTTCCGGCGTTTCGATGAAATAGGTGGAATGGCCGACAAAGGTGATCTTCACCTCTTCCCTGTCAGCCAGCGCCAAATTTTTCTTGGCCTGGGCGTACTGCAGGTCGGAAGGGCTGAAGCTTGCGAAGGTGACGCCGGGCAGCTTTTGCGCGATCGCCTGGCATTGGCTGATGGGCAGCCCGTCCTGGGCGAGCGCTGCGACAGCGGACAGGAGGAGGCCGGAAAGACCGAGTGCGAGAGCCCGTAGCATCATGCTGATCCCAAAGAACTGCGTTCATGCTCATTCCCGGCGAAAACATGCGGCAATGCGAAAGGCCGGTCCAGCCGCAATCGCCGCGGCCGGTCTCACAATTCTGTCATTGGCGGAGGTCAAGGATTGATCATTGAAAAGCCGCGGCAACGCCCCGACATAAGCTCGCCGGCGTCCGGTCGGAAGCGCGAGAGGATATTTCATGAAGCATGACATTCAGATCAAGACCAAGGACGGCACGGCCAAGGCCGCCGTCATCAAGCCTGCGAACGGCGCTGCCACGGACAAGGGCGTCATCCTCTACATGGATGCCTTCGGCCCGCGCGAGGCGCTCTACTGGATGGGCCAGCGCATCGCCGATGCCGGTTATACCGTGCTCGTTCCGGACCTATTCTACCGCTCGGGCGCCTACGGCCCATTCGATGCGAAGACGGCCTTCAGCGAAGAAGCCACCAGGGCGCAGCTGATGGGCCTGATGCGCGCCAACTCCCAGCCGCTCACCGCCGAGGACGGAGAAGCCTTCATCCAAGCGTTGACCTCCGAAGGCGCCACCGGCGCGATCGGCGCCGTGGGTTACTGCATGGGCGGCGGCCGGGCGATCACCGCCGCAGCCCGTTATCCGGAGCGCATCAAGGCAGCCGCCAGTTTCCATGGCGGCAATCTCGCAAGCGACGCCGAAGACAGCCCGCACCGGCTGGCTGACCGGATCAAGGCACGCATCTATGTCGGCGTCGCCGGCGTCGACAACAGCTTCCCGCCGGAGCAGTCGGCCCGGCTCGCCGAAGCGTTTCGCACCGGCGGCGTCGACCATATCGTCGAGAACTATGTCGGCATGGCACATGGCTGGACGGTGCCGGACCACAGCATCTACGACAAGGACGGTTCCGAGCGCCACTTCAAGCGCCTGCTGACGCTGTTCGAAGAGACCCTCTGAAACGACCCTTCCAAAACGACAAAGGGGCGGCTTCGGGCCGCCCCTGATCTCATTGAACGTCCAGCATTCCGGCCGGTGACGCAGCATCACCCCAAACAGGGTTTGCGCAGCGTCCAGCTTACTTCCGGCGCTCGAAATTGCTGCTGTTGGCCAATTTCGGCTTGTCCTTCTTCTTGAAAGGCTTGTCGTCTTTCTTGAAGGGCTTGGCGTCCTTGTTGAAAGGCTTGGCATCCTTGCTGAAAGGCTTCCCGTCGCCACGCGCTTCGGCTGCCCTGGGGCCGCCCGGACCGGCCGCGTTGGAGGTGTTCTTCCGCGGCTTGCCCTTCGCCCAGTCGTCGCCACGAGGCTCCTTCGGACGGTCGTCATAGGACTTCTTCACATAAGGCTTGGCCGGCGCGGGACGGCTGAGGTCCGGCGCGCTGGTCAGCCGGGTGACGCGGATGCCGCGCTCCAGCGCCTTGTCCTTGCCGACCGCCTGCATGAAGGCATCGGCGTGATCGGCGGCGATCTCGACGAAGGTCTCGTCCTGCTGCATCTTGATCGCGCCGATTTCCCGCTTGGTGACGTTGCCGTTGCGGCAGAGCATCGGGATCAGCCAGCGCGGTTCGGCATTCTGCTTGCGGCCCACCGACAGCGAGAACCATACGGCGGGGCCGAACTCGTCGCGCGACGGGCGCGGGGTCATCGGGAAGTCACCTTCGCCGCCGGCGCGCTCGCGCGGCTTGCGGGTGTCCTGCTGCACGGAGATCTCGATCAGATCCTCCGGCGCCGAATATTTGGTGCGGTAGAGACTGACGAACGCGGCGGCCAGCTTTTCCGCGCCGTGGCTCTCGACCAGCTTGGCGACGAGATCCTGCTCTTCCTCGCGCGGATTTTCGCTGAAGATCGGATCGGCCAGCAGACGCTCGTCGTCGCGGCGCATTACCTCTTCGGCAGACGGCGGACGAGCCCAGGTGGCGGAAATGCCGGCGCCGCCGAGCAGGCGTTCGGCCTTGCGGCGGGCATTGACCGGCACGATCAGAGCGCTGATGCCCTTGCGCCCGGCGCGGCCGGTGCGGCCGCTGCGATGGAGCAGCGTTTCCGGATTGGTCGGCAGGTCGGCATGGATGACCAAGTCGAGGCCCGGCAGGTCGATGCCGCGGGCGGCGACGTCGGTGGCGATGCAGACGCGGGCACGGCCATCGCGCATCGCCTGCAGCGCATGGGTCCGCTCGTTCTGCGTCAGCTCGCCGGAGAGGGCCACGACGGCGAAATTGCGGTTGTTGAACCGCGCCGTCAGATGGTTGACGGCAGCGCGGGTCGAGCAGAACACGATCGCGTTGGTCGACTCGTAATAACGAAGCACGTTGATGATCGCATTTTCGCGGTCGGCCGATGCGACGGCAAGCGCGCGGTATTCGATATCGACATGCTGCTTTTCCTCGGCAGAGGTGGCGATGCGCACCGCGTCGCGCTGGTAGCTCTTGGCGAGCTTGGCGATCGCGGCCGGAACGGTTGCCGAGAACATCAGTGTCCGGCGATCGTCGGGCGCCGATTCCAGGATGAATTCCAGGTCCTCGCGGAAACCGAGATCGAGCATCTCGTCCGCCTCGTCGAGCACCGCGACCTTGAGGGCCGACATGTCGAGCGCGTTGCGGCGGATATGGTCGCAGAGACGGCCGGGCGTACCGACGACGATATGGGCGCCGCGCTCGAGCGCGCGCCGTTCGCTGCGGATGTCCATACCGCCGACGCAGCTGGTGATGACCGCGCCGGTCATCTCGTAAAGCCATTCCAGCTCGCGGGTGACCTGCATCGCCAGTTCGCGGGTCGGGGCGATGACAAGCGCCAAAGGCTGCCGCGCCGGGCCGAACTTTTCCGCTTCGCCGAGCAGGGTCGGCGCGATCGCCAAGCCGAAGGCAACGGTCTTGCCCGAGCCGGTCTGCGCCGAAACCAGCGCATCGGAATGGATGAGAGCCGGGTCAAGCATGGATTTCTGGACGGGGGTCAGCGTTACATAGCCCCGTTTCGCCAACGCCTTGGCGATCGCCGGGACGGCGCCGTTGTAATCGGTCATCTAAATCTGTCTTTCGGATTTTCGCGCGCAAAGCGCTGTGGCTGCAACACTCGCAGCCGAACTTGCGCCGTTCCTACTTATTTGCAGGGCAAATGTCAAAGAGCATGTCTGCGGGAGGCCCCGATCAACGGCGCTATTGACGCCATAAGCTTAATATCTGACGTAAATCTTCCGTTAGTGGGGAGATCCAAGCGGAGAAGACCATGTCGGGCATTTTGGAAAAACAGGCCGAACTGCAAGCGCAGGCGGATGTGATCGTCAGCGCCCTTGGCCTCGAGGATGCCTTGCGTTTGGCCGGAAATCCGGTCCGGGTCGGAAGCTCGGCGCTCGGCCTCATGGTCCGCCGCGATATCGACATCACGGTGGTCTGCGAAAGGCTCGACCCAGCCGCCCGCCGGACCGTCGCCGAGATCGCCGGCGAACTGATGCTCGACAGCCGCGTCGGCGCCGTGCGCTACCGCAACGACAGCGGCCTCTGGAACGCCGAACCGCAAAACTACCCGGACGGCCTCTATCTTGGCCTCACCTACCGCACGCAGACGGGTGAAGATTGGAATCTCGACATCTGGTTCATCGACGAACCGGACCGCCAGCCCGACCTGAAACATCTGAAGACGCTGCTACCCCGCTTGACCGACGAGAAGCGGAAAACGATCCTCGTCGTCAAGGCCGACCTCGCCGCAACCGCACCGAAAGGCGGCAAGCCTGCCCCGAGCGCACTTGTGTATGAAGCGGTGCTCGATGGCGTCGATACGCTTGCGGGCTTCGAGGACTGGCTGTCGCGCCGATCGTAAGCGGGATCACCGCCAGAAGGACGGTATCGTCTCCGCAAGCCGCGGCCCGATCCGGAGCGGCTCGATCTTCTCCGCAAGCCCGGTCGTATCGGAAATCTCGATGCCGAGGCCGCAGATCGTCGCGGGTCCGGTCGCCGCCTCGAAACGGCCCTTCGGCATTTTCGAGATGAAGCGGTTGAGCGGCTCTTCCTTGTCCATGCCGAGCGATGAATCGTAATCGCCACACATGCCGGCATCCGACATGTAGCCGGTGCCGCCGTTGAGGATCTGGCAGTCGGCCGTCGGCACATGCGTGTGGGTGCCGACCACGAGGCTGGCGCGGCCGTCGACGAAATGCCCGAAGCACTGCTTTTCGCTGGTCGCCTCCGCATGGAAGTCGAAGATGACCGCGTCCGCCTGCTCCTTCAGGGGAGCTGCGGCGAGGATCGTCTCGGCGCTCTTGAAGGGATCGTCGAGCTCGGGATGCATGAACACCCGCCCCATGATGTTGGCGACCAGAATGCGCGCGCCGTTGCGGGCGTAAAAAATGCCGGATCCCTTGCCCGGCGTGCCGGCGGGATAATTGGCGGGCCGCAGGAACTGCTCGTGGCGGCCGGCAAAGCTGACGGCCTCCTTCTGGTCCCAGACATGGTTGCCGGTCGTCACCACGTCGGCGCCGGCATTGATCGTCTCGAGAAAGATATCCTCGGTAATGCCGAAACCGCCCGCGGCGTTCTCGCCGTTGACGATGACAAAATCGAGCTTCAGGTCGGCGACGAGGCCGGGCAGCTTTTCCCAGACCGCCACGCGGCCGGTCTTGCCCACCATGTCACCCAGGAACAAAAGGCGCATTCTTATCCAATCTGTGCGCGGCCCATGTCTTGGAAGGGCCGGTACCCGCTCTCCGTCAGGACAGCGTCTAGTCTGATATCGTGAGGTTCAACGGGAACTGATGCCACTTCCTGGCAGTCGAAGGCAATCCCGATCAGCTTCGGGTTCAGGCCTTTTTGCTGCAGGCGGTGGATCGCCCGGTCGTAATAACCGCCGCCATAGCCGATCCGGTGCCCTCCGGCATCGAAGGCGGAGAGCGGAACGAGCATCACCTGCGGCTCGAGTTCCGCCGCATCCGGTCCCGGGCCGAACGTGCCGAACACGCCCGGCACCAGTTCGGCGCCGCGCACCAGTTCACGGAAGACGATCGTCTTCTTGTCGAGAATGACCGGCACGCAGAGCCGCGCGCTGCGGTCCCTGAGATGCGCCATCAGCGGCCGCACATCGACTTCCGAGCGGATCGGCAGGAAGCCCGAAACGATGGCGCCGGCGTCGAGGTCGATTGCCTCGGCCCCGTGCGACGCGATGGCCAGGCTCTTCTCGATGCGCTCGACCGGCGGAATGGCGTCCCGCGCGGCAAGCCGCGCGGCTCGAAGCTCCGCCTTGGTCTTCAAGAGGTCCGTCATACCCTGTCCGACCGCCTGACCAGCAGCTTGTCGATGCGGCGGCCGTCGAGGTCGATCACCTCAAAGGTCCAGCCGTTCTTGGTGAAACTCTCGCCGAGTTCCGGCAGGCGCTTCATCTCGTCGAGCACGAAGCCCGCGACCGTCTCGTAGCCGGGATCGTCGCCGAGCGAAAACCCCATCTGGTCGGAGAATTCGTCGACCGGCATCCAGCCGGCGATCAGGAAAGAACCGTCGTCGCGCGAAACGATCGCAGGTTCTTCGTCCTCTTCCTCCTGGAAGACGCCGGTGATCGCCTCAAGGATGTCGCCTGAGGTGATGATGCCTTCGAAATGGCCGTATTCGTCATAGACGAGCACCATATGGGCCGGCGCCTTGCGCAGCGCCTGGATGACGTCGAGCGCGCCTGTCAGGTCGGAGACGACGGGCGCCTCGCGCATGACGCCGCGGATATCCAGCATCTTGCCGCCGGCGATGAAATCATAGGCGTCCTTGACGAACAGCGTGCCGAGGATCTCGTCCGAACTGCCGTTGCGGATCGGCAGGCGGGAGCGCTGCGTGGCGCGCAGCTGCTCGCGGATCTCATCCGAATTGTCTTCGATGTCGATGACCTCGACATCCCGGCGCGGGGTCATCAGGCCGCGGGCGGTGCGGTCGGCAAGCCGCATGACGCCGGAGATCATCGCGGATTCTTCCGTCTCGATCACGCCGGCGCTCTGGGCTTCGGCAAGCACGGTACGGATTTCCTCGTCGGTGACGCGATCGCCCTGCTCGCCCCGTTGGCCGAGCACGGTCAGAACCAGCCGGCCGGAAACATCGAGCAACCAGACGATCGGAGCGCCGACGGTCGCAAGCATCTTCATGGCGGGCGCGACACGGGCGGCAACCGCTTCCGGCGCCCGCAGCGCGATCTGCTTCGGCACCAGTTCGCCGACGATCAGCGACAGGTAGGTGATGAAAACGACGACGGTGCCGACGCCCAGCCAGTCGGCCAGGTTGTCGGCCATGCCCTGCGCTTCCAGCCAGGTGGTCAGCCGGGCGCCGAGCGTGGCGCCCGAGAATGCGCCGGAGAGCACGCCGACCAGCGTGATGCCGATCTGGACGGAGGAAAGGAAGCGGCCGGGATCTTCCGCAAGCCGTATGGCTGTCGCTGCGCCGCGGTTGCCCTGCTCCGCCATGATCCGGAGCCGCACCGGGCGGGAGGAGACGACGGCAAGTTCCGACATCGCGAGGACACCGTTCAAAACGGTGAGGGCGATGACGATGAGTATTTCGGTTAACAAGAGAATCTCTTTGATTGGAACAATATGCCTGCACGCGAAACGAATGTGCCGCTCCGAAGAACGGCCCGCATCCATACGACGGCGCCAGAGGCGCCTCGTCGCGACGTCTCACGCACAGTTCGGAAAACCGGGACCGGTTCTCGGAGCTATGCACCTCACGCGCATCCCGGAAATCATAGGGTCGCCATGCGGGCATTGCAATGGTTGGAACAAAATGAAGGGCCACAACCGTGGCAGAAACGCCGCAGTCGTTCCGGGCAGGACCTACTGAAGGCTGACCGTCAGTTCGGCGCGGGTGCCGGAAGAGGAAGGCACGTAGTGGATCGTCGAGCCGAGCGTCGCGGCCATGGATTTGACGATGCGGCTGCCGAGCCCGGTGCCCTTGGGCGTATCGCCCTCGCGCCAGCCGATCCCGTCGTCCTCGACGGCGAGAAGCGCGCTGCCCTCGTCCTGGCGTTTGAGGAGCACCCGCACTTCACCCTCGGTGCCGGCCGGATAAGCGTATTTCAGCGCGTTGGTGAGCAGCTCCGTGACGATCATGCCGACCGAGACGGCGCGGTCGGAGGTCAGCGACAGCGGTTCGGCATCGAGGCGGATCGACGGGCCCTGGTCGTCGTTGACGGAGCCCTGCACCTCGCGCACCAGCGTGCCCAGATATTTGTCCATCTCCACATGCCGGACGTCGTCGGACGTGTAGAGGCTGCGATGCATGCCGGCGATCGCGCTGATGCGTGCCTGCGTCTCCGAAAGGGCTGCCTTGACGTCGTCGCTCTTGCTGCTGGATACCTGCAGGCGGATGAGTGCCGCAACCAGCGCCAGGCTGTTGGCGACGCGGTGGTTCACCTCGGCGAGCAGAACCTCGGCGCGTTCCTTGCCGAGGCGGATCTCCTGCTCGGCCTTTTCCTGGGCCCGCCGCAACTCGGCATTGGCGATCCCTTGCGCGATCGCGCTCTCCATCAGCGGCCAGAATTCCTCGCCCACCGTCTTGATGACATAGTCGGAGGCGCCGTTCTTCAGCGCGTCGATGGCGATCGTCGCATCGCTGGAACCGGTGACGTAGATCACGGGGATGACCGAGCCCTGGTCTTTCAGCTTGTGCAGGATGTCGAGCCCGGTTTCGGTCCTCAGATAGTGGTCGAGGACGATCGCGTCGATACTGCCTTTTTCGACCGCTTCCATCGCAGATGCCGCGTTGACGGCATGAACGACCTCGTAACCGGCCCGCCCGAAGTGCCGTTCCGCCAATCTGGCAAGCGCGAGATCGTCATCGACATAGAGTATGGTTTGCGGCATCGCGTCTCGTTATTGTCCGGGTATCTGCATCACGGCAAAGAACAGCCCGAGCTGTCGGATGGCATGCGCGAAACTGTCGTAGTCCACCGGCTTGGTGATGTAGACGTTGGCGCCGAGATCGTAGCAGCGCTGGATCTCCCGCTCATCGTCCGTGGTCGTGAGGATGACCACCGGCAGACGCTTGGAGTGTGGGTTGGACTTCACCTTCTCGAGGATGTCAACACCCGACATGTCCGGCAGGTTGAGGTCGAGAAGGATCAGCAGATGGCGATCCTGATTTAAGTTTCCGGAACGATCCGCGCCGAGGATAAAGTCGAGAGCCGCATTGCCGTTGGTAAAAGGAACGATCTCGTTGTTGACACCGGCGCGACGGACGTTCTTCTCGATCAGGCGCGCATGGCCTTCATCGTCCTCGATCATCACGATGGTGACTTCTTTGCCGGCAGCCTTCATGACCCGCTACTCCTGACATACTGGGACAAATCCGTAGGCAACCGGATGACGAACGTCGTCCCGCCGCCCAAAGTGGACGTCACCGTAATCTCACCGCCTAAATTTCTGACTAATGAACGCACATGCGCCAGACCGATACCCTCTCCCTGCTGGTCCTGAACGCCCGAGCGGCGGAAAAGCTCGAAGACCCTCTCGTGATCCTCCGGAGCGATGCCCCGGCCATTGTCTGCAACCTCTATTCTCATCGCGGCCCGCCCGATCGGCATTGCCTTGACGGAAAGGTTCAGCGGACGATCCGGATGTTTGTATTTCACCGCGTTGTCGAAGAGATTGCCGAAAACCTGTTCCATCGAAAATCGGTCGGTAATAAGGCTCCGCGCCTGGGCGACCGAAATATTCACCTCACCGCCTGCTTCGCTGACCTGGTGGTAGATGCTGGCGGCAGTCGCTTCGACGAGCTCCCCGAGATCGATCCTCTCCGGCTTCAGTTCGCGCCGTCCGTCGCGGGAAATCTTCAGGATCGCGTTGATCAGCCCGTCCATCTTCTTGGTAGAGGAGCGGATGAAGGCGATGGCCTCCGGCAGGTCCTGCTCCACGGCGATGCGGGCGTCGTTCACGTCGGTTTCGGACAGCGGCGTCCCGTCGGCCAGCACATAGGTGCTGATCGACTTGAGGCTCGCGTCGAGTTCGCTGGTGAAACCCATGATGTTGACCAGCGGCGCGCGCAGGTCGTGCGAGACGATATAGGCATAACGCTGGATCTCGCGGTTGGCCTGGATCAGATCCTCGGAGCGTTCGTTGACGCGCTCCTCGAGACCGGCATTGAGCTCCTCGACCTCCGAGCGCGCCCGCTGAAGCTCATGGACATGCTGGCCGACGATCATGATCGCGCCGCCGATGACGAGGATGATCATCAGGCCGCCGCCGATGGTGATCCATTGCAGCGCCGATGCCGAATCGTTGAGGTCGTCGACGCCGGTCCCGATCCGCCCGTCCATGTCGCCGATCAGCTTGCCGAGGATCGTCGTGATGCCTTCCATCAGTTGCCGACCATAGGCGCCCCGGATGACTTCGATGGCCCCGACGGCATTTCCCTTCTGCACCATCGCCACCGTCGACTGCATCTCGGCGAGCTTGTCGTCGATCAGCGGGTCGAGCTGGGCAAATGGAACGCGCACGGCGTCCAGATCGTCGGCAGCCTTCTTCAGTCGCTCGCGCAACCGCGGAATGACTGCGCTCGCCGTCGTATAGGGCATCAGGAATTCGGAATCCTGCGTCAGCACGAAACCACGCTGCCCGGATTCGGCAGCCCGCAGGAAAAGCTGCATGTCCGCCGCAGCGCCTCGAAGCTCGCGCAGTTTCACCACGTCCTGGAAATAGACCTGCGTCGTCGTGGCCAGGAAGAACGATGACAACACGATCGCCACAAGCACGCCGCCCCCGACCAGAAGCATGAGCAGCGACGATCGGGCGAAGGTGGAATTCAAAAAGGGCATGGATACAGGCCGGCAAATGAACGGGACGGCAAGAACTTGGTGGTCCTTCGCGCGTTGTCAAGCAAAGGCCGGAGAATGGCCGATCAGAAGAAGGCGTCGATTGCGGCGGTTTGTCCACCGATCCGCTCAAGCCGAAATCCAGTTAGCCTGATCCGCGAGCTTCACCGCGCCCGCAAGCACGGTCTGGTTCCGCCCGCCCGCCTTGGCTTCGAGGAGTGCCGCGTCCGCCCGCGTGACGAGCGTCGATACCAGTCCCCCGGCGGGCGAGCCTGCGACGCCGATCGAAACGGAGACCAGGCCGAGGATGCGACCGCCATGCGAAAGCGGCGTGGTCGCGATCTTCTGCCGCAGGCGTTCGGCAAGCGCGAAGGCCGCGGTCTCCGTCGCATCCGGCAGGAGTATCGTGAATTCCTCGCCGCCGAAGCGATGGCAGGTCCCCGCCTCGCCGACTGTGTCCAGCATCATCTGCGCCACGTACTGCATGACGATGTCGCCCGAATCGTGCCCGAACTCGTCGTTGAAGCGCTTGAACCGGTCGATATCCATCATCAGGCAGGCAAGCGGCCGGTCCGGAAGGTCGCGCCCATGGCGGGCCAGCGTCTCGTCGAGGCGGCGGCGGTTGAGCAGGCCGGTCAGCGCGTCTCGCACCGCAAGGTTCGTCAGCCTGTCGCGGAGCTGCAGGTTGGCAACCGCAAGGCCGATATTCTCGGCGATCAGCTCGAGATAGAGACGGGAGCTTTCCGCCGCCATGTCATGATCAGGGCGCTCTTCGAAATAGAGAAGGCCAATCGTATCTCCCTGTGCCGTCAGAGGAATGCAGAGCCCAGCGACGTCGCTTTCGCCGAGATGCTGGCAGGGAATGTCGCCGTGGCCGTGATTGCTCAGGTGCGGCCGCCCGCGGCGCAATCCCCAGCAGGCGCCGGTCGGGAAGGACGGGGCCGAAAGCTGCGGGTCGAGCCAGGAGCCGATCTCGGTAAGCATCGTCCGGCTGTCGTTCAGTACATAGAGCTGGCCGGCGAGGTTCGGGAATATCTGCGGCGCAAAGCGCGAGACGACATCCGCCAGCTCGTCCTGCGTCTGGCAGGCCTGCAGACGGTGCATCATCTGCAGGATGAAGTCCTTGGTCAGCTGGTCGGCGCGCCGTTCGGCATCGAGACGGTCCCGCTCCAGCCCGTTTTCGCGGAAGATGTGGATTGCCTGGTTCATCTCGCCGATCTCGTCCCGCCGGCGGTCGAGCGGCACTTCCACGGCATAGTCCTGCCGAGCAAGCCGGGTGACGATGCCGGTCATGCGGGTAAGCGGCATGGCGACGCGGCGCTTGAGCACGAAATAGAGGACGCCGAGGAAAAGTGCTGCGGTGACGGCAAGCATCGTCTTTGCCGCAAGACCCCACCAGTCGCTGCGAGACTGCGCAAGTGCTACCGCAGTCTCGGTTCGCGCCTTTACCAGTTCCCGGAACCGGGTGACGGTTTCGAGCAGCCCGGTCTGCAGGCGGTCATGCTCGGGACCGAACAATGCCTCCTGCGCCCCGGCCCGGTCGCCGTTCTGGTAAGCGATGATGGCGGCGTTCTCGAGCTGGTCGAGAGCCTCTGCGTCCTGCCCCACCTCGACCAGCGCGGCAAGCTCGGCA
Source organism: Neorhizobium sp. T25_13 (assembly GCF_002968675.1). Classification (NCBI taxonomy): domain Bacteria; kingdom Pseudomonadati; phylum Pseudomonadota; class Alphaproteobacteria; order Hyphomicrobiales; family Rhizobiaceae; genus Neorhizobium; species Neorhizobium sp. T25_13. Next base: position 446,162 of record NZ_PVBI01000003.1, read on the forward strand.
TCGGAGGCGCCGAGCGCCTTGATGTCCTTGATCGCCTCTTCGAGCCTCTGCTCTTCGGCCTCCTTGTCGTGGAAGGCCTTCAGATGCCTGTCCTGACCGCGCATCACATAAAGCCGCGCTTCATCGGTGCGCTCTTCCGCGCCGAGTGCCAGCTGTTCGGAAAGTTCATCGAGAGAAAGGTGCTCCTCGACGGCGATCCGCTCCTGATTGGCGCTCCCGGCAGACAGGATGAAAGCAGTGCCCGACAGCACGGTCAGGACGACCGTGACGCCATAGGCCCAGTTGGTGATCTCGTTGATACGCATGCCGGGACGATAAAGCCGTCGTTTGAAAAGAGGATTAAGGGCCTCGTCCAAACCGCGATCAGATCGGGCCAAGTCCGCGGCATGGTAAATAAATTAGAATTTTCTTAAATATAATCCGCCAGCACGAAGGCGGCTGATCGGGTAACGCCTGAACTCGGAGGAAGGATAAGCGCGATCCACGGCAACCGATGGATGTTTACGATCCTGGGTGCCTACAAACGTAGGTGGGCGCCGTGTGTCCAAGCCCACGGGCCTGGCCAGGGACAGCTCCCTTTGGATCGAGTATGGCCCCAGGGATTGTGGTTCCTGTCGTGAGGCGCAGACCGCGTTGCCAATATATGTTCGATTGTCGGCCCGCACCAGTGGCGGAAAACCTTTATTATCGACTTTGGGTCAGTTCACCTGCGCCGGCATCCGGCCGTTGAGCTTGGCGGTCAGGCCATCTAACCGCGAGGCAAGCTCGCCGAGCGCCGAGACCACCTGCTGCTCGTTGCGCTCCTGGGTTTCGAGCGCGCCGTCGCGGTTGGACTTGAGCGACGCGACCTCCGCCTCGAGCAGGCCGAGTTTGCGGGTCATCTCCGAAAGCTCGTCCATGATCATGATGCCGGCCATGACGGTGATGCGCAGATCGCCGATCTCGCCGAACTGGCCCTTGAGGTGGCCGACATAACGGTCGAACCGGTCGGCGAGTTCGGTCAGGTGGTCTTCCTGCCCTTCCTCGCAGGCCATGCGATAGGCCTTGCCGTCGATCATTACCGTTACCTGGGCCATGGCGTTCCCTCTTGATCCTGTATCAGCGGTCGAGCACGGCGCGGATGGTTTCCATCGCCGTCACCAGGCGCCGGGAGACCTCACGGTTGACTTCTTCCAGCCGATTGGCGCGGAATTGCGACTGGTCGAGTTCCTGCGCGAGCCGTGCCCGGTCCGCATGCACGCGGCGAACCTCGCCTTCCACGTCCTGGGTTTCACGCTGGCGCTCGATACGCGCATCGACGGCGCTCTCCAGACCGCCGATCGCCGCCCTGAGTTCCGAAATCACCATGTCGATCGTCTTTTCCGACGGCATGCGAAGCTTCCTGTCGATACGCGAAATGCGCCGAATCGCTACGATCGGCCTCTCCAACAAGGGCGGAAGACTATTCACCGCCCGCAAGCCGGTCAATCAATCCAGGCCCTTCAAACGTGTCCTAACTGTGGATCGTCACCTATGTTTCTGCCGCTCGCCACATGCTGCCCACGTGCTGCACGCAATTCGGGCAGCTGCAGGAAAGTTCGTCATCACCCGCTCGTAAAGGCGGCGCTTTTGTTGACTTGCGCGTTGCACCTGCTAAGGATCACCCGCTCTTAGGTGGTCCCTGGGCCGCCCTTCAAGTGGTCCCGCGCGGACCGTGACCGACACCCGTAAAAAGCGGATTAGCCATGACCTCTCTCGACAAACATAACCGGATGGCGAACGCGATCCGATTTCTTGCCATGGATGCTGTAGAGAAGGCCAATTCCGGCCATCCCGGCCTGCCGATGGGCGCTGCCGATATAGCGACCGTCCTCTTTACCCGCTTTTTGAAATTCGACCCGAAGAACCCGCTCTGGCCGGACCGCGACCGTTTCGTGCTGTCCGCCGGCCACGGTTCCATGCTCCTTTATTCGCTCCTGTTCCTCACCGGTTACGAGGACATGACGATGGAGGATTTGAAGCAGTTCCGCCAGCTCGGCTCCAAGACCGCCGGCCATCCGGAATACGGCCATGCGTCGGGCATCGAGACCACCACCGGTCCGCTCGGCCAGGGCATTGCCAATGCCGTCGGCATGGCGATCGCCGAGCGCAAGCTGGAGGAGGAATTCGGCTCCGACCTGCAGAACCATTTCACCTATGCGCTGTGCGGCGACGGCTGCCTGATGGAAGGCATCAGCCAGGAAGCGATCGCGCTTGCCGGCCACCTGAAGCTCAACAAGCTCGTGCTCTTCTGGGACAACAACTCGATCACCATCGACGGCGCCGTCTCGCTGTCGGACTCGACCGACCAGGTGATGCGCTTCAAGTCCGCCCACTGGAACACGATCGAGATCGACGGCCATGACGTCGACCAGATTTCGGCGGCCATCGAAGCCGCCCAGAAGTCCGACCGCCCGACCTTCATCGCAGCCAAGACCATCATCGGCTTCGGCGCCCCGAACAAGCAGGGCACCCACAAGGTTCACGGCTCGCCGCTCGGCGCCGAGGAAATCGCGGCAGCTCGGCATGCGCTGAACTGGGAGGCGGAAGCCTTCAGCGTTCCGGCCGACGTTCTCGATGCATGGCGCCTCGCAGGCCTGCGCTCCACCAAGACCCGCAAGGATTGGGAGGATCGCTTGGCTTCGACCGAAACCGGCAAGAAGGCCGAATTCGTGCGCCGCTTCGCCGGCGACCTGCCTGGCAATTTCGACAGCGCCATCGACGCCTTCAAGAAGAAGATCGCCGAGAACAACCCGACCGTCGCGACCCGCAAGGCGTCCGAAGACGCGCTCGAAGTCATCAACGGCATCGTCATCGAAACGCTTGGCGGTTCGGCCGACCTGACGCCGTCGAACAACACCAAGACCAGCCAGATGAAGTCGATCACCCCGACCGACTTCTCCGGCCGCTACATGCACTGGGGCATCCGCGAACACGCGATGGCCGCTGCCATGAACGGCATCTCGCTGCATGGCGGCCTGATTCCCTATTCCGGCGGCTTCCTGATCTTCTCGGATTACTGCCGCCCGTCCGTCCGCCTCGCAGCCCTGATGGGCATCCGCGTCGTGCACGTCTGGACGCATGACTCGATCGGCGTCGGCGAAGACGGTCCGACCCATCAGCCGGTCGAACAGGTCGCGGCGCTGCGCGCCATCCCGAACCTCTTGATCTTCCGCCCGGCCGACGAAACCGAGACGGCAGAATGCTGGCAGCTGGCGCTCAAGGAAAAGCACCGCCCGTCCGGCCTGGCGCTCACCCGCCAGAACCTGGCGCCGGCCCGCAAGACCTATGAAGAGAAGAACCTCTGCGCCCAAGGCGCCTACGAACTGGTTTCCACGGCCGACGCCAAGGTGACGATCTTCGCGTCCGGCTCGGAAGTCGAACTGGCGCTGAAAGCCCAGGCGACGCTTGACGGCAAGGGCATTGCGACGCGCGTCGTTTCCGTCCCCTGCGTCGAGCTCTTCTTCGACCAGCCGGAATCCTACCAGACCGCGGTCATCGGCAATTCGCCGGTCAAGATCGCCGTCGAAGCCGGCGTGCGCGAAGGCTGGGATCACTTCATCGGTCCGAAGGGCACCTTCATCGGCATGAAGTCCTTCGGTGCCTCCGGCCCTGCCAAGGATCTCTTCAAGCACTTCGGCATCACCACGGAAGCGGTTGTTGCCGCAGCCGAAAAAGAGCTCGCCTGAACCAACTGAACTACCAGGACAAACTAAAAGCGGAGTATGTGAAATGACTGTCAAGGTTGCCATCAACGGTTTCGGCCGCATCGGCCGCAACGTGCTGCGAGCAATCGTCGAATCCGGCCGCACCGATATCGAGGTCGTTGCCATCAACGACCTCGGCCCGGTCGAGACCAACGCCCACCTGCTGCGTTACGACTCGATCCACGGTAAGTTCCCGGCAAGCGTCGAAGTCAGCGGCGACACGATCATCGTCGGCGGCGGCAAGCCGATCAAGGTGACCGCGATCAAGGACCCGGCGACCCTGCCGCACCGCGAACTCGGCGTCGATATCGCGCTCGAATGCACGGGCATCTTCACCGCCCGCGACAAGGCCGCCCTGCACCTGACCGCCGGCGCCAAGCGCGTCATCGTCTCGGCGCCTGCCGATGGCGCAGACCTCACCGTCGTCTTCGGCGTCAACCACGATCAGCTGACCCGGGAACACCTGGTCATCTCCAACGCGTCCTGCACCACCAACTGCCTGGTTCCGGTCGTCAAGGTCCTCGACGACGCGATCGGCATCGATCATGGCTTCATGACGACGATCCACTCCTACACGGGTGACCAGCCGACCCTCGACACCATGCACAAGGACCTTTATCGCGCCCGCGCTGCAGCCTTGTCGATGATCCCGACCTCCACCGGCGCCGCCAAGGCCGTCGGCCTGGTGCTTCCGCACCTCAAGGGCAAGCTCGACGGCACCTCGATCCGCGTGCCGACCCCGAACGTCTCGGTCGTCGACTTCAAGTTCGTCGCCAAGAAGACGACCACGGTTGCCGAAGTCAACGAAGCGATCAAGGCCGCTTCCAACGGCGCGCTGAAGGGCATCCTCGGTTATACCGAAGAACCGCTCGTTTCCCGCGACTTCAACCACGACAGCCATTCGTCGATCTTCGCGATCGACCAGACCAAGGTGCTCGAAGGCAACTTCGTCCGCATCCTCACCTGGTACGACAACGAATGGGGCTTCTCGAACCGCATGGCCGACACCTCCGTCGCGTTTGCGAAGCTCATCTGAAGCCTGACACAGCTGTCTTCGGGCAGCATCGGCAAGATATGGACCTCCTCCCGCAAGGGAGGGGGTTTTTTGTTTGTTTGCGGGATGCCGGTGACGGGTTTGCCGGTCAGGCGGCACGCTCCAAGGCAGCCCGGATCTGTGCTTCGGTGGAGGCGATCGCAGCCTTGGCTGCGTCCGGGCTGACGAGTGTTCCTTCAACGCGGACCACTTCGATATCCGTCAGTCCGATAAAACCGAGAAGATGCACGAGATAGGTGGTCTGGAAGTCTAACGGGGCGTTCCTGCCTTCCGAAAAGACGCCGCCAGTTGCGGTCACGAGATAGACTTTCTTGGCAGGCAACAATCCCATCACGCCGGTTGCGTCGTAGCGAAAGGTGACGCCAGGCCAAGTGATGTAGTCAAACCAAGCCTTGAGCTGCGTCGGCGGGCCGAAGTTGATCATGCCCGAGCCAATGACAATCACGTCGGCAGCCTGAACCTCATCGACGAGGCTTTGAGCGAGATTGACGGCTTCGATCTGTTCGGGCGTACGTGTCTCGGGCTGTGCAACGCGGCCGTCGATATAGGCTGTTGCGATATGCGGCAGCGGTGCCGCCCCAAGATCACGTTCGACAATTGTGCCGGCAGAACGGGCGCTGAGGCTTTCAGCGATGTCACGGGCAAATCGGGTGGAAAGGCTCTGAGGACCGCGTGGGCTGGAGGTAACGAGGAGGATGTTGGTCATTGGTGGCTCCTGGGAGAATAGAGTAGTATCAAATTGTGACCAACCCTATTAAGATAACTATTTGACCGTTCGCAAGAAGGCACATTCATGACACTCGGTGACATAGAGTTTCCTACCCCAAGCGAAGAAGCCGACTGCCTTCCCGTTCGGGAAATCCTCGATCGCATCGCCGATAAGTGGAGTCTTTACATCTTCGTGGCCCTGAACGATGGGCCGGTCCGCTTCAATGCATTGCGCCGGCAGATCGACGGGATCTCGCAGCGGATGCTCACAATTACGCTTCGTCAATTGGAACGCGACGGTTTGATCAGTCGCACCCACTTTCCGACGATCCCTCCGCGCGTGGATTACGAGCTGACTGCAGTCGGCAAGTCGCTTCGCGCCCCCGTCATGGCCTTGATGACCTGGGCAGAATCAAATCGGGATGCGATCGAGCAGGCGCGCCGGCTACATGACCAAACGAGATGATTGCTGCGGCGATATATGTATTCGGCCTCCATCCCTCAAAGGCTGCAAATCCGCCGCGATGCGTCATTCAGGGTGCTTCTCGTGAGGTTCTGGAAATGGCTCGACCATGACCTCCAGGTGTCACCGCAATGTCCGATTCCGGGCCGATACTGTTGAAAAACTCTGTTTTGCGGTAAGAGTTGGTAGCGTGACGCTCATATGTCGACTTCTGATATGTTGGTGCCGAAGATTTCACCCAAACTAGTTGGAGCGGCTTATGGAAGACCAGCGTGACAAGGCCGACCTTGATCAGGCAGTTAAATTGGTACGCGGTGGCGAATACCTCCTGTTGTTACGCGGCTTTTGGAATGCGCTGCGGTCCGCATGGCCCGTCAGTCGCCGGTCTCGTAGTTGAACAGCCAAGTGCTGAACTGAAGCGTTGATGAAACTTCAGCACCGTGATTCAATCGTCGCATTGATTTGCGGAGGATTGAGCCATGACGGGATGTCAGGTAGCTCCGGCGCCGCCAAGGCCGTCGGCCTGGTGCTTCCGCACCTGAAGGGCAGGCTCGACGGCACCTCGATCCGCGTGCCGACCCCGAACGTCTCGGTCGTCGACTTCAAGTTCGTCGCCAAGAAGACGACCACGGTTGCCGAAGTCAACGAAGCGATCAAGTCCGCTTCCAACGGCGCCCTGAAGGGCATCCTCGGTTATACCGAAGAACCGCTCGTCAGCCGCGACTTCAACCACGACAGCCATTCGTCGATCTTCGCGATCGACCAGACCAAGGTGCTCGAAGGCAACTTCGTCCGCATCCTCTCCTGGTACGACAACGAATGGGGCTTCTCGAACCGCATGGCCGACACGTCGGTCGCGCTTGCCAAGCTCATCTGAAGCCTGGCGCAGCCGCCTTCGGGCGGCACCGGTAAGATATGGACCTCCTCCCGCAAGGGAGGGGGTTTTTGTTTGTGGGCATGGTGGTGACGGCGATGCTGGTTTCCGAGCACGTCCCCCGGGGACGCGCCGCCGTAAGCACTTATGGCGTCATTGGTCCGATAGGGACATTATTGCTTAATGTTTCGGCTTCCGAACAGCGGAGCCTGATTTTGGGTAGATTTGTAGTTGCCGCCACCGTTATGCGGGCGCCTGCTTTCTAGGATCAGAGCCGTCGACAAGGCTGCAAATGCAAGCAGCAGGCCATAGGGATAGAGCAGGAAAGCTCTGAGATAGGACATAGACCTGATCAGCAGGATACTCAGCTTCACACCGCTTGAGCCGATGAACCAGGCCGACACCATTGGTAAGATCCCAATAAAACCAAGCCCGACGGAAATGAAAAGCAGTGTTTTCCAAATTCCGTAAATGTTGGCGATCCGCCCGGTCATCGGTTCTTCGATATCGCGCCACAAACTTAACGTGGTGACTGCAATTGCTGCCGCGAGTAGCGACGCGGGAAGCAACGAAGACATGATTCCTAGAGAAAAGCCGACGGCCCAGAAAGAGCCGAACGTAATTCCAAATGGGAGATCAGCAAGAACGAGCAAGGGTATGCAAAGCCCGATCAACGGAGAAACGCCAATGGTTCGTGTGCGATTCAATGAGAGGCGCAGCGTTGAATAGGCGAACCCGAGATAGATAATCGGTTTCAGATAAATTCCTAGAACCAAAGCGAGCGCGCCGGATGCTCCGCTAACGCCGCCCGCCCCGGTTACTTTGATCATTCCGTAGACAAAAAATGGAAAAGCCAAAGTTATGACTACAAAGGCGCCAAGACGCATTCCGAGACGTTGCGCATACTGCCCACCGCTAATCCACCGCTCCAAAGCACTTCCCCACATTGTGGCCCAGTGATTAATGGATAAATGCGACATCTTAAGAAAGGCGATAAGCGTTACTTAAAGTTGCATTTAACGGAGGGCCGGCTCGCAGGCACGGATGTCCACCTGTGACCGCTTCCGGCCGGAGCGGCCACTTATGATATGCGCTTCATTAGACCGCAAAGCAAAGATCCGCAGCACTCCCACCGCCAAATTTTTTCGCTTTCGATTTTCCCCACCCCTTCCACCCACGCCTACAATCCTCCCGCTTCCGTCGCCGGAGTGTTTCGCGAGACGTTCGTGGGCAGGCGGGGGCCGGCGCTTTCATTGGAACCGTAACGTGCGGGGATAGTGGAAGAGGTGAAAGCCATGGAGTGCGCGTCGCAAGACGAACATTCCTATCAAGCCTCCCCCGGACAGCCATGTCCGGTTCGGTTGAGCCGTGCAAGTGGCAGGCCTGTCCCGAAAGGATGGGCGCGAATAAAGCCACGCAGCGAGGCGAGATGATCACCTGTAGAGGCCGGAAGCCTCGACAAGACGCCGAAGGCCACGCGAATGCGGAGCCACACATTACTAAACAAAATCAGGTTCCGCATTCGTGTGGGCTCTCCGATCTTTGAAAAGCCGTCGGCACCAAGGCACGGGTCCGTCTTTTTTATCCCCTGCCCTTCTCTTGCCGGAATTGTTCCCGCCTAATCGATCAGTCGATTCGCCCGGCCCTCGGCCGGGATCTGCCCCATTCTTGCATGGCCGCGTTGCGGCGTGGCACAGTCCCGTTCCGGGGCTGCGGACGGGGATGGTGTCGGCGAGAGGTGCGAAGGAAGGGACTTTTAGGTGGAGGCTTTTTATATCGTCCTGCTGGTCGGCACGGTCCTGGTGCTGGCGGCTGCCCTTTCGAGCCTCCTTGCCTTCCGCTTCGGTGCTCCTCTGCTGCTGATCTTCCTGTCGATCGGCCTGCTCGCCGGCGTCGATGGCCTCGGCATCCAATTCGAAAACTATTCCTTCACCTTCATGCTGGGCTCGCTGGCGCTGGCGATCGTGCTGTTCGATTCCGGCTTCATGACCCCTATCCACTCGTTCCGCCTTGCCGCAGCGCCGGCGATCACGCTTGCATCGGTCGGGGTGCTGCTGACGACCGGCATCTTCGCCCTCGGCGCGATGATCCTTCTGAACTTCAACTGGCTCGAAGGCCTGCTGCTCGGCTCGATCGTTGCCTCGACGGATGCTGCCGCCGTCTTCTTCCTGCTGCGCGTCAGCGGCATCAACATCCGCGACAAGGTGCGCTCGACGCTCGAAGTCGAGTCCGGCACCAACGATCCGATGGCGATCTTCCTGACGATTGCGCTCGCCGAACTGCTGGCGACCGGCCAGGGCCTTTCCGGCCTCGACCTGCATTTCCTTTTCCTGTTCGTCGAGGAAATGGGGCTCGGCGTCATCTGCGGCCTGTTCGGCGGCATGATGATCGTCTGGGTGCTGAACCGCTTCACCTCCGACCGGGGCCTGGCGCCGATCTTCGTGCTGACGCTCGCCCTGCTGGTGTTTTCCTTCACCGGCGCCATGGGCGGCAGCGGTTTTCTGGCGGTCTATGTGGCCGGCATCTATTCCGGCAATCGCAAGATGTTCGCAAAACCCCAGATCATCCGCTTCAACGAGGGACTGACCTGGCTTGCGCAGATCATCATGTTCCTGGTGCTCGGCCTGCTCGCCACGCCCTCGCAATTCCCGGCTATCCTTCTGCCGGCGATCGGGCTGGCGCTCTTCCTGATCTTCGTCGCCCGGCCGATCGCCGTGTGGCTGAGCCTGCTGCCCTATGATTTCACCCAGCAGGAGACCAGCTTCCTCGCCTGGGTCGGCCTGCGCGGCGCGGTCTCGATCCTGCTTGCGATCATGCCGGTCTTGAGCGGCGTCGAGAACGGCCAGCTCTTCTTCAACGTCACCTTCATCATCGTACTGGTCTCCCTCCTCGTCCAGGGCTGGACGATCAAGCCGGTCGCACAAAAACTCGGCCTCATCATCCCGCCGCGCATCGGCGCCGTCGACAAGATCGAGCTCGACCTGCCGGGCACCGCCCATCACGAGCTGATCTCCTACCGCGTCATGAAGGACAGCCCGATCCTGCAGGGCGAACGCATCCCCCGCTGGGCCATGCCGTCGCTGGTCATCCGCGACGGCCGCAGCATGCGTTACCAATATGCCGGCCGGCTGAAGGAAAACGACCAGGTCTACCTGTTCATCTCGCCCGCCTATTCGAAACTGCTCGACCGCATCTTCGCAAGCCAGGTGCCGGTCGACGAGGACGACGCGGAATTTTTCGGCGCCTTTGCGATCTCGCCGGCAGGCCCCGCCAAGGAGCTCGATGCCGCCTATGGCCCCGGCCTGCTCTCCGCCAACGAGCAGAACATGACGATCGGCGACCTGATCACCTCGCGGCTCGGCGGCCGCGCGGAATATGCCGACCGCATCCGCTTCGGCTCGATCATCCTGATCGTGCGCGAACTGGACGAGCACGAACATGTCCGCAGCATCGGCATTTCGCTGGAACCCGTGGAACCGGCGACCAATCTGCCGATCTTCATCAACATGCGCGAGATCGCCCACCGCGTCCGCGATCTGGTCCGCAAGTACCGTGGCAAGAGCGTGCCGGTGAAGCCGGGCGCCGTGCCGCCCGAGGGCCCAGCATAGGGTTGCGAAAGCTCAAATAAAATCCTCCACCCGCTGCGTTATCGCAGTAGAATCGGCACGCACCGTCTCCGCGACAGACGGAATGGAAATGGTTGCGACCAATCGTCTTGCGTCGCCGGTCAGGCATAGTAAGGTCCGCTACGAACTTTCCGAGTAAATGGATTAGCATCATGCCGGCCTTCAAAACCCTTGACGACCTCACCGATATTGCAGCCAAGCGCGTGCTCGTGCGCGTCGATCTCAACGTTCCCGTTGCCGATGGCAAGGTCACCGACGCGACCCGCATCGAGCGCGTCGCCCCGACCATTCTGGAACTCTCGAAGAAGGATGCCAAGGTCATCCTGCTTGCCCATTTCGGCCGTCCGAAGGGCGAGCCTGTCGCCGACATGTCGCTGTCGCTGATCGTCTCTGCCGTCAACCAGGTCCTCGGCCACAAGATCCTCTTCGCCTCCGACTGCATCGGTCCGGAAGCCGAGCAGGCAATCGCCGGCATGAAGAACGGCGATATCCTGCTGCTCGAAAACACCCGTTTCCACAAGGGCGAGGAAAAGAACGACCCGGGCTTCACCGAGGCGCTCGCCAAGAACGGCGATATCTTCGTCAACGACGCCTTCTCCGCCGCCCACCGCGCCCATGCCTCGACCGAGGGCCTCGCCCATCACCTGCCCGCCTATGCCGGCCGCACCATGCAGGAAGAACTCGAAGCGCTCGAAAAGGGCCTCGGCAATCCTGCCCGCCCGGTCGTCGCGATCGTCGGCGGCGCCAAGGTCTCCACCAAGATCGACCTGCTTCAGAACCTCGTGAAACGGGTCGACGCGCTGGTGATCGGCGGCGGCATGGCCAACACGTTCATCGCGGCACAGGGCATCGATGTCGGCAAGTCGCTCTGCGAGCACGACCTTGCCGAGACGGCCCGCAAGATCATGGCAGAAGCCGAAACCTCCAATTGCGCTATCGTGCTGCCGGTCGACGGCGTCGTCGCTCGCGAGTTCAAGGCTGGTGCCGCCAACGAAGTGGTCGATATCAATTCGATCCCGGCTGACGCCATGATGCTCGACGTCGGGCCGAAGTCGGTGGCAGTCGTCAACGAATGGATCTCCAAGGCCTCGACGCTCGTCTGGAACGGCCCGCTCGGCGCCTTCGAGATCGAGCCGTTCGACAAGGCGACGGTCGCTGCCGCCAAACATGCGGCAGAGCAGACCAGGGCCGGCAAGCTCACCTCGGTGGCAGGCGGCGGCGATACCGTCGCAGCCCTCAACCATGCTGGCGCTGCCGACGACTTCTCCTACGTCTCGACCGCCGGCGGCGCATTCCTGGAATGGATGGAGGGCAAGGATCTGCCGGGCGTCTCGGTTCTGATCAAGGCCGCCTGATCTGTCGTTTTTCCGAAAGGGAGCGCGTTCCATGTAGGGCGGCGCGCTCCCGAGTTAACTGGTTTAAAAAATTTTAGATGTTTTAAACGATTGAAAGCATTTCAATCGTTTCAATAGCTTACCGCAGGATTTCCCTTTAAAATAACTTCTGTTATCCGCGACTGACAGCTTGGGAGAGACGAGCGCGTTTTGCGCCAACTTAGGGACAGGAGTGTAGTATGGTGGACGCGAAGATGTTGAACAAGATGAGTTCTGCGCCCGGATTCATCGCGGCGCTGGATCAGAGCGGTGGTTCAACACCCGGAGCATTGCGTCTTTACGGCGTGTCCGAGTCCGACTACCAGGGCGACGACGAGATGTTCCGCCTGATCCACGCCATGCGCGTCCGCATCATGAGCGCGCCCGCCTTTACTGGCGACAAGGTTCTCGGCGCCATCCTTTTCGAGCGGACCATGGACGGCGACGTCGATGGTGAGCCTGTTCCCTCCTATCTCTGGGAAAAGCGCGGCGTCGTCCCCTTTCTCAAAGTCGACAAGGGCCTCAATACCGAGGAAAACGGCGTTCAGACGATGAAGTCGGTGCCTGAACTGGATGATCTCCTGATCCGCGGTCGTGAAAAGGGGATATTCGGGACCAAGATGCGGTCGGTGATCGGCCATGCCGACAAGGCCGGCATCGCTGCCGTCGTGGAGCAGCAGTTCCAGGTTGCCCGTCAGATCATCGGCCAGGGCCTTATGCCGATCATCGAGCCGGAAGTTTCCATCAAGAGCCCGACAAAGGAACAGGCTGAAGCGATCTTGCGCGACGAGATCGCGCAGCAGCTCGACAAGCTTCCCGCGGGCGAGACGGTCATGCTCAAGCTGACGATCCCGACGGTCGCCGATTTCTACGCTCCCTTGACCGCCCACAAATCGGTCGTCCGCGTCGTCGCCCTTTCCGGCGGCTACAGCACCGCGGAAGCCTGCGAAAAGCTCAGCCATAACCACGGCATGATCGCCAGTTTCTCGCGCGCTCTGGCCGAAAACCTCCGCGCCTCGATGAGTGACGCAGAATTCAATGCGAGCCTCGCCGCAACGATCGATCAGATCTACGCCGCAAGCGTCAACAAGTCCTGACGCGAAAGATCTCGAAAAGGCCGCTTGAGGAGCGCCTTTTCAAGGAGGAGGAAGAAGGCCGCTTCGGAAACGGAGCGGCCTTTCTGTTTGCTGCGACCTCGAAGCCGACGTGAACCGAACGGGCAAAACAACGTTCATTGCATGATGGAGGTTGCCCATGACGGAAATTGAAGAAAAGGTCCGAAGGCTTTTCGATGAATACGGCCGGACCAGCAATGATGCCCTGAAGGACGCGGCGTCGGTGAACGTCTCCGCCGTCGCAGCGTTCTTCGCGCCCTATTTCGTCGGCTCGACACCGCAGGCGGTGTTCGGTGGAGCCAACGACGCGGCATTCCGGGAAGTGATCCCGCAAGGCTTCGCCCGATATCGCGATGCCGGCGGCAAGCGGATGGACATAACCGGCGTCAGGATCACCTGCCTCAACGATCTTCATGCGCTTGCCGAAGTCGGGTGGGATTTTTCCTACGTCAACAAGGCGGGCGAAGCCGGCAATGTCCGGTTCACCAACTTCTATCTGGTGACGATCGCCGATGGCGACCCGAGGATCTTCGCCTATATCACCGGCGACGAGGAGAAGGCGATGCGTGACCACGGCCTTACCTGAGCCGATGATGCCGGCCGCTTTCATTCCGTTGATGACGGCGATCAAAAACATTGGCTGGTCAGGAAGGTCGATGAGGATTTAAATCCGGCATCGCATCCGGAGAGTTTTGCCATGCCGACCGCCGATTTCGTCACCGTCGATGTTTTCACGACCGAGCGTTTCGCCGGCAACCCGCTCGCCGTGGTGCCGGATGCGCGCGGGCTCTCCGACCGGCAGATGCAGAAGATCGCAGTCGAATTCGGTTATGCCGAAAGCACCTTCGTCCTGCCGCCGGAAAACCCAGAAAACAGCGCGCGGGTACGCATCTTCACCCCGACGATGGAAATTCCCTTTGCCGGTCACCCCAATGTCGGCACCGCCTACGTGCTCGGTCAGCGGCGCGAGCTGTTCGGCAAGCCCGTCACTGACAAGCTCCGGTTCGAGGAAATCGCCGGCCTGGTGGAAATCCAGCTGCTGCGGGAGACAGCCGGCGTGATCGGCGCTGCGATCCGCGCGCCGCGACCGCTGGAAATTGGCGCCGAGATCGAGCCCGGCCTGATTGCCGACTGCATTTCGATCGACGCAAAACACGTGCGCACCACCGCCCACAGGCCGGTCTTCGCCTCGGTCGGCCTCGCCTTCGCGATCGCCGAACTCGATGGCCTCGAAGCACTTGCCGCCGCCCGGCCGAACATCACGGCCTTCCGCAAGGCTGCCGCGAAACACCAGGGTACAGATGGCGACTTTCCGATCTTCCTCTATGTCCGCAGCCAGGAAGAACCCTGGAACCTCCGCGCCCGCATGTTCGCGCCGCTCGACGACATCATGGAGGACCCGGCGACCGGTAGCGCCTCTGCCGCCCTCTCCGCCTTCCTGGTAACGCGTGCGCCGGAGACGGATGCCAAGGTGCATCTGACGATAGAACAGGGTGTCGAGATGGGCCGCCGCAGCATCATCGAGCTTGATGTGGTGAAGGCGGCCGGAACCGTCACCGACGTCACCATCACCGGCCGCTGCGTGCCCGTCATGCGCGGCTCGATAGACGCCTAGAAACCGTTTCATGGGCGATGGCGATTTACAACAGGCGAATATCTGACTAAAGTCAGAGAATGTCCAAGGTTCAGGTCGAACAGATTCGCCGCTTCAATCGGGTCGTCACACTGCATGTCGGCGCGTTGGAAGACAGTTACCTGCAACGTGGCCGTCCGCTCAGCGAAGCTCGGCTGCTGCATGAAATCCGTGACGGCACAGATGTGCGTGCTTTACGCGAGCGGCTGAAACTCGACTCCGGTCACATCAGCCGTCTGTTGCGCTCGCTTGAAGCGCAGGGGCTTGTCCGGACGACTGCGGATCCGAGCGACGGAAGGGTTCGGCGCGTGGCCCTGACGCCCGGCGGCTTGAATGAGCGGGCGACCTACGAGGCGCTCTCGGATGAGCTCGCCATGTCGTTCCTCCGGCCCCTTGACCCTCACCAGCGCGACCGTTTGATCGACGCCATGGCAGAGGTTGAACGCCTGCTTCGCGCAGGAGCGGTGGAGGTAAGGCTCGAGCCGCCGGCCAGCGCTGCGGCGCAATGGTGTCTGGAACAGTATTTTGCCGAACTTTCGGCTCGTTTCGAGGTTGGCTTCGATCCTTCCCGGAGTAACCCGGCGAGTCCCGAGGAAATGACGCCGCCATCCGGGTTCTTCCTTGTGGCCTGGCTAGACGGCGCCCCTCAGGGCTGCGGAGCGCTTAAGGTCGGTGATGGGGCATCGGGCGAGGTGAAGCGGATGTGGACGGCCCCGACAGCGCGGGGATTGGGCATCGGCCGCCGCATGCTGCGTTCGCTGGAAGCAATGGCGCGCGAGGCTGGCCTGACGCGGCTGCGCCTGGAGACCAATCGCGCCCTCAACGAAGCTCAGGCGCTCTACCGCAGCGAGGGTTACCAGGAAGTCGCGCCGTTCAACGCGGAACCCTACGCCCACCATTGGTTCGAAAAGAAGCTTTAGGTCACCGACTCATCAAGCGCATTCAGATTTGATCAGGTGCGCCAGCGCTACGCCGCCGATCCCGGAAAGTTCAACGGCTACGCCTGACGCACCGAAGCCCCTACCCTCCAACGATTTCGCTGATCTGCACGATGGGCACGATGTCCGTATAGTTGGCGACGTCCGCGACGATCTCCGCGCGGTGGGGACCGAACGCCTCCTGGAATGTCCCCAGGGTCGGCGAGTAGACGTGGCACGCCGCGACGAACTCCGGCGCGCTTCCAGGTTCGCGACCCGCAAGGCCTTTTTCGATCTCGTAGCGCAGGCAGGCATCGCCGAGCCGTTCCTGGATCAGTGGCATGTGGTGGGTGCGGTAGTAGTCGTGATCGAACTTCGAGCCGCCATCGGCCGGATAGTAGACGCTCATCTTGATCATCATCGGGCTCCTGCCTGAACGCCTCTTCGAGCGTCCGGGGCGCCTTATAGCTCACCGGCTCGTAAAGCGCATCCGGATTTTGGCTGAGCGAGTTTGACGAGAGCAAGGTTCTATCGCTACCGCAACCTCGTCGAACGCCTCTTCAGTTTACGAGTGCATGACCTAGAGAGTCGTGAATTCGCGCAGGATCAGCGCGGCACTCCAGACCGCGAAGGCGACGATCGCCAGCTTCCAGAAGTCGCCCCGGCGCCTCAAGCCGGGAAGGTTGAGCGGCTTGATGATCTGCACCAGCATGGCAAAGATCAGAAGAACGGCGATTGTCTTTGTCATTTGGTCTTGCCGATCTTATCCGCCATAGGCTGGACATTTTTGCGCTCCACCACAGATAGATGTGGAGGGGATTCGGGGAAAAGGTAATCCGCTTCGCTTTCGTTAACGCCCGGTTCATCAGCATGCAACAATGCTTGCCTGCGGAGCCGTGATTGATCGTATTCGCGCAAAGAGCTGACAGTGCAAAGATGAGACGAAACCTCCTTCCAATCCTCGCCCTCCTTTGCGGTACGCTTCTCCTCTTCCTCGGCAATGGCCTGCAGAGCCTGCTTCTGCCGGTGCGGGGCGCTCAGGAAGGTTATTCCAACGAAGTGCTGGGTCTGCTCGGCACCACATGGGCCTCCGGCTTCGTCATCGGCTGCTTCGTGGCGCCCAACGTGGTGCGCCGCATCGGCCATGTCCGCGCCTTTTCCGGCTTCCTGTCGCTGATATGCCTCAACGTGCTGCTGACCGGGCTGATGGTCGACCAGAATACCTGGCTGGTGCTGCGCGCCATCACCGGCTTTTGCACCGCCGGCACATCGATGATCATCGAAAGCTGGCTGAACGAACGCGCCACCAGCGAAAGCCGCGGGACGATCTTTTCGTTCTATATCTCGATCACCCTTTTCGGTGTCGTGGGCGGCCAGTTGATGGTGCCGTTCGCGGATATCGCGACGCCGACGCTGTTCATGATCTGCGGTATTTTCTATAGCCTTGCGGCGCTGCCGACGACGCTGTCCAAGGCGGCCTCGCCGCAGCCGCTGAAACGCGCCCGCCTGGATCTGCGCGGCCTCTTCCGCAATTCCCCGATCTCCTGCATCGGCATCCTGCTGATCGGCGTCGCCAACGGCGCCTACGGCACGCTCGGCGCGGTCTTCGGCACGCGCGCCGGGCTCGACCAGGGCGCGGTGGCGGCGATGGTCAGCATCACGCTCTTCGCCGGCGCGATCATGCAGTTTCCCGCAGGCCGGCTGTCCGACAGAATGGACCGCCGCCACGTGCTTGCCGGCCTTTCAGCCGCGGCGGCTCTCGCGGGCCTGGCGATCGTCGCAACCCGACCCTCCGGCACCTATGAGATCGTCGTGCTGGTGGCGATCTACGGCGCCGCCGCCAACGCGCTCTACCCGATCGCCGTCGCCCACGCCAACGACTTCGCAGCCCCCGAGGACTTCGTGAAGGTCTCCGGCGGCCTGCTTCTGCTCTACGGCATCGGCACGATCATAGGTCCGACGCTCGGCGGCCCGGTGATGACCTGGGCCGGCCCGCATGCACTGTTTGCGGTGACGACCGGAGCGCATCTTCTGGTGGCCGCCTATGCTATCATCCGCAGCCGCCAGCGGGCGCCGGTTCCGATTGCCGAGCGCGACGCCTACACGACGGCGCCGGCTTCGACCTCGCCGCTTGCCACGCCCGAGAGCCTGTCGCTCGACCCGCGCGCCAAGACCGGCGGCTCGACGCCGGATAGTGTCAGGCCGGAAACCAGTGCCGGAAAGGAGACATCATGAGCTTCATCGACGACGAACGACCGAAGAAACCCACCACCCACGAACTCGGCAGCGACCTCTCCATGCTGTCCGTGGACGAGCTCGAATCGCGAATCGATCTGCTGCGGCAGGAGATCGCCCGATTGGAGGCCGAGAAGGAGGCGAAGGCCGCAGGCCGGCGCGCAGCCGACAGTCTGTTCCGTTCCTGAACGTCGGGCTCCAACGGGAACTTTAAGTATTTCTCCTTAGTTTTAAGAGTATATTAATCATCATCGGAGAATATGGAGACGTTCAGGCTTCCTGGACTCAGACAGTTTCACCATTCGGCGAATGGTCTGATTTCTCCCTGTTTTACCTTGAGAGCCGCCTTTCCGCGGCTCTTCTTTTTTAGGGCGACGCCGGCCCGGCTCAGGCTCTTTGCCTTCGACACCCTCGCGGCACCGGTTTCAACCGGCTTTCCCACAGAAACAAACTGCTGTATTGGACGCCAAAATGCGTCTCATTTCAGGAACATGGCCGTTGTTTACCACTTCTTGTGGGTATTAACCTTTCCTTAAGAAACGCCTTGCGGATTTCCATTATAAGTATCATGTTCAGGTCAGTCAGAACGGCATGGGAACTTTTATCCGCCGTTGTCATTGCCTGAATGTGATTGCGTTGAGCAGGATGATTTCGATGTCCGAACAGGGATTGAATACCGTAAGTTTTGCAGGCCGTGCCGCTGCGTCTTCGCAGTTCAAGGCGCTCTACTCCGAAGGTATGTCGCTGGTCGAGGAGACCGCGAGCTATCTCGACGGTACGGGCCGCGCCGCTTCGAAGGTTCTACCGCGCATGGCATCGGTTCTCTACGCGGCCGAGTCCATGCGGCTGACCACCCGCCTCATGCAGATGGCCTCCTGGCTGCTTCTGCAGCGCGCCGTCAACAATGGCGAGATGAGCCGCGAACAGGTCATGTCGGAAAAGAGCAAGGTCCGTCTCGACGGCTTCAACGTCGACCGCAATGCTCCGGGCTGGCTCGACCTGCCGGAAGGTTTCCGCGATCTCGTCGAACGTTCGCTGCGCCTCCAGAACCGCGTCGCCATTCTCGACCGCGAGATCTATCGCCCGGCCGACCCGGCGGTTCTGCCGGACAACGAAAACAGCGTCCGCGCCCAGCTCAACCTGCTGCGCACCGCCTTCGGCAACTGATCGCCGTCAAGGCTTTCCGATCACAGCCGGTGCAGACGCTGCGCCGGCTTTTTCATGGTCGCAGAAGGCTCTCCGCACAGGCATCGATCTCATCCCTGTTCGTCAGCCGCGCCTTGTGGCCTGAGAAGCTCTCGAAAAGCTTCAGGTGAGCGTCGAACGAATTCCAGTTGTTCTTTCGAACTCTGTATTCCGACACCCATTTGACCAACCCGTCGAACGCGGTCCGGCTCTCGCCGCCCTGAATGCCGCGGCGCAGGATATTCGCCACACACTCGTCTTCGCTGAGATCAAGCCAGACCAGCACCGTCGTCCTCGACAGGGCGATATCGACGTAGCGGCCATAGACGCCCTCGATCAGCCAGGCCTCACCCGCTGCTACTGCCCGAACATCCTCGTGCACGACCGCCCTGTCGCGTGCAATCCCGTAGCGACCCGGCTCCCAATGCACGTCGTCGAGGTGAGCGAGCGGCAGGCGAAGCGGCTCTGCCAGCCTTAGCGCCAGCCAAGTCTTGCCGGACCCGCCGTTTCCCATGATTAGGATTCGCCGGGATGCGGCCGGAATATCGGATTGCTCTTTCAACGGCTCCTCCCCGTCAAACACCGCAAAACGAAAAAAGCCCGGCTTCCGCCAGGCTTTTCGTAACTCTTGGCGCCAAGAAGCGTATTAGAGGCCGAGGCCGCCGAAACGCTTGTTGAACTTGGAAACGCGGCCGCCGCGGTCCAGCATCTGCTGGTTCCCGCCCGTCCAGGCCGGATGCGAGTTCGGGTCGATTTCCAGGTTCATGGTAGCGCCTTCCGAACCCCAGGTAGAGCGGGTTTCGTATTCGGTGCCGTCGGTCATGACCACTTTGATCACGTGATACTGCGGATGGATGCCAGCCTTCATGTCGATATTCCTGCTCTGCGAGGTCCATTTGTCGCAATTGCGAGCGAGAGGCCTCTTTAATAAATGAAGCCGTAGACCGGTCTGGTCACGGCTTCCCAATTGGATGCGGAGCCTATACAGGAAGGTCGCCGGAAGTACAAGTACCCGTAAGGCCGAGAATTGAGCCTTTCGAGCCTATGGAGATGACGTGGCAGACGCCCGAGAAAACCAGCCGAGAGGCAAAGCCCTGAGACCGCTCGCAAGGCTTGTTCCCTACCTTGCCCGTTATCGTTCGATGGTCGCCGCGGCAATCGTTTTCCTCGTGCTCGCCGCCGCAACCACGCTTGCCCTGCCGCTTGCCGTGCGCCGCATGGTCGATCACGGTTTTGCCTCTTCCGACGGCCATTTCATCAACAACTATTTCGGCATGCTGCTGGCACTGGCCTCCTTGCTCGCCGTCGCCAGCGCCATGCGCTACTACTACGTCATCACCATCGGCGAGCGGGTCGTCGCCGACCTGCGCCGCGAGGTGTTTTCACATGTGACGTCGCTGTCGCCCTCCTTTTTCGACGTCAATCAGTCTGGCGAGATCGTCTCGCGGCTGACGGCCGACACGGTCCAGATCAAGTCCGCCTTCGGTTCGGCAGCTTCCCAGGCGCTGCGCAACACCATTCTCTGTCTCGGCGCGATGGGCATGATGATCTATACCAGCCCGCGGCTGTCCGCGCTGGTGCTCGGCGCCATCCCGCTGATCGTCTTCCCGCTCGTCGGATTCGGCCGCTCGGTCAGAAAGCGTTCGCGCGCCGCCCAGGATACGCTTGCCCAGACCTCGGCCTTCGCCTCCGAAGTGATCGGCGCCACCCGCACGGTCCAGGCCTTTGGCGGCGAGACGACCGCAAACGGCCGGTACGGCAGCACCGTGGAAAGCGCCTATGACGCTGCCCGCACCGCCATTAAGGCCCGCGCGCTGCTGACCGGTTTCGGCATTCTCCTCGTTTTCGGCAGCATCGTCGGCGTGCTCTGGTACGGCGCCCAGAGCGTTCTGGCCGGCACCATGACCGCCGGTACGCTCGGCCAGTTCGTGCTCTATTCGGTGATCGCCGCTAGCTCGCTCGGCCAGCTCTCGGAAGTCTGGGGCGAACTATCGTCGGCCGGCGGCGCTGCCGAGCGGCTGACCGAGCTGCTGCACGAAGTCCCGGCAATTCGCGACGCGGAAAATCCGGTCGCGCTCCCCTCCCCGCCGCGTGGCGAGGTCGAGTTCGAAAAGGTCTCCTTCGCCTATCCGGCCCGCGTCAGCGCCATCACGCTCAATTCGCTCTCCTTCAAGGTGAGGTCAGGGGAAACGGTAGCGATCGTCGGTCCCTCCGGCGCCGGCAAGAGCACGATATTCTCGCTGCTGCTGCGTTTCTACGATCCCTCGGCCGGATCGGTGAGACTCGACGGCCTAGACCTGCGCCAGGCAAGGCTCGCCGAACTGCGTTCCCGCCTTGCCATCGTGCCCCAGGACGTGACCATCTTCGCCGCCTCCATCCATGACAACATCGCCTTCAGCGCTCCGGATGCCAGCCGTGAGGCGGTTCGCGCCGCGGCGATCGCCGCCCAGGCCGACGAGTTCATCTCGAAGCTGGACAACGGCTACGACACCATGGCCGGCGAACGGGGCATCACCCTTTCCGGCGGCCAGCGCCAGCGCATCGCCATCGCCCGCGCCATCCTGAAAGACGCCCCCGTCCTGCTGCTCGACGAGGCGACCTCGGCGCTCGATGCGGAAAGCGAAACGCTGGTCCAGAAGGCGCTCGACGGACTGATGAAGAACCGCACCACGCTGGTCATCGCCCATCGGCTGGCGACCGTGCTGAAGGCCGACCGCATCCTCGTGCTGGAAGACGGGCGGATCGTCGAGGAGGGCACCCACCAGAGCCTGATCGCCGAGGGCGGCCTCTATGCCAAGCTCGCCCGCCTGCAGTTCCACGACATCGAACGGCAGAGCGCCGCCGCACTCTGACCATTCACGCCAACGTGTTTCGCTCGGGTCCAAGCTGGAAGTGAACCGGGCGCGCCGAATGCCTATCTACCGCGGAACCGCCAGAGAACCACCAGTATCGCAGATACCATTGCCGCCAGAAGCTCGAGGTCATGAATTTCAGTCAACTGCCGCCCGACCCGTCGCTCGACGATTGCCTGGACAAGATACAGTCCCGGACCTTCCGGTTCTTCTGGGATGGTGCCCATCCCGAATCGGGGCTGCCGTTCGACAAGTGCTTCGTCTCGGGCGCGCCTTCCCCGAATATGGTGTCGATCAGCGGCGTCGGCTTTGGGGTCCTAGCCATCATCGTCGCCTGCGAACGCCAGTGGATCAGCCGTTCGCAGGCACTGGAGCGCATATCGACCATCATCGATCATCTGAGGCATTCCCCAACTTTCCGCGGGGCATTCGCGCATTTCATCGACGGCTCGACGAACGACGTCATCCGCTTCTCCGGACGTGACGACGGCGGCGACCTCGTCGAAACGACGCTGCTGATGCAAGGCCTGATCTGCGCGCGGGAATATTTCGCCGGCGAGACCTCTCGGGAAGAGAAATTGCGGGCGGATATCACGCGACTGTACGACGAGGTGGAGTGGGACTGGTTCACCCGCGGTAAGGATGGAGCCCTCTACTGGCATTGGAGCCCGAACTACGGTTGGGCCATGAACCTGCCGATCCGCGGCTGGAACGAGGCATTGTCCTGTTATGTCCTGGCGGCCGGCTCCGACACCCATCCGATCAGCCCCAAGAGTTACCGTGCCGGCTGGGCCCGGTCCGGAGCCATGCTCAACGGCGAGATCTATCTTGGAACGGAGCTTCCGCTCGGCGAGCCCTATGGCGGGCCGCTCTTCATCTCGCATTATTCGTTCTGCGCGCTGGATCCGCGGGGCCTGAGCGATCGCTATTGCAGCAACTACCACGACCAGGCCGTGGCACATACGCGCATCAACCACGACTATTGCCTGACCGTGCCCGACTATGCCAATGCCGGGGTCTGGGGCCTCAGCGCCTCCGACGGACCGCAAGGTTACGGCGCCCATTCGCCGACATTCGATCGCGGCGTCATCGCCCCGACCGCCGCCCTGTCGAGCTTCCCCTTCCTGCCCGCCGAGGCCGAAAGCGCCATGCGCGCATTGCTTCAGTATGGCGATGGAAAACTGCTCGGCGCATTCGGCTTCGTCGACGCCTTCGTGCCGAAGACAGGCTGGGTGGCCGGCACATATCTTGCGATCGACCAGGGTCCAATCATCGCGATGATCGAAAATTATCGATCCGGCCTACTGTGGCGCCTGTTCATGAACGCGCCCGAAGTGCGTCGCGGCCTGACGCGGCTGGGCTTCACGTCGACCACCCATTCCATCGGGGCGGAAATGCCTAGTCCAGGCGTCTGAACGTCCACTTCACCACATAGTCGCCGTTGCGCTTGATCTTGGTCTTGGTCCGCACCTCGACCGGGCCACCGAGGGCAGATTCGGCATCTTCGAAGGCTTGGCGCGCCTCGGCGATCGCCCTGTGGTAGACGCTGTTGTCCCGCTTCGGGCTTTCCGCGACCTCCTTCAGGAGCGCGCTCATATCCGGCTTGTCTTCGGCCATCACTTAAGTCTTCCCGTGGCCGGATTTACCGCTCGGTGAGCTTCAGCTCGATGCGGCGGTTCTGGGAGCGGGCGTCCGGGGTATCGCCTTGGGCGAGCGGCTGGAATTCGCCGAAGCCGGCGGCGACGAGGCGGTTGGCCGGCACGCCCTTGGAAATCAGGTATTTGACCACCGAAGTGGCGCGGGCCGAGGAAAGCTCCCAGTTGTCGCGGTAGCGGCCGGTGCCGGTAAGCGGCGAGTTGTCCGTATGCCCGTCGACGCGCAGCACCCAGTTGATCTCGGCCGGGATTTCCTTGGCGAGATCGAGAAGAGCCGCCGCGAGCTTGTCCATCTCCACCCGACCGGCCGGGTCGAGTTCGTTGCCGCCGACCGGAAAGAGCACTTCCGACTGGAAGACGAAACGGTCGCCGACGATGCGGATGTTCTCGCGGTCGGAGAGGATCTCCCGCAGCCGGCCGAAGAAGTCGGAGCGGTAACGGTTCAACTCCTGGACACGCTGCGCCAGCGCGACGTTGAGGCGCCGACCGAGATCGGAAATCTGCGCCTGCGAGGAAGCATCCTTGGCTTCCGAAGCCTGCAGCGCCTGTTCGATGGCGGCGATCTGGGCTCGCAGCGCGGAGATCTGCTGGTTGAGCAGTTCCACCTGACTTGCGGCGCGGGCGCTCAGCTGCTGTTCCTGATTGAGCTGGTTGGTGAGGTCGCCGATGCGGGCATTGGCGGCGCCGCTGCTGCCGGCACCCTGGCTCAGCAGCTGCTGCAGGCGCGAGCGGTCCGCCTCGGCTGTGGCGAGCGACGACTGCAGGTTGGCAAGCTGATCCTCGACGTCCTGGCTATTGCCCTTTTCGAGCGCCAGCAGTTCCGTCAGTTCGGCGATCTGGCTGTTCAGCCGGTTCAGCACCTCGTCACGGCCGGTGATTTCGCGGCTGAGCAGGAACTGCGCAAGCACGAAGACGGTAAGCAGGAACATGATGGCGAGCAGCAGCGTGGAAAGCGCATCCACGAAACCCGGCCAATAGTCGACGCCCCGCTCGCGACGGCGGCTCTTGCCAAGCGCCATCGCTTACTTCCCCCCGATCTTGTCGGAAAGCCGGTCGAGCGTGCGGCGCAGAGCCTTTGATTCCTCCTGCTGCGCCTCGATCCAGTCGCGCAACATCTGCTGTTCGTTGCGCATGTTCTTGACCAGGCCCTGGATGCCTTCGGCGAGATTGGCCATGGCCGACAGCGACCGCTCGTTCTGATGGGCGTCGACGGGGCCCTTGGTCTGGGCGGAGGCGAGCGCGCGCAGCTGTTCGGTCAGCGCCCTGATATCTTCCGAGGAACCACTCGCGATGGTCTCGGCGACAACAGGCGGCAGGTCCGATCCGAGGTCGGTCACCGAAGACAGCCAGTTTTCCAGTTCCGTATAGAAGCGGTTCTGGGCGCGGCCGGCCTGCAGGTCGAGGAAACCCAGGATCAGCGAACCGGAAAGGCCGAGCAGCGAGGACGAGAACGCCGTGCCCATGCCGGCGAGCGGTTGGGCAAGACCGCTCTTGATGGCGGCCAGCACGTCGTTGGAACTGCCGGAATTCGGGTCGAGCGCGCCGATGACGTTGCTGATCGAGCCGATGGTCTGGATAAGGCCCCAGAACGTGCCGAGCAGGCCGAGGAAGACGAGCAGGCCGATCAGGTAGCGCGACGTGTCGCGTGATTCGTCGAGGCGTGTGCCGATCGTATCGAGGATCGAGCGGAAGGCGTTGGTCGACAGCGCCATCCTGCGGCGGCTGCCGATCAGGGTGCGCATCGGCGCCAGCAGGCGCGGCTCGCGGCCGACCTTGTCGGCGCTGCCGGCGGCGCGGAAGGAATTGAACCAGCGCACTTCCGGCATCAGGGCGATCACCTGGTTGAAAACCAGGATCACGCCGATCAGGAGAACGCCGAGAATGAGGCCGTTCAGACCGGGATTGGTCTGGAAGGCGTGAGCGGCCTGGCGATAGAGGATGGAAGCGACGAAACCGACGATGATCAGGAAGATCAGCATCGTCCATAAGAACGATGCGGGATTGGACAGTTTATAGGCATAACCGCCGCGGCCCGTTTCAGACGCGTCCAAATCGTCCACTGTCGCATTCGCCATAATATGCTTCGCCTCCGGTAGTCTGCAGTGCCGGAGGCTAGTTGAAAAATGCGACGAATTGAAGTGCAGAAGCTCAGGAAAACAGTCAGCTATTCAGTACTGCAGATCTAAGCCGGGCGGTGGCGCAAAAATGCCTCAGCGGGTCGGAACGGGTCGATTGACGACTTCGACCAGCGCCTTCTGGATAAGTTCGTTGCCGGCCACGACATTGCCGCTGCCGAAAATATCGGTCGTGCCTTTCATGTCGGAAACGAACCCGCCCGCCTCGCGGATGAGGATCAGGCCGGCGGCCATGTCCCAGGGCATAAGCTCGGTTTCCCAGAAGCCGTCGAGACGACCGGCAGCCACATAGGCAAGGTCGAGAGCGGCCGCGCCGAACCGGCGCATGCCGGCCACTTCGCCCATCACGTGGCGCAGTTCGACGAGGAACTTGCCGTGATTGCCGCGGCCGAGATGCGGCATGCCGCAGCCGATCACGCAGTCGGACAGCACGCGGCGCGCGGCGACCCGGATGCGGCGGTCGTTCATGAAGGCGCCGCCGCCCTTTTCGGCAGTGAACAGCTCATCGGTCGCAGGATTGAACACCACGCCGGCAACCACTTCCCCGTTGCGCTCGAGCGCGATGGAGACTGCGAACTGCGGAATGCCGTGCAGGAAGTTGGTGGTCCCGTCGAGCGGATCGACGATCCAGCGATGCGCGCCGTCGGTGCCCTTCAGCTCTTCGCTTTCCTCGCCGAGGAAACCGTAGGTCGGACGCGATTTCAAGAGCTCGTCGCGAACAATCTTTTCTGCCTTCAGATCCGCCTGGGACACGAAATCACTGGGGCCCTTCACCGAAACCTGCAGGTTCTGCACCTCGCCGAAATCTCGCGAAAGCGACTTTCCTGCCTTAAGGGCAGCCTGAACCATGACGTTGAGAAGGGCGGAGCGGGCCATGCGGGAAATCCTTGGGGTTGTCCCGACTTGTCGTCTGGACGGGACGGCGTTTTATGAGCGATTTTTTGATTGGCGGCTTCAAGACCATAAAACGGCGCGAAATTCAAGCCGTCCGCGGGAATGCGGGCATTGCAGCCCTGGCCGCGTCTGCAAAACTGGTCTTGGGCGGTCCCGGATGTGTGAGCGACGAAACCAGATTGCCGCACCGTATCCCGGCGCTTCGCTTTGGCTCATCCCGTTCGGCCCTGCAATCGATTCACTGGATCGATTGCTCCGGCTGCGCCGGACCGGGCCTCACCCACGCCGGAATTTATTCGCCGCCTCGATCGCCCGGCGCTGCTGATCCTCATTGATCCCGAGATAGAAATCCTCGAGCTCCGGGTCCTGAAGGCCGGCGCGGCGCGACAGCACGTACCACTTCGCCGCTTCCACCGGATCAGGCCGAGTGCCGAGCGCGTTGACATAGAGATGTGCGAGCTTGTTCTGGGCGACCACATTGCCGCGATGGGCGGCGATCCGCAGCCACTCGAAACCCTTTTCGTAATCGCGGTCTCCCGCGACGCCGTTGACCAGCCAGAGGCCCATGTCGAGCTGCGCGGTGTCGAAGCCGGCCGTTGCGGCGCGCTCCAGCCATTCGCGGGCCCGCGCCTTCTTCTCAGCCGGAACATCTTTCAGCGTCACATAGACCTGCGCCACCGCATATTGGCTATCGGCGACGCCCTGCCTTGCGGATTTTTCGTAAAAGGGCAGCGCCATATGCAAGCCCTTGTCGCCCGGATTTTCGGAAACCAGGATCTGCGCCCAGTTGAATTGCGCCGAAGCATTGCCGGCTTCGGCGGCCCTGCGCATGAAACTGTCAGCCTTTGGTTTGTCGCGGGGAACATCGCGCCCGGTCATCAGCAGCAGCGCATATTGGAACATGGCGGCCGGATCGCCGCCCTCCGCCGCCTTCTGATACCAGAACGCCGCGGTCTTGGCGTCGCGCTTGATGCCGAGCCCCTTGGTCATCATTTCGGCGACCAGGGTCTGCGCCGCCGCATCGCCGGTCCCGGCCCGGGTCAGCGCTCTGTCGAGGGCGGTCACATACATTCCGCGCTGGTATGCCCCGTAGGCTTCGTCCACGGTGCCGGTATAGTTTTTTTCCGCCGGTGCCGGCGGCAGTGCGGCTCCCATGCGCTGGTAAAGCTCGACCCCGCCCGAAGGAATGATGCCGTTCGGCTGGCCCTCAGGCTCCTTGGTTCCCTTTGCGGAGCCCGGAACCGGCTGGGTCTCGACCCGCCCTTTTTTCATCGGCTGGAAATCGCGCTCCACGGGCCGGGTCACCGCCCTGGAATTCGCCTGCGCCAGCGCAAGACAAGGCATCGCCGCCGAAGCGATGAGTGTCGCCAGCAGCCCTTTCAGAATCACGCGGGAAAGGCGGTTCGACGGCATGGGCTTCATCAAGCCTCAAACCGTGGCGCTTTTTCGTCCAGAATTGCGTTGACTTCAGCGACCGCGGCGCCAGGGCCCTGGGGATTGGAAAAGACCGCTTCCCTGAGCGCCACGAACTCCGCGCCGGTCTCCGCGACGGCAAGCGCCGAGGAGGTATCGGTGCCGCCCATGACGATGCAGGGGATCTCGATCATCGATGCCCACCACTCGCCGAGCGCGAGGTTTTTCGGATGTGCTTCCGGCTTGATATCGCCGTCGAGCTTGCCGAAGAAGATATAGTCGGGACGATGTTCACCGATTGCAAGCGCCTGATGCCGGTCGCCCGCCCCGCCGGTGCCGACGATCATCTTCGGCACGAATTTCTCGATCGCCTCCCCCAGCTCGGTGAGGTCACCGCCAAGATGCAGGCCATCCGCCTTGATGCGCCCGGCCACCCGGCTGTCTCCACAGATCAGCGCCGCAGCGCCCGCCGCCTGGATCAGTTCGACTAGTGCTTCCGCACGCTTCTGGAACGCCTGGTCGTCGAGCCCGTATTGCGGCACGATCACCGACGCGACGTCGCCGCCTGCAAGCGCGGCTTCGAGATCCTTGGCCTGCTGATCGGCATCGTCATATTGCGGCACGATCAGCACGAGGCGGCAGCGGTCTTTCTGTCCGGTCATGTTTCTTCCCGTTCGGCGGATATCGACTTGTGAAAATCCGCACTCGTTTTCTGTCCGCAAATTCGATAGACCGGACCGCCTGCCGGATCAACCATTCCCTCATCGCCTTCGAGTCTTCATGCCCGATACGCTTAGCTTCGCGTTCTTCACCTTCGCCATCCCCGCCGTTCTGCTTGTCGGCCTCTCGAAAGGGGGGATCGGCGGCGCTATCGGTCTGCTCGGCGTGCCGCTGATGTCGCTCGCGGTCGATCCGGTCAAGGCGGCGGCGATCTTCCTGCCGATCCTGATCGTCATGGACATCGTCGCATTGTGGTCGTGGCGGAACTTCAACGATGCCAGGACGCTGCTGGTGATCCTGCCCGGCGGCATCATCGGCATCGCACTCGGATGGGCGACGTCGGCCTATGTCTCGGACGATGCCCTGCGCCTCGTCATCGCGGTTGCGACGATCCTGTTTACCGTGCGCTATTTCTGGCAGGTCTACGGCCCTCGCTCCAACCAGCCGAGGGCTCCCCTGCCGCACCGCCCGGGAGCCGCCACCTTCTGGGGCGCCCTGTCCGGTTACGCGAGCTTCGTTGCCCATGCCGGCGGGCCGCCGTTCCAGATCTACGTCCTGCCGATGCGGCTCGATCCGAAAGCCTATACCGGCGCCAGCATCCGCTTCTTCGCGATCGTCAATGCGGTCAAGGTCATTCCTTACTTCTTCCTCGGCGCACTCGACTCCGAAAACCTCACCATCTCCGCAACCCTTCTGCCCGTAGCCCTGATCGCGACCATGATCGGCGCGGCCATCGTCAAGCATCTGAAGGCGGAAACCTTCTATCCGATGACTTACGGTCTGGCATTCTGTGCGGGATTGAAACTGTTGTGGGACGGCCTGCCGTTCTGACCCGGCAAAGCAGGCGCGGTGCAGCTAAAAAAGCAACGCAAAATAAGGCGGGCGATATTGTTGCGATGCACAATAAATCTTGCCGTTCTCGAGCGTTTACCGTAAGTTCAACGGATGACAACCGTTGACCCCTTTGCAGCCATAGCTGATCCTAACCGGCGGTATCTGCTGGAGGAATTGCGGCGCGCTCCGAGAACCGTAAACGAACTTGCGCAAGGGCTGCCGATCAGCCGGCCCGCGGTGTCGCAGCATTTGAAGGCTCTTCTGGACAGCAATCTGGTGAATGTGACGGCGGAAGGCACGCGGCGCATCTATTCCGTCAACAGCAAGGGCTTCGACAGGCTGAACCTGTGGCTGGATCAGTTCTGGTCGTGACGACGGCTTTTAAACCGTGGGAATTGTGGCTCCCTTCCACGACCAGAACCTTGTCATTGTTATTTCTGGGTTATTTCTGGATTATTGGTTTGCCGCTTTTATTATTCGCCTCTTACTGATGAAACAATGGGCGAGCGGCGGGTTCTCCTACTGAGGAACTAATGACGCGTGGATGCTTTTATGCGCTGCATTTGGTCCTTGATGCGCAGCTTGCGCCGCTTGAGTTCGGCTATTTCACGGTCGTCGGCGGAGGGGGACGCTAGAACGGTCTGGAGCTCCTCCTCCAAAGCACCGTGCTTCTTTTCAAGCGATGCGATATGAGCCTGGACGGTCATGTGGCATGTTCCTTCCTTAGTCACCTACCACGGCATTCCCTAATGCCGAGGCTTCAGGTTTACGAAGGAAGTGTGACACGATCGGCCGGCTTTGTCGAAGGTGAAATCATGGTTTGAAGTGGGCAAATTCGTGACCTTGTCTAACTTCCCGTTAACGCGGTTTGGTGGTAGAGGCTTGCGGAGAATGCCGGCGACCGCTGAAATGCCGGGCGTGAGAATGGGGACTGGAATATGGCAGATCAGGAACAGGCGGATGTCCGGCTGGTGCTCGCGAAACTTCGACAGGAACACGAGGATTACGACGCCGCCATCAATGCCATGATCCAGGTCGGCTGCGACGCTCTTCGCGTGCAGCGCATGAAGAAGAAGAAACTGTCGCTGAAAGACAAGATGACTCAGCTCGAAGACCAGATTGTTCCGGACATCATCGCTTAAGGGTCCCGCCATGTCTGAAAGACCTGCCGTCGCCATCATCATGGGCAGCCAGTCCGACTGGGAGACCATGAAGAACGC
The DNA here is from genome assembly GCF_002968675.1 of Neorhizobium sp. T25_13. Taxonomy (NCBI): domain Bacteria; kingdom Pseudomonadati; phylum Pseudomonadota; class Alphaproteobacteria; order Hyphomicrobiales; family Rhizobiaceae; genus Neorhizobium; species Neorhizobium sp. T25_13. Next base: position 476,793 of record NZ_PVBI01000003.1, read on the forward strand.
CGCTGACACGCTGGAGGCGCTCGATATCGGTTACGAGGCCCGTATCATATCGGCGCATCGCACGCCGGAGCGGATGATGCAATTTGCCAAGGGCGCCCGTGCCGAAGGTTTCCAGGTCATCATCGCTGGCGCCGGCGGTGCGGCCCACCTGCCCGGCATGACCGCCGCCATGACACCGCTTCCGGTTTTCGGCGTGCCGGTTCAATCGAAGGCGCTGTCGGGCCAGGACAGCCTGCTGTCGATCGTCCAGATGCCGGCCGGCATTCCGGTCGGCACTCTTGCCATCGGCCGGGCCGGCGCCATCAACGCCGCCCTGCTGGCAGCCGCGGTTCTCGCTCTCAACGACGACGAGATCGCCGACCGGCTCGACGAATGGCGCGCCCGCCAGAGTGCGGCCGTTGCGGACTACCCAATCGACGAGGCTCCATGACTGTCCACACGATCGGCATCATCGGCGGCGGCCAGCTCGGCCGCATGCTGGCCATGGCCGCAGCCCGGCTGAATTTCCGCACGATCGTGCTCGAACCGCAGGCCGACTGCCCGGCAGCCCAGGTCGCCAACGCCCAGATCACCGCCGCCTATGACGATCCGGCAGCACTCGCCGAACTCGCCAGCCGCTGCGACGTCGTCACCTACGAATTCGAAAACGTGCCGGTGACCGCCGCCGAGGCGCTGCAGCGCTCGGTTGCGGTTTATCCGCCGGCCAAGGCGCTCGATATGTCGCAGGACCGGCTGACCGAAAAGCGCTTCCTGAATTCCTGCGGCATCGAGACCGCCCGATTCCACGCCGTCGACAGCCAGTCCGACCTCGAAAAGGCACTCGCCGATTTCGGCGGCCAGGGCGTCCTGAAGACCCGCCGCATGGGTTATGACGGCAAGGGCCAGCGCGTCTTCCGCTCCGCCGACGACAAGCCGGCCGGCGCCTACGATGCGCTCGGCGGCGTGCCGCTGATTCTGGAAAGCTTCGTGCCCTTCGAGCGCGAAGTGTCGATCATCGCCGCCCGCGCCATAGACGGCACGGTCGCCTGCTACGATCCGGCCGAAAACGTCCACCGCAACGGCATTCTCCACACCTCCACCCTGCCCGCCAGGATTTCCGAATCGACGGCGAAGACCGCCCGCGAATCGGCCGAGAAGCTGCTCGCCGCGCTGGATTATGTCGGCGTCATCGGCATGGAATTCTTCGTGATGGCGGGTGGCACGCTGATCGCCAACGAGATCGCCCCGCGCGTCCACAATTCCGGGCACTGGACGGAGGCCGCCTGTGTCGTCTCGCAGTTCGAGCAGCATATCCGCGCTGTCGCAGGCCTGCCGCTCGGCTACCCCGCCCGCCATTCCGACTGCATGATGACCAACCTCATCGGCGACGATATTCTGGACGTGCCGGTCTGGCTCTCCCGCGCCGATGTTCTGGTTCATCTCTATGGCAAGACGGAATCCCGACCGGGCCGGAAAATGGGCCATGTGACCGAATTGAAGGGCCTGAAAACGTCGTCACAAGGTTGACATGCAGATTGGCTCGGGTTATCTGCACGCCCAACTGAGAGCGCGCCCCTCGAAGAATCTTGGCGGCGCGCTTTTGATTGATAGACATGCGGCCTCGCGCCCACAGACTGCTGGACCAGGAAAATGAAGATCAAGAACTCGCTTAAGGCGCTGAAGGCTCGTCACCGCGATAACCGTCTGGTTCGCCGCAAGGGCCGCGTTTACATCATCAACAAGCAGAACCCGCGCTTCAAGGCTCGTCAGGGCTGATACAGGCAATCGGCTCCGGTTTCAGCCGCAGCCGATCAAATTGTCGATAACACGACAAATCGGGTTTGACCTTCGGCGCAGGCGGATTACCTTATCCGCATGCGCTATTTTCGTTTCAGTACCCTGATTCTCGCCGCGAGCCTCGCCGCTTCGTCCGCTCCCGCCCAGACCGCGACACCCAAGCCGCCTGCGGCCGCCCCGGTCATTCCCGCCGCCGCCCAGAAACCCGGCAAGCCCGTGGATGCGCTGTTCGGTGCCTTGAAGCGCGAACGCAATCCGGGAAAGGCACGCGGCATCGCCAGCCAGATCATCGCCGACCTCAACGATTCGGGCAGCGCCACCGTCAACCTGCTGATGCAGTGGTCGGCGACCGCCATCAAGGAAAAGCGCAACGCCGCGGCACTCGATTTCCTGGATCAGGTGACCGTGCTCGATCCCGCCTTTGCCGAAGGCTGGAACCGCCGTGCGACGCTGCACTACACGATGGGTGACCCGCGCAAATCCATGGCCGACATCGCCGAAGTGCTGAAACGCGAGCCGCGCCATTTCGGAGCGCTGGCCGGCATGGCGGGCATCCTGACGGAGGCGGGCAAGGACGAACTGGCGCTGAAGGCATGGCAGGACTATCTCGCCGTCTACCCGGCCGACCGCGACGCCCAGGAAGCCGTCACCAAGCTTTCTGAAAAGCTCGCCGGCAACCGGACCTGAGCCTTCGGGCGGCACGTCGATGATGATCTTGCCCCTTGCCATCATCATTGTTGCCACCGCTTTTTGCTTCACCGCCTGGAAGGCGAAGGCGATCGAGGCCGAGTTCCCGAATACCGGTGAACTGGTCGATGTCGGCGGCTTTTCCATGAATTCGCTGCATGTGCCGAAGCCGGCCAGCGCAGATTTGCCGGCGATCGTCTTCATCCATGGCGCCAGCGGCAACTTCCGCGACCAGGAGGCGGCCTTCCGCAAGGCGCTCGAAGGCCGCGCCGAGATGCTCTTCCTCGACCGGCCGGGCCACGGTTATTCCGAGCGCGGCGGGCCTGAGAACGGTTTCCCGGACGGTCAGGCGGCGGCGATAGCAAGGCTGATGGAAAAGCGCGGCATCGACAAGGCGATCATATCAGGCCACTCCTTCGGCGGCGCGATTGCCGCGAGCTTCGGCCTCTATCATCCGGAAAAGACCGCCGGCCTGCTGTTTTTGGCGCCCGCCACCCATCCCTGGCCCGGCCGGATCGACTGGTACTACAAACTCACCGCCCGCCCGGTGATCGGCCGGCTGTTCAGCCATCTTCTCGCCCTCCCCGCAGGCCTCATGGTGATGAAGGCCGCCACGCGCTCGGTCTTTCACCCCAACCCCTGCCCCGAGACCTATCTTCGCGACGGCGCGCCGTATCTGGTCCTGCGCCCGAAAGTGTTCCGCAGCAACGCCATCGATGTCGCCAACCTCAACGGCTACGTGACGCGCGTCGCGCCGCGATATACGGAAATCACTGCGCCGACGGTGATCATCACCGGCGACAGCGATGCCATCGTCGCGGAGGAGATCCACTCGCGCGGCCTTGCCCGCGATATCGCCGGGTCCGAACTCGTCTCCATCCGCAATCTCGGCCACAAGCCGGATTATCTGGCGAGCGACGTGGTGATCGCCGCAATCGAAAAACTCTCGGGCCTCCCCCGCGACCTGAAGGCCGCCGCCCACATCGCGGAAGCGCGCATCGCGCCGGCAGCGGAAGACTCGGCTCCCGAAATGGATCTCTCGATCGAGAAAACCTGAGCCTTGCTCGGACGACGCCAGCCCGAAGCAAGCTGACCGTCCCAACCTCCGGCCACATGGAATCGGAGAGACGAGATGCAGATCGGCAGCATTGGCAGTGACTACCCGGCGCGGCCTGCGAAGCAGGATGGAGCGTCGGCCTCGACGGATGCCGCAACAGCCGCGTCGTCCGGTCCATCCAGGCCCAAGGACGAGCTCTACGATCGCCTCGTCCATGGCCTGACCTCGCTGAAGAAGGCGAGCGACGAGGCGGACGAACAGGCAAAGGCGCGCGCCAGGCAGAAGCTCGATGATGCCAAGCAGCAGCTCGAGTTCATGCGCCGCTGGGGGTTCGATCCGCAGGTGATCGCCAAGCAGGCGGCCCAGCTCGGCGTCATCGTTGCCGGTGCCGCCCGCGAATTCACCGAGGCCCTGGCCGGGAGCGGCGCGACTGCGCCAGCGACCCCCGCCAATGCTCTTTCCGGAGCGGAGACAGGAGAGACCATCCCGGATGCGAACGAACCGGCCACGACTGCCTCCGCAGACGAACCGTCAGACGAGCCCGCAGCCGACAAGCCCGTCTCCCACGCCGAGCAGGCCTATCTCGACGCGATGGATGAAACGCCGCGCGAGGCGCCCAAACTGTCCCTCGACGACATCAAGACCGCGATGGAATTCAGCACCGTCGCCCGCCAGATCAAGGCGCTGCTGGAAGAGGCCGCCCGCAGGCTGCGCGAGCAGAACAGCGCCGCCACGGTGCCCGGCACCGGAAGCCTCGATGCCTCCGTCAACGCCCTGACCGGCACCATCTCCGCCATGCCAACGGTGAGCATCACCGTCTGAAGGTTTTATCCGGCCGTGACAATGCTGAGAGAGCCGGCGTGGGGGCCGATTCAACCCCGCCGCACGATAGTGCCGATCACATTGACGAGTAGGCGCGATGCCGTCAGGGCCGACAGGCCATCAATGTCGGCGGGAGGATAGAGTTCGACGAGGTCGAACCCGGCGATCCTGGCCCGCCTGCCGAGACCGCTGACCAAGTCGATCAGCTGCGTATAGGTGAGGCCTCCGGGCGTACGCGCTGCCACACCGGGCATGACGCTGGGATCAAGGCCGTCACAGTCAAGGGTGACGACGACCTGCGCGCCCTTCGGGAATGTGTCGGAGAACGGCTTCAACGCCCTGTGCGTGAACCTCACGGGCCGTCACGAAACGGCTGCCATAGCGACGCGCTGCCTCGATGTCCGTCAGGCGCGCACTGCCAACGCTACGGAGTCCGACCTGTACCATGCCGGCGACATGCGGCATCTCGCTCGCCCGACGCATCGGGCTCGAATAGCCGTGACGCTCGCCATTCACCTCGTCGCGCCAGTCGATATGGGCGTCGATCTGCAGAATCCAGACCGGCCCGCGATCCGCAAAACCGGCGAGGAAGGGAATGGTCACGGAGCAGTCGCCACCGAGCAGGATCGGTACAGCCGAAAGAGCCAGGACCTGGCGTGTCTTCTCCTCGATCCGTGCCCGGTTGCCGATATTGTCATGCAAGATGGTCGGGATGTCGCCCGCGTCGATGCATGAGACCGGCTTGCCATCAAACAGCGGGCCGCCAAGATCGAAATCCCAGTGCTCGACGAGCGTGACATCATCTTGGCTCGCGGCGCGGATGGCGTCGGCGGCCAAAGCATGGCCGCTGCTGTCCTTCCCGGGATAGGTGCTGCCGTGGCCGGCTCCGTAGATCACCGCGCGGGGTATCCGGCTCCCAGAGAGGTGATCGGAAAAGCCGAGAAATGGAGGCGAGGCGGTCATTTCTTGATGGCTCTGATGATGGTTTAGCTGAATTCGGGTGTTGAGGGGCGGTAGTCAAGGCGACAGGTTCGCGACCGATTCCACAACATCGCAAAAAAGGCATTCCGCGCGACAGGCGAAGTCCAGGATGCCTCACAGAGACATTCCTGGCAAGAAACACCGCCTGCAACGTCTGCGTTGCAAGCGGTTCGAGATCAGACCTGGTTTTCCGTCAACCGTCGGATCGCTCCGGCGGTTTTCGTTTGTCGGGTGTTGCGCCTCAGATGCCGCTCTGGCCGTCCGAGCCGATATAGGCGATGCGCAGCATGTTGGTGGCGCCGGGCGTGCCGAGCGGAACGCCGGCCGAGATGATGATCCGGTCGCCGGGCTTGCCGAAGCCTTCCGACACGACGATGCGGCAGGCGCGGTTGACCATGTCGTCGAGGTCGGTCGCGTCATGGGTGACGACGCAATGCATGCCCCAGCCGACCGAAAGCCGGCGTGCCGTCTGGACGATCGGCGACAGCGCGATGATCGGCACCTCCGGACGTTCGCGGGATGCGCGCAGGCCCGTCGTGCCCGATGAGGTATAGGTGACGATCGCGGACAGTTTCAGGGTTTCTGCGATCTGACGGGCGGCAAGCGAGATGGCGTCCGCACCGGTCGCCTCGGGCGTCGCGCGCTGTGCATAGATGATGCTCGGATAAAGCGGATCCTGCTCGACCGTGCTGGCGATCGACGCCATCATCGACACCGCCTCGACCGGATACTGGCCGGAGGCCGATTCGGCCGAGAGCATGATCGCGTCGGCGCCTTCGAAAACGGCGATCGACACGTCCGAAACTTCGGCGCGGGTCGGAACCGGCGCGGTGATCATCGATTCCAGCATCTGGGTTGCGACCACGACCGGCTTGCCGGCCCGCCGACACAAGCGCGTCAGCTGCTTCTGGATGCCCGGGACGGCTTCGATCGGCATTTCCACACCAAGATCGCCGCGCGCCACCATGACGGCGTCGGAAAGCTCGATGATCTCGTCGATGCGCTCTAGCGCCTGGGGCTTCTCGATCTTCGACATGATGCCGACGCGGCCGCGGGCGATCTTGCGCACTTCGGCAAGGTCGTCGGGGCGCTGGACGAAGGAAAGCGCCACCCAGTCGACATCGTCGGTCGCGAGAACCGCGTCAAGGTCGATACGGTCCTTTTCGGTCAGCGCGCCGACGCCGAGCAGCGTATCGGGCAGGCTGACGCCCTTGCGGTCGGAAATGCTGGTACCGGCGACGACCTTGCAGACGATGCTCTTGCCATCGGCCTTCTCGGCCTTCAGCGCCAGCTTGCCGTCGTCGATCAGCAGCCGGTGGCCCACTTTCACAGATTCGAGAATTTCCGGGTGCGGCAGGAACACGCGGGTCTCGTCGCCGGGTTCGTCACGGCTGTCGAGCGTGAAGGTCTGGCCGGGGGTCAGCGTCACCTTGCCGGCCGCGAACTTGCCAACGCGCAGCTTCGGGCCCTGAAGGTCGGCGAGAATGCCGATCGGCCGGCCGCAGCGTTCCTCGACGGAACGGATGCGCTTGATCAGCGTGCGCATCAGGTCGTGGCTCGCATGGCTCATGTTGATGCGGAAGAGATCAGCCCCCGCTTCATGCAGCTTCTGGATCATCGCCTCTTCGGACGAAGCCGGTCCGAGCGTTGCGAGGATCTTTACTTTGCGGTTCCGCCTCATCAGTTGTGGCCTTCTTGTGTGCCAGGCGTGTCCGAAAGCTGGACCATCCAGCTTCCCTGACGGCCCGTATCATATTCCTTGAAGCCCATGCGCTGGAAGCCACGGGCAAAACAGTCATTGACGCCGACGACTTTGAACTCATTCTCCGCGACGCACATGTTCACATTGCCGGTCCAGCGGCCGCCCCGGGCCGCGTCCTCGGCATAAAGATAGTAGTAACGCGATTGCAGTTCGCCCTCGATCAGCGTCGCGCAGGTGGAGGCCGGAACCTGCCACCAGCCTTCGGTGGTCCAGCCCTCCGTGGCGCGATAGCCGATCGCCACGCCGACGAGGTTCTGCGTGGCGTTGCAGACACGGAAATCCGCATGCGCGACGGTCGCCGCGAAAAGCGGAACACCGGAGGCGACCATGGCGGCCAGCGCCGGGGCGGAAACGATGGAGCGAAGAATGGCTTTGGGGGATTTTTTCGACACGGTTTCCGTCAGGACTCCATGGTTATTCGTGAAGCACTTTCTTCGCGCGGCGGAGTCGGAAAGTCAACGTAACTCTAATCGATTAGTCCGTCTCATGCCCTCAATCCAAGCTGATCGTCGCACCGGCACGGCTTGCGTCGCGGCTTTCCCCATGGCATCAACACCCGTCTCCCGACCGACCTTTCGAAACCGTTTCATTTCCGATGGCGATGCAGGACTTCATTCCTTTCGAGATCATAGAAGGCGATTATGACAGCGGCATGGTGCTGCTCGCCGATCATGCCATGAACCGCCTGCCCGTCCGCTATGGCAGCCTCGGCCTGCCGGCGAGCGCCTTCCACCGCCATATCGCCTTCGACATCGGCATCGAGGGGCTCACCCGCCGTCTGGCGGCGATGCTCAACGTACCTGCGGTGCTCGGCTGTTTCTCGCGCCTGCTGATCGACCCGAACCGCGGCGAGGACGATCCGACCCTGATCATGAAGATTTCCGACGGGGCGATCATCCCCGGCAATCATCCGATCACGCAGGAAGAGTGGGATTTCCGCCTCGATACCTATCACCGGCCCTATCACCGCGCCGTCGAGCGCACGATTGCCAAGGCAGGTGCCTCGGGCCGCGCGCCGCTCGTCCTGTCTCTGCATTCCTTCACGCCGTTCTGGAAGGGCGTTGCCCGCCCCTGGCACGCCGCCGTGCTCTGGGACAGCGACGATCGCGCCGTGACACCGCTCCTCCACCTGCTCGACGAACCGGGCGACATCGTCGTCGGCGACAACGAGCCCTATGACGGGGCGCTTAAAGGCGACACGATGTACCGGCACTGCATGGTGTCGGGAACTCCGCACACGCTTCTCGAGGTCCGCCAGGACCTGATCGGCGACGAGACCGGCATCGCCGCCTGGACGGAAAGACTGGCGCCGGTCTTCAAGACGCTCAACGCCGACCCCACATTGCATGAATACAGGATCTTTCCCTCGCGCACCGGCCCCTATCCAGTCTGACGCGACACCAGGAGATGCGCCCATGAGCGAACTCACGCCTACGGAACTGACCAGAGAGCAGCAGACCGAATTCGAGGCCGCCGCGTTCCGCCGCCTCGTGCAGCATCTGCGCGAACGCGCCGACGTGCAGAATATCGACCTGATGAACCTCGCCGGCTTCTGCCGCAACTGCCTGTCGAACTGGTATCGCGACGCCGCCAGCGATGCCGGCGTCGACCTCTCCAAGGACGCATCCCGCGAGATCGTCTACGGCATGCCCTACGAGGATTGGAAAAATCTGCACCAGGCGGAAGCCTCGGATGCACAAAAAGCCGCATTCGACGTGAACAAGCCGGCCCATGGCTGATCGATTTGCCGATTGGGCTTGACCTCGCGGCGGCTTTTCGGCAGTTGACGACCATTCATTGAAATCTACACGATCAGGAGGCCCCGATGTCTGATGCTCATGGCGTCGCCCGCGACCAGCTTCGCGCATTTATCGAGCGTATCGAACGCTTGGAAGAAGAAAAGAAGACCATCGCCGACGACATCAAGGATGTCTACGGCGAAGCCAAGGGCATGGGCTACGACACGAAGATCATGAAAAAGGTCATCGCCCTGCGCAAGAAGGACGACCAGGAGCGCATGGAAGAGGATCTGATCCTCGATACATATCTCCAGGCGCTCGGCATGATCGAGGCCCCTGCCGACCAGGACGCCGCCTGAATTTTCTCAGGCACGCAGGTCAACAGAAAGCATGAAAAAACCCGCCATTTCGGCGGGTTTTTTATGGTCTTCGATCAGCCCGGCGATCAGTTGTTCGGGCCGCTGAACCGGTTCGGGTCGATCGCCACCGTGGCGGCAACCGGCCTGAAGCCACCGCCGGAATAGCCTGCCGAATATTCGTTGTTGAGGGTCCGGCTGACGACGCGCGGTGCCTTCATCGAGGCGGCCGCGTCAGCGCGATTGTTGTTGAGAGCCCATTTCGCCAGCATGTCGCCCGTCAGCCCGGCATTTGCCGGTTGCGGCGCAGAGGCGGGCGCACGGCCGCCCTTGGCGGGGATCGGAAGCGCGCTTGTCGAAGCCGAGACCGGGCTGCGCGGCGTATCGAAACCGTCGCCGAACTGCGCGCCCTTGTTGGAATGGATGACCTTCGGAGAAGCCGACGCCGTTTCAACCGGCTTCTGGACCGGCATGGGAGCTGCCGCCATTGCTGGAGCAGGCTGGGCCGGAGCAGGTTGGGCCGGAGCAACCGGCGTGGGCACCGCCGCCTGACGCGGCTCGACACTCTGGGCAAGTGCTGCAACGAGGGCCGGCGTCAGCTCCTGCTGTTCCTCAGCCTTGGCGGCGGGAGCGGCAGCGGCGATGTTCGGCCGCTGACTGGGAAGCGGAACGGACGCGACATCCTCCGGCGGCTGCATCGGGCCGACGGACGCGGTCATCACGCCGCTTTCTGCATCACCCTTGAAGCCACGCGGTCCAAGCAGCGTCGGGACCGGAATATTGTAGTTGGAAAGATCGGCAAAAGTCTCGCCGCCGGGCTGAGCCGAAGCGGACGCCTGCAGGGCGAGCGCCTCCTGGGCCGGGTTACGCGCCGGAGAATAGAGCGCAGTGGCAAGCCCGCCGCTGTCCGAACGGAAGGCCGGGCGCGAAAGCGGTACCGGTGCTGAAACCATCTGCGCCTGCGCCGGAGGCTGTGCCTGGTTCTGGTTCTGCATCTGACCTGTCAAAGGCGACGCCGAGGCAACCGCGACAGGAGCTTCGCTCTCGTCGTCCGCAGCAGGCTTTGCAGCCGGAGCCGCACGCCGCGCCACCGCCGGAGCAGCGCTTTCCACGTTATCTTCCTCCTCGTCGGCACCACCGCCACCGAACAGGAATGCCAGAAGGTTAGGCTGCCGCTTGCGTTCCGAGTCGCCGCGGATGCCGGCACCGGCGGTGCTGGCGATCTGGATCGAATCGGAGCCGACACGCCGCTTGTAATCCGCCATCGCCGTTTCGTAGCCGGGAAGCGGCTTGCCGTCGGCGGGAAGATGGATCGTATTGCCCTTCGGGAAGATCTGCACCAGTTCCTGACGCGTCATGCGCGGCCAGGCACGAACGCCGCCGACATCGAGATGCACGAAGGGCGAACCCGAGGTCGGGTAATAGCCGACGCCGCCGACCTGCATCTGCATGGCGAGCCCGCGCAGCGTTGAGAGCTTTACACCCGGAATGTAGAAATCCATGGCCTTGCCGAGCATGTGCTGGCTGTTCTTGGCGACACCGGTGGTGCGCGAACGGGTGCGCAGCATGTTGTTGGTGGTCGGCGAACGATAGGCGGAAACCACGTGAATGTAATCGGAGGCGCCGGAACGGCGGTAGACTTCCCAGACGAGGTCGAAGAGCCGCGGGTCCATCCTGGCCGGTTCGTTGCGGCGCCAGTCGCGCAGGAACTGGTTGATCTGGGCGAGGCCCTTGGGATCGAACTTGCCGTTCCGCTTGAAGGTGATGACGGCTTTTTCGCCGGTATGGACGAAATAGAGCTTGAGGCTTTTTTCCTGGGCTGCTGCACCGCTTGCGGAGACCGAAAGCACGGGCAGCGCCATCAACACCAACAGGGTGACGGCCATGACGCGCCGGGTCAAACTGACAAAAAACCCAGCTTTGCCGCCGCGCCTTTTCTCACCCGAAGGCGTTTCTTTTGCATACTGATCCGGCAAAACGATCCCCGTCCTGTCGACAACGTCCCACGTTGCCTCAAATGACTGTCAATTGCGGTGACACGATGGCAAATGTGCCACACATGTACAACCTTCTCCCATATAGTCAACAATTGACTAATCAGAGATTGACAGACGTTGACAGGACATCCTTGCGCGAAGGTTAACACAAGCTAATACATTAGGAATTACGCGGCTTCCTTCAGGGGATCATCGGGATCGATGCCGTAATCCTTGAGTTTGCGGTAAAGTGTCGAGCGTCCGATGCCCAGTTTACGGGCAACTTGGCTCATCTGGCCGCGATAGAACTTCAGGGCAAAGCGGATCAGCTCCTCCTCAACGTCCGCAAGCTTCCTCACTTCGCCGGTCTCGTCGGTGCTGACGATGACGTTTTCCTGGGGATAAGCGGCGGCGAGCATCGCTTTCGCATCCGGTCTGCCGGCCCGGGCCTTGTCGTTATTGGCAAATACCGGCGAATCGGCGAGCGCCTCGCGCATGGCGTAGTCGGACAGGACACCCGGTGCGGGCATGACCGCGGTCGCCGCCAGTTCCGCCTGCCTGAATTCCGGGATCTGCGCCGCGATCTGCGGAAAATCGTCTTCGGTGAGCTCGTTGCCCTCGGCAAGCACGACGGCGCGGAACACCGCGTTTTCGAGCTGGCGGATGTTGCCCGGCCAGTCGTAGGCCGTCAGAAGCGCGAGCGCCCCGGCGCCGACCGACAGCGTCCTGTTGAGCTTCTGTTCGGTCGAGAATCGCTCGGCAAACACGCGGGCGAGATGCGGAATGTCTTCCTTGCGGCGGCGAAGCGCCGGAATGGTGATCGGGAAGACGTTGAGGCGGTAGTAGAGGTCTTCGCGGAAGCGGCCGGCCCGGACCTCTTCGATCAGGTCCTTGTTGGTGGCCGAGATCAGCCGGACATTGACCTTCTGGACCTTCGAGGCGCCGACGGTCTCGACTTCGCCCTGCTGCACGGCGCGCAACAGCTTCACCTGAACGTCGAGCGGCAAATCACCGATCTCGTCGAGGAAAAGCGTGCCGCCATCGGCTTCCACGAACTTGCCGGTATGTTTTTCCGAAGCACCGGTAAAGGCGCCCTTCTCGTGACCGAAGAGGATGCTTTCCACCAGATTGTGCGGAATGGCGCCGCAGTTGACGGTGATGAACGGCTTGCCGGCGCGGTCGCTGTTCGACTGGATGGCGCGGGCGATCATTTCCTTGCCGACGCCGGATTCGCCTTCCAGCACCACCGGGATGTTGGAATGGGCGGCACGCTGGGCGAGATCGATGACGCGCAGCATGTCCGGGCTCGCCGAGATGATATCGCCGAAGCCGACGGCGCCGGCGCGATGGCGGCGGCCGACACGGGCCTTCGATTCCTTCTGGTCGAGCTTCAGCGCATTGGTGATCGAGGCGCCGATCCGTTCCGGCGACACCGGCTTCACGACGAAATCGAAAGCGCCGGCGCGCATCGCCTGCACCACGTATTCGATGCTGCCCTGTCCCGTCTGGACGATGACCGGCGTTTCGATGCCGAGTTCGCGGATAGCCGCGAGGAAGGTGAGGCCGTCCATTTCCGGCATCATCAGATCGAGCACGATGACATTGATGTCGGTCGCGGTGCGCTTCAGGAACTCCAGCGCCACCAGTCCGTTTTCGGCAAGATGGGCGGCATGGCCGTAACGTTCAACCGCATTCTTCAACAGGCGACGCTGAATAGGATCGTCGTCGACAACGAGGATTTGCGCAATCATGCTCGGCTCCCACCAATGGTCATCATGGCCTTTTTAGGCTGTTATGCCGCTGGTTGTGTCAGAAAGCCTTGAACATCCCCTTTTGAGAAAAGCTTGCATTTTAACGGCCGGCAAGGAAAACAGGCGCAACAGGTTGAGAAGGAAAAAGCGATGAGAATGTCCGCACCCGCCCTCCCCGAAATTATGACCGCGCCCACCGCGGGCGCTGCAGCCTCCGACCCGGCGCTCGGCCTCCTGCCGGTCTGGAAGCTCTCGGACCTCTATGAGGCCAAGGACGCCCCGGCTTTCACCGCCGACATGGAAAAGGCGAACAAGCTCTCGATCGCCTTCGAGGAGAAATGGAAGGGCAGGCTGGCCGAAGCCGCGACCAAGACCGGCGCCGGCGGCATCGGTGAAGCGCTTCAGGAATACGAGGCGCTCGACGATCTGCTCGGCAAGATCGGCTCCTTCGCCGGCCTCACCTATTTTTCCGATACGTCGAGCCCGGCCAACGGCAAGTTCTACGGCGATGTGCAGGCCAAGCTGACCGACCTCTCCTCGCATCTGCTGTTCTTCGCCCTGGAACTCAACCGGATCGACGACGCGGTGATGGACGTCTGCATGGACCGCGACCCGGCCGCCGGCCACTACCGCCCCTGGCTCGTCGACCTCAGGAAGGACAAGCCCTTCCAGCTCGAAGACAAGCTCGAACAGCTTTTCCTCGAAAAGTCGATGACCTCTGCCGCCGCCTTCAACCGTCTCTTCGACGAAACCATGGCCGAGCTCCGCTTCGAGGTCGGCGGCGAACAGTTGCCGCTGGAAGTCGCCCTCAACATGCTGCAGGAGCCTGAGCCGGAGACCCGCGCCAAGGCAGCCGCAGCCCTCTCCAAAACCTTCGGCGACAACCTGCGCGTCTTCACGCTGATCACCAACACGCTCGCCAAGGACAAGGAAATCTCCGACCGCTGGCGCGGCTTCGAGGACATCGCCGACAGTCGCCATCTCGCCAACCGCGTCGAACGTGAAGTCGTCGATGCGCTCGCAGAGGCCGTCAGGCAGGCCTACCCACGCCTCTCGCATCGCTACTACGCGATGAAGGCGAAGTGGCTCGGCATGGACCAGTTGAATTTCTGGGACCGCAACGCGCCGCTGCCGGAAACCCCGAACGCGTTGATTTCCTGGACGGAGGCGAAGGATACCGTGCTCGACGCCTATCGCGGCTTTGCGCCCGAAATGGCGGATATCGCCGGCCGCTTCTTCGAGGAGGAATGGATCGATGCGCCGGTGCGGCCGGGCAAGGCGCCAGGCGCCTTCGCGCATCCGACCGTGCCGTCGGCTCACCCTTACGTGCTCGTCAACTACATGGGCAAGCCGCGCGACGTGATGACGCTCGCCCACGAACTCGGCCACGGCGTCCACCAGGTGCTGGCCGGCGATCAGGGCGCCCTGATGTGCCAGACACCGCTGACGCTTGCCGAAACCGCTTCCGTCTTCGGCGAAATGCTGACCTTCCGCGCGCTGCTGGAAAAGACCACCGACAAGCGGGAACGTAAAGCCATGCTCGCCCAGAAGGTCGAGGACATGATCAACACGGTCGTGCGCCAGGTCGCCTTCTACCAGTTCGAGCGCAAGGTCCACACTGCCCGCAAGGAAGGCGAACTGACCGCCGAGCAGATCGGCGAACTCTGGCTTTCCGTCCAGGGCGAAAGCCTTGGACCGGCGATCCGGATCTCGGAGGGTTATGAAAGCTGGTGGACCTATATCCCCCACTTCATCCACTCGCCCTTCTACGTCTATGCCTATGCCTTCGGCGACTGCCTGGTGAACTCGCTCTACGCGGTCTACCAGAACGCCGCTCCGGGCTTCCAGCAGAAGTATTTCGAGCTTCTGAAGGCCGGCGGCACCCAACACCACTCGGAGCTGCTGAAGCCCTTCGGCCTCGACGCCACCGATCCGTCCTTCTGGTCCAGGGGCCTGTCGATGATCGAAGGCCTGATCGACGAGCTGGAGGCTCTGGACAAGGCTTGAGGCATTCCCTTAATGCACGCCCATGCCCATAATACACTGCCATGAATGAGAAAGCGCCCTTCGCGCTCTTTCGCGACGACCCCGCCGGCCGGAGCCTCGTCTTCGACCGGCCGACGGAAATCGTCACGGCCCGGACCGCCGCCGAGGTGCTGCCCGCACTTCGGCGCCTGGAAGAGGCGCGCCTCGCTGGTCAGTGGCTGGCGGGTTATATTTCCTACGAGGCCGGCTACGTCTTCGAGGAAAAGCTCCGGCCGCTGATCGTAGACGACCGGCCGACGCCGCTGATCGCCATGGGCATATTCGACAAACCCTCGGGCAACGAACATCCGCTCGCCGGACCGCCCGGCACGATCGTGGACGACGGTTCTTCGCAAGGCTCGTTCCTCAGTGAACCGCGTGCTGGCTGGGATTTTGCGACCTACCAGGAACGGTTCGACCGGCTTCACCAGCACCTGCGCAACGGCGATTGTTACCAGGCAAACCTGACCATGCCGGTCGCGGCACGCTGGCACGGCGATCCGCTTTCCGCCTTCTGGTCCCTCGTCGCCCGCCAACCGGTCCGCTACGGCGCATTCGTCGACCTCGGCGGCCCCGCCATCCTGTCGCGTTCGCCTGAACTGTTCTTTTCGGTCGATGCGGATCGTTTCATCGAAACCCATCCGATGAAGGGCACCGCCCCGCGCGGCCCGACCGTGGAAGAAGACGAGGCGATCATCGCGGAAATGCTCGCCGACGAAAAGACGCTCGCCGAAAACCGGATGATCGTCGACCTGTTGCGCAACGATATTTCGATGATCAGCGAGGTCGGTTCGCTGTCGGTTCCGAAATTGTTTGAAATTGAGACCTATCCGACCGTCCACCAGATGGTCAGCCACGTGCGGGCAAAGCTGCTGCCCGGGATCGGCTTTCCGGACATCCTTGCGGCTCTCTTCCCCTGCGGTTCGATCACCGGAGCCCCGAAAATGTGGGCCATGCGTATTCTCGCCGATCTCGAAAGGGTACCGCGCGACGTCTATTGCGGCGCGATCGGCTGGTGCGATCCGGCCGGCCCGATGCGTTTTTCGGTGGCCATCCGCACGATCACGCTTTTCAACGACGAAAAAGCCGTCTTCAATGTCGGCGGCGGCATCGTCTTCGACTCGAAGGCCGAGGCCGAGTATGACGAGTGCCTGTTGAAGGCACGCTTTGCGGTGGGCGACCAATGGATTTCTCGCTGATCGAAACAATGCGCTGGGAACCGGGCAATGGCTTGCTCCGGGTCGACCAGCATCTGCGCCGGCTTAGCCGCTCGGCGGATGCCTTGGGTTTCCGCCAGCCCCCGGCGGATACGCTGAAACAGCTTAAAGCCGCTGTAGCCGGCGGCGAAACGCCGCTCCGCGTCCGCCTGGTGATGACCTATCGCGGCAAGATCGAGATCACCACGACGCCGTTCACGCCCCTGCCCGCCGACACGCTCTGGCGAATCCGGGTCGCCGGGACGACGCTTCCCTCCGACGACCCGACCTATCGCCACAAGACCTCCCGGCGCGAGATCTACGAGGCGGCCCGAGCCGAGTTTTCACCCGAAGAGGCTGACGAGGTTATCCTTCTCAACGAGCGCGGCGAAGTCTGCGAAGGCACGATCACCAACGTCTTCGTCGAACAGCCGGACGGCTCGCTGCTGACCCCGGCGCTGTCGAGCGGCCTCCTGCCCGGCATCCTGCGCGCCGACCTGATCCGCGAGGGAAGAGCGAAAAGCCAGGTCCTGCGCCTCGCCGACCTCGAAAATCGCCGCTTCTTCGTCGGCAATTCGTTGCGCGGCCTGATCGCCGCCGAACTCGTCGCCCAGACGGCGCGATCGGAAATGCAGGCGGAAGCCCCTCGCCCTGCCGCCCGCCCCGCTAAAATGGCCCGGGCAGGTCGGTAATGATCGCGCCCAGCGCCCTCGCGGATCATCTGCTTGGGCTCGAGCTTGCCTTGCAAAGCCGCGAGGTCCGCGGTTCCGAACAAAAGCTGCGCGAACTGCTGGCGCCGGACTTCCGCGAGTTCGGCCGCTCCGGCCTCGCCTATACGTTCGACGATGTCGTCACCCGTCTCGTCGCCGAGACCGGACCAGACAACACGTCGATCTCGGATTTCAGCGCCACGATGCTGAGCGACACGATCGCACTCGCCACCTATCGCGGCACCCGCGTCAACGACGACGGCAGCAGGCTCCTTGCCAACCGAAGCTCCATCTGGCGCCTCGACCCTGATGGCGCATGGTCTTTCACCAGGGCACCGCGACGGAGTGATCAGCCCGACACGTCCGTGCGGGGTTTGCGCCGGCGGCCATCGAACACTTCGATGATTTCGATATCCTCGTTCAGCATCCGATAGATCAGAGAATAGGCGGATTGCGGTACGATAAGACGGCGCACGCCAGGCTTCGCCGTCTGCAGACCCGCTTCGGGATGCGCAATCAACAGTTCCGCGATTTCAAGCAATCTCGCAGCCATCTCGCCGGCGGCTTGGGGATTGTGCTCGGCTATGTAAGCGCGAAGATGGACAAGATCGGCAATCGCTGCCTCGGCCCATATGAGCCTCATCGACGGGTCTTGATGATGTCCGGCTTCGGGGCCGCGCGTTCGTCGTCCGTACCCCAGCTCTTCAGCCAGCCGGCCACCGCTTCGTGCGAAACGAAACCGCCCCTATCGGCGCGCTCGACCGCAGCATCAAGGCCTTGTATCTCCAGCTCGCGTTGCGAGAGATAGTCTTCGAGCGCTTCCTCGGCGAGCGCGGTCGAGGACCGATTGGTAGCCGAAGACAATCGATCGAGCCGTTCCTTCATCTCTTCCGAGATGCGAAGTGAAACCACATGCGACGTCATGGCCTATAAGCCTCCGATTTTTCCCGTATTTAGCACAAAACCTGACGTCATGAAACTCGCACACACCCCACGGCGGCTGTTTGGGCATTGCGGGATTGGGTTTCTGCAACTCGCAGCGACACCGCAGCCGCGCCCGCCGCAATCGAATAACGCTGTCGATTCATCTGCCGAAAATCGACAGGCTCTTTATTGTGACGAAGTTTTATGATCTAGAGCGCCGCGAATTGCCCGAGTGCAGCCTTTAAATTTCCATTCCACTGCCGAATAAGCGGGGCAGCGGCCCAAAAGGCCGCGATCAAGGAGAAAGACATGTCAGAGACGACCTATCCGGTTTATGGCGAAATCACCGGTCCGATCGTGATGATCGGTTTCGGCTCGATCGGCCGCGGCACGCTGCCGCTGATCGAACGCCATTTCAAGTTCGACAAGAGCCGGATGGTCGTCATCGACCCGCGCGACGAACCCGCCGACATGGAGATCCTCAAGAAGCACGGCGTCCGTCACATCAAGGAATACGTGACCAAGGAGAACTACAAGGAACTCCTGAAGCCGCTTCTGACCGAAGGCAAGGGCCAGGGCTTCTGCGTCAACCTGTCGGTCGACACCGGTTCGCTCGACCTGATGAAGCTCTGCCGCAAGCTCGATGTTCTCTACATCGACACGGTCGTCGAGCCCTGGCTCGGCTTCTATTTCGACAAGAACATGAAGAATTCCGAGCGCACCAACTATGCGCTGCGCGAAACCGTTCGCAAGGAAAAGGCCAAGAACCCGGGCGGCGCGACCGCCGTTTCCACCTGCGGCGCCAACCCGGGCATGGTCTCCTGGTTCGTCAAGCAGGCGCTGGTCAACCTCGCCAACGACACCGGCCTGAAATTCGACGAGCCGGATCAGCACGACCGCGAAGGCTGGGCGAAGCTGATGAAGAAGCTCGGCGTCAAGGGCGTCCACATCGCCGAGCGCGACACCCAGCGCACCAAGCACCCGAAGCCGCTCAACGTCTTCTGGAACACCTGGTCGGTCGAAGGCTTCATCTCCGAAGGCATGCAGCCGGCCGAACTCGGCTGGGGCACCCATGAGGAATGGACGCCGAAGAACGGCAAGAAGCACAAGAAGGGCAACAAGGCCGCCATCTATCTCGAACAGCCGGGCGCCAACACCCGCGTTCGCAGCTGGTGCCCGACGCCCGGCCCGCAGTATGGCTTCCTCGTCACCCACAACGAGTCGATCTCGATCGCCGATTATTTCACGGTGCGCGACAAGGACGGCGAAGTGACCTTCCGCCCGACCTGCCACTACGCCTACCATCCGGCCAATGACGCGGTTCTGTCGCTTCACGAGATGTTCGGCAATGGCGGCACCCCGCAGCCGGTCCACCACGTACTCAACGAGGACGAGCTGGAGGACGGCATCGACGAACTCGGCGTGCTGCTCTACGGCCACGAGAAGAACGCCTACTGGTTCGGCTCGCGCCTGTCGCTCGAGGAAACCCGCCGCATCGCGCCTTACCAGAACGCCACCGGCCTGCAGGTGACCTCGGCTGTTCTCTCCGGCATGGTCTGGGCGCTCGAAAACCCGACCGCCGGCATCGTCGAGGCCGACGAGATCGACTACAAGCGCTGCCTCGAAGTGCAGCTGCCCTATCTCGGCCCGGTCGAAGGCCACTATACCGACTGGACCCCGCTCGACGGCCGCCCGAGCCTCTTCCCGGAAGACATCGACACCAAGGACGCCTGGCAGTTCAAGAACATCCTGGTCCGTTAAATTCTACCCTCCTCATCCCTGTCCTTGTGACAGGGATCCAGTGCGCGCAAGTCCTTGCGCGCGAAAGGCTCTTTCCACGGCGCAGACGCGCCGTGGCTGGATTCCTGTGACGAGCACAGGAATGAGGAAAGAGAGTAAAGCCTCGCCTATTTCCTTGGGCTTTATCAGTATCCAGCCGCCTGCCTTGCCGCAGGCGGTTTTTTGCATGTTGAAAGCTCTTGCCTTTTCAAGGCCACATCTTGCGTTACATAGGGCGATGGCGGCAAGGTTTGCCAACCTGAGCCGGACCGAATCGCGGGAGACTGATCATGAAATTTAAAGTGAGCTTTGCGCTCATCGCCGCAGCCAGCTTGACCGCCTGCGTTTCTTCCCCTCCACCGCAACAGATGGCGGCCGTGCAGCCGCAGGGCGTCGAAGGAAGCTGGGTCGATCCGAACGGCATCGTTTCCTCGTTCCAGGCCGGCACGTTCAACACCCGCTCCAGCGACAGCAACACGCTGCTCGCCTCGGGCACCTATACCAGCCTCTCGCCGACGCTGGTCGAGATCAACATGACCTCGCTGGTGCGCAAGACCCAGTCGCGTGTCAACTGCTCGCTGGTCAGCATCAACCAGCTCAACTGCACACAGGATAGCGGCGCCCAATTCTCGCTCTCCCGCCGCGGCTGAAAACAATCGGCCATCGAACGACGACTGGAAATTCCGGAACCCCGCTTCGGCGGGGTTTCTCGCGATCGGAGCGACCCTGCGGTTCGTGGCCGGGAGCCATTGCGGGTTCGCTTACTCCCGCCGGAAGGCGGCCGGGAGTTCGACGGGCACATCCAGCGGCTCGAAATGCCGAATGTTTTCCGTAACGATGGTAAGGCCATAGGCCCGCGCCGTGGCCGCAATAATGATATCGCTCAGGCCCGGGCTTCGGCCCTTGCTCTCGGCTTCGTCTTCCAGCGCTCCCGCGATCCGCGCCACCACGGCGTCCATCGGCAATATCCGGTCGCCGAAACTGTCGGATATGAAATCCAGCCAGGTTGAAAGACGCTGCGCTCTTGCGATCCCGCCGCGCCTGTGAAGCGATCGCATTCCCTTTTCGATTTCGGCAATGGTGATGGCCGACAGGAAGAGCGCATCAGCCTCGCCCTGTTCATGGAACCAGGCCCGCACCTGATGGGGCGGCGCTGCCCGGTCCGGCGCGATCTTGCTGATGATATTGGTGTCGAGCAGGTAGCCGCTCACAGGTCAATATCGCGCAACTTCGACGGCTTCCGCTCAAGATCGACACCGCCTGGAAACGTCAGCAGGAAATCACCGAAATTTGGCCGCGGCCTGTCCAGCGCCTTTTTCGCCGCCTCCGCCGCTTCGACCGACACAAGCACGGCCGCCGGTTTTCCATGGCGGGTAATCGTCACGAATTCCCCCTTCGCCGCCTCGTCCACGAGACTGGCGAAACCGGCCTTTGCCTCGGCCACACTGATCGTCGACATCCTCGGCTCCATCGAAATGACCATATATGGTCAACTTACTTGAGGCCATTGAAAAATCAATATGCTGCCTCGTGATCAGTGCCGATAGCGCCCTGTAATATTTGTCACATTCCCCTTGAACCCACCGTCGGTTGATGAAAACATGCCGGCCGGAACGGTTGTCACATTGAAAAACTAGAACAGATAAAAAGGGCGGCACGGCCGGCCGACTTAAAGAGGAGAGAACAGATGAAGAAGACATTGAGGCTCGGGCTGCTGACCGCTTCGGTCATGGCTCTTTCAAGCGGCGCGGCATTTGCCGATTTCGAACTCAATATCCTGCACATCAACGACTTCCATTCGCGTCTTGAATCCATCAACGCGACGGATTCCACCTGCTCGGCCGAGGATGAGGGCAAGGGCGTATGCTTCGGCGGCGCGGCCCGGCTGCTGACCGCGATCAACCAGACGCGCGACGCGCTGAAGGCTCAGAACAAGAACGTGATCCTCCTGAACGGCGGCGACAACTTCCAGGGCTCTCTCTTCTACACGACCTACAAGGGTGCTGCCGAAGCCGAAGCGCTGAACGCCATGAAGTTCGACGCCATGACCGTCGGCAACCATGAATTCGACGACAGCGACGACGTGCTCGCCACCTTCCTCGACAAGATCCAGTTCCCGGTCGTCACGGCCAACGTCGTGCCGAGCGCCGCCGCCAAGATCGGCAACCGCATCAAGCCGTCGCTGGTGCTGACCGTCGGCGGCCAGAAGATCGGCATCGTCGGCGCCGTCACCAACGACACCCCCGAAATCGCCAATCCCGGCCCGAACATCACGATCGCCGACGATGTCGCGAAGATCACCGAAGCCGTGCAGGGCCTGAAGGCTCAGGGCGTCGACAAGATCATCGCACTGACCCATGTCGGTTACCCGCGCGATCTCGCCTTGATCGCCAAGATCCCGGATGTCGACGTCGTCGTCGGCGGCCACACCCACACGCTCTTGTCGAACGTGGCCAAGGGCGCCGAAGGCCCCTATCCGACCTGGTCCGACAATCCGGGCGGCTACAAGGTCCCGGTCGTCCAAGCCTATCAGTATTCGAAATATCTCGGCGACATCAAGATCGTCTTCGACGACAGCGGCGTCGTGAAGTCGGCCCAGGGCGAGCCGATCCTCATGGACAAGTCGATCACCCCGGACCCGGCCTTCCTGGCCCGCGTCGCGGAGTTGAAGAAGCCGATCGAGGACATGAAGAAGAAGATCGTCGGCGCATCTGACGCCGTCATCGATGGCGATCGCCGCGTCTGCCGCGCCAAGGAATGCTCGATGGGCAACCTGGTCGCCGATGCGATGCTCGACCGCACCAAGGGCCAGGGCATCACCATCGCCATCCAGAACGGCGGAGGCTTGCGCGCTTCGATCGACGCCGGCGAAGTCACCCAGGGTGAAGTCGTCAGCGTCCTGCCCTTCCAGAACACGCTCGCCACCTTCCAGCTCACCGGCGCCGATGTCGTCAAGGCGCTGGAAAACGGCGTCAGCCAGATCGATGACGGCGCTGGCCGTTTCGCCCAGGTCGCGGGCCTCAAATATTCCTTCGACAAGTCGAAGCCGGCCGGCTCCAAGGTCAGCGACGTGCAGGTCAAGGAAGGCGACAAGTTCGTACCGATCGACCCGGCCAAGACCTACGGTGTTGTCACCAACAATTTCATGCGCGCAGGCGGCGATGGCTACGCCATCTTCAAGACCGGCGGCAAGAACGCCTATGACTACGGTCCGGACCTCGCGGACGTGACGGCGGAATTCGTGGCTGCCCGCAACCCTTACAAGCCCTATACGGACGGCCGCATCACCGACCTGACCCCGGCAAGCTACACCCCGCCGGCCAAGCCCGCGCCCGCCGCTCCGCCGGCACCGGCTGCGTCTGCCCCTGCAGCACCCGCACCGGCGGCACCTGCTCCGATGGCGGCCGCGCCCGCCAGCCCGGCGCCTGCAGCACCCGCACCCGCCCCGGCTGCACCTGCCGCTCCGGCACCGACCGCCTCCGCACCGGCCGCTCCTGCGGCTCCCGCGCCGGCCGCCCCTGCCCCGAACAGCATGGCGGCAGCTCCGGCAAAGCCAGCTCCGGCAGCTCCCGCCGCTCCGCAGCCGGCCGGACCGACCAAGTACACGGTCGTCAAGGGTGACTCGCTCTGGGACATCGCCGAAAGCCACTACGGCACCGGCGAGGAATGGACGAAGATCGCCGAGGCCAACAAGCTGCGCCGCCCGAACCACATCGAGATTGGCGCCGAGCTGGAACTGCCCGCCAAGTAACGCCGGCGGCGACATCTCGACCCGACCAGGGTCGGGTCCGCGACCTCAGGCAACGGGCCGGGACAATTTGTCCCGATCCATATACCGGCCCGGGCTTTCCCGGGCCGTTTTTTGTTCCTAAATGATCCGGAAAGGCGCCCGTCCCGTATCGGCTTCACCCGGTCTTTGAAAGGTCATCATGCATCCGCATTCCGCCCCCATGCCCTCCGATCATCCGAAGGTGAGCTTCGGCAAGGTCGGCGTGCTGCTCGTCAACCTCGGCACCCCGGACGGTACGGATTACTGGCCGATGCGGCGATACCTGGCGGAGTTCCTGTCCGACAAGCGGGTGATCGAATGGTCGCGGCTCTACTGGTATCCGATCCTCTACGGCATCGTGCTCAACAAGCGGCCGCAGAAGGTCGGCAAGGCCTATGAGGCGATCTGGAACAAGGATTTGAACGAGAGCTACCTGCGCACCTATACCCGCAGCCAGGGCGAGCTGATGGCCGAACGGCTGAAGGACCTGCCAAATGTCGTCGTCGACTGGGCGATGCGCTACGGCAAGCCGTCGATCGCCGAGCGCATCGACGCGCTGAAGGAAAAGGGCTGCGAAAAGATCGTCCTCTTCCCGCTCTATCCGCAATATGCGGCCTCCACCACCGCTACCGTAAACGACAAGGCCTTCGAGCACCTGATGAAGCTGCGCTGGCAGCCGGCCCTGCGCACCGTGCCCCCCTATCACGACGAGCCGACCTATATCGAAGCGCTGGCGGACTCCGTCAGGGCGAAATACGCGGCCCTTGACTGGGAACCGGAAATGCTGATCGCCTCCTTCCACGGCATCCCGCAATCCTATTTCAAGGCGGGCGATCCCTATTACTGTCATTGCCAGAAGACGGCGCGGCTCCTGAAGGAGGCGCTCGGCTTCACGGACAAGAACTTCATGATCACCTTCCAGTCCCGTTTCGGGCCGGAGGAATGGTTGCAGCCCTATACCGACAAGACGGTCGAAAAGCTCGCCCATGACGGCATCAAGCGGATCGCGGTGATGAACCCCGGCTTTGTCTCCGACTGTCTGGAAACGCTCGAAGAGATTGCCGGCGAAGCCGGCGAGATCTTCCTGCATCACGGCGGCGAAAAGTTCGCGCATATCCCATGTCTGAACGACAGCCCCGGTGGCATGACGGTGCTGGAAAAGGTCGTTCGCCGCGAACTTCAGGGCTGGGTTTAGTCGAGCCTCACCGCACCTCGACGGCCGTGAACCCTTCCGTCGCCGCCCTCCAGAAATCCGGATCCTCATACTCGGTCGGATCTTCGATGCCGGCGAGGTGGAAGGCTTCGCGCCGTTCGACGCAGGTGCCGCAGCGGCCGCAATGGCGGGCGCCGCCCTTGTAGCAGGACCAGGTTTCGGCGAACGGCGTAGCGTGACGGGCGCCGTCCGTGACGATATCGGCCTTCGATCCATGGACGTAAGGCGCAAGCAGCCGGACCGACGCATAGCCGTCCAGCGCCTGATCCTGCATCGCCTGGAACGCATCGATGAAACCGGGCCGGCAGTCGGGATAGATGAAATGGTCGCCGCCATGCACGGCGATCGCCACCGCATCGGCGTTTCGCGCCGCCGCCACTCCGAAGGCGATCGACAGCATGATTGCATTGCGGTTCGGCACCACGGTCACCCGCATCGTCTCCTCGGCATAATGCCCGTCCGGCACCTCCACGTCGTCGGTCAGTGCCGAGCCGGTCAACCGGCTCCCAATCCCGCGCATGTCGATGATCTCGTGGAAGACACCGAGCCGCGCCGCGCAGGCGGCGGCGAAATCGAGTTCCTTGCGATGCCGCTGGCCATAGTCGAAGGAGATCAGGCCCAGCAGCTGCTGTTCGGCGGCAATCCTGTGGGCGAGCGAAACGGAATCCAGTCCGCCGGAGCAGACGACGATGGTTTTCATGGGCTTTCATCCTTGTTTTGACCGGGTAGGCTGCGACCGGGTATTCGAGCCCGCTTCCTAGACCGGCAAGGCGTCCTTGTGAATAACCCGGGCGACATCGACAGCGGTCGGGCTGTCATTTCTTCCCTGTAAAGAACGTGCTAACTCATCACGTGTGATCTGGCGGACTTACCGCCTGCAATGGAGGAATGTCATGAACTTGGGCGGCCTGGGTGGCTTCGATATCGTCGTGATCGGCGTCGTACTGCTGATCATCCTGGTCCTGTTCGCCGGGATCAAGACTGTGCCGCAGGGTTATCGCTATACCGTGGAGCGCTTCGGCCGCTATACGCGCACGCTGGAGCCCGGCCTCAACATCCTGACGCCCTTCATCGAGCGTATCGGGGTGCGCATGAACGTCATGGAGCAGGTCCTCGACATCCCGACACAGGAAGTCATCACCAAAGACAATGCCAGCGTTTCCGCCGATGCGGTCGCCTTCTACCAGGTGCTCAATCCGGCCCAGGCAGCCTACCAGATTTCCAACCTGCAGAACGCCATCCAGAACCTCACCATGACCAACATCCGCTCGGTCATGGGCTCGATGGATCTCGACGAGCTGCTCTCCAATCGCGAAGTCATCAACGAGCGCCTGCTGCGCGTCGTCGACGAGGCCGTCGGCCCCTGGGGCATCAAGGTCACCCGCGTCGAGATCAAGGACATCCAGCCGCCGGCCGACCTCGTCGAATCCATGGGACGGCAGATGAAGGCCGAGCGCGAGAAACGCGCCCAGATCCTCGAGGCCGAAGGTTCCCGCAGCGCCCAGATCCTGCGCGCCGAAGGCGCCAAGCAGGCAGCGGTTCTCGAGGCGGAAGGCAAGCGCGAGGCCGCGTACCGCGAGGCAGAAGCCCGCGAGCGTCTGGCAGAAGCCGAAGCCAAGGCGACCCAGTCCGTCTCGCAGGCGATCGCCGCCGGCGACGTGCAGGCGATCAACTATTTCGTGGCGCAGAAATACATCGAAGCGCTGGCGGCGATCGGCAAGGCACCGAACTCGAAGATCGTGCTGATGCCGCTGGAGGCCTCGTCGATCATCGGTTCGCTCGGCGGCATCGGCGCCATTGCCAAGGAAGTTTTCGGCGATGGTTCCGGGCCCGCAGCACCGCCGCGCCCGCCGGCCGGCCCGCGTCCCCAGCCCGGCCCGCGCACCACGCCGGTCCTCAATCCGTTCAACCCGAATTCCTCAGAGACCTGAGCCATGCTGCATGATGCTGTGGTCAATCTCGGTCCCTGGAGCTGGTGGATTTTAGGCGTCGTCCTGTTGTGTGCCGAACTCGCGGCACCCGGCGTCTTCCTGATCTGGATCGGCGCTGCCGCGATCGTCATCGGCGTGCTGTCTCTGGCGCTCTGGGACGCGGCCTTCTGGACCTGGCACGTCCAGCTCCTGCTCTTCGCGGTGCTTTCCGGCGCCTTCGCACTGGCCGGCCGCCGTTTCTATTCCAGCCGCAACCAGGCGACGGACGAGCCCAATCTCAACCGGCGCGGCGAAAGCCTGGTCGGCCGCACCGCAACTCTCCACGAACCGATCGCCGAGGGGCGCGGACGCATCCGGCTCGACGATACATGGTGGTCGGTGATGGGACCGGACCTGCCGGCCGGCACGCAGGTGAAGGTGGTGGCGGCGAGCGGACGCGACCTGACGGTCGAAGCGGCGTAGTTCTTCCGGCCGAAAGCGGCTCGGAGCCTGACTGGTATCAGGCGACGCCGACGCGCAGCAGATCGTGGAAGTGGACGATACCCACCGGCTTGCGCTCCTCATCGACGACGAGCAGCGCGCCGATGCTGTGCTTGTTGAGCATCGCCATGGCCTTCGTGGCAAGCGTTTCCTTGCTGACGGTCTTCGGGTTGTGCGTCATCACGTCGTCGACCCGCGTATTGCGCAGATCGAGATGAAGGTGCCGGGAAATATCGCCGTCGCTGATGAAGCCGCAGAGGCTGCCATCCTCGTCGACTATGCCGACGCAGCCGAAGCGCTTGCGCGACAGTTCCTCGATCGCCTCCAGCATGAGGACGCCCTTTTTGACCAGAGGCATGCGATCGCCGGTATGCATCAGGTCGCCGACATGGGTGAGCATCGCCCCGAGCTTGCCGCCCGGATGGTAGACGCGGAAATCGGTTGCCGAAAACCCGCGTGCTTCGAGCAGCGCCACGGCAAGCGCGTCGCCCATCGCAAGCTGCATCAGCGTCGACGTGGTCGGCGCCAAGCCGTGCGGGCAGGCTTCCTGTTCCTTGGGCAGCAACAGAACGACATCGGCCTCGCGGGCCAGCGTCGAAATTTCGCCCGACGTGATGGCGATCAGCGGAATGGAGAAGCGGCGGGTGAAGGAAACGATACCCTGCAGTTCGGCAGTCTCACCGCTCCAGGACAGAGCCAGCACCACGTCGCCCGAGCCGATCATGCCGAGATCGCCGTGATTGGCTTCGACGGGATGCACGAAGAAGGATGGCGTGCCGGTCGAAGCGAGGCTGGCGGCGATCTTGCGGCCGATATGTCCGCTCTTGCCGATGCCGGTCACGACGACCCTGCCGTCGATGTCGCCGATCAGTTCCGCTGCCTTGCGGAAGGCGTCACCAAGACCGTTCTGAAGCGCCAGCTCCAGCGCATTAAGCCCTTGTTTCCCGAAGGAAATTGTCCTCAAGGCGGAATCGACAAGGTCGTTCTCGACCAGTTGCAAAGCTCTCTTGATCATGGGCAAGCCTTAACTCTTTTCACCCATCAAGTCTATCGGCTTGGTGCGGCGCCGCTAAGTTAACCGCCGCCCACGGCGTCGCAACCAAACGTTAACCACATGGCTTTAGTCCGTTGTGGTTTATATACACAGCGCGCACACAGCATGCTTTTTTACGGCACCAGTAAACGCGAAGTTGGCCGAGGGGATGCGATGGAGTTGAAGGCGATTTGGGTTCGCTAGTAGATCCAGCAAATGGATCGATATTCATAAATCCGTACAATCGCCTCCAGGGCTACCGCTCTGTCTTACTCGGCTCTGATCCAACCATCATTGCCCTTCGAATACGCGCAATTTGTTCGTCTCTCGGATTTCTATATGAAATCTTCGACGCAGCGAGGAGTGCCAAAGGATAGTTGGCGCGGGAAAGCGCATGGTCGATGATTTCTATCAGGGCCACGTCTCGTTCCGACGAGTATGCGAGCATCTCCGCGCTGAGGACTAGATTCCAATCTGTGTCGCTGAAATTTTTTATCACCACAGCCTCTTTCGGGAGCCTATTGGATATCATGTATCGCGGCAGGGCTGTCATTCCGAACATGAAGAGAAAATATATCCCCATCACGCCGCAGATCATGAAGATTATAGTCAGTGCCTTGACAAAACCGGAGACCGATTCATCTGACTTGGCTCCCCCTTGGCTTTTCGAAAGTATAGGCGGTATCAGCCCGAAAAGCGCGGCTACAACAGTGAGAACAGCGGCTACGAAGCCTAGAAAATCCAACGCGGCGTCCTCCAACATTGCGAATGTTTATCGGTGGAGAGTTGAGCCATTAAGGCAGAGGAGAAGCCGTTTCCGCTTGGGGATGCGTTTGATCACTCTTACTCTCTTGCTCGATCGACCCGTCCTTCAACGTTTCCAAGTAAGAAGCGCTGTCTAGCGCCGCACCGGGACCGATACAACCATTGTAGAAATCCGCGACCTTTACCGCCGAACACCGATCGGAATTGGCCCGCATGAGCTCGAACAATTTGTTTGCATCTAAAGACAGCCGCGTGATCATCGGGATCCCATCGGAATCACCGAACTGGAAAATGATATCGGTTGGGGGAGCGCCCTTATCCTGCAGTACCAACTCGATCATCTCCACGGAGTTGCGGTAAGACTCGTCCTGCGTAAGCAGAGGGATGATGTCGAACATCAACAGATTTGTGCCAGGGCCGATAACTGCGCGTTGATCGTCACGAAGTCGCACCTTCGTTGCTCCGGCGAGGTATTCGCTGCGGACATCGGCACGCACAAACACCCCGGCCGCATCACCCCGATTATTGACGAGTACGCGCACCGTTGTTCCCTCCATTGAGATCATCGGCGCCGCCATGTCGGATTTCGGTCTATGCATGAGGCCATAGAGGTTAGGGATGGCAATGCTCAGGACAGACACCAGCGCGGTGAGCAAGGCGAGTACGGTATTGGAGATAGAGAAGAAGCCGCGCCAATCCTGGTGGGATTGGCAATGAGTGGAGATTTTCGCCTCCAGCGGAATGGGCAGGCAGCACTGCTTGCATGTCTTAGTATCAGGCTCCGTCACGTTCATGAGGCGTCATCCAAAGAAATCACAACCGGGGTAATCTGTCGATCTCCCCTAGTTTCTCGTTTTAGATCCTCGCCTGAAACTCGGCAACCTCAGATCGCAGCCAGTGCGAATTCCACTTCAACCGAAAAACCAATCGATCAGTGTCATGACGACCTCGAAGTTGCCCGACTTCTGCAACTCGGCCGAAGGCTTGACGATACGACCGACGGTCGTAGGCAGACGAGCAGCATCGCGGATTCGGGACTCGATTTCTATGCGTGGATCAAAGGTGGACGACTTTCCTATCCACCCTATCGAAATTCACCGACTATTAACTATAAGCTAACGAAGTTAGCACATAATTATCACGGACTCAGGCGTGATGTCACCATACAAAACAAATACTTAGGGACTTTCTCCTAGTATTTATATAGCAGCACCAGACACCACGTTTGGGTAAGCATTTGCGATTGCCCGGGCAGGCCTATGAAGATCACCACAACGACAGGCGGGACGCGCCAGAGGCGCCGGACGGCACTCGGCCTTCTGCTGGCCTGCTCGGCGCTTGTTTCGCCCGCAGCCGCCCAGACCCGCAACGTATTTCCGCCGCAGAACGGCTCTCTTCCCTCGGTCGCGAACGCGACGTCGCCGACTTCGAACACGGCCTCCAATACAGCGTTGAGAGGCAGCACCGCAGCCCAGCCGACGACGAACGCTGCCACTGGTGCCAACGCCGCCGACGACCAGAATGCGAGCGATCCCAATCTCGCGACCGGCACCACGCCCGGCCGCAATCAGGCAGCCAATCAGGAGCCTCCCTACGAGGACGACCTGAACCAGCCGCGCGAAGAGCCGCTCGACCGTGGCGCGGAGCCTGTCGAAACCCAGGAACAGCCCCGCGAGCCGGGCGATCCGACCGGCATCCGGATGGGCAGTTTCCTGCTCCGCCCCTCGATCAACCAGAGCATCGACACCGAGACCCGCCGCTCGAACGGCACCAAGATCCGCCGCGATTACCTGTCGACGGCGATCCGCGGCACGTTGACCTCCGACTGGTCGCGCCATTCGTTGACGGTCACGGGTGAAGGCACGCTGGAACGCAACCTCGGCAGCAGCAGCCAGGGCGAGCAGCCGGAAGCGAACGTCAATGCGGACCTGCGGCTCGATCTCTCCAACGATATGGTTGCCCACATCACCGGCGGTTATCGGTTCTCCCGCGAGGACGACTACGATCCGAATGCGGTGGGCGGCGCATCGACCCAGCCGGGCGTCCATGAATTCACCGGCGGCGCCTCCGTCCAGCGCGACTTCGGCAAGGTCCGCGGTACCGCCGCACTCGATCTTTCCCGCGCGGCCTATACGGATGCGAAACTCTCCGACGGCACGATCGTCAGCACGAGGGACCGCAACCGGACCGGCATCGACGGCCGCCTTAGGCTCGGCTACGAACTGTCGCCGGCGCTGGTCCCCTACGTAGAAGTGGCGACCGGTCACACCTTCTACGATCTCAGGCGCGACAATTCCGGTTATGCCCGTTCGTCGCAGAGTTATGCAGCGCGCACCGGCATAGAATTCGATCTGGGCGAAAAACTGCGCGGCGAAATCGGCACCGGTTACGAGATCGTCGATTACGAGGATGACCGCCTGAAATCGGTCGGCGCAGTCACCTTCAACGGCAGCGCCACCTGGTCGCCGCAGCGTGGCACCAATGTCGATCTCGGCCTGCGCACCACGGTGCAGGATTCGACCACGCCCGGCCAGAGCGGCTGGGTGGAATACCAGGCGACGGCAGCATTGACCCATGAGATGCGCGACAACCTCATCGCCCGGCTGTCCGGCAGTTCGACACTGCGCGATTTCCCGAGCGGCGGCCCGAGCGACGAAACGGTCTGGATCGGCGGCGCCGGCCTGACCTGGGCGATCAACCGCTACCTCGATCTGACCGGTGACGTCGAATACGAACAGGCGGGCGGGGGCGGCACCAACGACAAGATCGTCCGCGCCGGCGTCGGCCTCACCTTGAAGCGCTAAGCTTTCGTTCGGGCACCAATCCATTCCATCAGCGCATTCTGCGCGTGCAGCAGGAAGGCTTTTGCCGCCGTGCTCTGGCAGGCGGGGTGCGTCATCGCATCCGCGCTGACCTCCTCGCCCCGCGCCACCGGCGGACAGGGAATGAAGATCACGTCGGGACGGCAGCGATTGAGAACTGCCGCCGAGATGCGGTAATCCGCAAACGTGCTTTCAGCGATCCCGCCCGGCCAGCTATCCGTGAAGATGACATCCGCATCCTCAATCTCCCGCGTATCCGTGCTCCGCCGGAAATTGTCGTTGAGCAGTCCCGGGTCGCTCACGTGCCAACCGTCCGGATAGACCTGCACCACTTCGATCGGCAGCGAGATCGACGCCTCAACCCATGACCGGAGAATATTGGCGTCGGGCGCGACACCAACGATCTTCAAATCCTCGATGCGGCCCTTTTTGGCTCCGACATAGGCGAGGTCTCCGAGCGTCTCGCAAGGGTGGTTCGATCGCGTCCGGGCGTTGATGACCGGCGCCCGGGCATTTTCGGCAAGTTCCCGGAGCGAGGCCAGTTCCGGCGTGCGGACGACGATCATGTCGAACCAGTTGTCGAGATAACCCGCCAGATCGGCGATCGCCTCGCGCCCGCCAAGAGTGACCGGCACCTGGGTGCAAATGCCGCCCATCGCCTGGATTCCGAGATCGAAAGCCGTCGTGTTGCGCCAGCCGCCATCGTCGACGATCAGGGCGACCCGCCTGCCCTCGAGGCTTTTCGGCATCCGCCGCTCCCGCCATGCTTGCCCAAGCGCGCCGGCACGATCGAGGATCGCCGCTATGGCGTCCGCCGGAAGATCGTGGAATTCCAGAAAGTCGAGATTCTCAGAGACAGCCATGTCACCCGACACCATGAAAAACAAAACCCCTCATAGCAGGACCATGAGGGGTTTGCGTGACGTCCGGGCCGGCAATCGCCGGGCGGAGAGATTTATTTCAGCGAGGCGAGCAGCGCCTTCATCGGCCCCTCGATCGCCGGGCGGATATCGGCGCGCTGCAGGGCGAAGGCGAGGTTGGCCAGGATGAAGCCATCCTTGGCGCCGCAGTCGAACGTGTCGCCCTTGAACGGATAGGCTGCGAATTCCTGGGCCTTGGCGAGTGTCAGCATGCCGTCGGTGAGCTGGATCTCGTTGCCGGCGCCGCGCTCCTGGGTTTCCAGGATCTTGAAGATCTCCGGCTGCAGGATATAGCGGCCGTTGATGTAGAGGTTGGACGGCGCGGTGCCCTTGGCGGGCTTTTCGATCATCTGGGTGATCTTGAAACCTTCACCGACCGGCGCGCCGATGCCGACGATGCCGTATTTATGGGCCTGGTCCGGATCGCATTCCTGCACGGCGACGACGTTGCCGCCACTTTCGGCATAAAGATCCACCATGCCCTTGAGGCAGCCCTTGCCACCGGCCATGATCATGTCGGGAAGCAGGACCGCAAAAGGTTCGTTGCCGACGATGTCGCGGGCGCACCAGACCGCGTGCCCGAGGCCGAGCGGCACCTGCTGGCGCGTGAAGCTGGCGGTGCCGGCAACCGGCAGAAGGCCGGCGAGCAGCGTCAGCTCGGCATTCTTGTTGCGCTCGCGCAGCATCTGTTCCAGTTCGTACTGGATGTCGAAATAGTCCTCGATGACCCCCTTGCCGCGTCCGGTCACGAAGACGAAATGTTCGATCCCGGCTTCGGCCGCCTCATCCACGACGTACTGGATGACCGGCTTGTCGACCACGGTCAGCATTTCCTTCGGCACCGCCTTGGTCGCGGGCAGGAAGCGCGTGCCCAGACCTGCTACCGGAAACACTGCCTTACGGATCTTTTGTTGTTGTGCCACTCATGCCTCCTGAAAGCACGTCATTGTGCAAATATTCAAATCTCGGCATCTAATGACGAATTGCTACCGTTTCGCAAAGACTGCCGTGGGTCCGGTTTCTATGGTAAAGAATTTGTTGACCCAATTCTGTTATTACATCGTTAAGCCGCATGCCACTCTTGCCGCAAGGCTTGGTAAAAAGAAGACTGGACCCGACTGCCGATGAAGACGCTTCGCACCAACCTCCTTCGTGGGTTTGCCTTCTCCCTGATCGCCGGGCTCGCCGCGGCGGCCATGCCGATAGATGCCCGGGCAGACGCCGGTTTCAAGACGTGGATCGTAAAATTCTACGACACCGCCGCCAAGAGCGGGATCACCCGCTCGACCTATGAGAGAGCTTTCGCCGGCGTCAGCGAACCCGACCGGGACGTGCTTGAGAAGGCGAATTTTCAGCCGGAATTCAAGTCCAGGATCTGGGACTATCTCGACAGCCGCGTAAACCCCTATACCGTCAAGATCGGTCGCGAGATGGCGGCCAAGCACGGCTCGACGCTCGCCTCCCTGGAGCGCCATTTCGGCGTCGACAGGAACATCCTGCTTGCCATCTGGTCGATGGAATCCAACTATGGAGCGGCGCTCGAAAACCCCGACCGCCTGCACCACGTGCCGCAGGCGCTGGCGACGCTTGCCTGGGGTGATCCCAAGCGCGCCAAGTTCGCCCGCAACCAGCTCATCGCCGCGCTGAAGATCCTGCAGTCGGGCGATATCACGCCCAAGCAGTTGACCGGCTCCTGGGCCGGCGCCATGGGCCATACCCAGTTCATCCCGACCAGTTACCTGCTCTACGCGATCGATGCCGACGGCAACGGCAAGCGTGACATCTGGCATTCGGTCCCGGATGCGCTCGCCACCTCCGCCAACCTTCTTGCCAAGAACGGCTGGCAGAGCGGCAAGACCTGGGGTTATGAAACGGTGCTGCCGGCGGGCGGCGCCCGTCACGAAGGCCAGACCAAGACTCTCGGCGAATGGGCGAAGCTCGGTTTCGCACGCGCGAACGGCAAGAACTTCCCGCGCGGCACCGACCGGGCGACGCTGAAGCTGATGGCCGGCGAGACCGGGCCGGCCTTCCTGATGCTCGGCAATTTCTTCACCGTCAAGAAATACAACGCCGCCGATAGCTACGCGCTGGCGGTGGGCCTGCTCGCCGACGAGATCGCCGGTTTCGGCGGCGTCCAGCAGAGCTGGCCGCGCCCCGAAGGCACGCTCGACATCAAGCAGAAGTTCGAGCTGCAGAACCGCATGAAGCAGCTCGGTTATTACGAGGGCGAAGTCGACGGCAATTTCGGCTCCGGCTCGAAGGCTGCGATCTCGGCGATCCAGAAACGCCTCGGCATGCAGCAGAACGGCGAGCCCTCGAAGTCGCTTCTCGAAGCTTTGCGTTGACAAGAAGGCGTATCGCGCCACATCGTTTGTGGGAATCCCCCGCAAGGTGTGCGGGACGGCGGAGGCATGAAGGCTTTGCATAAATCTGGGCAAAAAGAGACCGTCCAGAACGGTGCCTGGCGGAACAGGCCTCGACCAGACAAGGGCGTACGAGACTGGGGCGTGCGAAACTGGGGATGGGTGCGCCTGGCCCTTCTCCTCCTGGCGGTGCTGCTCGCCCTGCCGGCCGGCTTGTCGCCGGCTGCCGCCCAGGAGCCCATCCCGCGCCGCAACCTCTTTGATTACCTGTTCGGCGGCCCGCGTTACGAGCGCGACGACCGCTATGAGCGACCCGCCCCCTACGGCCGCCGCCGTTACGACCGCGACGGTTCGATCATCGAAATGAAGCCGCGGCCGCGCCGCAGCACGGGACGGGCCGCCGCCCCCCGCCCGGTGCAGCCGATCGCGCCGCCGGCGCCGGAACCGGTCGCCAAGCTCGAAAATGCCAAACACGTCCTGGTGGTCGGCGACTTCATGGCCGGCGGCATCGGCAGCGAGCTGGAAACGGCGTTTGCCACCGCCCCCGGCGTTGCGATCACTGAGCGCAGCGACGGCTCCTCCGGTCTCGTCCGCGAGGATCACTTCGACTGGGCGGCCGAGCTTCCCGCCATGCTCGACGAGGTGAAACCCGCCGTCGTCGTGATCATGCTCGGGGCCAACGACCGCCAGCAGATGACGATCGGCAGCACCAAGGAAAAGTTCCGCAGCGACGCCTGGTTCAAGGAATACGAGCGGCGGGTGACCGAACTTGTCGGCATCGTCACCTCCCGCAAGCTGCCGCTCCTCTGGGTCGGCCTGCCTTCCTTCCAGTCACCGGTAGCGACCGCCGACGCAGTGACGCTCAACGCCATCTATCGCAACCAGGCGGAAAAGGCCGGCGGCGAATTCGTCGATATCTGGGAGGGTTTCGTCGACGAGGACGGCAAGTTCGTTATCACCGGCTCCGACGTCAACGGCCAGCAGGTGCGCCTGCGCGGTTCCGACGGCATCACCTTCACCAAGGCCGGCAAACAGAAGCTCGCCTTCTACGTGGAAAAACTGGCCCGCCGGCATCTCGGCGAAATGGCAAGCCCCGATGTCGTCAAGCTCGACGGTTCCAACCTGCCGGCGCTGTCAGCCCTTCCCGCCGCGCCCGGCCAAGCCATCCCGACCCATCCGATCAGCCTCTCAGACCCGGAACTCGACGGCGGCAAGGACCTTCTCGGCGCCGCCCCGCTCCCCTCCGTCCTCGTCGAAACACCACGCGACAAACTGGTCAGGCGCGGCGAACTCGCGCCTGCGCCCGCCGGTCGGATCGATGATTATCGGGTGAAAGTGGCGCGGTAGTTGTACCTTGGCGCCGGAGCAGGATCGCGCCCACCTGCCCTTCCGGACAGATGGGGCTCGCCGTTGCTGAATCCCGCCCCCCGCCTTACCGCGGCAGCACCGAGCTTCCCATCAGCGCCTCGTCGATCGCCCGTGCCGCCTGGCGGCCTTCGCGGATCGCCCAGACGACCAGCGACTGGCCGCGGCGCACGTCGCCGGCGGTCCAGAACTTGTCGACCGAGGTCCTGTAGTCCTTGTCGTTGGCAACCACGTTGGTGGAGCCGCGACGGTCGACATTCAACGTCAGCTTGCCTTCGAGCTCGTTCAGAACCCCGTCCGTCAGCGGACCGGAGAAGCCGATGGCGATGAAAGCGAGGTCGGCCTTGATGATGAAATCAGTGCCGGCGATCGGCTTGCGGCGCTCGTCGACTTCGCAGCAGCGCACGCCGATGAGCTGGCCGTCTTCGCCGACGAATTCGAGCGTCGCCACCTGGAATTCGCGCACCGCACCTTCGGCCTGGCTGGACGAGGTGCGCATCTTGGTGGCCCAGAACGGCCAGACGGCGAGCTTGTCTTCCTTTTCGGGCGGCTGCGGGCGGATGTCGAGCTGGGTCACCTTGACGGCACCCTGGCGGAAGGCCGTGCCGACGCAGTCGGACGCGGTATCGCCACCGCCGACGACGACCACATGCTTGGCGCCTGCCAGGATCGGATCGGCCGCCCAGGCGACGCTCTCGATGTTCTCGCGGCCGAGGCGGCGGTTCTGCTGCACGAGGTAAGGCATCGCGTCATAGACGCCATGCAGATCGACGCCCGGAATGCCAGCCGGACGCGGGGTTTCCGAACCGCCGCAATAAAGTACCGCATCGTGTTCGGCGATCAGCTTCTCGACCGGGATATCGACGCCGATATTGGCGCCGTAATGGAAGGTCACGCCTTCGCCAGTGATCTGCTCGACCCGGCGGTCGATAAAATTCTTCTCCATCTTGAAGTCCGGAATGCCGTAGCGCAGCAGGCCGCCGGCCTTGGACTCGCGCTCGTAGACATGCACTTCATGGCCGGCGCGGCCGAGCTGCTGAGCAGCCGCCATGCCGGCGGGACCGGAACCGATGATCGCCACCTTCTTGCCGGTATGAACGGTCGCGGGCTGCGGCGCGATGAAGCCGAGCTCATAGGCCTTGTCGGCGATCGCCTGTTCGACCGTCTTGATCGCGACCGGCGCGTCCTCGAGGTTCAGCGTGCAGGCTTCCTCGCAAGGAGCGGGGCAGACGCGGCCGGTGAATTCCGGAAAGTTGTTGGTGGAATGAAGGTTGCGGATCGCCTCCTCCCACTTGTTGTTGTAGACGAGGTCGTTCCAGTCCGGGATCTGGTTGTGAACCGGACAGCCGGTCGGACCGTGGCAATAGGGAATGCCACAGTCCATGCAGCGCGCCGCCTGCTTGGTGACCTCCGCATCCGACATCGGGATGGTGAATTCGCGGAAATGGCGGATGCGGTCGGAGGCCGGCTGATACTTGCCCACCTGCCGGTCGATCTCCAGAAAACCCGTTACCTTGCCCATGTTTAAACCCTCAATCCGTCCTGCCGCTACCGCAGCCGGTTAAAACCTAACAACCCGCGCGAAACTTATTCCGCAGCGACGCCCATCCGCATCCGCTCCATCTCCACCAGAGCACGGCGGTATTCGACCGGCATGACCTTGCGGAATTTCGGGCGGTATTCGCTCCAGCGGTCGAGGATTTCCTTGGCGCGGTTGGAGCCCGTGTAGTGCAGGTGGTTGGAAATCAGCTGGTAGAGGCGTTCCTCGTCGTGGCG
Source organism: Neorhizobium sp. T25_13 (assembly GCF_002968675.1). Classification (NCBI taxonomy): domain Bacteria; kingdom Pseudomonadati; phylum Pseudomonadota; class Alphaproteobacteria; order Hyphomicrobiales; family Rhizobiaceae; genus Neorhizobium; species Neorhizobium sp. T25_13. The sequence goes on from NZ_PVBI01000003.1 coordinate 514,771, forward strand.
CGTCATGTCCTCGGAAACGTCGACGCGCCCCTTGTGCATGAGGTCGCCGCCGTGATGGTGCAGCTTCTCCAGCATGTCGTCCTCTTCCGGAACCGGCTCGAGTTCGACCATCGCCATGTTGCAGCGCTTGGCGAAGTCGCCGCTCTCGTCGAGCACATAGGCGACGCCGCCGGACATGCCCGCCGCGAAGTTGCGACCCGTTTCCCCGAGCACGACGACGATGCCGCCGGTCATGTATTCGCAGCCGTGGTCACCCACGCCCTCAACCACCGCGATGGCACCCGAGTTGCGAACGGCGAAACGCTCGCCGGCAACGCCGCGGAAATAGCATTCGCCGGTGATCGCGCCGTAGAGCACGGTGTTGCCGACGATGATCGAGTTCTCCGCGATGATCCTGGAGTTTTCCGGCGGGCGCACGATGATGCGGCCGCCCGACAGGCCCTTGCCGACATAGTCGTTGCCGTCGCCGACCAGATCGAAGGTGATGCCGTGCGCAAGGAAGGCACCGAACGATTGTCCGGCCGTGCCGCGCAGCGTCACATGGATCGTGTCGTCCTTGAGGCCCTTGTGGCGCCAGCGCTTGGCAAGCGCACCCGAAAGCATGGCACCGACGGAACGATCGACGTTCTTGATCGGCACTTCGAAGACCACCGGCTCCTTGTTCTCAAGGGCAGCCTGCGACTTCTCGATCAGCTTGCGGTCGAGAATGTCGTCGATCGGATGCTTCTGGCGCTGCGTCCAGTAGGTCGCCTCCTTCGGAGCCTCCACCTTGTGGAAGATCTTGGAGAAATCGAGGCCCTTGGACTTCCAGTGGGCGATCATCTCGTCCTTTTCCAGAAGCTCGACCATGCCGATGATCTCGTCGAAGCGGGTGAAGCCGAGCGATGCCAGGATCTCGCGCACTTCTTCAGCGACGAAGAAGAAGTAGTTGATGACATGCTCCGGCGTGCCCTTGAAGCGCTTGCGCAGAACCGGATCCTGCGTCGCCACACCCACCGGACAGGTGTTCAGGTGGCACTTGCGCATCATGATGCAGCCGGCTGCGATGACCGGAGCCGTCGCGAAACCGAATTCGTCGGCACCGAGCAGTGCGCCGATGATGACGTCGCGGCCGGTCTTCAGGCCACCGTCGACCTGCAGCGCGATGCGCGAGCGAAGGCCGTTCAGCACCAGCGTCTGCTGGGTTTCGGCCAGGCCGATTTCCCAGGGCGAACCCGCGTGCTTCAGCGAGGTGAGCGGCGAAGCGCCGGTGCCGCCGTCGAAGCCGGCCACCGTGATATGGTCGGCGCGTGCCTTGGCCACGCCTGCGGCAACCGTGCCGACGCCCACTTCCGAGACGAGCTTGACGGAAATGTCCGAGGTCGGGTTGACGTTCTTCAGGTCGTAGATCAGCTGCGCCAGGTCTTCGATCGAATAGATGTCATGGTGCGGCGGCGGCGAGATCAGGCCGACGCCCGGTGTCGAATGCCGGGTCTTGGCGACCGTCGCATCCACCTTGTGGCCGGGCAGCTGGCCGCCTTCGCCGGGCTTTGCACCCTGCGCTACCTTAATCTGCAGCATGTCGGCGTTGACCAGGTATTCGGTCGTGACGCCGAAGCGGCCGGAGGCAACCTGCTTGATCGCCGAGCGTTCCGGGTTCTGAGAACCGTCCGGCAGCGGCATGTAGCGATCGCTTTCCTCGCCGCCCTCGCCGGTATTCGACTTGCCGCCGATCCGGTTCATGGCGATCGCCAGCGTCGTATGTGCCTCGCGGGAAATCGAGCCGAACGACATGGCGCCGGTCGAGAAGCGCTTGACGATGTCGACAGCCGGCTCGACCTCGTCGATGGAGACAGGTGTGCGGCCGATCTCACCGGCCTTCTTGATCTTGAACAGGCCGCGGATGGTGTTCATCCGCACCGCCGTCTCGTTCACCATCTCGGCGAATTCGCGGTAACGCTCCTGGCTGTTGCCGCGCACCGCGTGCTGCAGCGTCGCGACCACATCCGGCGTCCAGGCATGGCTTTCGCCGCGCATCCGGTAGGCATATTCGCCGCCGATATCGAGCGTGGAGGCGAGGACCGGGTCCTTGCCGAAGGCGGCATGGTGCCGGGAAACCGTTTCCTCAGCGATCTCTTCCAGGCCGACGCCTTCGATGTTCGACGCCGTACCAAAGAAATACTTCTCGACCAGACCCGAAGACAGGCCGATGGCATCGAAGATCTGCGCGCCGCAATAGGATTGGTAGGTCGAGATGCCCATCTTGGACATGACCTTGAGGATGCCCTTCCCGACCGCCTTGATATAGCGATAGACGATTTCCGAGGAATCCACTTCCTTGGGGAACTCGCCGCGCATGTGCATGTCGGTCAGCGTGTCGAAGGCGAGATAGGGGTTGATGGCTTCTGCGCCATAACCGGCGAGACAGCAGAAGTGATGGATCTCGCGCGGCTCGCCGGATTCGACGACGAGGCCGACCGAGGTCCTGAGCCCCTTGCGGATCAGGTGATGATGCACGGCAGCGGTCGCCAGCAGAGCCGGGATAGCAATCCGGTCCGGGCCGATCTGGCGGTCGGAAAGCACGATGATGTTGTAGCCGCCCTTGACCGCCGCTTCCGCACGTTCGCAGAGACGATCGAGCATTTCCGGCATACCTTCGGCACCCCGCTCGATGTCGTAGGTGAAATCGAGCGTCTTGGTGTCGAACCGATCTTCCGTGTGACCGATCGAGCGGATCTTCTCGAGATCGCCATTGGTCAGGATCGGCTGGCGCACTTCCAGACGCTTGGCGTTCGCCGCCCCCTCGTGATCGAGAATGTTCGGGCGCGGACCGATGAACGACACGAGGCTCATGACGAGCTCCTCGCGGATCGGATCGATCGGCGGGTTGGTGACCTGCGCGAAGTTCTGCTTGAAATAGGTGTAGAGCAGCTTCGACTTTTCAGACATCGCCGAGATCGGCGTGTCGGTGCCCATCGAGCCGATGGCTTCCTGGCCCGTCGTCGCCATCGGCGACATCAGGATCTTGGTGTCTTCCGAGGTGTAGCCGAAGGCCTGCTGACGGTCGAGCAGCGACACGTCGCGGCGCAGCGCTCGCGGCTCCACCGGCTTCAGGTCTTCGAGGATGAGCTGGGTCTTGTCCAGCCACTTGCCGTAGGGATGCTTGGTCGCAAGTTCGGACTTCAGCTCCTCGTCGGAGACGATCTGGCCCTTTTCCATGTCGATCAGCAGCATCTTGCCGGGCTGCAGGCGCCACTTCTTGACGATACGCTCTTCCGGCACCGGCAGGACGCCCGCTTCGGACGCCATGATGATGCGGTCGTCGTCGGTGACCATGTAGCGGGCCGGACGCAGGCCGTTGCGGTCGAGCGTCGCGCCGATCTGGCGACCGTCGGTGAAGGCAACGGCAGCCGGGCCGTCCCACGGCTCCATGAGGGCGGCGTGGTATTCGTAGAAGGCCTTGCGCTCCTTCGACATCGACTGGTTGCCTGCCCAGGCTTCCGGGATCAGCATCATCACCGCATGGGCGAGCGAATATCCGCCGCGCACGAGGAATTCGAGCGCGTTGTCGAAACAGGCCGTGTCCGACTGGCCTTCGTAGGAGATCGGCCAGAGCTTGGAAATGTCGTCGCCGAAGAGAGGCGAGGAGACCGACGCCTGGCGCGCCGCCATCCAGTTGACGTTGCCGCGCAACGTGTTGATTTCGCCGTTATGGGCGACCATGCGGTAAGGATGCGCGAGCTTCCAGGACGGGAACGTGTTGGTCGAGAAGCGCTGGTGCACCAATGCTACCGCCGTCTCGAACCGCGGATCGGCCAGGTCCTTGTAATAGGCACCGACCTGATAGGCGAGGAACATGCCCTTGTAGACGATCGTCGAGGACGACAGCGACACCGGATAGAAACCCATGTCGACGCCGCCGAACGCGTCATAGATGCGGTTGGAGATCACCTTGCGGATCAGGAAAAGCTTGCGCTCGAAATCATGGTTCGTCGCAGCGTCCTTGCCCGCACCGATGAAGACCTGGACGTGATGCGGCTCGGTGGCGGCGATGTCCGGCGCCTTGGAAAGCGACGAGTTGTCGACCGGCACGTCGCGGAAACCGAGGAACTGCTGCCCCTCTTCCGCAATGACGTCCTCGATCACCTTCTTGTAGTGCTCGATCTCCTCCGCCTTGCGCGGCATGAAGATGTGACCGACGGCATATTCGCCGGCCTTCGGCAGGGTGACGCCCTGCTTCGCCATTTCCTCGCGGAAGAAACGGTCGGGGATCTGCACCAGAATGCCCGCGCCATCGCCCATCAGCGGGTCCGCACCGACAGCACCGCGATGCGTCAGGTTTTCGAGGATGAACAGGCCGTCCTTGACGATCTGGTGCGACTTCTTGCCCTTCATATGGGCGATGAAGCCGACGCCGCAGGCATCGTGCTCGTTGCGCGGGTGATAGAGGCCCTGAGCCATCGGCAAACCGCCGGCGACAAATGGAACGCGAACTGTCGTCTCGGCCGACACCGGGGCTTCGGCGTGATGAGCCGGGCCGGATATCTCGGAGATGGTCTTCGTCATCGTCATTCCTCCTGTTGGCCGCCTTCGGCAGCGGGCAAAGTGGCTCTCAATTGTCTCTTGGGGATGACAAGCCTAAGCTCCATCCCGTGCTTCGTGCGATGGCGCCGCTCCGGCGTGAGTTGCAGCTTTGCAGCGCAGCATAACGCGGATCGGCGCGAACGTCAGCGGGAAAGACGCATCCATTGGCGCTTCTTTTCCCAAAATTAGGACAGTACTTCTGTCCTAATTTCTAAAATCTATGCCATAGAAGTTAACCCGCGACAAGAGCGGTTGTTAAAAATCTGCCGCACCTGGCGACAGAAGATTACGCCGAATGGTGTAGATGTCGAAATTTAATTACAATCAGCCGTCTTTTAAAGCGTGGCGGGTGCTGACCTAACCGTTTTGCCCGCTCGAACGCCCTCGCCGATTGATTACCGGTTCAAAAAGATTAATCTCCCCACGCTTTCGAGACAAAACTTCCAGGGTATTTTTCAGAATGTTTTTCGCTTCCGACAATTGGGCCGGTGCCCATCCATCCATCAATGAACGCCTCTCCAAGGAGTCGACCCGGTTTGCCGCCGCCTATGGCAACAGCGATCTCGACAAGGCGGTCGAAGCCCGTTTCAACGAGATTTTCGAACGGGAGGTCTCGGTCTATTTCGTCTCCACCGGCACGGCTGCCAATTCCCTTTCGCTCGCCAGCATCGCACGGGTCGGCGGCGTCACCTTTTCCCATTCGGAAGCGCATGTGATCGAAGACGAATGCGGCGCGCCCGACTTCTTTTCCGGCATGCGCATGGTCCCCGTCGAAGGCGAAGACGGCAAGATGGATCCGGGGAAGCTCAGCGCCCGCATCGCCGGCTTTCCGCAGGATTCGCTGCATCACGGCCGCGCTGCTGCCGTCACCGTCACCCAGGCGACCGAGACCGGCACCATTTACACGCTCGACGAGATCGACGCGATCACCGCGATAGCAAAGGCGAACGGCCTGCCCGTTCATATGGACGGCGCCCGTTTCGCCAACGCGCTGGTCTCGCTCGACGTCTCCCCCGCCGAAATGACCTGGAAGCGCGGCATCGACATCCTCTCCTTCGGCGGCACCAAGAACGGCTGCTGGTGTGCCGAAGCCATCGTGTTCTTCAATCCGGACCTCGCCCGGGATTTCGCCTTCATCCGCAAGCGCGCCGCCCAGCTCTTTTCCAAGACCCGCTTCATCTCGGCCCAGTTCGACGCCTACCTGCAGGATGGCCTCTGGCTCAACATGGCAAGCCACGCCAACAGCATGGCCGACCGTCTGCGCGCCGGCATCGGTTCGCTGAACAGCACGCGGCTTGCCTGGGATACGACCTCCAACGAGGTTTTCGCCGTCCTCAACAAGGCGTCGGCGGAGGCCGCCGAAGCAAGGGGCGCAAAATTCTACGGCTGGCCGGTGCCGACCAACATGCCGGAGCCGGTCAGGGACGACGAAACCCTGATCCGCCTCGTCACCTCGTTCGCCACCACCGAAGAGGACATCGACCAGTTTTTGGCGATTTGCAAAGCCGGCTGAAGCCTCGACCTACACTTGATGCTGTGGCGCGATCTGCGCCACGATCAGGCTCGACAGCGCATCGACCAGCGCGGCATCGGCGCCGCGCCGCGGGACCAGAACGAATTCCACGTCTTCCAGCACCGGTAGCCGGTCCGCGGGGATTTCCTTGAGCCCCGCCGGCGCCATGCTGCGCGGCTGCACGAGCACGCCCATGCCGGCCCGCGCCGCGGCCGTCAGCCCGCTCAGGCTGCCGCAGGTGCAGACGATCCGCCAGGCCATCTTTTCCCGGTCGAGCGCTTCCTGGGCGACACGCCGCGTAATGCTCGGCGGCGGAAATGCGATCAGCGGCAACGCATCGCCGCGCGACAGGACATGGTCCGGATCGCGCGCCAGCCAGACCAGCGGTTCGCGATAAAGCAGCCGCCCATGCGTCTCGCCGATATGCCGCTTCGCCAGAACTAGATCGAGATCGCCAATGTCCTGCATCTGGTAGAGCACGGCCGAGAGAGCCACGGTCAGTTCCAGGTCGACCAGCGGATAAAGCCGGATGAAATCTTCGAGGATCGACGTCAGCCGGCTCGCCACCACGTCTTCCGAAACTCCAAGCCGCAGCCGTCCGCGCAACCGGCTTTCCCCGAACAGCGAGGCGACCTTGCCGTTCATGTCCAGCATGCCGCGCGCATAGCCGAGCAGCGCCTCGCCTTCCGCTGTCAGCTTCACCTGGTGGGTATCGCGAAACACCAATCGGCGCCCGAGCGATTTTTCGAGCCGCTGGATATGCTGGGTGACGGTCGACTGGCCGATCCCCAGCCGGGCCGCCGCCTCGGTAAAACTGCCGGTCTGCTGCAGCATGACGAAGCTGTTCAAATGATGAAGGTTCAGCATGGCTATCCAATATCGTGATAACTGTTAGTGTTTGAATTCTGCTTCATGATAAGGGAGGGGTAAATCCTCAAAACGAGGAATCCGCCCATGAGCCGTTTTCTGCCGGACCGCTTCACGGTCCTTCTCGTCTGCACCGTCATCCTCGCCTCGGTCCTGCCGATCCACGGCGTCTATGCCGACTGGTTCAACGTCGCCACCGATATCGCCATCGGCCTCCTGTTCTTCCTGCATGGCGCGCGCCTGTCGCGCGATGTCGTGGTGGCGGGCATCCTGCATTGGCGCCTGCACCTAACGATCCTGCTAACGACATTCGCGATCTTCCCCATTCTCGGGCTGATGATCGGATTTATTCCGGAAGATATCCTGGCGGCACCGCTTTATGCCGGCATCCTCTTCCTCTGCGTGCTCCCTTCGACCGTGCAGTCCTCGATCGCATTTACCTCGATCGCCGGCGGCAACGTGCCGGCGGCGATCTGCGCCGCTTCGGGCTCCAACATCTTCGGCATGTTCCTGACGCCGCTTCTCGCCGGCATCCTGCTTTCGACCACCGGTGACGCCGGTTTCTCCTGGGATGCGCTCGAAAGCATCCTGCTGCAGCTTCTCGCCCCCTTCATTGTCGGCCAGATCCTGCAGCCCTGGATCGGCAACTGGATCCGCTCGAAGAAGAAGATGCTCGCCCCCGTCGACCGCGGCTCGATCCTGATGGTCGTTTATCTCGCTTTCTCGGAAGCTGTCATGGAAGGCCTGTGGCACACCTTTTCGGCCCTCGATATCGGCGTCGTCATCCTCGTCGACATGGCGCTTCTGGCGGTCGTCATCTGCATCACCATGTTCGGCAGCCGGGCGCTCGGCTTCAACAAGGAAGACGAGATCACCATCACCTTCTGCGGTTCGAAAAAGTCGCTCGCAAGCGGCGTGCCGATGGCCAATGCCATCTTCTCCGGCCAGTCCTCGTCGATCGGCGCCATCGTCCTGCCGCTGATGCTCTTCCACCAGATCCAGCTGATGGCCTGCGCCGTCATCGCCCAGAAATACGCCGACCGCCTGAAGGTAAAGAAGGATGCGGAGGTGGCACCGGCTGCGGCTTGAGGGGCCGGTGGCGCTGATCAGGGCTTGCCGATCAGCGCACCTGCTTTGGCCCTGATCTGGGAAAGCTCCCGGATTGAAACCCGGCCCTTCCGCTGCGCATTGCGCGCCTTCCAGTCGAGGCTCTTCACCTGGTCGGCAAGGACCGTGCTGTCTCCGTCGTCGCCGATCGCCACTTCGAAAGGATATCCCTTCCGCTTGGTGGTCATAGGGCAGCACAGCATCAAGCCGAAGCGATTGTAGCTCTGAGGACTCAACACGACCGCAGGCCGGCGCCCGGCCTGCTCATGTCCCGCCTGTGGAGAAAATTCCAGCCAGACGACATCCCCGGCCTCTGGAACATAGGAAGCAGCCATCATAGAGCTTCCTTGCCGACAGGCCCTCCAAAATCGATTTCCTCGTGAAGGTTTTCGGGTGTCATCCCCGCAATGAGTTGGTCGAGATCGAATTCCGCGTCCCGCACCGGCTCGATGATGATCCGCCCGTTTTCCTCCGACACATCCACGACCGTGTCGATCTGAAGCTGCGCTGCCTCCATGACGGCGGCGGGAATGCGCACGGAGGCGCTGTTACCCCATTTCTTGACGGTCACGCGCATGGGTCGCTCCAAGTAGATACATTGTCGATACAATAGAGACCTAGAGCCAAGAGGTCAAATAACTCCCAAAAAAAAACGAAAAACGGGCCCTTCCCCCAAGAGGAAGGGCCGCATTGGGCTTGCTCGAATATATCGGCCGGGTGCCCGGCAGCGGGTTAGTTGACCTGCTGCGGGGTGACCTGAGCCTCGATCGTCTTCGGAGCGACTGCGTCTGCGGCAATCGCGATGCGACGGGGCTTCATGGCTTCCGGAATATTCCGGAGCAGGTCGATATGGAGCAGGCCGTTCTTCAGCGAAGCGGACTGCACTTCGACATGATCGGCGAGCTGGAAGCGGCGCTCGAAGGCGCGCTTGGCGATGCCGCGATAGAGGTATTCGCTCTGTTCGGCAGCGGTTTCGTCCTCGCTCTTTTCACCCTTGACGGTCAGCACGTTCGCATGGGCTTCGAGGCTCAGTTCCTTTTCGTCGAAACCGGCAACGGCCATGGTGATGCGATAGGTGTTTTCGCCGGTGCGCTCGATATTGTAGGGCGGATAGCTCGGGGTCTGGTCGGCCGGCCCGCGATTGTCGAGCAGGTTGAAAAGACGGTCGAAACCGACGGTGGAACGATAAAGGGGGGTAAAATCGACGTGACGCATGGAGTCCTCCTTGGGAAGCGACGTTGCGGTTTTCATCTGGGTTTGCGCATCCCTTCATTGGCGATGCGGTCCCGTTCAGCGGACCCGTTTGGCGCCCGCAGAGTTCAGATGGGGATTGATTTCCGCGGCTTCAAGAGCCCGGTTCGGGGCGCAGTTTTGCGCGTGAACCTGACATGAACAGCCCGTTTCGGGTCGGTTCAGGATCGTTTTGATAGAAGTGACAGTGGAAGGCAGACTGTCTCTCTCGATCGAAGCTCCATTCGTCCCTTCGCTTCGGTCATCAATTGCCGGAATCGCTTGAGGTATCCCTAGACCCGCGATTCCGGCTTCTTTTTCCCGCTGAAGAACTCGCTACGCCTCGCCCCGCGTCTCCAGCGTCGCACCCGGCAGATAAAGCAGGATCGGCCTGATTTCGTAGACCGCCGTCGGATTGGCCCGGCGCAGATCTCGTGCCGCCGCAATGGCTCCGTCGATCGCCGGAAAATCCACCACATAGAGGCCGAGCAGTTGCTCCTTGGTTTCGGCAAACGGACCGTCGATGATCATGCCCTCGCCCTTGCCTCGCAAGGTCACGGCCTGTTCCGTCGGGCCAAGCCGCGCGGCCGGCCCCAGGGATTTCTGCGCAACCAGACGGTCGTTGACCTCGAGCAGCTCGGTCATCAGCGCCTGATCCTCCTCCTCGGTCCAGGATTGGACCACTCCCTCCTGGTGATAGGCAAGGATTGCGTAATACATGACTTGTCTCCCTCTTATACGTCGACTGACGCCAACCCACCTCCTCGCACACTTCCATGCTCGGGCGGATCGACGGGCATCCGGAAATCTGTAAATGCGGCTGAATACACATGTTTGACCGGCAGCGTGCAAGCCCCTCCGATTTCTTCGGCCGCGCTTTTTCCTTGACGTCCCGCCGCCGCTGGCTGACCCTGCCGGCATGAGCGAAGCGCCAGATTCCATCGACGATATTCTCCATCCGACGCCCGGCAATCCGGCTCCGGCCAATTACACGGCCGGCTATTTCACCGGCCATCGCGGCACCCGGTTACGCTACGGCCTGTTTCGCTCCGGGATGTCGCCAGCGATCGGCACCATCGTGCTCGTGCAGGGCCGCAATGAGTGCATCGAGAAATATTTCGAGACGATCCGGGACCTGAACGCCATGGGCCTGTGGGTCGCGACCTTCGACCTGCGCGGCCAGGGCGGCTCGCAGCGGCTGAAGAAAAATCCGCGCAAGGGTCATGTCCGCCGCTTTTCCGATTACGAGCGAGATCTTGAGATCTTCCTCGAGCATATCGTCCTGCCGGATGCCCGCCTGCCCTTCTTCCTGGTCGCCCACTCGACCGGCGCCCTGATCGCGCTCTCGGCTGCCCCCCGCCTTTCTAACCGCATCAACCGGATGGCGCTTGCCGCCCCCTATATCGCGCTTTCGGGCCAGGGCGTGCCGGAAGGGCTGATCCGTTCGCTTGCCGGTCTGGCAAGCTGGACCGGCTTCGGCGGCGTCTCGATGGGCACCGACCGCAGCAACCGCCCCTTCGAGGGCAACCCGCTGACATCGGACCCGAAGCGATTTGCCCGCAACATCGAGATTGCTGCCGCCTATCCGGAGCTGACGATAGGCCCGCCGACGGCCCGCTGGCTGCACGAGACATTCAAGGCGGCGCGGCGGGTGTCCTCCCAGTCGCATCTGACCAGGATCACAATCCCGACCCTGATCCTCGCTCCGGTTCTCGATGCCATCGTCCCCTATGCGGCGCAGGAGGAGATGTCGCGCAATTTCCGCGCCGGCCAGCTGATCACCATCAACGGCGCGCGCCACGAACTGTTTCACGACAGGGATATCTACCGCGCCCAGGGGCTCGCGGCGATCGAGGCATTTATGCCCGGCCAGGATGGTGGTTTCGGGCTTTCCGAGACGGCCGCCTGATCCCGCGACCCGCTCGGTGACCTACTTGCCGGAAAGCAGCTTCATGGCTTCCGCATGCACAGCCTTGCTCCCGGCCGCAAGAATATTGCCGCCGTTTTCCGGGCGCCCGCCGTCCCAGGTGGTGATGATGCCGCCCGCCTGCTCGATGATCGGGATCAGCGCGCCGACGTCGTAGGGCTTCAGGTTGTTCTCGACTACGAGGTCGATATGGCCGGACGCGAGCAGTACATAGGCGTAGCAATCGCAGCCATAACGGAACAGCCGCACCCTTTCCTCGACGGCCTGGTATTTCGCCAGGTCCTCGCCGCCGAAAATATGCGGCGACGTGGTGAACAGGGTGGCGTCGGCAAGGCTGCCGCAGTCGCGCACCGAAATCTGCCGCTCGCCGTCCGGGCCGGAATACCAGGCGCGGGTGCCGTCGGCGAAATAACGCTCGCCGATAAAAGGCTGGTCCATCAGCCCCATGGCGGCGCGGCCGTTCGACTGGAAGCCGATCAGCGTACCCCAGACCGGCAGGCCGGAAATGAAGGCGCGCGTACCGTCGATCGGATCGATCACCCAGATATGTTCGCGGTCGAGGCCGACATTCTCGTGCTCCTCGCCGAGGATGCCGTGTTCCGGAAAGCGCTCGGCGATCAGCGACCGGATCGCCGTCTCGGCGGCGCGGTCGCCTTCGGTCACCGGGTCGAACCCGCCCATCATCTTGTTGACCACGGACAGTCCGGTTCGGAAGCGCGGCAGGGTCTCGGCCTTGGCGGCGGCGGCAAGCGCATCGAAGAAATCGCGATCGGGGAGCATGGGGAGATCCGCTGAGGAAGAGGTGATCTCTTCTAGGATACTCGCCTGAAACTGAAAACCGGAATCGCGTGGCCGGGCGCAGAAAATCAAAAAATACGCCACCCGCGCCGAAAAACTCATCAAACCGCCTAAAAATGGCGCATATTTAATCAGTCAAAAAAGTTGCTTGACATTTGTGCAGTGCACTCGTAGGTTCATTGCACAGTCTTTGACTGTAAATACCCTCCTTGGGTGTTTCCTCCCTAGACTTAGCCGCGCCCACAAGCGCGGTTTTTTTTGCCCGCGATCAAGCTGGCGAGCCTGCCAACGGGCCGGTAAAAGATCAAACCTGTGGAAAACTTGAAGGTCTATTCTGCCGCCAGCGCGCTGTCGCCGGCGAAATCGACGACGAAATCCGCCATCTGTCGCATGAAGGTGGAAAGGGCGGCCGCGACCATCGGGAACTCCGGCCGCCTGGCAAGCGTCATCTCGTCCACGTAGAGCGCGCGGTTGATCTCGATCTGCAGCGCGTGCAGGCCGCGCACCGGCCGTCCGTAGTGCTCGGTAATGAAGCCGCCGGCATAGGGCTTGTTGCGCACGGCGGAAAAACCCATGCCGTCGAGGAACTGCATCGCCGCCCGCGAAAGCTCGGCCGAGGCGCTGGTGCCGTAGCGGTCGCCGATGATGAAGTCGGGCCGCACGTCCGAGCCGGAGAGCCGGATATTGCCCGGCATCGAATGGCAGTCGATCAGGATGGCGAGCCCGAAGCGGGCATGGGTGCGGGCGATCAGCTTGCGAAGGCAGGCGTGATAAGGCTTGTAGATCGTTTCGATCCGCGACATCGCCTCGTTGACCGGCAGCCGGCGGCGATAGATTTCCATGTTTTCCGCGACGATCCGGGGGATCGTCCCGAGCCCGCCTGCGACCCGCATCGAGCCGATATTGACGAAAGGCGGCAAAGGCCCGTCGAACATGCGCGGATCGAGCTCGTAGGGCTCGCGGTTGACGTCGAGATAGGCGCGCGGGAAATGGGCGAGAAGCAGCGGCGCACCGAGTTCCGGCGCATCGGCGAAAAGCTCGTCGACATAGTGGTCTGCGGAGCGGCGGATGGCGAGCGAATCGAGGTCGCTCTCGGCGAGAAATTCGGGCGGGTAGAAGCTGCCGCTGTGAGGCGAATTGAAGACGAAGGGGATAGTCTGCGTGGCGGGCTCCCTCACTTCGAAGTGTTCAAAATCACCCGCGTTGCAATCCATCCTGCCTTTACCATGTCGCGAACTTGTTCAGGAACTCATGTTGCCAGTTGCCCGAGGCGAAGTCCATACTATCTATACCCTACCAAATCCTCTTGTACCCTCATTAAACGGATGTTTACCGCGTGTAGGCAGTGTAAGAGATACCGACAACTCTAAAAATTTGCATTGGATAACGGTCCTGGAGATGATTCAGAAAATCCTTCTCGCCGAAGACGATAACGACATGCGTCGTTTCCTGGTCAAGGCGCTTGAAAAGGCGGGCTACAAGGTTGCGTCCTTCGACAACGGCGCCAGCGCCTATGATCGCCTGCGCGAAGAGCCCTTCTCGCTGCTCCTGACTGACATCGTCATGCCGGAAATGGACGGGATCGAACTCGCCCGCCGGGCGACCGAACTCGACCCGGACCTGAAGGTGATGTTCATCACCGGCTTTGCGGCCGTCGCGTTGAACTCCGATTCCAAGGCTCCGAAGGATGCCAAGGTGCTGTCGAAGCCCTTCCACCTGCGCGATCTGGTGGACGAAGTGAACAAGCTTCTGGCGGCCTGAGGCCCCGAAAGCCCTGATCTGCAAGGCCTTCAAAAAACCTTCGCATTTCATGGCAAAAACCTGTTGACGGCCCGACCAGTCTATGGTCTATGCGCCGCCACGGATGGGCGTGTAGCTCAGCGGGAGAGCACTACGTTGACATCGTAGGGGTCACAGGTTCAATCCCTGTCACGCCCACCATCCAGTTCAAAACGTTAAGAAATCCGCTTCGGCGGATTTCTTCGTTTCTGGTCCTTCCCTTAATCTGTTCGTTCCAAAACGGCGCACTTGTGCCCGAAATCCTTCACCAGCCTTGCTGGCGATTTGGTCATCTGCGGCTGTTATGGTGTTACGACATCAAGGAGGTCTAGATGGCGCAGTTCAAGAATTCGGAGCATCTCATCCAGACGAAAGCACCGGCCTTCGAGAAGGATTGGATGCCGGGGCAGAAGGTGCCGAATGCCGGCATCTACCGGTGCAAGACCTGCGGCGACGAAATCGTCGTACACAAGGACGCGGCCATCCCGCAGATCCACCACGAGCACACGGTCCTCGGACCGGTAATCTGGAAGCTGCTCGTGTTCGCCCAGAAACATCCGTCGCGCCCTTGACCTGCGCATCTGCGCAGAACAGTTGCCGCCGTTTCGAGACCGGTCTCTTTTTTCGCCGGAGCGTACCGAATCGGCCCCAACCAGCCTCGCAACACGACATCGAATATGCCAGATGCGACCTACCGCGTCCTTGATGCGGATTTTCCCCAATTTGCCCCGCCCGACCTTCGGCGGGGCTTTTTTGTTTCCGGGGCACGGTTCCTCGCGCTTGACGCCCCGACGATGTCAGCGAATCAGAGAATCGCATTGCCGGCCGCGAACGCGAGCACGACGAAAATCAGGAAAACGACAAGGAAGATGAAGAACAGGATTTTCGCGATCCCTGCCGTCGCGGCGGAAATGCCCGAAAAACCGAGGAAACCGGAAATCAGCGAGATGACCAGAAAGATGAGAGCCCATTTCAGCATGGAATTGTTTCCTTCACGTTGATGGTCCGATAACGCGAAGAAATGTTCCAGGGTTCCCAATCAGCGCAGGACGTGGGCGGCTCCGGCCACGCCGATCGTCACCCGGTCGCCGACGACAAGCGTCTCGCGGCTCGGAATGTCGAGCCGGAAGGAGAAGCCTTGCGGATCGCTGCCAAGCCTGATCCGGACATCCGAGGTCGGGCCGCAGAAATTGATCTCGGCGATCGTGCCTGAAGCCCCCTCGCCGCCATTGTGTCCACCGGCTTGGCTGACCGTGACCTGTTCCGGCCGCAGCATGATCTGCACCTTGCCGCGATAGGCGGCATCGTCGACCGCCAGCACGCCCAGTGGGCTTTTTGCCTGTCCGTCGGCAATATCCGCCGGCATCACGATCGCCTCGCCGAGGAAAGCTGCCGTCGCCGCATCGACGGGCCTTGAATAGACCTCGCGCGGAGAGCCGACCTGCGCAAATTTCCCCGCCCGCATCACGGCCACCTGGTCGGCAAAGGCGAGCGCCTCGCCCTGGTCGTGGGTCACCAGAAGCGTGGTGATGCCGGCGGCCGTCAGCACGTCGGTCACTGCCTTGCGGGTCGCAGCTCTCAGACCCGTATCCAGCGCCGAGAAGGGCTCGTCGAGCAGCATCAGCCTCGGCTTGCGTGCCAAGGCCCTCGCAAGCGCCACGCGCTGCTGCTGGCCGCCTGAGAGCTGGTCCGGCTTGCGGGAGAGCATGGCCGCGTCGAGCCCGACCATGTCCATCAGCTCTGCGATGCGAGCATTCTTGACCGAGGCCTCCGCCTCCAGCCCGAAACCGATATTCTGCCGGATCGTCAGATGCGGAAACAGGCAGCCGTCCTGCGCCACAATGCCGATGCCGCGCTTGTGCGCCGGCACCTGGGACGAGCCGTCGGCGAGCGTCTGGCCGCCGAACACGATGCGGCCTTCATCCGGGGCATCGAAGCCGGCGACCAGGCGCAGAAGCGTGGTCTTGCCGCATCCGGACGGACCGACGATCGCCGTGCGGCTGCCGGCTGTCACCGACAGGTCGATCCCGTCGAGGGCTGCGACGGAGCCATACTGTTTGCGCAGGGAGGTCAGGGTAAGCAGCGTCATCGCCCGGCGATCTTTTTCGATTGGTGATGGAGAAGAAAGGTGAGCGGCAGCGAGAAGGCGACCATCAGCACCGCATAAGGCGCGGCACCGGCATAATCGATCTCGCCGGTCAGCGCCCAGAAGGCCATGGCGAGCGTACGGGTGCCGTTCGGCGCCAGCATCTGGGTGGCGGTGAGCTCGTTCATGATGCCGAGCGACGAAAGCGCAACGCCGGCCGCAGCCCCCGGTGCGGCAAGCCGGATCGTCGTCGCAAGCAGCGCGTTGCCCGGCGACCGGCCAAGACTCGCGGCTGCCTGTTCGATCTCGACCGGCACCTGCGCAATGCTGGCCCGCAGGCTCACCAGCGCCCGCGGCAGAAACATCACCACATAGGCAAGCACGATGGTGGCAACGCTCTGGTAGAGCGGCAGCATGGCCCGCACGGTGATGGTGACGAGCGCCAGCGCCACAACGACGCCCGGCATCGAGCTCGCGAGATAATAGCAGCCTTCGAGGAAGCGGCTGGCGCGGGTCGGCCGGCGCACGGAGAGCCAGGCGATCGGCACGGCGGCGGCGGTCGTCGCAAGCCCGCCGACCAGGCAGATGACCAGCGTCTGCCACAGCGCCAGCCCGACCTCGTCGATCCGCCACACGCCGGCACCACCGGCGATCAGCCAGCGACCGAGCGTCAGCACCGGAATGCCGAGCGCAAAGGCGGCGGTCGCAGCCGGCAGAAGGAGGGCGACGTATTTCCATTTGCCGAGCCGGGCGATCTTCGGCCGGCGGGCGACGCCTGATCCGAGCCGCGCATAGCGGCTGTGGCCGCGCAGCGAAGCTTCGAGGCCGAGCAGCACGAAACAGCAGAGCACCAGCACCAGCGCCAGCATATAGGCGGCGACACCGTTATAGGTCGATTGGAACTGGTCGAGAATGGCGGTCGTGAACGTATCGAAGCGGATCATCGCAAACAGCCCGTATTCGGCCAGCAGATGCAGGCCGATCAGCAGCGCGCCGCCGCAAAGAGCAAGCCGGAGCTGCGGCAGCACGACGCGCCGGAAGACGGCGAAGGGCGCCAGCCCCAGCGAGGCCGCCTGATCCTCCAGAGCCGGATCGAGAAGCCGGAAGGCGGCGGAAAGCGGAAGATAGAGAAAGGGGAAGTAAGCGACGACCGAGATCGCAACACCGGCGGGAAGGCCGTTGAAACCGGGCCACATCCCGATCCAGGCATAGGAATGCACGAAGGCGGGCACGGCAAGCGGCGTGACGCAGAGCCAGGACCAGAACCGCGCGCCCGGCAGGTCGCTGCGTTCCGTCAGCCAGGCGAGCGCGACGCCGAGCACGGCGCAGATGGGGATGGTGAAGACGACGAGCAGGACCGTATTGGCCAGCAGATCGCCGACCCGCGAGCGGAAGATCAGCTGCGAGGCCATCTCCCAACCGGTCACCACCGTTGCCCACAGCACGAAGCCGAGCGGCAGGAGCGCCAGCAAGGCCACCACGACCGCGATCGTCAGCGTCCAGGACGACGCCGCCGGCAGGCGGTGTCGCGGCGCGATGGAGATCCTGGTATCTGTGGTGGAAGTCATTGCCGGTCCGAAAATACGAGACATCGCAGGTACGCCCTGCGATGTCTCCGTGCAACTGTTATCGGCCGCTTTTTAGAGCAGGCCGGCGGCGGTCATCATGTCGGTGACCTTGGCGTTGTTGAGGGTCGAAGGCTCGACCTTCGGGGCTGCCAAGTCGGCGATCGGGGTCAGCATCTTGTTGGAAGCCTCGCCCTTGCCAACGGCGTATTCAAAGGCGGGACCGTCGCGCAAGATCTTCTGGCCGCCCTTGCCGGTGACCCACTTCAGGAAGGTCTGCGCCTGTTCCTTGTGCTTGGAGGAGGCGAGGATGCCGCCGCCTGAGATTGACACGAAAGCGCCCGGATCCTGGTTCTTGAAATAATGCATGCCGATGTTCTTGGTGTTCTCGCCGGTCTTCGCGACGTCGCCGAAATAGTAGTAGTGATAGATCAGCGCGCCTTCGAACTGGCCGGCATTGACCGCCTTCATGGCAGTCGAGTTGCCGCGGATCGGGGTCGCATTTTCCTTCATGCCCTTCAGCCAGGCAGCGGTCGCTTCTTCGCCCTTGAGCTGCAGCAGCGCACCGACGATCGCCTGGAAATCAGCGCCCGACGGAGATGCCGTCCAGCGGCCCTTCCATTCCGGCTTGGCAAGGTCGAGCATCGACTTCGGCAGCTTGTCTTCCGTCAGCTTGGTCTTGTCATAGACAAAAACCGTCGAGCGGGCAGCGATGCCGACCCAGTTGCCGTTGGCTGGATGGAAACCCGGCAGAACCTGGTCGAGGGTCGCCTTGTCGACCGGCGCGAAAAGGCCCTTGCCGTCGACCAGCACCATGGCCGGCGAATTTTCGGTGAGGAACACGTCGGCCGGCGAATTGGCGCCTTCCTGGACGATCTGGTTGGCGATTTCGAGGTCGCTGCCCTGGCGGATGGTGACCGCGATGCCGGTCTCTTCCGTAAAGGCCTTCACCCATTCCTTGGTCAGCCCTTCGTGCTGGGCGTTATAGATGGTGAGACTGTCGGCCACCTGCGCCGAAGCCGGCGACGATAGGGACAGAACGGAAAAAGCCAGGGCAGCGCCCGCGGCCAAGGTGAATGAAGCTTTCAAGATCGCCTCCGCAAGAGAGTCAGGAATTTGACGAGCCCGTCATAACCAAAGCAGAGATTTGTGGTCAAGTTTATTTCCACGACAGGCGTAACAAAGGCGTGATTTACGTTTTAAATACAAACAGATACAGCAGGAGACGCGAATTGATCGCGGCACCGGGCCGTGGTGTGCAAATTGTACTTGGGCGGAAATTGCCGCCGGCCGCATCGTCGCAATCTTCCGGCCCGCGGGCAAGTTAGCGACTTGCCGCAGAAGTGCCGAAGCGGATTTCCGCGCAGGCCCACGAATCAGCTATGGCTAATTCGAACACATCGGGAACGGGCATGGCTGTTGCTTATCTGGAAAAGCTGAATGATGCGCAAAGGCGTGCGGTCGAGCACGGCTCGGACGTGCCCAAAGGCGGTCCGGCCGGGCCTTTGCTGGTCATCGCCGGCGCCGGTTCCGGCAAGACCAACACGCTTGCCCATCGTGTCGCGCACCTGATCGTCTCGGGCGCCGATCCACGCCGCATCCTGCTGATGACCTTTTCCCGCCGCGCGGCTTCGGAAATGGGCCGCCGCGTCGAGCGCATCTGTGCGCAGGTTCTGGGCGCAAATGCCGGCATCATGACCGATGCGCTCGCCTGGGCCGGCACCTTTCACGGCATCGGCGCCCGGCTGCTACGCCTCTACGCCGAACAGATCGGCCTCGACCATGACTTCACCATCCACGACCGCGAAGATTCCGCCGACCTGATGAACCTGGTGCGCCACGAACTCGGCTTCTCGAAGACCGAGAACCGGTTTCCCACCAAAGGCACCTGTCTGCAGATCTATTCCCGTGCGGTGAATTCTGAAACGCCGCTCGACGAGGTGCTGAAACTTAATTTCCCCTGGTGCTCCGCCTGGGAACCGCAGCTGCGCGAACTGTTCGCCTCCTATGTCGAGGCCAAGCAGGCCCAGAACGTGCTGGATTACGACGACCTACTGCTCTACTGGGCGCAGATGATGAGCGAGCCGGCGATTGCGCAGGATGTCGGCGGCCGTTTCGATCATGTCCTCGTCGACGAATACCAGGACACCAATCGCCTGCAATCGTCGATCCTGATGGCGATGAAGCCCGGCGGCATCGGCCTGACCGTGGTGGGTGACGACGCCCAGTCGATCTATTCCTTTCGCGCCGCGACGATCCGCAACATCCTCGATTTCCCGAACACGTTCGATCCGCCGGCCAATATCGTCACGCTCGACCGCAACTACCGCTCGACCAATACGATTCTGGCCGCCGCCAACGGCGTCATCGATCTTGCCCGCGAGCGCTTTACCAAGAACCTCTGGACCGAGCGCCAGTCGGAGGAGCGCCCCCGCCTCGTCGCCGTCAAGGACGAGACCGAGCAGGCCAATTACATCGTCGAAAAGATCCTCGAAAACCGCGAAACCGGCATGACGCTGAAGAGCCAGGCCGTGCTGTTCCGCGCGTCCCACCATTCCGGCCCACTCGAAGTCGAGCTCACCCGCCGCAACATCCCCTTCGTGAAGTTCGGCGGCCTGAAATTCCTCGACAGCGCCCATGTCAAGGACCTGCTGGCGGCGCTGCGTTTCGCCCAGAACCCGCGCGACCGCGTCGCCGGCTTCCGGCTGATGCAGCTGATCCCCGGCATCGGCCCGCAGACGGCCGGAAAAATCCTCGATGCGATCGCCGCCGATCCCGAACCGCTCGCAGCCCTCCAGGAAATCCCGGCCCCGCCGCGTTCCGGTGTCGACTGGCCGGCCTTTGTCGACATGCTCGCCGCCATCCGCAGGGGCCAAGGCTGGCCGTCCGAGATCGGCCTTGCCCGCCAATGGTACGAGCCGCATCTCATCCGCATCCACGAGGACGCCGAGACCCGCAAGGCCGACCTGCTGCAGCTCGAACAGATCGCCTCGGGTTATGCCTCCCGCGAACGGTTCCTCACCGAACTGACCCTCGACCCGCCGGATGCGACCAGCGCCGAATCCGGCACGCCTCTGCTCGACGAAGATTATCTCATCCTCTCGACCATCCATTCCTCCAAGGGCCAGGAATGGCGCTCGGTGTTCCTGTTAAACTGCGTCGATGGCTGCATCCCCTCCGACCTCGGCGTCGGCTCCACCGCCGAGATCGAGGAGGAACGCCGCCTCCTCTACGTCGCGATGACGCGGGCGAAGGACCACCTGCACCTGATGACGCCGCAGCGTTTCTTCGTGCACGGCCAGGCCTCGCAGGGCGACCGCCACGTCTATGCCGCCCGCACCCGCTTCATCCCGGCGACCTTGCTGCAATTCTTCGAAACCGCCGCCTGGCCGGTCGTCGCCCAGATGACCGACGCCGAACGCCAGGCCCGCCACCAGGTCCGCATCGACGTCACCGCCCGCATGCGTGGCATGTGGCGGTAACTAAGCGATTCCAAAAGGTGACGACCAGCGAGATACAGGGCCGCCTGTCCCCTCGCCTGTCGCATTGACTCCACCCGACCCGGATGGGAAACAACCGGCATCGTTCAGACGGGAGGGGATGAATGGTTAGTCGCAAAATCGTTCTGGTGCAGGGTGCCTGGGGTTCGAGCGCGAGCTGGACGCCGGTTGCCGATATTCTGCGGGGCATGGGTCACCAGGTTTTCGTGCCGAGCCTCACCGGGCTCGGTGAACGCACTCACCTCTTTTCGGGCGCCATCAATCTCGACACCCATATCGGCGATGTCTGCGGCCTTGTCGAAGCGGAGGGCCTGGAGGAATTCGACCTCGTCGGCCATTCCTATGGCGGCATGGTGATTACGGGCGTCGCCGATCGTTTCGCGGCCCGCATCCGCACGCTGACCTATCTCGACGCTTTCCTGCCGGAAAACGGCCAGTCGGCGCTCGATCTGCTCGGCCCGGAAGTGGCGATGGCCAACCTCGCCATGGCCGGCGAACTCGGCGGCGTTGCGGTGCCGCCGCCTGCCCGTCACGCGACCCGCGTGCCGGAACATCTGCGCCACTACATGGCCAGCCGCTCGCCGCAGCCGTTCGCGACGATGATCCAGAAGATCAAGCTGTCGGGTGATTATCGGAAGATCACGAAAAGGCTTTACGTCTCGGCCAATATCGACCAGTCGAAGATCTTTTCCGGCATCTACGCTAGGGTTGGCGCCGATCCGTCCTGGGCATCCATGGAAGTGCCGAGCAGCCACATGCTGCAGCTCGAAATGCCGGACGAGGTCGCCCGCATCATCCACGATTTCATCGGCTGATTTTTTCGCCCGTTCAGTTCAACGAAACTGAAAGCGGCGGCGAAACAATCGCCGCCGCTTGTCCGTATCACTTACCGATCGGCTTGATCGACAACAGGATGTCGACCAGTTCCTTCTGGTGCTTTTCCTCGTCGCCCTTGGTTCCCCAATAGGTGACGACGAGGCCCTTGGTCGGCGACGTCTGGATCAGCGCAAGCCCGACGCTTACCGGGCCGCTCTCGTCCTTGCCGTCCCAATCGAGCGTGGTCATCTGCATGCCGTTGAACTCCTCGACCGGAGTTTCCTTCAGCGTCTTGGGATCGACGGTGACGCCAACCTCCTTCAGGAAATCGATGGCGTCCGTAACGGTCTTGTCCATCGACTTCAGCTCCGCGACATCGGCGGAAAGATAGACGGCGTCGTCGCTGGACGTAGCATCGACGCCGGTGTCGGTTTCCTTCGGGTTCCAGCTGTCGGGGATCTTGATGCTGGCGATCGGAGCATCGCTCGGGAACTTGAGTGTTTTCGCCTCGGCCAGCATGGGAGCGGCCATGACGAGCATGGCAATCAGGAGAGCTTTTTTCATCTGTGAATCCTTAAGAAATGGGGACCGCAGATGCTTCTACCAGCGGCGAAAACCCGTTTAGCACGCAGCCCTTTAAGAATGGGTGGAGCAAACATTCAAAAAGCCGGGGAATTCCGCCAAACTCGCGTTAGGGTTTGCCACCTCCCCTTCCGCCGTCGCTGGCAGGCACCTCCTGATCCATGCCAAACCGCAAGATCGGTCGAGCGCGTCATATTTGAAAGGGCGTAGATGGTGTCGCCACGGAGGAAGACTATGAAGGCGCCACTTGAAAACTACCATGCCCGAATGCAGCGGGTGCTGGACCATATCGACCAGCACCTGGACGATGATCTGGGCCTGGACGCGTTGAGCGGAGTTGCGGCGTTCTCGAAATACCATTTCCACCGGCAGTTCGCGTCCACCTTCGGGGTGTCCGTACATCGCTATGTCCAGCTTGCCCGTTTGAAGCATGCTTCGCACCGGCTGGCTTCGAAGGACGCTCCAAGTGTCACGGACGTAGCGATGGATGCCGGTTACGATGCACCCGACGCCTTTGCCCGCGCCTTTCGGCAAAGGCTTGGCCAATCGCCTTCATCATTCCGGAAGTCGCCCGACTGGGCACCGTGGCTTGCGGCCTTCGGGCCTTTGAACAATGCGAGGAGCAAGCTCATGCAGATTACCTATACCCACGACGACGTGACTATCCGCGATGTCCCCCCGACGCCGGTGGCGATCATGGAGCATCGGGGCGACCGGGCAACACTCGGCGATACCATCGAGCGCTTCATTGCCTGGCGCAAGGCGGCCGGCTTATCGCCTGAGACGAGCCCGACCTTCAACGTCTTCCGTTCTGAGAGGACGCCTGCGATCCCGGCCGATTATAGCATGGACCTGTGTGTCGGGACTGACCTGCCGATTGCGCCCGATGATGCTCAGATGAAACCAGGCGTGATTCCCGGCGGGCGCTGTGCGGTCCTGCGCGTCTTCCACGATACCCACAATTTAGAACCCGCCGCGCTCTTTCTTTATCGGGATTGGCTTCCGGCCAGTGGGGAGGATGCACGCGACTTCCCCATCTATTGCCAGCGGCACTTCTCCCTCTTCCCAGGCGCGCAGGTCCATGATGTCGTCGTGGAACTGTTCCTGCCCTTGAAATAGCAGCGCTGGACGGCGGCCTGTCTCGGACATTCGGTATTTCCGGCCTAGCTCGGGCTCCGCCCGCCGCCGCGGCGTTCCAGAAGCTCGATCTGGATCTGCTGCATTTCCGCCAGACGCTCCCATTGATGTGCCATCTGGTGATCAATCTTTTCGTGGAGCTGACGGATTTCGAGCTCGGCGCGCAGGTTGATCATGTAGTCGTTCTCGGAGCGCCGCCGGTCCTTCTCCTCCTGCCGCCGCTGGCTCATCATGATGACCGGCGCCTGCAGCGCCGCAAGGCAGGAGAGCACCAGGTTGAGCAGGATGAACGGATAGGGGTCGAAAGGCTGGGAGAACAGGCCGACGACATTGATCCCCATCCAGACGACCAGCACGCCGAGGAAGCTCAGGATGAACGTCCAGGAACCGCCGAACGAGGCGACCTTGTCGGCCACCCGCTCGCCGAAGGTGGGGTTGCGTTCGAGCAGGCTGGCAGCGCTCTTCTGCACCGTCGAGGCACCCTTCTCGAAGCTGTCGAGCACGCGTCTGTCGAGGTCGGAAAGCTCGCCGCGCTCCTCGTCGAGCAGCTTTTCCACGTAACGGCGGCGGAAACGGGCAAGGTCTTCGTCGCAGATCAGGCTGTTCTCATCGCAGTCCTTCACTTCCTCGACGATCATCTCGGCAAGATGCGGGCGCAGATATCCGGTCCTGTGCATTTTCGACAGCGGAAACGTGCGGCCGCAGACGACGCATTGCCCCGTCTTGGCCGGAGCCATATGCCTGCTCATTTCACGCATCTTCCTTCTTCTTCTTCGCATGCGCGTGAAGCGGCGAGAGGTGGAAGAGGCGCGGCGAGAATTTGGCCCGGAACTCTTCCGAACGGCCGATATAGATGAGCGTCACGCCGTCGAGACGGCTGAGCACGTTCAGCAGCCGCTCCTGGGTTTCCGGCTCCAAGCCTTCCAGCACGTCGTCCATGATCAGCCAGTCCGGCTTGCGCAGCATCGCGTTGGCGATCGCGAGCGCTGCCTCCTCGTCCTTGTCGAGCAGCCGGTCCCAGCGCTCCACCTCGTCCAGCCTGCCTACGAGACGACCAAGCCCGACCTTTTCGAGGGCTTGTGCCAGCGCCTTGTCATCGGCGCCGTTCAGCCCGGCGGGAGAGGTCATCACCTCGCGCAGCGTCGCCGTCGGCAGGTATCCGTCCTGCGGCATCAGGATCATGCTGTCCACCGGCGGCAGACCGATCTCGCCGCGGCCCCAGGGCCAGATGCCAGCCAGCGCCTGGAAGAACAGATGCCGGTCGGCGCCCGGATCGCCGTTGATCATCACCTTCTCGCCCGGCTTGATGCCGCAATCGCCCTCTACCACGCGCACCCCGTGTCCCGCCGCGCCCTGCTCGGGCGCGCCATAGACCATGACGCCGCAAAGGCTGATGCCCTCGCCGGCCGGCGCTTCGCGATAGGCGATCACCTCGCCCTCCTTGGCCAGACTATCCATGGTCAGCAATGCGTGGCGGAAGGAAGAGACGCGGTTCAGCGTCGCCCGCCAGTCGGCGATGACGCCGAAATTGACCACATACCAGCGAAGCGCCTGGTTGACCTGGTTGAAGGCGCCGACCGCCATCATCAGCCCGCCGAAGGAAAGCTCGCCGGAAAAATACATCGGCGAGGCGATGATGATCGGCGCCACCAGCGCCAGCCAGCCGAACCCCGCCGACACCCAGGTGAGATTGGCGAGCGCCCAGGCGAGCTTTCGCAGCATGCCCAGCACCCCGTCGATCGCGAAATGCACACGGGTGAGCTCGTTCGCCTCGCCGCGCGCCAGCGCGATCGGCTTCAGGTTCTCGTTGGCGCGCACCAGGGCTGCGCGCAGGTCCGCTTCCCGGGCATAACGCTCGGCGTTCAGCCGCGGCAGCAGGTTGCCGACCACGTTACTGAGCACAGAGCCCAGCAGCGCATAGAGGATGGTCGTCCAAACCATGTAACCGGGGATCGAAATGGTGCGGCCGCCGAAATGGAAGACGAAATCCGACGAAATCGCCCAGAGCACGCCGATGAAGCTTGCGAGCAGGATCGTCGAGTTGACGAGCCCGATCGCCAGCGCCGTGGTGTTTTCCGCCAGGATGCGCGTGTCCTCGTGCAGCCGCTGGTCGGGGTTGCTGGCGATCGCGCCGGCCCCGGTGAGCTTGAGGGCCCGGCCAGGCTTCAGCCAGACATCGGCGAGGTCGCGTGCCAACCCCTCGCGCATCCGCAGGGCGGTGATCTGGTTCAGCCACTGCTGGATGACGTTCAAGAGCGTCAGCGAAAAGGCGATAATGCCAAACACGACAAGCTGGTTCAGAAATTCCGGCATGTCGCGCCGTTCCAGCGCGTCGTAGAACGGCCCGTTCCACTCGTTCAGCCGGTAAGTCGCATAGGTCGTTGCGAAGATGACGACGAGCAATGCCGCAGTCAGCACAACGACGCGATTGCGCACCGGCGCATCCCAGAATGCCTTGCCCATCATGCGGAGCTGACCACCCAGGGAAAGTTCGAAGGCCGGCACAACACCTTCGGAATTCTGCGACATCTACTGCGACTCCTACAATCACCCTCGTCACCCTTAACTTAGCACGCGTTTGCGGCTTATGCAGCTTCAAGGGTCCCGTTTGGTTTATATGGGGGTCGAACCAGCCGGATGCATCCAACGTCTTCGTGAGGTTCATCCGGAACGTCCGCGTCGCCGAACCCCACCGAAAAACCGCCCGACAATGTTCGTCACGCGCCAACTCCTCTCTTCATTTTTCCCAAAACTGCTTGCAATTTTCGCAGCCGAATGTTAATGACCGACCAGTCAGTCATAACTGGAGGATACACGGTGGCCGAGAGGAAAAGAGAGAAACGCGATCCGCAGCAGCGCCGGGTCGAAATCCTGGCCGCCGCCTTCGCCTGCTTTTCCGAGCGCGGGTTCGCCGCCACCCGCATGGAGGATGTCGCGGCCCGTGCCGGCATCGCCAAGGGCACCGTCTACCTGCATTTTCCGGACAAGGAGTCGCTGTTCACCGAGCTCGTCTCAGGCATCGCCACGCCGATCCTGGGTCAGATCGAAGGGCTGGTAACCAACGAGGCGATCCCGCCGCGTTTCGCCATCTCGATGTTCTATACCCTCTTCAAGCGCGAGGTTCTGGAGACCGACCGCCGCCACCTGCTGCGGCTGATCCTCGCCGAAGGTCCGATGTTTCCTTCCGTCACCGAATTTTACCACCGCGACATCATCTCCAAGGGTCTTGGCGTGCTGCGCATCCTCCTGAAACGCGCGGCCGCCCGCGGCGAGCTGCGCAATCCGGCTATCGCCGACGTGCCGCAGATCGTCATCGCCCCGGCGCTGTTGTCGATCGTCTGGACGACGCTGTTCGAGGCCTACGAACATCTCGACACGCAAAATCTTTTCGATGCCTTCCTCGAAACCCTGTTCGTGCCGGAAGGAGGTGCGAAGTGAAACGCATCCTCATCATCGCCATTCTGGCGGGCGCCGCGCTGGCTGCCCTGCCCTTCCTCTTCGCCGACAAGCCGCCGCGCCCCTACCAGGGCTGGGTCGAAGCCGACACGCTGTTCATCGGTGCCGAAAGTGCCGGCCGGCTCACCCAGGTGGATATCGCCGAAGGTGCGACGATCCAAGCCGGCGCGCCGCTCTTCAGGCTCGACTCCTCAAGCGAAGAGGCCGCCGTCGCCGCGGCCCGCGCCGCACTTGCCCGCTCCCGGGCGGAACTGGATCTGGCGCAAGCCGCCCAGAAACGCCCCCAGGAGATCGACGTGCTGCGCGCCTCGGAACGCGAAGCCTCCGCCCGGCTGGAGCTCGCCGAACAGGATCTCGACCGTACCCGGGTCCTCGTCGAGCGCGGCACCGCGACCCGTGCCAATCTCGATACCGCGACCGCCACCGAGGCCGCCAACCGCGCTGCCCTCGAGAATGTCCGCAGCCAGATCATCCTCGCCGCCCTTCCCGCCCGCGACGAGGCGCTGCGCCAGGCAGAAGAATCCGTCGCCGCCGCCAGGGCCGATCTCGCCTCGGCGCAGGCAGCGCTTGCCCGCCGCTCGATTTCGGCTCCGGCCGCCGGCAGCATCGAGACGCTCTATTACCGCACAGGCGAAGTCGTGCCCGCCGGCCGCCCTATCGTCGCCCTCCTGCCACCCGAAAATGTCCGCATCCGCTTTTTCGTGCCCGAAACAGAAATCGCCCGCCTGTCGCTCGGCCAGCCGGTCCGCGTCGGCTGCGACGCCTGCCGGCCGGCCGATGCCAGGGTCAGCTTCATCGCCAGGAGCGCGGAATACACGCCGCCGGAAATCTACAGCCTCGAAGAGCGCGCAAAACTCGTCTACCGCGTCGAGGCCATCCCTGCCGACCCGAAGGCGCTCCGCCCCGGCCAGCCGGTCGATGTCCTCCCGGGAGTTCATCCATGACCGCCACCGAAACCTACGAAGTCGACGCCCCGGAAACGGTGATCGACGTCCACCACCTCACCAAGAGTTTTGGCGGCCGCAAGGTGGTCGATGATGTCTCCATGTCGGTGAAGAAGGGCCGCATCCACGGCTTTCTCGGCCCAAACGGCTCCGGCAAGACGACCACCATCCGCATGCTCTGCGGCCTGCTGACACCCGATAGCGGCGACGGCACCTGCCTCGGCTTCGACATCCTGACCGAGAGCGACCGCATCCGCCGCCGGGTCGGCTACATGACCCAGAAATTTTCGCTCTACCAGGACCTGTCGATCCGCGAGAACCTCGAATTCGTCGCCCGCGTCTACGGCCTCGCCGATCCGCGCGGCAAGGCGAGCGCCGCCATCGAGCGCCTCGGCCTCAAGGGCCGCGAAAAGCAGCTGGCGGGAGAACTGTCGGGCGGCTGGAAACAGCGCCTCGCGCTCGGCGCCTGCATCCTGCCGGAGCCGGCGCTTCTCCTCCTCGACGAACCGACCGCCGGCGTCGACCCGAAGGCCCGCCGCGACTTCTGGAACGAGATCCATGCGCTTGCCGCCAACGGCCTCTCGGTGCTGGTCTCCACTCACTACATGGACGAAGCGGAGCGCTGCCACGAGATCGCCTATATCGCCTACGGGAAACTGCTTGCCGAAGGCACGGTGGACGAAGTGATCGCCGGCACGGGCCTCGTCACCTTCACCGTATCAGGTCCGGGCGCCGACCGTCTGCAATCCGAACTCGAACATGCACCCGGTGTCGACATGATCGCCCCATTCGGCACCAGCCTGCATGTCGCCGGCCGCGATGCCGCGGCCCTGGAACAGGCGATCGCTCCCTATCGCGACAGACCGGGCCTCAAATGGGAAAAGGGCGAACCGACACTCGAAGACGCCTTCATCGACCTGATGCGCCGCTCGGAGGACAATTTCAAATGACCCCGGCGCCCGGCAATACCAACGGCAATGGCAGCTCCTTCGGCCGCTTCTGGGCCATGACGGTCAAGGAGTTCATCCAGATGACCCGCGACCGCATCACGCTCGCGACCATGGTCATGCTGCCGATCATGCAGCTTTTCCTGTTCGGCTTTGCCATCAACACCACCCCGCACAACCTGCCGACCGCGGTGCTGATGCGCGAAAACAGCGATGTCGGCCGCTCCATCCTAGCGGCGCTGAAAAACACCGATTTCTTCGAGGTCAAATCGGTCATCACCCGCGCCGAGGACATGGATGCCCTGCTGCAGTCCGGCGAGGCCCTGTTCGTCGTCGAAATCCCGGAAGGTTTCGAACGGTCGCTGCGCCGCGGCGATTCTCCCTCGCTGCTGGTCGCCGCCGACGCCACCGACCCGGTCGCCGCAAGCTCCGCGCTCGGCGCGCTCTCCGGCATCATTTCGACGGCGCTGGAAAACGACCGCCAGGTCGCCTTCGCCGAAC
The DNA here is from genome assembly GCF_002968675.1 of Neorhizobium sp. T25_13. NCBI lineage: Bacteria > Pseudomonadati > Pseudomonadota > Alphaproteobacteria > Hyphomicrobiales > Rhizobiaceae > Neorhizobium > Neorhizobium sp. T25_13. The sequence goes on from NZ_PVBI01000003.1 coordinate 544,089, forward strand.
CGGTAAAGCCCGCCTTCCAGATCGTCCAGCACCGCCGCTACAATCCAGCCGGCTCTTCGACCTTGAACATCGTCCCCGGCCTGCTCGGCACGATCCTGACGATGACGCTGCTGATCTTCACAGCCCTCTCCGTCACCCGCGAGGTGGAGCGCGGCACGATGGAGAACCTGCTCTCCATGCCGATCAAGCCGCTGGAGATCATGCTCGGCAAGATCGCTCCCTACGTGCTGATCGGCCTCATCCAGGCACTGGTGATCATCGGCGTCGGCATCCTCGTCTTCCGCGTGCCGATCCTCGGCGATCCCCTGTCGCTGACCGCCGCCACCGCCCTTTTCGTCATCACCAACCTGTCGATCGGTTACACGTTCTCGACGATCGCGGCGAACCAGTTGCAGGCGATGCAGATGGCGATGATGTTCTTCCTGCCGAATATCCTCCTTTCCGGCTTCATGTTCCCCTTCGCCGGCATGCCCGGTTGGGCGCAGTGGATCGGCGAGGCCCTGCCGCTCACCCACTATATCCGCATCGTCCGGGCGGTGATGCTGAAGGGCGCCGATATCGGCGGCCTCGGTTACGACACGGGCGCGCTCGCCGCCCTGATGGCCGTCGCCATGCTGATCGCAGTGCGCCGTTTCCGCCGCACGCTGGATTGAGGAATAAAGCCGCTTATCTCGCGTCTGCGGTATAAGCTTGGATTCCGCCTTGCTTTATTCTCGTGCATTGCACAAAATCCTTGCAACGATCATCGATCGGCCCGGTAAAGCGGCCGGCAAGGGGAACTATGTCGATCAAGGCAAGTGTCTACCACCTTACCCATTACATGTACGACAAGCCCGTCCGTCTCGGACCGCAGATCATCCGCCTCAAACCGGCTGCCCATTCGCGCACCAAGGTGCTCAGCCATTCGCTGAAGGTGACGCCCTCCAATCACTTCGTGAACCTGCAGCAGGATCCCTACGGCAACTACCTCGCCCGCTTCGTCTTTCCGGACCCGGTCACCGAGTTCAAGATCGAGGTCGATCTCGTCGCCGACATGACGGTCTACAATCCCTTCGACTTCTTCGTCGAAGAGGAAGCGATGAAATGGCCGTTCAGCTATCCGCCGGAACTGGTCGAGGACCTGTCGATCTACATGGTGCCGGAGCCGCCGGAACCGGCGCTGGCCGACTATATGAAAACCTTCGACATGTCCCCGGAGCAGCCGACGGTCGACATGATCGTCGGCATCAATGCCCGCCTGCAGCAGGCGATCGGCTACGTCATCCGCATGGAGCCAGGCGTGCAGACGCCAGAGCAGACGCTGACCTCGGCCATGGGCTCCTGCCGCGACACCAGCTGGCTGCTCGTCCAGATCCTGCGCCATCTCGGCCTCGCCGCGCGTTTCGTCTCCGGTTACCTGATCCAGCTGACGCCGGACCTCAAGGCACTCGACGGCCCCTCCGGCACCGAGGTCGATTTCACCGACCTGCACGCCTGGTGCGAAGTCTACCTCCCCGGCGCCGGCTGGGTCGGCCTCGACCCGACCTCCGGACTTCTGACCGGCGAAAGCCATATCCCGCTTGCCGCGACGCCGCATTTCCGCAACGCCGCCCCGATATCCGGCGGTTATTTCGGCGAAGCGGAAACCTCCTTCGCCTTCGACATGAAGGTCAATCGCGTCGCCGAACATCCGCGCATCACCAAGCCGTTTTCGGACGAATCCTGGGAGGCGCTCGACAAGCTCGGCGACCAGGTCGACCGCGTGCTGAAGGCGCAGGACGTGCGCCTGACCATGGGCGGCGAGCCGACCTTCGTATCGATCGACGATTTCGAATCGGGCGAATGGAACACCGATGCCGTCGGCCCCACCAAGCGCGAAAAGGCCGATATCCTGATCCGCAAGCTGCGCGAACGTTTCGCGCCCGGCGGTTTCCTGCATTACGGCCAAGGCAAGTGGTATCCCGGCGAGACCTTGCCGCGCTGGACCTTCTCGCTCTACTGGCGCAAGGACGGACGGCCGATCTGGAGCAATCCCGACCTGGTGGCGGAGGAAGGCCAGAGCTACGGCGTCGGCGACGACGATGCGGAGAAACTCCTGACGGCGCTCGCCACCGAACTCGCCATCGCGCCCGACATGGTGGTCCCGGCCTACGAAGACCCTGCAGAGTGGATCATCCGCGAAGGCAGCCTGCCGGAAAACGTCGACCCCTCCAATTCGAAGCTCAAGGATCCGGAAGAACGCAACCGCATCGCCCGGGTTTTCGAACGCGGACTGACGCGGCCGAGCGGTTATGTTCTGCCCGTCCAGGCCTGGAATGCCCAAGCCAGGGGAAGCTCCGGCGGAAAGCGCTGGGTCAGCGAGAAATGGAGCACCCGCCGCGGCAAGATCTTCCTCGTGCCCGGCGACAGCCCGGTCGGTTACCGCCTGCCATTGGGCACCCTGCCCTATGTGCCGCCGTCGCAGTTTCCCTATATCCATGAGGCCGACCCCTCGATACCGCGCCAGCCGCTGCCAGAGGCGATCGTCCCGGCCGGCCGCGCCATGCCGGAATCCTCCTTCAAGGCAGGCGACGCCGCCAATCCCGGTCGCGTCGAACAGACCCTCGGCGAGATCGGCGGTGCGGTGCGTACCGCGATCTCCGTCGAGCCGCGCGACGGAAGGCTTTGCGTCTTCATGCCGCCGGTCGAAAAGATCGAGGACTATCTCGAACTGATCGCCGCTGCCGAAAACGCTGCGACCGCAATCGGCCTTCCCATCCATATCGAAGGTTATGCCCCGCCGCATGACGAGCGCATCAACGTCATCCGCGTCGCGCCGGATCCCGGCGTCATCGAGGTCAACATCCATCCGGCTGCCAGCTGGAAGGAGACCGTGTCGATCACCACCGCCATATACGAGGAAGCCCGCCAGAGCCGCCTCGGCGCCGACAAGTTCATGATCGACGGCCGCCACACCGGCACCGGCGGCGGCAACCACGTCGTGGTCGGCGGCGCCAATCCGAACGACAGCCCCTTCCTGCGCCGCCCCGACCTGTTGAAGAGCCTGGTCCTCCACTGGCAGCGCCATCCGTCGCTCTCCTACCTGTTCTCCGGCCTGTTCATCGGCCCCACCTCCCAGGCGCCGCGCATCGACGAGGCTCGCCATGATTCGATGTACGAGCTGGAAATCGCGCTTGCCCAGGTGCCGGTGCCCGGCCAGGGCGCTCCCCCGCTGCCGTGGCTGGTCGACCGCCTGTTCCGCAACCTTCTGACCGACGTCACCGGCAACACCCATCGTTCGGAAATCTGCATCGACAAACTGTTCTCGCCGGACGGCCCGACCGGCCGCTTGGGCCTCGTCGAGTTCCGCGGCTTCGAGATGCCGCCGAACGCGCGCATGTCGCTTGCCCAGCAATTGCTGGTCCGGGCACTGATCGCCCGCTTCTGGAAAAACCCGCTTCAGGGCCGGTTCGTGCGCTGGGGCACGGCGCTCGCCGACCGCTTCATGCTGCCGCAATACGTCTGGGCGGATTTCATGGACGTCCTCCAGGACCTTCGCGAAAACGGCTTCGACCTGCGTCCCGAATGGTTCGAGGCCCAGCTCGAATTCCGCTTTCCCTTCTTCGGCGAGGTCGAATACGAGGGCTCCAAGCTCGAACTGCGCCAGGCGCTCGAACCCTGGCACGTGATGGGCGAGCAGGGCGCGATCGGCGGCACCGTACGTTACGTCGATTCGTCGGTGGAACGCCTCCAGGTCCGGCTCGAAACCACCAATCCGTCCCGCTATACCGTCGCCTGCAACGGCCGTGCCGTGCCGCTGAAAGGCACCGGCACCTCCGGCGTCTCCGTCGCCGGCGTCCGTTTCAAGGCCTGGCAGCCATCCGCCGGCCTGCACCCGGTCCTGCCGGTTAACACGCCGCTCACGTTCGACATATATGATACATGGTCCGGCCGTTCGATCGGGGGCTGCATCTATCACGTTGCCCATCCGGGCGGGCGTAGTTATGACACCTTCCCGGTCAACGGCAACGAGGCGGAAGCACGCCGCCTCGCCCGGTTCGAGCCGTGGGGGCATACGGCGGGCGGCTATACGCTTCTGGCCGAAACGCCTTCGCCCGAATTTCCGCTGACGCTCGATCTGCGCCGGCCGCAAGGAGTCTGAAAAAGTCGATGTCCAAGGCACCGGCAACCGAACGCAAGGCAAAAGGGGGGATCGCTGGCGATCCCCTTCTCGGTTATGCCGCATTGCCCGGCGTTGCCGACGAGATGCTCGATGCGAACGGTCAGATCCGGCCGGTCTGGCGCAACCTGCTCTCCCATCTCGGCCGAATGACCGAGCACGAGCGCCGCGAGCGTTTCGCCCGTGCCGACCGTTATCTGCGGGATGCGGGCGTCTTTTACCGCACTTACGGCGCCCAGGGCAGCGGCGAGCGCAACTGGCCGATCAGCCACGTGCCGGTCCTCATCGACGGCAAGGAATGGGAGACCGTCTGCAAGGGCCTGACCCAGCGCGCCGATCTTCTGGAAGCGCTGATTGCCGATATCTACGGCGACAACAAGCTGGTGCAGGAGGGTTTCCTGCCGCCGGCGCTGATTGCCGGAAACGCCGAATTCCTCCGCCCGCTGGTGGGCGTCAAGCCGGTCGGCGGCCATTACCTGCATTTCTGCTCGTTCGAGATCGGCCGCGGACCGGACGGTAACTGGTGGGTGCTTGCCGACCGCACCCAGGCGCCGTCCGGCGCCGGTTTCGCGCTCGAAAACCGCGTCGCCACCACCCGCGCCTTTTCGGACATCTATGCCGAATCGCATGTCCACCGCCTCGCCTCCTTCTTCGGCGCCTTCCGCGATGCGCTGCAATCCCACAAGCAGAACCCGGAGGACCGCATCGCGGTCCTGTCGCCGGGGCCTGCCAACGAGACCTATTTCGAGCACGCCTATATCGCCCGCTATCTCGGCTTCATGCTTCTCGAAGGCGAAGACCTTACCGTCGTCAACGACCGCGTCATGGTCCGCACCGTGGCTGGCCTCAAGCCCGTGGGCGTACTCTGGCGCCGCCTCGACGCGGCTTATGCCGATCCGCTCGAGCTCAACCAGCACTCCCATATCGGCACCCCCGGCATGGTGCAGGCGCTGCGCTCCGGCGCACTCACCTTCGTCAACGCGCTCGGCTCCGGCATTCTCGAGACCCGCGCGCTGCTGGCATTCGCCCCGACCGTCTGTCGGCGGCTGATCGGCGAGGACCTGATCATGCCCTCGATCGCCACCTGGTGGTGCGGGCAGAAAAAGGAACGCGAGCACGTCGCAAAGAACATCGAGCGCATGGTCATCGGGCCGGCCTATTCGCGGCTGCCTTTCTTCGACGACAACGGTCAATCGGTGCTCGGCTCGTCGCTGCGCAAGACGGCGAGGGACACGGTCGGCGACTGGCTTGCGACCGAAGGCGCCAAGCTGGTCGGCCAGGAGGTCGTGACGCTTTCGACCACCCCCGCCTACGTCAACGGCAAGCTCACTCCGCGGCCGATGTCGCTGCGCGTCTTTGCCGCCCGCACCGAACACGGCTGGCAGATCATGCCGGGCGGCTTTGCCCGCATAGGCGCCGGCGACGACGTGGCGGCGATCGCCATGCAGTCGGGCGGGGCGGCTGCCGACGTCTGGATCGTCAGCGACAAGCCGGTCGCGAAGGCGACGCTCCTGCCGCCCGAGGAAAGTTTTACCCGCAACATGCCCGGCAGCCTGCCGAGCCGCGCGGCCGACAATCTCTACTGGCTCGGCCGGTATATCGAGCGGGCCGAAGGCGCGCTGCGCATCCTGCGCGCCTGGCACCTGCGCTATGCGGAGTCTGCCGATCCGAAGGCACCGCTTCTGGCCGACGTCACCCGCTACCTGAAGGGCATCGATGTCGAGATGACCAAGGCGGTGCCGGCATCGCTTCTGCGCAACATCGACAGCGCCATCTATTCGGCGAGCAACATTCGCGACCGTTTCTCGCCGGACGGCTGGCTGGCGCTGACCGACCTTGCCAAGACCGCCCGCCGCTTCCACGACACCGTGCATGCGGGCGACGACGCCTCGCATGCGATGACCGTGCTCCTGCGCAAGCTCGCGGGGTTTGCCGGTCTGGTGCATGAAAACATGTACCGTTTCACCGGCTGGCGTTTCCTGTCGATCGGTCGCCACCTGGAGCGCGGCATGCACATGACCCGGCTGCTCGGCCACATGTCTGGCCCCGACGCGCCGGATGGCTCGCTCGACATGCTGCTCGAGATCGGCGACAGCGTCATGACCCACCGACGCCGCTACAACGTCGCCACTGCAAGGCTGACGGTCGCCGACCTCCTGGCGCTCGATCCCCTGAACCCGCGCTCGATCCTGTTCCAGCTGAACGAAATCCGCACCGAGGTGGAGCAATTGCCGAACGCCTTCGTCAACGGTCAGATGTCGCCCTTCTACCGCGAGGCGATGCGGCTGCATTCCGGACTTGCGGTGATGACCCCGGAGGGCATGAACGACGATACCTATGAGAAGATCGAACTGGAGATGGAGAAGCTGTCCGATATCCTCGGCCAGACTTATTTCAGCTGATGCTTTACGACCTCTCCCTCCATATGGGTTATACCTACGACGTGCCGGCCTCCGGCGCCCGCCATGTGATCCGCCTGCTGCCGCTGTCCCTGCCCGACCGGCAGCGGCTGATCGCCGGCTCGATCACCGTCGGTCCGCATGCCGATGAGCGCACCACCTTCATCGATTTCTTCGGCCAGCAGGCGACATCCGTGCTGCTGCGTGCGCCGCACGAAAAGCTCGACATCCGCATGCAGGCCCGCGTCCTGGTGGAAACTAATTCGATGACGGCGGACCTATCGCCGGAACTGGCGACGCTCGCCGATGAACTGGCGGATTTCTGGTCGGTCGATGCCGCCTCCCCGCATCACCTGACCGGCGCAAGCCCGCGCCTTGCCGAAGAGCCGCTGATCGCCGCCTATGCCCGCGAGATGGTCAAGCCGGGCCAGACGGTGCTGGAAATCGCGCTTGGCATCTGCGCCCGCATTCACAAGGACTTCACCTACGACGCCAAGGCGACCGAGGTCGATACGACGCCGAAGGAGGCTTTCCGGCTGAAGCGTGGCGTCTGCCAGGATTTCACCCATATCATGATCGTGGCGCTCCGCAGCCTCGGCATTCCGGCCGGTTATGTCAGCGGCTTTCTGCGCACCATTCCGCCGCCGGGCAAGGAGCGCCTCGAAGGCGCCGACGCCATGCATGCCTGGGTGCGGGTCTGGTGCGGCGAGACCATGGGGTATGTCGAACTCGATCCGACCAACAACATTCCCGCCGGCAGCGACCATATCGTCGTCGGATACGGCCGCGACTATTCCGACGTCGCCCCGGTCATCGGCATGCTCAAGGGTTATGGAAATCAGAACGCCGTGCAGGCGGTGGACGTCATTCCGCTGAAATCCTGAAATCCCGCCCCGTTTTGGCGCTGATTCTTAACATTCCGTAAAATTGCAACGAATGGTTTAGGCCTTCCTATACCCGCCGGGAATACACCAGGGATGTTCAAATGAATTGAACGGATCTGGGGGCTATGATGAAGCACACATTTTTTGCGCGGCTGGCAAAGGACCGCTCCGGTAATTTCGGTATCATGACGGCTGCGCTGCTTCCCGTCCTGCTGGCGGTTGGCGGCGTCGCGGTCGATCTGACAGAGGCGATGGATCAAAAGAACCAGCTCCAGGCGCTGGCAGACAGCGCCACTCTCGCTGCGGCGTCCGCCATGGCCGCCAAGGGCACCATGACGACCGCGGAAGCCCAGAAGCTTGGCGCCGATATGTACATCGCCCAGAAGATGGAGGAGCTCAAGAATTCCGGCCTTTCCGCCGAGGCGCTGGCTGCGGAAGAGGCCAAGCTCAGAGCGAACACCCAGACATTGGCAACCTCCTCGGGCAGCTCCACGACGGCTGCCAGCTACGAGGTCCGCATGAAGTCGAGCTACGACGTGCCGCTCAGCGGCCTGACCTCGTTCCTCGGTTTCCCGACCGTGCGCGTCAGCGTCGAAAGCGTCGCCGCGAGCGGCCGCGAAGGCAACGCCCTTTCCATGTACCTGGCGCTCGACGAATCCGGCTCGATGGCCTGGGACACGACTACCGTGAACTCCGTCACGCCGACGAAGACCGATTGGGTCGATGGACCATACGAATGCGGTAACAAGAATAGTTCGAAGACTTGCTACGGCTGGCATATGGGAACTGTGCCGAACTACATAACGAAGATGGAGTCACTCAAGGCCGCTGGCGGCGTCATGTTCGCCGAACTTGAAAAGGCCGATCCGAACCACGAACTGATCCGTGTCGGCGCCGATTCCTACGACGACCAGACGAAGGCCCAGCAGAGCATCCAGTGGGGCACTACCCCGGTGGATAGCTATGTCAAGAAGCTGCCTGCCGTGCCGGATGGCGGCACCGACGCCAGCGGCGCGCTGACCAATGCGTTCAATGCGCTGAAAAATGCCAACGCCACCGAAAAGACCGCCCATGACGGCAAGGGCAACACCAATTTCGATCGCTACATCGTCTTCATGACGGATGGCGAGATGACCGGCTACAGCGGGACCTGGAATTCGACGATCGACGCCAGAGTCCGCGACATCTGCCTGAACGCGAAAAGCGACGGCCTGACGGATGCCGCAAAGCTGAAGCTGAAGAACGGGCAGCAGCTCACGGAAGAGGAAATGTCAAAGGGCATCAAGATCTACACGATCGCCTTCATGGCACCGGACAGGGGCAAGAAGCTGCTGAACTACTGCTCCAGCGGCCCCGGCTATTATTACGAGCCGACCAACATGACGACGCTGGTGCAAACCTTCGGCGAAATCGCCCGCAAGGCTGCCCAGACCGGCACTCGCCTGACCAACTGAACTTGCCTTTCAGAAAGGCTGCAAAAACGCCCCGCCCTCACCGGCGGGGCGTTTTTCGTTGCCCTTGTCCGAGCGATACACGCAAAGATAAATCGGTCATTGCGCAGTGTCATAACGGTGCATAAACTGTCCTTATACATCTTGCCAGATGGACTGAATCGGACGCCCTTCCTCCCGCTCCCCCAGAAAGTTGGCGACATATGAACAACACGTCTTCTCCGGTCGAAATTCCTCAGCCGGCCCCCCGCAGCTCCCGTCCCGAAATCATGGCGGAAGAGATCATCGAGCGCCTGACCTACCGTATCGGCAAGGACGCCAAGGTGGCGAAGCCCCACGACTGGCTGACCGCCACCATCCTGGTGGTGCGCGACCGCATCATCGACACATGGATGGAATCGACCCGCAAAGTCTATCGGACCGGCGGCAAGCGCGTCTATTACCTGTCGCTCGAATTCCTGATCGGCCGCCTGATGCGCGATGCCGTCAGCAACATGGGGCTGATGCAGGAAATCCGCGACGCGCTGTCTTCGCTCGGTGTCGATATTGACGTGATTGCGGTTCTGGAACCGGATGCCGCACTCGGCAATGGCGGTCTCGGCCGACTTGCTGCCTGTTTCATGGAGAGCATGGCGACCGTCGACATTCCGGCCTACGGTTACGGCATCCGCTACGTCCACGGCCTGTTCCGCCAGCAGATGGCCGACGGCTGGCAGGTCGAGCTTCCGGAAAGCTGGCTTGCCCACGGCAACCCCTGGGAATTCGAACGTCGCGAAAGCTCCTACGAAATCGGTTACGGCGGCACGGTCGAAACCGTCGGCGGTTACGACGAGACGCCACGCTACGTCTGGAAGCCGGCCGAACGCGTCATCGCCATGGCCTACGACACGCCGGCCGTCGGCTGGCGCGGAAAGCGCGTCAACACGCTGCGCCTCTGGTCGGCCCAGCCGATCGACCCGATCCTGCTGGATGCCTTCAACGCCGGCGACCACATCGGCGCCCTGCGCGAAAGCAACAAGGCCGAAAGCCTGACCCGCGTCCTTTATCCGGCCGACGCCAACCCGGCCGGCCAGGAACTGCGCCTGCGCCAGGAATTCTTCTTCTCGTCGGCCTCGCTTCAGGACATCCTGCGCCGCCACCTGCAGCAATATCCGGATTTCACGAACCTGCACGAGAAGGTCGCGATCCAGCTCAACGACACCCACCCGGCCGTGTCGATCGCCGAGCTGATGCGCCTCCTGACCGACATCCACGGCATGGATTTCGAGCAGGCCTGGTCGGTCACCCGCCAGACCTTCTCCTACACCAACCACACGCTGCTGCCGGAAGCGCTGGAAACCTGGCCCGTACCGCTGTTCGAGCGCCTTCTGCCGCGTCACATGCAGATCGTCTATGCGATCAACGCCCTGATCCTGATCGAGGCACGCAAGCAGAAGAGCTTCTCCGACACCCAAATCCGCTCGATCTCGCTGATCGACGAAAGCGGCGACCGTCGCGTCCGCATGGGCAACCTCGCCTTTGTCGGCTCGCATTCGGTCAACGGCGTCTCGGCCCTGCATACGGACCTGATGAAGGTCACGGTGTTCGCCGACCTGCACACGATGTATCCGGCCCGCATCAACAACAAGACCAACGGCATCACCCCGCGCCGCTGGCTGATGCAGTGCAACCAGGGCCTCACCTCGCTGATCCAGGAAGCGATCGGCGACGAGTTCCTCGACAATACGGACGCCTTGCAGGGGCTTAACGCCCATGCCGACGACAGCTCCTTCCAGGAGAAGTTCGCCGCCGTGAAGCGGGCCAACAAGGTGCAGCTCGCCAACCTCGTCGGCAGCCGCATGGGCATCCGCATCGATCCGTCGGCGATGTTCGACATCCAGATCAAGCGCATCCACGAATACAAGCGCCAGCTGCTCAACATCATCGAGGCAGTCGCCCTCTACGACCAGATCCGCTCGCATCCCGAAATGGACTGGGTGCCGCGCGTAAAACTGTTCGCCGGCAAGGCGGCGCCGAGCTATCACAACGCCAAGCTGATCATCAAGCTCGCCAATGACGTGGCGCGCGTCATCAACAACGACCCGGCCGTCCGCGGCCTGCTCAAGGTCGTCTTCGTGCCGAACTACAACGTCTCGCTCGCCGAGATCATCGTTCCGGCCGCCGATCTCTCCGAGCAGATTTCGACCGCCGGCATGGAAGCCTCCGGCACCGGCAACATGAAGTTCGCGCTGAATGGCGCGCTGACCATCGGCACGCTCGACGGTGCGAACGTCGAGATGCGCGACCATGTCGGCGAGGAGAATATCGTCATCTTCGGCATGACCGCCGACGAGGTCGCCAAGGTCCGCGAAGGCGGCCATCAGCCGCGCGCCATCATCGAGAAGTCGCGCGAACTCGCCCAGGCGCTCAACGCGATCGCGACCGGCGTCTTTTCACCCGACGACCGCTCGCGCTTCACCGCCCTGATCGACGGCATCTACAATCATGACTGGTTCATGGTCGCCGCCGATTTCGACGCCTACGCGGAAGCCCAGCGTAACGTTGACCAAATCTGGTCCGACCCTAAATCCTGGTATTCGAAGACAATTCGCAATACCGCCCGGATGGGATGGTTCTCCTCGGACAGAACTATTCGTCAGTATGCGTCTGAAATCTGGAGAGCCTGATGAAAAAATCGCCGCGCGTCGATGACGGAAGAGTCCCTGGGGAGATTCCGTTATCCGAGATCGAGGCGATTTTGGAAGGCAGGCATACCAATCCCTTTGCCGTCCTCGGGCTTCACAAGCTCGGGGATGGTTTCAGGGTCCGTTGCTTCATTCCGGGTGCCGAGGCCGTCACCGCACTGTCGCTCGGCGGCGCCGAACTCGGCGAGCTGACACGCCGCCACGATGCCGGATATTTCGAAGGCCTCGTTAACGCCACCCACCTGCAGCCCATTCGCTACCGCGCCCGCCGCGGCGATGACGAATGGGCGGTCACCGACCCCTATACGTTCGGCCCGGTGCTCGGCCCGATGGACGACTATTTCGTCCGCGAGGGCTCCCATCTGCGCCTGTTCGACAAGATGGGCGCTCATGCCCTGAAACACGAGGGCGTCGAAGGTTTCCACTTCGCCGTCTGGGCGCCGAACGCCAAGCGCGTTTCCGTCGTCGGCGATTTCAACGGCTGGGACGGCCGGCGGCACGTCATGCGGCTGCGGGTGGATACCGGCATCTGGGAAATCTTCGCCCCCGACATCAGGCCGGGCGCCGCCTACAAGTTCGAGATCGTCGGCAAGAACGGCAAGCTCCTGCCGCTGAAGGCCGATCCTTACGCCCGGCGGGCGGAGCTCCGCCCCGACACCGCCTCGGTTACCGCACCGGAACTCTCCCAGGCATGGGACGATGCCGCCCACCGGGAATTCTGGGAAAAGGCGGACCACCGCCGCCAGCCGATCTCGATCTACGAGGTACACGCCGGCTCCTGGCGCAAAAAGCCGGACGGCTCCTTCCTCTCCTGGGACGAGCTCGCCTCGGAACTGATCCCCTATTGCACCGACATGGGCTTCACCCATATCGAATTCCTGCCGATCACCGAACATCCCTTCGATCCGTCCTGGGGCTACCAGACGACCGGGCTTTTCGCCCCAACCGCCCGCTTCGGCGAGCCGGAAGGGTTTGCCCGTTTCGTCAACGGCTGCCACAAGGTCGGCATCGGCGTCATCCTCGATTGGGTGCCGGCGCATTTCCCGACCGATGCCCACGGCCTGCGTTTCTTCGACGGTACGGCACTCTACGAACATGCCGATCCGCGCCAGGGTTTCCACCCGGACTGGAACACCGCGATCTACAATTTCGGCCGGCTGGAAGTGCTTTCCTACCTCGTCAACAATGCCCTTTACTGGTCGGAAAAATTCCATCTCGACGGCCTGCGGGTCGATGCCGTCGCCTCCATGCTCTATCTCGACTATTCGCGCAAAGAGGGCGAATGGGTGCCGAACGAATATGGCGGGCGCGAGAACCTCGAGGCGGTGCGCTTCCTGCAGAAGATGAACTCGCTTTCCTATAACGCCCATCCGGGCGTGATGACGATCGCCGAGGAATCGACCTCCTGGCCAAAGGTCTCGCATCCTGTCCACGAAGGGGGCCTCGGCTTCGGCTTCAAGTGGAACATGGGCTGGATGCACGACACGCTGAGCTACATGCAGCGCGAACCGATCCACCGCAAACACCACCACAACGAACTCACCTTCGGTCTCATCTACGCCTATTCCGAAAACTTCGTCCTGCCTCTGTCCCACGACGAAGTGGTGCACGGCAAAGGCTCGCTGATTGCCAAGATGGCCGGCGACGACTGGCAGAAATTCGCGAACCTGCGGGCCTATTACGGTTTCATGTGGGGTTATCCCGGCAAGAAGCTGCTGTTCATGGGCCAGGAATTTGCCCAGTGGAGCGAATGGAGCGAAACCCGCTCGCTCGATTGGAACCTGCTCCAGTACCATCCGCACGAGGGCATGCGCCGCTTGGTCCGCGATCTCAACTTCTGTTACCGCTCCAAACCCGCGCTACATGCGCGCGACTGCGAGGGCGATGGTTTCCAGTGGCTGATCGCCGACGACGCGGAAAACTCCGTCTACGCCTGGCTGCGCATGTCGCCGGGAGAAAAGCCGGTGGCGGTGATCAGCAATTTTACGCCCGTCTACCGTGAAAATTTCCGCATCCCCTTGCCAATCGAAGGCAGATGGCGGGAAATCTTGAATACCGACGCCGAGATCTACGGCGGTAGCGGCAAAGGCAATGGCGGTCGCGTTCAGGCTGTGAACGCGGGAGGAACCGTTCAGGCCGAAGTCACGCTGCCGCCGCTGGCGACGATCATGCTCGAACTGGAACAAGCATAAGGGACCTTGGGAGGGAACGATGAACGAGAAAAGAATTCAGCCTCTGTCGCGCGATGCCATGGCCTATGTGCTTGCCGGCGGCCGCGGCAGCCGATTGAAGGAACTCACCGACCGCCGCGCCAAGCCGGCGGTCTATTTCGGCGGCAAGGCGCGCATCATCGATTTCGCGCTCTCAAACGCCCTGAATTCCGGCATCCGCCGCATCGGCGTGGCGACGCAGTACAAGGCCCATTCGCTGATCCGCCACATGCAGCGCGGCTGGAACTTCTTCCGCCCCGAGCGCAACGAGAGCTTCGACATCCTGCCCGCCTCCCAGCGCGTCTCCGAGACGCAATGGTATGAGGGCACTGCCGACGCCGTCTTCCAGAACATCGACATCATCGAGGCCTACGCGCCTGAATACATGGTCATCCTCGCGGGCGACCACGTCTACAAGATGGACTACGAATACATGCTCCAGCAGCATGTGGATTCCGGCGCGCAGGTCACCGTCGGCTGCCTGGAAGTGCCGCGCATGGAAGCCACCGGCTTCGGCGTCATGCATGTCAACGAGAAGGACGAGATCATCGCCTTCGTCGAGAAGCCCGCCGATCCGCCCGGCATTCCCGGCAATCCCGGTTTTGCGCTCGCCTCTATGGGCATCTACGTTTTCCACACGAAGTTCCTGATGGACGTGCTGAAGCGCGACGCCGAGACGCCCGGCTCCAGCCGCGATTTCGGCAAGGACATCATCCCCTATATCGTCGAGCACGGCAAAGCCGTCGCCCACCGTTTCGCCGATAGCTGCGTCCGGTCCGATTTCGAGCGCGAACCCTACTGGCGCGACGCCGGCACGGTCGACGCCTATTGGCAGGCCAATATCGACCTGACGGAAATCGTTCCGGGGCTTGATATCTACGACAAGTCCTGGCCGATCTGGACCTATGCGGAAATCACCCCGCCGGCGAAATTCGTCCATGACGACGAAAACCGCCGCGGCTCGGCAACCTCGTCCGTCGTGTCGGGCGACTGCATCATCTCCGGTTCGTCGCTCAATCGAAGCCTGCTCTTCACGGGGGTGCGCGCCAATTCCTATTCCCGCCTGGAGGGCGCGGTCGTGCTGCCGAATGTCCGGATCGGAAGACGCGCGCAGCTTCGCAATGTCGTCATCGATCACGGTGTAACCATTCCGGAAGGCCTGGTGGTTGGCGAGGATCCCGAAGTCGATGCGAAACGTTTCCGGCGCACCGAAAACGGCATCTGCCTGATCACCCAGACGATGATCGACAAACTGGACCTGTAACGCGTTATGGAAGTGCTTTCGGTTGCGTCCGAAGTCTATCCGCTGGTCAAGACCGGTGGACTTGCCGATGTGGCCGGGGCGCTGCCGCTGGCGCTGAAGGGCCATGGCGTCTCGGTCAAGACGCTGATGCCCGGTTATCCGGCGGTGATGCGGGCCGTCAAGGACGCGAAGATCGTTGTCAGCTTCGAAAACCTGCTCGGCGCCAGAGCCGACGTGCTCGAAGTCGAGCACCAGGGGCTCGATCTATTGATCCTCGACTCCCCGACCTTCTTCGACCGCCCCGGCGGCCCTTATGTCGATGCCACCGGCAAGGACCATTTCGACAACTGGCGTCGCTTCGCGGCCCTCTCCAAGGCCGGCGCGATGATCGCGCAAGGGGCCATGGCGGACGGCATTGAGGGCTGGCGGCCTGACATCGTCCACGTGCACGACTGGCAGGCGGCGATGGTGCCGGCCTACATGCGCTATTCCGATAAGCCGGAAGTGCCGACGCTCATCACCATCCACAATATCGCCTTCCAGGGCCAGTACGGCGCCGACATCTTCCCCTATCTCGAGCTCCCGGCGCATGCCTTCGGCATCGAGGGCGTCGAATATTTCGGCGGCGTCGGTTACCTGAAGGCAGGCCTGCAGACGAGCTGGGCGATCTCGACCGTCAGCCCCTCCTATGCCGAGGAAATCCTTACCCCCGAATTCGGCATGGGGCTGGAAGGCCTGCTGACGATCCGCCAGGGCGACCTGCATGGCATCGTCAACGGCATCGACGCCGAGATCTGGGACCCGGCGACCGACCCCGCCGTGAAAACCCACTACGACGCCACGACGCTGAAGACCCGGGCCGAGAACAAACGGGCCGTCACCGAGCGTTTTGGCCTCGACCAGGAGGCCGGGCCGCTGTTCTGCGTCATCTCGCGTCTCACCTGGCAGAAGGGCATGGACCTGCTGGCCGAAACGCTCGACGACCTCGTCGCGATGGGCGGTCGGCTCGCCGTGCTCGGCTCCGGCGACCGGGCGCTCGAAAACGCCTTCCATGCCGCGGCCAAGCGCCATCCCGGCAAGGTTAGCGTCCTCTCGATCTATGACGAGCCGCTCTCTCATCTGATGCAGGCGGGCTGCGATGCGATCGTCATCCCGTCCCGCTTCGAGCCCTGCGGCCTCACCCAGCTCTACGGCCTCAGATACGGCTGCATTCCGGTCGTCGCCCGAACCGGCGGTTTGAACGACACCGTCATCGATGCCAGCCACGCCGCGATCGCCGCCAAGGCAGCCACCGGCGTGTCCTTCAGCCCAGTCACTACCGACAACCTGCGTCGGGCACTTCGCCGCACCGTTCGCCTCTACCACCAGCCGAAGGTCTGGACGGGGATGCAGAAGCAGGGCATGAAATCCGATGTATCCTGGGAAAGGAGCGCCGGACTTTATGCCGGCCTCTATGCCAGCCTTATTGCCAAAAAAGGTTCCTGACCATGATCAAGACCGTCACCACCGCCCCCTATCAGGATCAGAAGCCGGGCACGTCCGGCCTGCGCAAGAAGGTCCCCGTTTTCGCGCAAGTGAACTATGCGGAGAACTTCATCCAGTCGATCTTCGACAGCCTCGAAGGCTTCGAGGGCCAGACGCTGGTGATCGGCGGCGACGGCCGCTATTACAACCGCGAGGTCATCCAGAAGGCGATCAAGATGGCCGCAGCCAGCGGCTTCGGCAAGGTCATGGTCGGCCAGGGCGGCATCCTCTCGACGCCCGCCGCCTCCAACATCATCCGCAAATACAAGGCCTTCGGCGGCATCATCCTCTCGGCCAGCCATAATCCCGGCGGTCCGACCGAGGATTTCGGCATCAAGTACAATATCGGCAATGGCGGCCCTGCCCCGGAAAAGATCACCGACGCGATCTTCGCCCGCTCCAAGGTCATCGACACCTACAAGATCGCCGATGTCGCCGATCTCGACCTCGATGCGATCGGCTCCTTCGACGTCGCCGGCATGGCGGTCGAGGTGATCGACCCGGTCGCCGACTATGCCGAGCTGATGGAACAGCTCTTCGACTTCCCGTCGATCCGGGCGCTGATCGCCAGCGGCGTCAATGTCGTCATCGATTCGATGGGCGCCGTCACCGGCCCCTATGCGCGATATATCCTCGAAAACCGGCTCGGCGCTCCGGAGGGTTCGGTGCGCAACGCGGTTCCCCTGCCGGATTTCGGCGGTCACCATCCGGACCCCAACCTCGTCCACGCCAAGGAACTCTATGACGACGTGATGAGCCCCGACGGCCCGCATTTCGGCGCGGCTTCCGACGGCGACGGCGACCGCAACATGGTCGTCGGCAAGGGCATGTTCGTTACCCCGTCCGACAGCCTGGCGATCATCGCCGCCAACGCCACCGTCGCTCCGGGTTACGCCCGCGGCATCGCCGGCATCGCCCGCTCCATGCCGACCAGCGCTGCCGCCGACCGCGTTGCCGAAAAGCTCGGGCTCGGCATGTACGAGACCCCGACCGGTTGGAAGTTCTTCGGCAACCTGCTCGACGCCGGCAAGGCAACCGTCTGCGGCGAAGAAAGCTTCGGCACCGGCTCCGACCATGTGCGCGAAAAGGACGGCCTCTGGGCGGTGCTCTTCTGGCTGAACATCATGGCCGCCCGCAACGAAAGCGTCGAAGAGATCGTCAGGAAGCACTGGGCCGAATACGGCCGCAACTACTATTCGCGCCACGACTACGAAGAAGTCGATTCGGACGCCGCCAACCTGCTGATCACCGCGCTCCGCGACAAGCTGGCGACCCTCCCCGGCCAGTCGTTCGGTGCGCTGAAGGTCGCAACCGCCGACGACTTCGCCTATCACGACCCGATCGACGGTTCCATCTCCAAGAACCAGGGCATCCGCATCCTCTTCGAAGGCGGCTCCCGCGTCGTCTTCCGCCTCTCCGGCACCGGCACGTCGGGCGCCACGATCCGCGTCTATGTCGAGCGCTACGAGCCGGACGCATCCCGCCACGCGATCGATACTCAGGAGGCGCTCGCCGACCTCATCACTGTGGCCGACCTGATTTCCGATCTCCGCAAGAGGACAGGCCGCGACAAGCCCACTGTGATTACCTGAGCCTATGGCAAAAACGGCGATCCAGGGCGGCGTGACTTTAACGGCAGACGGCGCAGATTTCGCCGTCTGGTCGCACCATGCCGAGCGGATCGAGCTCTGCCTCTTCGACGCCGAGGGAAAGAAGGAAACCGCACGCCACCGGCTGGTGCGCGGCCGCGACGACATTCATCGCATCTCGGTTCCGGCACTCGGTGCAGGCACCCGTTACGGCTACCGCGCCTGGGGTGCCTACGATCCTGACAACGGCTCCTGGTTCGATTCGTCGAAACTGCTGGTCGATCCCTATGCCCGCGAACTCGATCGTCCCTTCCGGCACGATGCCCGGCTCTCGATGTTCGGCGTCGACACCGCCGATCTGGTTCCGAGGGCGATCGTCACCCGCGATCCGCTCGCCAAGATCGGCCGGCCGATCCTGCCGCCCGGCGGCTTCGTCTACGAGGTAGCGGTCAAACCCTTCACCATGCTTCACCCGGCGATCCCGGAAAAACAGCGCGGCACGGTCGCCGCACTTGCCCATCCCTCGATCGTCGCCCACCTGAAGAAGATCGGCGTCGATGCGATCGAGCTGATGCCGATCACCGCCTGGATCGACGAACGCCACCTGCCGCCGCTCGGCCTTACCAACGGCTGGGGCTACAATCCGGTCGCCTTCATGGCGCTCGATCCGCGCCTCTGCCCCGGCGGCATCAGGGAACTGCGCGAGACGGTCGCAACGCTGCACCAGGCGGGCATCGGCACCATCCTCGACCTCGTCTTCAACCATACCGGCGAAAGCGACCGGTTTGGCGCGACGCTCTCCATGCGCGGCCTCGACAACCGCTCCTATTACCGCCATGTCCACGGCGAGCCCGGCCATCTGGTCAACGATACCGGCACCGGCAACACGGTCGCCTGCGACCACCCCTATGTCCGCCGGCTGATCATCGACACGCTTCGCCATTTCGTCGTGCATGCCGGGATAGACGGTTTCCGCTTCGACCTCGCCCCGATCATCGGCCGCACGGAAAGCGGTTTCGACGCCAAGGGCGAGACGCTGAAAGCGATGATCTCCGACGAGGCGCTGAAGGACCGCATCCTGATCGCCGAGCCCTGGGATATCGGCCGTGGCGGTTACCAGCTCGGCAATTTCCCGGAACCCTTCCTCGAATGGAACGACCGCGCCCGCGACGACATGCGTCGCTACTGGCGCGGCGACCAGTGGACGACCGGTGCTCTTGCAACAAGGCTTTCGGGATCATCGGATATCTTCGAAAAGTCCGGCCGCAGCCGCACCGTCAACTTCCTCGCCGCCCATGACGGCTTCACCCTGATGGACCTCGTCTCCAACGAACATAAGCACAACGAGGCGAACGGCGAACAGAACCGCGACGGCCATGGCGAGAACTTTTCCTGGAACAACGGCGTCGAAGGCGAGACCGATGATGCGGCGATCAACGAGAACCGCCGCCGCGATGCCGCGGCACTCATCTCCACCCTGTTTGCCAGCCGCGGCACCGTCATGCTGACGATGGGCGACGAAGCCGGACGCAGTCAGCGCGGCAACAACAACGCCTATTGCCAGGACAATGCGATCACCTGGTTCGACTGGAGCAAGATCGACAGGGTGCTCGTCGAACATACCGCCATGCTCGCCGCGCTTCGAAAACGCTTCGCGGTCTTTTCGCAAACCTCCTTCTTCGCCGGCGACGGCGATGTCGAATGGCTGTCCGCCTCGGGCAAGCCCATGGAGGTCGGCGACTGGGAAAATCCCGGCAACCCGGTGCTCGGCATGGTGCTGAAGACGCTCGACCGGCAGACCGACAAAGACACCCGCATCGCCATCCTCTTCAACCGCGGCCACGAGCAGGCAAGCTTCGCGCTTCCCGGCTGGGGATGGAAACATTTCGCCTCCCGCGAGCTGTGGAATCAGGTGCTTCCCGCCCGTTCGGTCCGTTTCTGCATCGAGGAATGATGCGCCGCAAAAATCACTCGCCAACCAGGGCAAACCCTGTAAAGTCCGCCAGCCATCAGAGCAGTTCCGGGAAAGTATCAAGCGGCATTCCGTCCGGAATTGCGTCAGCTTTCTGGAAGAAATCAGTGAGGTCGCATGCGTGAAATTTCGCTAACCGAGGTCGAGGGTCTGGTTGGCACGGAAGTCGGCGTATCGGATTGGCTCACGGTGGATCAGCCGATGATCGACCTCTTCGCCAAGGCCACCCACGACCACCAGTTCATCCATGTCGATCCGGAACGGGCGCTGGCGGAAAGCCCCTTCGGCGGCACCATCGCCCACGGTTTCCTGACGCTGTCGCTGCTGTCTGCCATGAACTTCGACTGCGTGCCGAGGATCCGCGAACAGACGATGGGCATCAACTACGGTTTTGACCGCATCCGCTTCATGTCGCCGGTCAAAAGCGGCAGCCGCATCCGCGGCCATTTCACGTTGGCCGAAATCCGCTTCCGCGGCGCCGGCATGCTGATGACCACCTACGACATCTCGATCGAGATCGAGAACGAGAAGAAACCGGCGCTCACGGCCATCTGGATCACCATCATCCAGTTCGACCCGAAGGACCGGCCCGAAGGAGTGTAACCGCCATGGCGTCCGAAGAGGAAATCAGGCAGGCATTCCGTGAACAGATCGTCGCCGGCCAGATTCTCGGATCGCCTTTTACCGCGCGCCTCGGCAAGTTGATGCTCGAACATCTCGACCGTTCGACCGAAGTGGGCAGGCGGATTTTGAGCTGGGAAGGCGATCCCGGCACAAGGGGTGACCTGGTGCCCACCCGCCTCGCCGGCGCCCTGCATGCGCTGATCATCGACGGCAAGGACGATCGCCTGAAGGCTGCCTATCCGCCGAATAACGTGAGCGACGATGCGCTTTGGACCGCGATCGCCAGCGCCTTCGAAACCCATGAAGCCTTCATTCTCGAACGGCTGAATTTCGCCCCGCAAACCAACGAGGTGCGTCGGTCGAGCGGTCTGCTCTCGGGTTTCCTCGCCATTGCCGATCTGTTCCGCAGGCCGTTGATCCTGTCGGAATTCGGCGCCAGCATGGGCCTCAATCTCAATTGGGACCGCTACCATTACGATCTCGGCGGTTTCCTCTGGGGCGATCCGTGCTCGCTGGTTCGGCTGAAGCCCGATTGGCAGGGTCCGCCCCCGCCTGATGTCGAGATCACAGTTACGGACCGCGCCGGCTGCGACCTCAACCCTCTCGACCCCAACTCGCCGGAAGACAGCCTGCGGCTCCTGTCCTACATATGGGCCGACCAGGCGGACCGGGTGGAACGTACCCGCGCGGCGCTGCAGATCGCCAGAGAACATCCGGTGCTCGTCGAAAAAGGCGATGCGCTCGCCTGGCTCAAGGAAAAGCGCCTGAACGACCTGGTGCCTGGCACGATCCACGTCGTCTACCATTCGATCGCCTGGCAATACCTGCCGCCGGAAGCCCGCTCGGCAGGCGAGGCGATCATCACCGAGGCCGGCAGCCGCGCCACCGAAGACGCACCGCTCGCCCGGTTGCAGATGGAAATGGACGAGGATCCGAACAGCGCAGCACTCAGCCTGCAGATCTGGCCGACCGGCGAGACCCGGGAGCTCGCCCGCATCGATCCCCACGGCCGCTGGATCAAGTGGAAAGGCTGGGAACGGTAGGGCCCTGCACGCGAAGTGTTGATCGCGAATCTCAAAACTAGATGTTAGCGTGTCCCAGGCTTGATCCCCGGGGAGATTCTGATGTTTCCGCTGTCGCACATGATGAAATCCTTCATCCGCCGTGGCCGCCTGACGGTCATCGATGAGGAGGGAACCCACCACGTATTTGCCGGAACGCCCGGCCCGGCGGTCACCATGCGCCTCACCGACAAACGGCTCTACCGGACCTTGGTCTTCAACCCTGAACTGGCGGCGGGCGAAGCCTATATGGACGGCACGATGCGGTTCGAGGACGGCTCGACGCTGCGCGATTTCCTGACGCTGTTTTCGGTCAACCGGCTGTCGCTCGGCTCCTATCCACTCCAGAAGGTTCTGCGCAGCATCAAGATGCGCTTCCGCAAGCGGCAGCAATCCAACCGCAAGGGCCAGGCGCAGCAGAACGTCGCGCACCATTACGATCTCGGCAACGACTTCTACAAACTCTTCCTCGACGCCAACATGCTCTATTCCTGCGCCTATTTCCGCGAGCAGACCGAGACGCTGGAACAGGCGCAGCGTAACAAGCTGCGGCTGCTGGCTGCCAAGCTCGGCCTCAAGCCTGGCACGAAAGTGCTCGATATCGGCTGCGGCTGGGGCGACCTCGCACTCTACCTCGCGAGGCTCGAAGATGTCGAAGTCCTCGGCGTCACCCTGTCGAAGGAACAGCAGGCGCTCGCCTCCTCACGGGCGCAGGCGGCCGGGCTCGACAACCGTGTGCGTTTCGAACTCAAGGACTATCGCGATGTCACGGAAAAATTCGACCGCATCGTTTCGGTCGGCATGTTCGAGCACGTCGGCGTGTATCATTACGACGAGTTCTTCGCCAAGCTGAACAGCCTGATGCCGGACGATGGCCTGGCGGTGCTGCACTCGATCGGCCATATGAGTCCGCCCGGCATGGCAAGCCCGTGGCTGCGCAAATACATTTTCCCGGGCGCCTATTCGCCGGCCCTGTCGGAGGTCTTCGAGGTGGTCGAGCGCAACAGCCTGTGGGTGACCGATCTCGAATTCCTGCGCGTGCATTACGCCACCACGCTCGCCCACTGGAGCGAGCGGTTCGAGAAAAACCGCGATGCCGTCATCGCCCTTTACGACGAGCGATTCGCCCGCATGTGGGAATTCTACCTGATCAGCGCCGAGATGATGTTCCGCACCGGCAGTCAGCTGGTCTTCCACATGCAGCTCTCGCGCTCGCGCGATGCAGCGCCGATCATTCGCGACTACATCACCGACCAGCAGCGCGCCTATATCGAGCGGGAAGCCGCCCTCGATCTGTCGCTGTGACCCCGCAGCCCTCTAAGCCCCCATTTCCATCAGTACGAAACCGATGAGCGGCAGCAGCGCCGCGCCGATCGCGAGGTGGGCGGTGCGGGTCGGCGTCAGGCCGACGGCCGCGCCGGAAATGCCGGCCCCGATCAATCCGGCGATCGGGATCGAGAGGCTCCGGTCGATTCCCGGCACGAAGAAGGCGATCGCTCCGGCGACCGACGCGCAGGCGCCGATCAGCGCACCCTTCCAGATCTCGATTCCGGCAAGCTTTGCGGCAATCGCCCCGCCGATCACCGCCGCAACGACGGCAATTGCCATCAGTGTGAATTGTCCCATGACATCCTCCCCGTTCTCATGAGGAGAGTGAGGTTCTGTAAGATGAAGTCAAGCCAGGCGATTGTCTTAGACGGCCGCGTCCTGTGCACCTTCCGCCAGTAGGCCGAAAGCGTAGTTCGAGAACGACCGCCAGACCTCCATCCGGAAGGCGTCGTCGCCGGTTCGCAGAAGCACGATTTCCACCTTGCCGAAAACGGTCCGCGAGCAGGCGCCGACCGGAAAGACCTTCGGTGAAAGGTCCTGCGGGCAGCCGGCATTGATCGCCGCCGCGGCCCCCGGCCCCGACACCAGGATCGCCGTATTGCGGTGGGAAACATCCGTCGCCGAATGCAGCGCGCCGGAATTCTTCGCGGCCTGCATCAGCCCGCCGTTCCCGTCCGCGATCACCAGCCATTCGTCCGGCCCGAGCCAGAGCGCCGAACGGCCATTGGCGGAAGCCGAGGTTTTCGGCCTGACGGGCAGATCGACGCCGAGCGCCGAGGAGAGTGCTGCGACATCCTCGGCCCTGGCGCGCAGCGAAATGCGCTCGGCGGGCGGCGCAGCTTCGAGGCGGACGGTCGACGAACCGCCGTGGAAACCGGAAAGAGGCAAAGTGCGGTTTGCCAGATCAGCCCCAGAATCAGCCATGGATGCGGCCTCCATCCTTGTCGAAGAACACCATGTCGGTCACTTCCACCTCGATCGTCCTGTCTTTGAGCGGCACATGGAGCGTCTCGCCGATCCGCGCCCTTCCGCCGGCAACCAGTGCCAGCGCGATCGAGCGGCCGCAATTCTCCGACCAGTAGGCCGAGGTCACGTGGCCGAGCATGGTCATCGGCTTGGCCTGGTTGGAATCGGCGACGATCTGGCCGCCCTCCTCCAGCACCACCGCCGGGTCCTTGGTGAGCAGTCCGACAAGCTGCTTGCGGTTTTCGCGCACCAGGTCCGGGCGCTTCAGCCCGCGAATGCCGACGAAATCCGGCTTCTTGGAAGACACCGCCCAGCCGAGCCCCGCATCGTGCGGCGTCACCGTGCCGTCCGTATCCTGGCCGACGATGATATAGCCTTTTTCGGCGCGCAGCACGTGCATGGTTTCGGTGCCGTAGAGGCAGGCGCCCATCGGCTCCGCCCGCTCCCAGATCGCCTTCCAGACCGCCGGACCGTAGTCGGCCGGCACGTTGATTTCATAGCCGAGTTCGCCGGTGAACGAGACGCGGAAGAGCCGCGCCGGCACGCCCATCACGCTGCATTCCGCCACGCTCATATGCGGAAAGGCCTCGTTGGAAATATCGACGCCCTCGACGAACGGCTGGATGATCTCGCGCGCCTTCGGCCCCTGCACGGCGATGACCGCCCATTGCTCGGTGGTCGAGGTGAGCCAGACCCTGAGATGCGGGAACTCCGTCTGCAGATAGTCTTCCATATGATGCAGCACGCGCGGCGCCCCGCCGGTCGTGGTCGTCACATGGAAACGATCCTCGGCAAGCCGGCCGACGACGCCGTCGTCATAAACGAAACCGTCCTCGCGGGTCATGATCCCGTAGCGGCTCTTGCCCGGCTTCAGGCTGCCCCAGGCATTCGTATAGAGGAGGTCGAGGAACTGCGCCGCATCGGGTCCGACCACCTCGATCTTGCCGAGCGTCGAACCGTTGAACACGCCCGCCACTTCGCGCACCGCCTGGCATTCGCGGTTGACGGCGGCCAGCATGTCCTCGCCGCGCTTCGGGTAATACCAGGCGCGTTTCCAGTTGCCGACATCCTCGAATTCGGCGCCCTCGGCCGTTTCGAGCGCGTGCATCGGCGTCTTGCGCGCCGGATCGAAGAGTTCTCCGCGCGAATGGCCGACCAGCGTGCCGTAGGTGACCGGCGTATAGGGCGCGCGGAATGTCGTCAGCCCCACCTGGGGGATCGGCCGGTCGAGCATTTCGGCGGCGATGGCGAGGCCGTGCATGTTGGAAAGCTTGCCCTGGTCGGAAGCCATGCCGTTGGTGGTGAAGCGCTTGATATGCTCGATCGAATGCATACCCTCGCGCACCGCAAGACGGATGTCCTTGGCGGTCACGTCGTGCTGGAAATCGACGAAGGCCTTCACCGTCGTATCCGGCCCCGCACCTTCTGCAGCCCCGATCATGCCTCCGGTCCATTCGAACCGGTTCTCGCCCGCAAGCGCCACCGAACCGCCGCCGGCCGCAATCGCCTCGTCGAACAGTTCGGCCAAGTCGTCCGTGCCGTTGCAGGAGCCGACGGAAACGCAATCCTGCGCATAGATATTCGGCAGGAAGCGCTGGTTGACGTCGTCGAACCGGAGTTTTCCGCGCGACTGCGAAAACAGATGCACCGAAGGTGTCCAGCCGGCCGAAACGATCAGCGCGTCGACGGCAATCTTGCGGGCATCGCTGCCGCCGTTGCGGGCCACGGTCATCGAGGAAATCCGCAGCCGGCCGCCGGTATCGGTCACCGAATGGCCGCTCAGCACGGAGATGCCGAGCGCGCGGGCTTCCGCCAGCAGCGCCTCGCCGGGATCGGCGCGGCAATCGACGATCGCGGCGATCGAGACGCCCGCCCGCTTCAGGTCGAAAGCGGTTTCGTAAGCCGAATCATGCGCCGTGTAGACGCCGACCTGTCTTCCGACCGCAACGCCGTGATGGTTGAGGAAGGTGCGAGCCGCAGACGCCAGCATGATGCCCGGCCGGTCGTTATTGGCAAACACCATGTGCCGCTCGATCGAACCGGTCGCCAGCACCACCTTTTTCGCCCGCACCTGCCACAGCCGCTCGCGCGGGCTGTCCTTGCCGGGCTTCGCGACATGGTCGGTCACCCGCTCCACGAGGCCGAGGAAACCATGATTGTAATAACCGAACACCGTCGTGCGGGTCAGCACCGTCACGTTCGGCATGGCCTTCAGCTTTGCCGCCGTCGCCTGCGCCCAGTCGTAACCGTTCTGCCCATCGATCACGGTCGCCGTGTCGTAATGCAGGGCACCGCCGACTTCCGGCTGTTCGTCGACCAGGAAAACGCTTTGCCCCGTCGCAGCCGCCGAAAGCGCCGCCGTCAGGCCGGCAATGCCGGCACCGGCAACCAGCACGTCGCAATGGGCGTAGCGGTTGGCATAATGATCCGGATCTTCTTCGGTCGGCGCAACGCCGAGGCCGGCCGCACGGCGGATGAAGGGTTCGTAGATCTTCACCCAGGCCTCGCGCGGCCACATGAAGGTCTTGTAGTAGAAACCGGCCGCAAAGAACGGCGAGAACAGATTGTTGACCGCTCCGACATCGAACTTCAGCGACGGCCAGCGGTTCTGCGAGGCAATCTTGGCGCCGTCGAAGACTTCCTGCACGGTCGCCCGGACGTTCGGCTGACGCCGCGCCGCGTCGCGTGACACGTCGATCAGTGCGTTCGGCTCTTCCGGACCGGCAGACAGGATGCCGCGCGGCCGGTGGTATTTGAACGAGCGGCCAAGCAGATGCACGCCATGCGCCAAGAGCGCCGAGGCGACGGTATCGCCTTCCAGAGCCGTATAGCTCTTGCCGTCGAAGGTGAAGCGCGCCGTGCGGGCGGGCGTCAACCGGCCCGCGCCCTTGACGCGGAAACTGCCGGAATTGGAGGAGGCGCTCATCGTGCGTCTCCTTCGGTCGCTTCATAGGTCTCGACGGTCTTTTCGGAGGCTCCGGTTTCCGGAAGCGGCTGCTTCGGCATTCCCGCCTTGTAGGTCATCAGGAACCTGTCGCTCACCGTGTCGCGCGCCGCGTTGAAGAACCGGCCGCAGCCGTGGATATGCCGCCAGCGTTCATAGGTGAGGCCTTTTTCGTTGTTGCGCAGGAAGAAATATTCCGCAAATTCCTCGTCGGAAATCGCCGAGATATTTTCCGGCCGCGCAATATGCGCCTCGCCGGCCCAGCGGAATTCCAATTCCGAGCGGTCTTCCTCGCAATAGGGGCAATGGATCAGCAGCATGAAAGTCTCCCGGCACATAGGGTCGGTGTAAAGCCCAGCCTCGCACTCCTTCTTCTCCCCAGCGGGGAGAAGGTGCCCGAAGGGCGGATGAGGGGGCGAGCGACGAAAGGCGCGAGCGTCCGAGCGACAAGCGAAGGACGAGCCTGCCTTGAAGCCCCCCTCATCCGGCTGCCGCCACCTTCTCCCCGCTGGGGAGAAGAAGGAGCCCATCCACCGCTCGCAAACATGTCCAAAACCGCCGACATCAATGCGCCACCGCGGCGGCGGCCGCCTCGTCGATCAGCCGGCCGGTGCGGAACCTGTCGAGGTTCAGCCCCGCTGCCAGCCGGTGTGGCTCGCCCTTGGCGATCAGATGCGCGAAGAGATTGGCCGAACCCGGCGTCGCCTTGAAGCCGCCGGTTCCCCAGCCGCAATTGACGAACAGGCCCGGCACCGGGGTGACGCCCTGGATCGGCGAACGGTCCGGCGTATTGTCGGTAATGCCACCCCACTGGCGCATCATCTTCACACGCCGGAACATCGGGAAGAGTTCGCAGATGGCATCGAGCGTGTGGGTGATGATCTGCAACCCGCCGGTCTGGGAATAGGAATTGTACTGGTCGGTGCCGGCGCCGATGACGAGTTCGCCCTTGTCCGACTGCGAGATGTAGGCATGCACCGTGTTCGACATGACGACGCAGGGGAAGATCGGCTTCAGCGGCTCGGAGACCAGCGCCTGCAGCGGAGTTGAATGGAGCGGCACGCGCACACCCGCCATCTCCATCACGACGGACGAATGCCCGGCGGCCGAAACGCCGATCTTCCTCGCCCCGATGAAGCCCTTGCTTGTCTCGACGCCCAGGACCTCGCCGTTCGGGCCGCGACGGATGCCGGTCACTTCGCAATTCTGGATGATGTGCACGCCGCGGTCGGACGCTGCACGCGCATAACCCCAGGCGACCGCATCGTGGCGGGCCGTGCCGCCGCGCCGCTGCAGGGCGGCGCCGTTGATCGGGTAACGCGCTGTCTTGGAAATATCGAGCGGCGGCACGAAGGCCTTGGCCTGCTCCGGCGTCAGCCATTCGTTGTCGATGCCGTAGAGCCGGTTGGCGTTGATATGCCGCTTGAAGCTCTGCATGTCATGGGTGTTGTGCGACAGCATCATCACGCCGCGCGGCGAATACATGACATTGTAGTTGAGATCCTGGCTCAGCCCCTCCCAGAGCTTCAGCGAATGCTCGTAGATGTCCATGCTCTCTTCATAGAGATAGTTGGAGCGGATGATCGTCGTGTTGCGGCCGGTATTGCCGCCGCCGAGCCAGCCCTTTTCGATCACCGCGACATTGGTGATGCCGTGTTCCTTGGCCAGGTAATAGGCAGCACCCAGGCCATGCCCGCCGGCGCCGACGATGATCACGTCGTATGCGCTGCGCGGCTCCGGCGAGGCCCACTGTGCTTCCCAGCCCTTGTGGGCACGCATCGCCTCGCGGGCCACGGCGAAAACCGAATATCTGCGCATCTCGCCTCGAACTCCTCGGATCGTCAGCCCTCATCGCAGGGCAGGCATTTGGGTAGTGCCATACCCATCGCAAATCAATATGCGTCGCAATGGCTCTATTGCGACGCATTCGCCTTCCCCATCGACACGGGCAAGATCGTCCGCCGATTGGACGACATCGGACCGACTGCCGGACGCTGCGGCGCCCGGCCGAGATCTTGCCAAACCGGCCCCGATAACCATCGGATCGATCGCTTCCGGCCGGGGCCGCATTCGGATCATCGGTCGCGACAGGCTCTTCCCATTCGTGCCGCCCCGCAAAAGGCCGCAGAATTGGCGCAATCAACCTTAATGCGTCTGGACTTCGCACATCTCTTCTGCTATCTGCCGTCATCAATCGCACGGCTCCAGGCCGAGCGGACGTTATTCTTTCGCCTCGAATCGTACCGATCCAGGCGAGCAACAAACCAAAGGAACGGGATTCACGTGCAGGTACTAGTCCGCGACAACAACGTCGACCAGGCGCTCCGCGCTCTCAAGAAGAAGATGCAGCGCGAAGGCATTTTCCGTGAAATGAAGATGCGCGATTATTACGAGAAGCCGTCGCAGAAGCGCGCCCGTGAAAAGGCAGAGGCTGTTCGTCGCGTTCGCAAGCTGGCCCGCAAGCGCATGCAGCGCGAAGGCCTGATTGCAGCTCCGGCTCGTACGGTTCCAGCACGCCCGGCTCGTTGATCGGCCGTTTTTTGGACGTTTTCATGTGCTTTCAGGGCGGTGGCGACATGGGCGCCGCCGCTCTTTTGATTTGGTCCGAGACTTCCAATGCCTTTGCCCCGACATGAGGAAATGCGCCTGATGGCCGCCAAAAATCCCGTTCTCTCTCGTGGAACCGAAATTTCCGGCCTCTTGAACCACGCTTCTCCCGTCCGTCGCAAAACAGCACTGCCTGCCGCGCTGATCGCCCTTCTGGCGCTCGCCGGCTGCTCGACCACGACCTCGACCGACATGATCACCGTCGATCGCGCCCAGGGGTCCCAAGAGAACATCGCCTCGCTCTCTTCCGTCATCAGTTCCAGCCCGCAGGATCCGGAAGCCTACAATGTCCGTGGTACGGCCTATGGACGCGCCGGCGAGTTTTCGAAGGCGCTGGAGGACTTCAACCGCGCCATCCAGCTCAATCCGCAGTTCTATCAGGCCTATGCCAACCGGGCCCTGGTCTATCGCAACATGGGCAAGCCCGTCGAAGCGGCCAATGATTACAACCGCTCGCTGCAGATCAACCCGAACTACGACGTCGCCTATATCGGCCGCGGCAATATCTATCGCCAGGCCGGCCGTACCAACGAAGCCTTCAACGACTTCAACAAGGCGATCCAGCTGGAAACCACCGATGGCCGCGCCTGGCACAATCGCGGCCTGATCTACCAGGGGCGCGGCCAGCACGCCCAGGCGATCGACGATTTCTCCAAAGCCATCTCCCTGTCGGCGAATTCGCCGGAGCCCTATAACGGCCGCGGCATTTCCTATGTCGCCTTGAACGACGACGACAACGCGTTTGCCGACTTCAACCGCGCGATCGAGCTCAACGACAAGCTCGCCGAATCCTGGGCGAACCAGGCACTGGTCTATGAGCGCCGCGGCGACAAGGCGCGCGCCTACAAGTCCTATTCGCACGCCATGCGTCTCGACCCGAACTACAAGCCGGCCCAGGACGGCGCGACCCGCACCCGCGCCAGCACCTGATATCCCCGCCTGTCGGCCGAGCTGATTTCCGTCCTGCCTCAGATATAAAGCGCCGCCATCTTGCGCCAGGCACCGGCCCGGTGCGCGCGACCGTCCCAGACATGCATGCGATGCCCGACACCCTTTTCTGACAGAACCTGGCTGAGATGCTGGTTGTTGTCGAGGAAAGGATCGGCATCGCCGATCGTCAGCACGATCTCCACCTGCCGTAGCCTCTCGAGCTGCCACCCGCTGCTGATGCCGGGCAGGAAATGCGACGGGGTGTGGAAATAGACGGTATCGTCGTAATAGCCGTCCAGCAGGTCGCCGAACGCTTCGACCTTCAGCGTCAGGTCGTACCGTCCCGAAAATGCGACGAGCTTGCGGAACAGATGCGGATGGCGAAAGGCGATGCTGGCCGCCTGGAAGGCGCCAAGGCTGCAGCCCTGCACGATCGTACAGTCATGTCCGTTTCGGGTAGCCATCAGCGGCAGGACCTCGTTGAGGATATAATCCTCGAATGCCGCATGCCTGCTGATCCGCACTGAGGGATGCTGGTGCGCGTCGTAAAACGTCTCGGCCGCCAGCCCGTCGACGCAATAGAGCTGCAGCTGGCCGGCGCGGACCTTGTCGGCGAGGCTTCCGACGATGCCAAGCTCTTCATATTCCCAGAAACGCCCCTCGCGGGTCGGGAACATCAGCACCTTGGCGCCGGCATGACCGAACACCAGGAGTTCCATGTCTCGATGGAGCCGCTGGCTGTACCAGCGCAGATATTCGCGGTTCATGACACCTTGAAGAACTGTCCGACCCTCTCGCGAAGGGCCGCCTCTTGCAACACGCTGGCAGGATAGTCGAAATGTCCGGCGTCCAGGATGAAGATTTCATTAAATTTTGATTTCGGAACTGCGTTGGCGACGGCGAACTGGCAGGGCGGCGCAACCGCCGGATCGAACAGCGCGACGCTCGTCAGCATCGGCACCGTGATGCGGCTCGCCGCCACCGCCGAATCATGCAGGCGCAGCGTCTTCAACGCATTGCCGTATTTCGCCTGATAAGCCTGGACGGAGGCAGCACTGCCGATGCTTTTCAGCTTCAGCCGCAGCTCCTGATGCCCGAAGGTCGGCAGCGACAGATGTCCTCGATCGATCCGGTTGTCGAAGGGGATGGCAAGCCCGCCGATGCCGCCGCCGAAACTGATGCCGCTATAGCCGATATGGCCGGAAAGCCAGGGGTAAAGGGCGATCAGCATGCTCACCGCGACCCAAAGGTCGTCGACACAGCCTCCGATGACGTAGCGGTCCGGCTTGTCGATATCGTGCAGCACATGCCAGTGGGAGTCCGGCGAGATCGGCGGCCGGGTGCTGCGCGACATGCCGCGGAAGCAGGGAAACAGGACGGCGGTCTCCTCGACAGGAATATCGAGATCCGGCGCGTCGCGCCCACCATATCCATGGCCGACGACGAGCCCGCGCCTGATCTCTCCCTGCCGCGGCAAAAGAAGCCAGCCGCCGATCGGAAACCGGCCGGTCGACATATAGGCGATGTCGAAGACATGCCATTTCGGATGGTCAAGCCCGCTCTTGCGCAGGCCCGGCTCCGGATCGACGGTCATCGCCCGCCGATACCGATCCCTCCAGAACGTATCGAAACCCTCCGGCGCCTGCGGCGGCACGACGGCCTGAAGCTGCTTCAGCCCCATGCCATAGGTGGGGTCGAAATCGTAAGGGTGCCAGGTGGGGATGGTCATGGGGATTTTCGCAAGGGATTGACGATCGAAAGGCTTTCGATCCGCATACCGTCCTGGAGGTCTTCGGAAAAAAGGGTATCGCAGCCGTTCAGTAGCGCGGCGGCGACGATCATCGCGTCATATGTCGAGAAATTGTAGCGCTCCGCCAATTCCAAGCCTTTTTCATGCACCGCAAAAGTCACCGGCACCACCGCCAACAGTGCCCGGATGACCGTCAGGAAGGAATGGACCTCGTCCCAGGAGAAGCCCATTTTGCGCCGAGCGACATGGACGAACTCGTTCAGAACCTGAACACTGACCGTTCCGCCAAGCGCAAGCACCGTCTCGGCCGCATCCGCCTTTGCCCCCTTTCCGGAAGCAATATAGAGCAGGATATTAGTGTCGTAGAAATTACCGGGCATTCGCCTCGTCTCGGTCGAAGACGAAGTCTTCAGGAAGACGGCCGCGGAACTTCCGCAAACGCTGCAGAAGCTCACCGGCACTCGGCTTGCGGGTCACCTCGAATTCGCGCGCATCGACGGCGCGGATCTGGATCTCGTCGCCTTCCTTGAGTTCGAGCGCTTCGACGACGGCGGCAGGCAGCCGCACGGCTAGACTGTTACCCCATTTGGAAACCTGCATAGGCCCTCCGGATAAACATTATGACGACTG
Organism: Neorhizobium sp. T25_13; assembly: GCF_002968675.1. Lineage (NCBI taxonomy): Bacteria > Pseudomonadati > Pseudomonadota > Alphaproteobacteria > Hyphomicrobiales > Rhizobiaceae > Neorhizobium > Neorhizobium sp. T25_13. The sequence goes on from NZ_PVBI01000003.1 coordinate 577,024, forward strand.
TATATCTAGCACCTGTTACCTCAACAAAAAAGCCCGGCGATGCCGGGCTTCATGTTCACCATTCAACTGGCCTCAGTGCTTCATCGCCTTGACGATGTCCTCGGTCATCTTCTTGGCGTCGCCGAGCAGCATCATCGTGCCGTCCTTGTAGAACAGCGTGTTGTCGATGCCGGCATAGCCAGAACCGAGCGAGCGCTTGACGAACAGGCAGGTCTTCGCCTTGTCGACGTCGAGGATCGGCATGCCGTAGATTGGCGAGGTCTTGTCGTCGCGGGCCGCCGGGTTGGTGACGTCGTTGGCACCGATGACGTAGGCGACATCGGCCTGGGCGAACTCCGCATTGATGTCTTCCAGTTCGAAGACCTCGTCATAGGGGACATTGGCTTCGGCGAGCAGCACGTTCATATGGCCAGGCATCCGACCGGCGACCGGATGGATCGCGTACTTGACCTCGACCCCGTGGCTTTTCAGCGTATCGGCAAGTTCCCGCAGCGCATGCTGGGCCTGGGCGACGGCCATGCCGTAACCCGGCACAATGATCACCTTCTCGGCGTTCTGCATCAGGAAGGCCGCGTCGTCGGCCGAGCCCTGTTTCACCGTCCGCTGCACGCCGTCGTCGCCGGCAGCAGATGCTGTCTCGCCGCCGAAGCCGCCGAGGATGACCGAGATGAAGGACCGGTTCATCCCCTTGCACATGATGTAGGAGAGGATTGCGCCCGAGGAACCGACCAGCGCGCCGGTGATGATCAGCGCCAGATTGCCGAGCGTGAACCCGATGCCGGCGGCCGCCCAGCCGGAATAGGAGTTCAGCATCGACACGACAACCGGCATGTCGGCGCCGCCGATCGGCACGATCAGGAGCACGCCGAGTGCCAAGGCCAGCACCACGACGAGCCAGAAGTCGAAATGGCTTTCGGTCTGCACCAGCCCGAAGACGAAGACGACGACCAGCACCAGCAGGCCGATATTGATGAAGTGCCGGTAGGGCAGCATGATCGGCTTGCCGGACATCCGCCCGTCGAGCTTCAGGAAGGCGATGACCGAACCGGTAAAGGTGATCGCGCCGATCGCCGCGCCGAGCGCCAGTTCGATCAGCGCCTGGCCGTGGATATGACCGATCGCGCCGATGCCGAAGGAATCCGGTGCGTAAAGTGCCGCTGCCGCCACCATCACCGCGGCAAAGCCGACCAGCGAATGGAAGCCGGCGACGAGCTGCGGCATCGCCGTCATTGGAATGGTGCGGGCGATATAAGCCCCCGCCCCGCCGCCGAGGCTGAGCGCCAGCACGATCAGGATAAAGCCGCCGAAGGTGGGCGTGGCGAGCAGCAGGGTGGTGACGATGGCGATACCCATGCCGACCATGCCGTAGACATTGCCCTTGCGGCTGGTCGTCGGGTGGGAAAGACCGCGGAGCGCCATGATGAACAGCACGCCGGACACGAGATAGAGGAAAGCTGCGAGGCTCTGCGACATGGTATCCGAACCCTCAGCGATCTTTTTTCTTGTACATGGCGAGCATCCGGCTGGTCACCAGGAAGCCGCCGAAGATGTTCACCGAAACGAGCACCAGCGCGATAAAACCGAAGCCGGTCGCAAAACCGCTCGCCGATACGCCGACCGCTAGCAGCGCGCCGACGACGATGACCGAGGAGATCGCGTTGGTAACCGCCATCAACGGCGTGTGCAGCGCCGGCGTCACCGACCAGACGACGTAATAGCCGACGAAGATCGACAGCACGAAGATCGCCAGCCGAAACACGAAGGGGTCGATCGCCCCGCCGGTTGCGGCGCTCGCCGCTTCCGGTGCCTGGGCGGCGGCACTCATCACGGCGGTCACAGCCTGGTCGAGCTGCTCCAGCGCCTTGTCCATTGCTTCACCGGCCATCACAGATCTCCATTGCTTGCGGCTTCATCTGCGACCGGCTTTTTGCGGGCGCGCACCGGTTTGGCAGCCGCCGGCTCCTCTATGGCGATTACGGCTGGAGCAGGCGCAGCAACCGGCGTCTCGTCGGCGATCGCGGCCGCCGCGAAATTCGGGTGCACGACCTGGCCGCCATGGGTCAGCATGGTTGCCTTGACGAGCTCGTCCTCAAGATTGACGGCAAATTCCTTGGTGCCCTTGTCGACCATGGTCTCGATGAAGGCGAACAGGTTGCGGGCATAAAGCGCCGAAGCGGAGGCGGCGATGCGGCCCGCGACATTGGCGTAACCGATCACGGTGACACCCTCGACATCGGCGACCTTGCCCTTTTCCGAGCCTTCGATATTGCCGCCACGCTCCACCGCGAGGTCGACCGCCACCGAACCGGGTTTCATCGACGCTAGCATCGCCCGCGTCACCAGCTTCGGGGCCGGTCGGCCCGGAATGAGAGCCGTAGTGATGACGATGTCCTGCTTGGCGATATGCTCGGCGACGAGGGCCGCCTGCTTTGCCTGATAGGCTTCCGACATCGGCTTGGCGTAACCGGCGGCGGTTTCGGCCGCCTTGAATTCCTCGTCCTCGACCGCGATGAATTTCGCGCCGAGCGAGGCGACCTGTTCCTTGGCGGCGGGGCGTACATCGGTTGCCGATACCACGGCGCCGAGACGGCGGGCCGTGGCGATCGCCTGTAGGCCGGCAACACCGGCGCCCATGACGAAGACCTTTGCGGCGGGCACGGTGCCGGCGGCAGTCATCATCATCGGCATGGCGCGGCCGTATTCATGGGATGCGTCGATGACGGCGCGATATCCGGCAAGGTTCGCCTGGGAGGACAGCACGTCCATCGACTGGGCGCGGGTGATGCGCGGCATCAGTTCCATGGCAAACGTGGTGAGCCCGGCTTTCGCCATGTCCGCAAGGGCGGCCTCGTTGCCATAGGGGTCCATGACCGCGAACACCACGGCGCCCGGCTTGTAGGACGCCATCTCCGCGGCCGTCGGCCGGTTGACCCTCAGGATGATATCGGCCGAGCCGACCTCCCCGGCACCGGCAATGCGGGCACCGGTGGCTTCGAAATCCGCATCGCGAACACCGGAGGCAAGGCCTGCGCCGCTCTCGATCACGACCGAGAGCCCAAGCCCTGTCAGCCGCTTGACGCTCTCGGGCGAAGCGGCGACGCGCGGTTCGTCGGAACCTTCACGGCATACAAATACGATCTTCGGCAAAGACTGTCTCCTCCCAGTCGATATCGCAAGGCGGGCGAAAGCTTCGCCCTTCCTCAAAGCCGGTGGCCGTGCTGGCCGAACCGGATCAACGCAGCAGGAAAACGCCGGCTATATTGAGAATGATGAAGACGAGAAGGCTGCCGATGAAGCCCGCTCCGCCGAAGAAACCGGCAGCCATGGCGATCATCAGAACGACGATGACCATCGTGCCCCATTTCGCACCCGCGATGAAGGCGTTGTAGGTCCTGTCGTGTTCCGCATAATCCATCGAAGCACCCGTTTCCACCGGCCCGCTATGGTGATTGTCCATCAGTCCCGTCTCCTTCATCAGCCGCACGCGCCCGCTCGATCGAAGCGTCGGCGCCTGCGGGGAAAACCCTTGTCGACATCCGGAATCATGCCTCGTTTGGCACGATGGAGGTCACTTCAGGCCTTACACAAAGCCATGGGAAAGCGCAATGCCGCCACAATGGCTTCCGGTACGCCCAAGCTTCAGAGCTTCAGGTCAGGTAGGACATTTCGGGGGAGTTCGGCCGGCCGGCGATGCGGGCCGTCGGCAGGATGGTGAGCGGCGCGGTGTCGAAATTCGAGGAGCGCGCAAACAGCAGGCGGCGCTCATAGGCCTCCGACTGAAACGCCGGGAAGCGCTTCATCATCTTGGAGCGCAATTCGCGGGTCTGCGATGCGAGCAGCATCAGATCGAAATCGTATTGCGGGATCCGCCGCGGCGGCACCACCGGCTGGGCATAGAAGAACCGGCGATAAAATGCCGCATGCGCCGGACGGATCGGCTGCAGCACGCGGTCCGCGTCGAAATAGATCGCCGCGACCGGCGTCAGCCGCACCGTCAGGTAAGGCATGGCCGAAAGTTCGCTGGCATATTCCGGAGCAATGGCGAAACGCGCTGAATCGATCAGCGTCATCCCGGCATCCAGCAGGCCGTTCACGGCTTCGGGGAAAATGCTGATCGACTGGCAGACCCTGTGCTCCGGCGTGACGTGGTGGAGGCGGATCGTGCTGACCAGTTCCTCGTCGTAATAGACGCCGAAGACATGCGCATTCTTGTCGAAGTCGATCTCGTCGATGAGCTTGGTCGCCGCGACCGGCAGCACGTTGTGAGTCTTGTAGGCCCTGTATCGCAGCCTGGCGATATCTTCGAAATCCTCGTTGCTTTCGATCCGCCGGTATTCGACATGGTCGAGTGTGGAGAGAAGTTTTGCTGAAAAGTTTCCGTCAGAAAATGTTTGGCCTAGGGGCATTGGGTTTTGTTCCATGAGCTTTAACCATGGATTAACCCTAAAAGACCCATAGCCCGCAATGAATGGACCCCGATTTGAATAAAATTCTAAATGTTATGGTTAACAAACGGTTAACGGCCCCTCGCCAGCGTCCCAAAACCGTTAACACTGTTCTAATTTCAGGCGGGATTTAGCGCGCGGCGGCCCGGAGAGGCGAGGCCTGTGCATTTTTGGCACCACGCCGGATGGACGAAAGCTTGGCGGCGGGAGCAGCCTCGGCCGCCAGTTCGATGATCTTTTCGGAAGCAACCGGCACGGAGAAGACATAACCCTGTACCAGATCGGAGAACCGATGGCGGTTGATCAGCGCGAGCTGTTCCTTGGTCTCCACGCCTTCGACGACGATCTTGAGACCCAGTTCGCGGGACAGATGCACGATGCCGCGCAGGAGCTTCAGCTTGCGCTGGTCCTCGGCGATATTGCGGATGAACGCCCGGTCGATCTTGACCACGTCGAGCGGCAGGGAGTCGAGATAGCTCAGGCTCGAGAAGCCGGTGCCGAAATCGTCGATCGCGATCGTCACCCCGGTCACGCGGAACTGGTTGAGAATGGCGCTGACCGCCACCGGCTCGTCCATGAAGCAGCTTTCGGTGACTTCGAGATGCAGCCGCGACGGATCGAGCGAATAGCGCTTCAGAACGTCCGCCACATAACCGACGATGTCGTCGTTGCGCAGGTCCTGGATCGAGAGGTTGACGGAAACGGCCATCGGCTCCGGCCAGGTCGCGCAGTCGCGGCAGGCCTGGTCGAGCACCAGATGGGTGATATGCGAGACCAGCCCCATGTCCTCGGCCATCGGGATGAAGACATTCGGGCCCACCATGCCGCGCTCCGGATGGCGCCAGCGCACCAGCGCCTCGCTGCATTCGATGCCGGAACCGTCGGGACGATACATCGGCTGGTAGACGACATGCAGGCCATGGTTTTCGATCGCCTGGCGAAGGTCGACGCGGAGCTTCTGCTCGTCGATATACTGGGCGTCCATTTCCGAAAGGAACACTGTCAGCGTACCGTTGCCGGTGGATTTCGCGTGGTTGAGTGCAAGGTCCGCCTTGATCTGCCAGTTTTCCATGTCGAAGTCCTGCGACGGCAGGATGACGCAGCCGCTGTTCATCGAAACAGGAAGGCGAAGCCCGTCGACGTAATAGTCGCCCTGGATCTCGGCGTGGATGCGGCGGATCTGACGCTCCAGCTCGCAATCGTCGTCGCCGCCGGTCAGCAACACGACGAACTCGTCGCCGACCAGGCGGCCCGCCAGCAGGCCGTCGCTCTTCAGTGCTGTAAGTCTTGCCGCGATCGCCGCAAGCAATCGGTCGCCGACCACGTGGCCGCGCAGGTCGTTGACATGCTTGAACCCGTCCACGTCGAACATCGCGAGCGCCGCCAGGGCTTCGCCCCGCCGTTTCAGCTTCTTGGTCGCAAGATCCGCGAAGTGGCCTCGGTTCGGCAGGCCGGTCAAGGCGTCGAACCGTACCATGTGCAGCACCTTTTCCTCGGCTGCGAGACGGGCGGTGACGTCTTCGAAGATCAGCACGACACCGCCGTCGGTGCGCGGGCTGACCGAGAATTCGAGATGGCGGTCGTCCTTGAACTTGAAGAGAGCGCGCTCGAGCGAGCCGTCGGCAAGTTTGGAAAGCTGGCGCAGGATGGTCTCGGGCGCATTCTCCGCATCCTCGCAGAGCACGGCGGCGAAATCGCGGTCCTTGAGATCGCTCTTCTTGTCGAGGCCGAGCAGATCGCGGGCGCGGCGGTTGATCACCTGGATCTTGCCTTCGCCGTCGAGCATCACCAGGCCGTGGGAAATCGTCTTCAAGGCGATATCGAAGCGGCCGGCGATGATCGCCATCTTCCGGGACGCGATGACGTTTTCATAAAGGAATTCGCGCACACCGTTGGCCATCGACCTCGTGGTCAGGCCGAAGGGGATGAGCAGCAGCGACATCAGCGCCAGATGCAGATCCTCGGTGAACAGGCAGGCAATCAGGATCGGGCCGCAACAGCCGAGCGTCTGGAGATCGACGGCGATGCGCGAACCATAGTTGCGGCCGACGATCGACATCATCGAGCCGAGCGTCATGGCGATGCAGGTGAAGCCGACGAACGGGTTTTCCAGCACCAGCAGGGCATAGCCGCTGGCGATGCCGAGCAGGAAGGCCGCAAGGAACGCGCCGATCACATATTGCTGCTCCCAGGCGGCGATGCCGTCATAGGTGAGCGCCCCCTTGTCCACCTTGTCGAACCGCTGGAACCAGTACATGCGATAGGCAAAGACCGCCGCGAAGCCGCAGGCGAACAGGAGATAGAATTGCGCACCGCTGTAATGGAAAACGAGCAGGCACCACAGGACGTGAACAACCACGCCGGTCCATAGTGTGCCGCGATTTCCAAATAGCGACGTGACGAACGACAGATACACATCCGTCGACAGCGTCTTCGCTTCTGTCTCTTTCATCGGGTTCATCCCTTGTCTTCCGGTCGACACTGCGGGAAACCTTTTAAAAATTGCTTGTCCGCGGGCCGCAGCCCCCCTTTCATTGGGGGGTTCTTGAGAGTTTGCTGAATAAATTGACAACAGGATAGCTAAAATTTCGAGGCGGCCCTTCGGTCAAGCCTAGCCACACTATAACGCTCCGGCAGGTCTCCGCTGCACTTTCATCGTCGGCTTATAAGACTTTCGTCCATCGTCGCCCCTTAAAGCGCTCGATGCCAGCACTAAACGTTTGAATTCCGAGTACAAAGGTACGCTGGGGCGCAGGCATTCGGCTCGCCAGATTGATTTTTGTGGCAGTAGCCAATAAAGCTCGGCACCACTGCGGAAAGCGATGGACGTTGTTCTTCCGGAGCTACGCTATCCTATGACGATCCCGGGGCCGGGGCACCAATCAAAAAGGTCCAAGGAGGGGAAATGGTTTTGTTGCTTGCATTTAGTCGCGTCGTTGACATTGTCACGACGGCGATTGGTAAATCAGTGTCGTGGCTCCTGCTTGCCGCAGTGTTGATCAGCGCCGGAAACGCTGTAATCCGCAAGGCATTGGACATATCATCCAATGCATGGCTGGAGGTGCAATGGTACCTTTTCGGCACGGTTTTCATGCTTGCCGCAGCGTATGCGCTCTTGAAGAACGAACATGTCCGCATCGACATCCTGTCTTCGAATTGGTCAAAGCGCACGCGCGATATACTTGATCTTGTGCTGCACATCATCTTCCTGGTGCCGTTTGCAAGCCTGATGACCTACCTCGCCTGGCCCTGGTTCTGGCTCTCGTTTCGCTCGGGAGAGATTTCCTCGAACGCCGGAGGCTTGATCATCTGGCCAGCCAAACTCGTTGTCCTCCTTGGTTTTGGGCTTCTTCTCCTGCAGGCTTTCTCAGAGATCATAAAGCGGTACGCGGTGGTGACCGGGAGGATTGACGATCCACGTGAAGACACCGCCGGCGCTATGCCGCCGGCTGCGACGGAGGTCTGAGAATGATCGACTTCATCGCCCATAATCTCCCGCTGGTGATGTTTTCCAGCGTCATGCTGATGCTGCTGCTCGGCTATCCGGTCGCCTTCACGCTTGCCGCGGGCGGATTGCTGTACTTCGTGATCGGCGTGGAACTGTCCGCGATCTCACCGCAAATCAACCTTTTCTGGCCTTTGCTGCAATCCCATCCGGACCGGATCTATGGGATCATGTACAACGACACCCTGTTGGCGATCCCGTTCTTCACCTTCATGGGCATCATTCTGGAACGGTCCCGCATGGCGGAAGACCTGCTGGATACGATCGGGCAGCTCTTCGGCCCGATCCGCGGCGGGCTTGCCTACGCCGTCATCCTCGTCGGCGCCCTGCTCGGTGCGACGACCGGCGTTGTGGCCGCGTCAGTGATGGCTATGGGACTTATATCCATGCCGATCATGATGCGGTATGGATATAACCGGCCCTTCGTCTCGGGCACGATCGCCGCGTCCGGAACGCTCGCACAGATCGTGCCGCCTTCCCTTGTCCTGATCGTCATGGCCGACCAGTTGGGCCGGTCTGTCGGCGACATGTATGTCGGTGCGCTTTATCCCGCGCTGTTGATCGTCGCGACCTACTGCATCTACGTATTTGCAGTCTCCATCATCAAGCCGGAATGGGCGCCTGCCCTGCCCACAGAGGCGCGCACGCTGGGGAACGGCGTCACCTCCCTGATCGTCATGATGGCGATCTCGATAGGCCTCTATTATCTCGGCCTGAATGTCCTGTTCGGCGGCATTGCCAGCCCTGAATGGCGGCTCGTTGCGGCTCTGGCATTCGCGGTGCTGGCCGCATACCTGGTCGCCATAATAAACAGCCGCCTACAGAACAAGATTATCTCACGGCTCGCCGAACAGGTGATCATCGTTCTCATTCCGCCGCTCGCGCTGATCTTCCTGGTCCTCGGCACGATTTTCCTGGGGATAGCGACACCAACCGAGGGCGGCGCCATGGGTGCCACCGGTGCCCTGCTCCTTTCTCTTGCCAAAGGCCGCCTGAACTTTTCGACGGTCAAGAACGCTCTGGATGCCACGACCAAGCTTTCGGCCTTCGTCATGATGATCCTGATCGGGGCCCGAGTCTTCGGCCTCACCTTCTACGGGATCAACGGCAACGTTTGGATTGAGGAACTGCTCCTTGCGCTTCCAGGCGGTGAATACGGCTTCCTGATCGTCGTCACGATTATCGTATTCATCCTCGGCTGCTTCCTGGATTTCTTCGAAATCGCCTTTATCATGGTGCCGTTGCTGGCACCGGTCGCAGACAAGCTCGGGATCGATCTCGTCTGGTTTGGCATTATCCTGGGCGTCAATCTCCAGACATCGTTTCTGACACCTCCCTTCGGCTTTTCGCTGTTCTTCCTGCGCTCCATCGCGCCCGCCGCCCCTTGGCTGGACAAGGTCACGGGCAGGACGATGCCGGGCATTAAAACCCTTGAGATATACAAGGGCGTCTTCCCCTACATCGTCATCCAGTTCGCGATGATTTTGGTCGTGATTTTCTTCCCCGGACTGGTGATGCACTATAAAACGGACAATCCCACTATGAGTCCGAACGATGTACAGATCCAATTGCCTGGTATCGGCGACCAGGGGAGCGGCAACCAGCCAGCGTTCGGCCTGCCGCCTTTGGGACCGGGAAGCGGCGGCTTGAGCCAGCCCGGAGGCCTTGGGGGGCTCCCACCTCTCAACTTCGGTGCTCCCGGACAATCCGCGCCTGCGCCCTCGATGGGCTTGCCTCCCACGGACGGGCTTCCCGGCCAGCCCCCCTCGACACCGGCGCCGCAGACAGCCCCGCCTGCCCAGACACCTGATCTCAGCCAGCCACCGAAGATCAACCCGTAGGACCGACGGCTTCCGACCACCCTTGATAGGGACATATCTTAAGGAGGACAGAGTTGACGCTCTGTCCTCCATCGCTGCTCCTGCCCGCATGGCGGCCCAGCGAAGTCCGGCCAGCTCGGAGCCCCTACGTCAAATTCGTCTTTTGGCCGTTCCTCTACCGCAATAGTCGTATGCGGATCGAGGTCCGGCGCCAGATCCCGGTGCAGCTAACACTTAGGTAGCCATACTAACCGGCCCATCGAGCCTATAGAGTTTGGCAGACGGCACGATGCTGAAGTCGGTCGTCCCCAAATCAGTTTGGCTGAAGCGCTCGGGGCCTGACATGCAGATAAGCCACGTATTGCCGAATGCGATGTACGTTGTGCGAAGGTCGATCGGTCGCACCATAGTCGAGCCGTTGCGGCGCAGGCGGTTTGCAAAAGAGAGCGACGTCTTCATTCACTGCACCAACCGGGGATACATCTTCAAACTCGACCCCGCTCAAAGCATCGATGAGGCCATCTTCGTCGAAGGCTGCTTTGAAGGACGGTTTCTGGAATTCCTGCAGGGCCGATTCGAGCCCGGCGCCGTGGCACTCGATGTCGGCGCCAATATCGGCAACCACGCCATTCACCTCAATCGAGACTTCGCCGAGATCCATTGCTTCGAGCCGAACCCCGAAGTCTTCAGGCGGTTGACCGACAACATTCGCTCGAACCGGCTCGCCAACATCCGGCTGCATCAGGCAGCTCTCGGCGATTGCGACGACACGCTGATGTTCCGCGAAAATCTCGAAGGCAACCTGGGCGCCAGCGGCTTTGTGGACGATGACCGGCCATCGGGGCATAGCCGCATCCTGCGCCTGCCGGTTTTCCAAGCCGACAAACTCGTCAGGCAACTCGGAATAACCAGGGTCGATTTCATCAAGATCGATGTCGAGGGGTTCGAGCAGCGGGTTCTGAAAGGACTGCGCGAAACCATCACCTTCAACCGGCCTATCGTGTCCTTCGAGTTCCACGGCCATCTCGCAGGGCCCGACGACTTCGGCAAGCTCACCGCCTGCCTGCCGGATTATCAACTCTACGACCTGGAATATGCGCCCGCGTCGGCTTCAACGCTGGAAAAGCTGAAATGGAATTTCCGCCATGGCGGCGCGCCGGTTCTCAAACGGTTCGATCGCCCCGAGGCGCGGACCTACGAAAACATACTGGCCTTTCCTTCCCCGGAAGTCTTCAGCCGCTTCACGAACCGCCCTTCGGCCTCCCGCTTCTCGGCCTGATGGTATCAGCCCAGACAAAAACCCCGGACCTTTCGATCCGGGGTTCCTGAAATGAAACTTGCCTGATCTGGGATCAGAGCTTGCCGCTGCGCTGCTGGATCATCATGAAGGTGTCGTAGGTATATTCCGACAGCTGCATCCAGAGATAGGCTTCCTTCTTGAAGGCGACCTGATCTTCGTAGATCTTCTTGAACGTCTCGTTCGAAGCCGAAATTTCCTTGTAGACCTCAAGAGAGGCCTTGTAGCAGGCTTCGAGGATTTCCTGGCTGAACGGGCGAAGGGTGGTGCCCTGCGAGACGATCTGCTTGATCGCCGTCGGGTTCTTCGTGTCGTATTTCGCCATCATGCTGGTATTGGCAAACGCGCAGGCGTCGGTCAGCGCCGCCTGGTAACTCTTCGGCAGGGCGTTCCACTTGTCCAAATTCATAAAGGCGTGGATGACCGGGCCACCTTCCCAGAAGGCCGGATAGTAGTAGTATTTGGTCACCTTGTAGAAGCCGAGCTTGTGGTCGTCATAGGGGCCGACCCATTCCGCCGCATCGATCGTGCCTTTTTCGAGCGCCGGATAGATATCGCCGCCAGGTATCTGCTGCGGCACGACACCGAGCTTCTCGACCACCCGGCCGGCAAGCCCGGCGATGCGCATCTTGACGCCCTTGAAATCGTCTACGGTGTTGATTTCCTTCCGGAACCAACCACCCATCTGAGCGCCCGTATTACCCGCGGGAAGCCCGTAGACATTGTACTTGGCGTAGAATTCGTTCAGGAACTTGCTGCCGTTGCCTTCGTAGAACCATGCATTGCTCAGTCGCGCGTTGAGGCCGAAAGGAATTGCAGTGCCGATGGCAAACGTTGGATCCTTGCCTACGAAATAGTAGGAGCAAGTATGACACATTTCGACCGTCGCGTTACTGACGGCATCCAAAGCCTGACCGGCCGGCACGACTTCACCGGCCGCAAACGGCTGAATGGTGAAATTGCCGTCGGTTGCTGCGGCGACATGCTTGGCGATGTCTTCCGCGCCGCCATAGATGGTGTCCAGCGACTTCGGAAATGAAGACGTCAGACGCCAGGTGATTTTCGGGCTCGACTGCGCGATGGCCGGTGCGGCGAGCACCGTAGCGGCAGCTGCGCCGGCGCCGGTGACGGCGGCCTTTTTAAAGAATGAACGACGATCCATGAAATACCTCCCAGTAAGACAAACCGGAGGGATTATTTGTTCCCACTCCCCCGATCCTGCGGCGAGGTAACCATTTTGGCCTATGGGTTGCAAGCGCCGGAGCTAATATTCCTTAATGCGGGAACGTCTTTTGTTCTTAGACTTTCGTAGCGTCCTGCCCAAACTGGATTCACAAGTTATTTCAAAGCGCCAATGCTTATTCTTTGGGCAGCACCGTCCCCCGAAGCAGCCCTCGATCTTGACTTGAAGCGCGGTGCCGCGGCACAACGAAAAGAGACGCGATAGCGAGCCTCGTTGGAGAGCCTGATGCCGAAACCGATCATCGCCCTGCCTGCCGATATCCGCCAACTGGATGGAGCGATCTGGCATGCCTCGCCGAACCAGTATGTCCAGGCGGCATTGAAGGTGGCTGATGTGATGACCTTCATCATTCCGGCTTTCGAAGAAGGCAACGAGACTGACGCCATCCTCGACCGGGTCGATGGCGTGCTGGTTTCCGGTTCGGCGACCAATGTTCACCCGTCGCTCTATGGCAGAGAGGCAACGGCCAGCGACGGTCCCTTCGACCCGGCCCGCGACGCGACCTCCCTGCCCCTCATCCGCCGGGCGATCGACCGCGGCATTCCGCTGCTCGCCATCTGCCGCGGCATCCAGGAACTGAACGTGGCACTGGGCGGCACGCTGGCGAGCGAAATCCAGGACCAGCCGGGCATCTGGGACCACCGCAAACCCGATGTGAAGGAGCGCGACAGCATGTATGCGATCCGCCAGCCGGTCTTCATCGAGGAAGGCTCCTGCATCGCCAACCATCTCGGGCTGACAGGCGAAGTCCAGGTGAACTCGCTGCACCGCCAGGCGATCGCCGAAACCGCTCCCAGGCTGAAGGTCGAAGCGACAGCCGAAGACGGCACGATCGAGGCGGTTTCGGTCATCGACGCGAAAAACTTCGCCGTCGGCGTGCAATGGCACCCGGAATACTGGGCGGAAACCGATGCGCCGTCACGGGCGCTGTTCCAGGCCTTCGGCGAGGCTGTCCGCGCTTATGCTGCCCGCAAGACGCTGACCAATGTGGCGGCTTGACGCGGCTGCTGTGTTGAACCTCAGGCCCTTGGCCGGTGCACGCCGGTCGATTGGCGGATGCGCATTTCCGGCTTGATCAGATGGATGCCGTCCGGCTCGTGGCTGCCGGCAAGCCGGTCGAGCAGGGCGCGCGCCGCAAGCCGGCCGACTTCCGTCTGGCCGTTCCACACGGTCGTCAGCGCTGGCGTCGCGATCGAGGCTTCCTCGAGATCGTCGTAACCGGTGACGGAGATGTCATGGCCGGGCATCAGCCCGGCGCGGGCAATGCCGTTCATCAGGCCGATCGCCACCAGATCGTTCCAGCAGACAGCTGCTGTCGGCTTCTGCGGCAGGGAGAGGAAATGCACCGCCGCCTCGAACCCGCCCTGCTTCGAACGCGGACCGGGGAGGCGAAGGTTCGGATCGACCTCGATGCCCGCCTTGCGCAGCGCGTTGACATAACCCTGGTAACGGTCGCGGCCGGTCGATGTCTGGTCCGTGCCGCCGATCATGGCGATCACCCGATGTCCGAGGCCGATCAGATGGTTCGTGGCAAGCGAAATGCCGTAGCTGTCGTCGCCGCGATAGGTCGGCAGTTCGACGCCTTCCATCGAACGGGCGACGAGGATGGCCGGCATGCCGTTCTCCTCGGCAAGCCTCATATCCTCGATCGGCGTGCCGATCGCCGGCGACATGATCACCCCGTCACCACCGAGCTGCAGCAGCGTTTCGATGAAGGTACGCTGTTTTTCGACCGAATCGTAATGGTTGGAAAGGATGAAGGTATGACGGCTGCGGTCGAGCTCGCTTTCGATCGCTTTCAGGATTTCCCCGTAGAACGGGTTCATGATGTCGTGCACCACGACGCCGATAATGCCAGAACGCGAGGTGCGCAGGCTGGCGGCCCGGCGGTTGTAGATATAACCGAGCGCTCTTGCCTGTTCCTTGATTTTTTCCCGGGTATCGGCCGCCACGAGCGGGCTGTCGCGCAGCGCAAGCGATATCGTGGCAGTTGAAAGACCAAGGCTCTCGCCAATCGTCGACAACTTGATCTTTTGCGCCATTTCCCCCACCCGCAATGGCCGGCATCGCTATCCGATGCTCGAATTAAACTTTAAATAAACAATTTAATTCCGTGCGACAATCCTGTGGCCGCGAAAATCTGGAGGGAAATCAGCCTCAGTCGTCCGAGGGCTCGGACTGGAGATTCTGCTCGATGGTCTTGAGGAGCTTGAGGAGCGTGCGGATCTCCTTGTCGGAGAGACCTTTTGCAGCGATCGAGCCGCACTCGGAGACCGAGCGGCCGATCTGTTCGACGGTCTGCAATCCGGCTTCCGTCAGATGCACCTTGGTGAGGCGCCCGTCTGTGCCGTCAGCGCGACGTTCCAGAAACCCCTGGGCTTCCATGCGGCCGATCGTGCGGGTCATGGTCGGGGCCTTGACGCCGAGCCGTATGGCGAGCTGGCCGGGGGTCATGCCGTCTTCTTCGGCAAGAATCAGGATGACACCGTCCTGGCCGGCATAAAGCCCGCTTTCGCCGAGGCTGCGGCTGAGCGCTGTGCGCATGGAGCGGGCGGCCTGGGTGATCGCCGGCGCAAGGTCGGTGGCCGAAAGGCCTTCCAGTTCCTTCTTCTTGCCGGACTTGGCTTTTTTGTCGCCCTTCTTCTTGCTCATTCGCTCCGCCCGTTTTGCCCTAAAGAAGTAGCCGTTATATCTGTGGCGCGCTATCCATATCGAAACCGGGAAACCACCGCCAGATGTCGCACCCTTCGCCACGCTATCATGACAATGATACGACACTTGCGTCCACAGAAAGGCGAAACTGGGTCGCCGTCCTGCCGCTCGGCGCCCATGAGCAGCACGGACCGCACCTGCCGTTCGAGACCGACACGCTGATCGCCGAGGGTCTCGTCTCGCGCCTGATCCCTGCCCTGCCTGCCGGCCTGCCGGTCACGTTCCTGCCCACGGAACCCGTCGGTTATTCGATAGAACATATGGATGTCGCCGGTACGAAGACACTTGCCTTCGATGAAGCCGTTTACCGCTGGCTCGGCATTGCCGGCGATCTTCACGCCAAGGGCATCAAGAAGCTGGTGCTGCTCAACGCCCATGGCGGCAATTCTCCGCTCATGACCATCGTCGCGACCGAGGCGCGGGTGCGGTTCGGCATGCTGGTGGTCGCCACGAGCTGGACCCGCTTCGGCCAGCCCGCCGGCTGGATCGCCCCGGAGGACAAGGCAGTCGACATCCACGGCGGAGACATCGAGACTTCGGTCATGCTGGCGCTCCATCCGGACCGGGTCAATATGGCGAGGGCCGAAAACTTCCCGTCCCGCCAATCGGACTTTTCCCGTGATTTCAGACATCTGCGCGCCTACGGCCCGCACGCCTTCGGCTGGAAGATGTCCGACCTCAACCCCAAAGGCGTCGCCGGCAACGCGGCTGCTGCAACGGCGGAACGCGGTGAGATGCTGGTTGCGCATGCTGTGACGGGCATCATCGAGCTGCTGGAGGATGTGGCGCGGTTTGATGTCGGAACATTGGAGCATAGTTGAATCGACGGCATGATAAGCGTATATTTGGACCATCTAATTGGACCAATGGAGCACCTAATGGAAATTTCAGTGAGCGAGGCCAAAGCAAGTCTGACTGAACTCCTTCATCGCGCGGAGGCTGGAGAAGATGTTGTTCTCACGCGAAGAGGTCATAAGATCGCAAGGCTTGTACCCATTGAGCCGGAGCTGACCCGCGATCAACGCAGAGCGCTGATCGAAGAGATCAGAGCAATGGCGCCTGCACCTGATGGCAATGACGTACCTGCGGAACGAAGCCAGGATTTTCTCTATGGTGACGATGGCCTGCCGGCATGATTGTGGTCGACACGTCAGCGTTGATCGCCATCGTCAAGAATGAAATTGGTGCCCTTGACTGCCAAGAGGTGCTCACAAGGGAATCGAAGGTCCTCCTCAACGCCGCTACTCTCACCGAAGCACTGATTGTGGCTCGTGGAAAGAAATGTCTGGCTGGTCTTACCAACCTGATTGACCGGCTTCCCATCACCATCATCGAACTGGATGCTGTAAGAGCAGAACGGGCTGCGGCCGCTTACGCTCTGTTCGGCAAAGGCTTTCACAAGGCGTCGCTCAATTTCGGCGATTGCTTCGCTTATGCGACAGCGAAGGAATTCAACTGTCCGCTTCTCTATGTCGGAGAGGATTTCGCGAGAACGGACGTGGTTTCCGCAATCGCGTCGCCGTCAGCGTGAGCAGCAGGATCACCCGGCGTCAGCTGCAATTCCGATGTGATCTTATAACATACAAACCCTTTGAACTCGTCCCGGCTTGCCCTTATATGAGACGAACAAAGCTTCCGCGCCGATCGGGCGCTCTCAAGTCCTCGAGGTTTTCATGACCGAAACAGCCACCGTCAAGCCCGTTCCCGTCACCGTGCTCACCGGTTATCTCGGCGCCGGCAAGACGACGCTCCTCAACCGCATTCTCTCCGAAAGCCATGGCAAGAAATACGCGGTCATCGTCAACGAGTTCGGCGAGATCGGCATCGACAACGACCTGATCGTCGAGTCGGACGAAGAAATCTACGAAATGAACAACGGCTGCGTCTGCTGCACGGTACGCGGCGACCTGATCCGCGTCGTCGAGGGCCTGATGCGCCGCCCGGGCCGCTTCGACGGCATCATCGTGGAGACCACCGGCCTTGCCGATCCGGTGCCGGTCGCCCAGACCTTTTTCATGGATGACGACGTGCGCGCCAAGACCGAGCTCGATGCGGTCGTCGCCCTTGTCGATGCCAAGCACCTGCCGCTGCGCCTGAAGGACAGTCGCGAGGCCGAAGACCAGATCGCCTTTGCCGACGTCGTCGTCATCAACAAGACCGACCTCGTTTCGCCGGAAGAACTGGCGATCATCGAGGATGTCGTGCGCGCCATCAACCCGACTGCTCGCGTCTACAAGACCACCCGTTCCGGCGTCGATCTCGCCCGCGTGCTCGACCAGGGCGCCTTCAACCTGGAGCGCGCGCTCGAAAACGATCCGCATTTCCTCGATCAGGGCCATGACGACCATGTCTGTGGCCCGGACTGCGACCATGACCATGGGCACGACCACCATCATCATGACCACGACCATCATGCACATGACCACGATCACGATCATCACGGCCATGATCACCACCATCATCACCACGGCGAGATGTCGCCTATCCATGACGTGACGGTGAAGTCGATCTCGCTGCGCGGCGGCGAGATGAACCCGGAACGGTTCTTCCCCTGGATCCAGAAGATCACCCAGACGGACGGCCCTAGCATCCTGCGCCTGAAGGGCATCATCGCCTTCAAGGGCGACGAGGAACGTTATGTCGTGCAGGGCGTCCACATGATCGTCGAGGGCGACCACCAGCGTCCGTGGAAGGATGGCGAAAAGCGCGAATCGCGCCTCGTCTTCATCGGCCGCGATCTCGATGTCGACAAGATCGAGAAGAGCTTCAGGGCATGTGAGGTAGCGGCATGACGCCGAAAAGTGTGAAGCGGTTTTCGGACCACGTCATGCCCTGGAGAAATGCTGCCTGATGCCGACAGTCGCACCGCTTGATCTCGAAGGCCATGTCGTCGCCGCGCATTTCCTCGGCGACGTCCCATTCTTCGCCACCGCCGCCGGCACCATCCACCGCCTGGATGGCGGCGAGAAAGTCACCGAGGCCCATCAGGGCCTTCTGACCTGCATCCGCGATCCCTTCAGCGCCACGCTGCTGACCGGCGGCGAGGACGGCAAAGTGATGCGCATCGGCAGCAATGGCGAGGCGATCCTGATCGCCGAAGCTCCCCGCAAGTGGATCAGCGTCGTCGCCGGCGGCCCGCAGAATGCGGTCGCCTATGCGCATGGCAAGTCCAGCTTCGTGAAGCAGAGCGACGGCACGCTGAAGGAATTTCCCGAAGAGCGCAGCGTCGAAGGCCTCGCCTTCGCCGGCAAGGGTCTCAGGATCGCGGCTGCCCGTTACAACGGCGTCTCGTTGCACTGGGTCGGCACCAATGCGCCGCCGGTCGATCTCGAATGGAAGGGCGCCCATAACGCCGTCACCTTCTCGCCCGATGGGCGTTTCCTGGTGACGACCATGCAGGAAAACGCCCTGCACGGCTGGAAGCTCGACGGCAAGCCGGGCGAAAACCGCCATATGCGGATGACCGGTTATCCGGCCAAGGTAAAGTCTCTCTCCTGGTCGCCGAAGGGCAAGTGGCTCGCCTCGTCGGGCGCGCCGGCGGCGATCGTCTGGCCGTTTTCGGCAAAGGACGGGCCGATGGGCAAGGCGCCGCAGGAACTTGGCACCCGCGCCAATATCATGGTCACGTCCGTGGCCTTCCATCCCGCCGAGGAAGTGCTCGCCATCGGTTTCATCGACGGCATGATCCTTGGCGTCAGGCTCGCCGACGCAAAAGAAGCGCTTCTGCGCCGGCCCGGCAAGGGCGGCATTACCGGATTGAGCTGGAGCGCCAACGGCAAGCTCGTCGCCTTCGCGTCCGATGCCGGCGATTGCGGCGTCATCGATATTGCAGCCTGAAATCTCGCAACACAAATAACCGCGGCGGAGAAATCTCCGCCGGGGCCTGGTCCATGTGGGATGGGCAGGCAGCGTATATGAAGTGGTATGGGTGTCAGGCCGTGCTGCCTGCCCGATCGCTCCGGTTTTTCCCGAAAGGCGGGTAACGGATGGTCTGGATCCGAAACTTGAACCTTTCGACGGTCGACGCCCTGACGGCGCCTTCCTCACCTTTGCGACCATCACCGGACGCCGGATGCTCTCCGTGAGATGCGACCCGGTTCGCGACCCGGCCCTGCCCTGTGACGCGACCACTATAACCGCGCCGGCGCAGGCGGGGATGCCGCGGAACTGTTTCGACGGAAAATTGCTTCAAACGAAAAGGGAATTTCCGTTCGCCCCGGCGAAAGCGTCCCCGCCTTCACGCCGCGTGGCGGTCTTCCGCGAACGTATCGATACCGTCGCGGCCGTTGCGCTTGCGGGCATAGAGCGCCAGGTCGGCCCGCTGCAGCAGGGTTTCGAGGTCGCCAGGACCGCATATCTCGGTCGCCACGCCGATGCTGAGTGTCGGTTGCACGACAAGGCCCTCCATCTCGGCGAGGGAAGCGGCAAAGGCGGCGCGGATCTTCTGGGCCGTCTCGACGGCCTTTTCGATCGGGCACCCTTTGAGCACGATCACAAACTCGTCGCCGCCCTGCCGAGCGAAGAGATCGTGGCTGCGCAGGTGCAGGGATGCAGAGGAGGCGAACCGCCGCAACACCTCGTCGCCAACCCCATGGCCATGCGTATCGTTGAGCTGCTTGAAACGGTCGACATCGATGAGCATCAGGGCGACCGGCCCTGGCTCGAGACCAGCATAGGAACGCATCAAACCGCCGCGGTTGAGCACGCCGGTCAGGGCGTCGCGATCCGCCAGGTAGGTGAGCTTGTTTCCCGCCCGTTCGGCCGCCATCAGATTGATGACGATGCTTCGCAATGCCAGGAAGGGTGCGGCCCAGAGCCCCAGCCAGGCATCCGCGCCGTTGCCGGCGGCAAACAAGCCGCCTTCGCCGATCCAGCCCGTCACCGCAAGGACGGTGCGAGCCGCAAAGATGGCCGCGGTCGGCAGGTAGATCGCAGCGACCAGCCATGCCGACCGCAGCTTCTCCTGCCGTGCGAGGCGAATACCCTCCAGCATCACCAGGAGGTCGCCGAGGGCGCAGACGAGCGAGAAGATGGCGATGCGCGGCGCAGTACTGGCATCGTCCCGCCACAAGAGGATCAGCGGCGCCGAAAGAACGGCGAGGATCAGCCAACTCAGGCCCCAACGGGCCGGACGGCCGCCGAAAAGCCGAACGGAGACGATCAACAACAGATAGCCGACCAGGATCAGGTTGTTGCCGATCAGGATCGAGACGACATCCGGCAACACGTTTCGCAAGCCGACGCTGAACAGGCCGGCTCCGATGACGATGCCGCTGGCGCTCCACCAGAACAGCCAGCGTTCAAACCGGCCGCTGGAATAGGCGATCATCTGGACGATGCCCAGGACAGAGCAGGTCATAGCCGAGACGATATAGATCGTCCGCAGATCCAGCATGAAACACCCCCAATGGCGACGCGGGGCATGCTAGCGTCAGTCGGTTACGATTCAGTGTGCCCGGTCATTCAAGTTTATACAAACTGGCTTCAAACGATGCGGACAGCTCCGATGATTTCGGCGAGCAGGTGGTGCAGGTCGTCGCGATAACCGCTGCGGGCTGAGGGGCCGCTTTCGTCTGACGTCATCACCACGGTGAGGCCGAGCGACGGCACGATATAGAGCATCTGCCCGCCATAACCCCAGCCGAACTTGACCTCCTCGCCGCCGATATTGCGCAGGAACCAGCCGTATCCGTAACCGTCGCCGGAAAAGCGCGAATTGGTGCGCGGTGTCCAGGACTGGTCGATCCAATCCTTCGAGACGACCTGGCGGCCGTCCTTCATCTTGCCGCCGTTGCGGTAGAGTTCCCCGAAGGCCAGAAGCGAGCGGGCCGTCATCGCCATCTGGTTGCCCCCGAGATAGATGCCCTGGCGATCGCGTTCCCAGGAGCCGATCCGGAACCCGTCGATCGGATCCAGCCATTCCCGTGCCAGCGCCAGCGTCGACTTCCCGCCCACCTTGGTGAGGACCGCCGAAAGCAGGTGACTGGAGGCGGTCGAATAGAGCATCGAACCGCCGGGATCGTCGTCGAACGGCTGGGCGAGTGCGAACCGCACCCAATTGCGGCTCGCGATCCAGCGGCCATAGTTCGGCCCGGACAACCTTCCGAGCCCCGCCTGCATCGAAAGCAGATTGCCGATGGTGATCGTGTGGATGCGCGGGTCCGGATTGGCCGGCAGGTCGGCCTTCAGGATCGGCGCGATCTTCTGGTCGGGACCTTCGAGCAGCCGGCGTTCGATGGCGATGCCGGTCAGCGCCGAGATGATCGACTTCGAGGCCGACTTGATGTTGGTGGAGGCGTCCAGCGAATGACCGTTGAACGCCCGCTCGGCAAGCATCCCGCCACCACGGGCGACCAGAACGACCTTCAAGGGCTCCAACTCCGCCGCACCGCCGAGCACGGTATCGAGCGTCACCGGCGGCTGCGGCACAGATGCCTGGGGCGCGCCCTGGGCAAGGCTGCGGGCCGCAGTCAAGGCGAAAGGGAGGGACAGGAGGGTTGCGCGGCGTGTGATCATGCAGCGAAGCTAGGACGGCCAGGCGGCCGAGACTATGGCGGAAAGGCTCGTTTCACGCAGAGATGATGGAGTGTGAAGCCGCTTCTCCGCGCATGGACAACCGAATACGCGGCTTGCCCCTCACCCCGCCTCCGCTTCGCTCGGCGCACCCTCTCCCCGCAAGCGGGGCGAGGGAAACCGCGACGTCGCGGCATATGTCCTTCTCCCCGCGTGCGGGGAGAAGGTGCCGGCAGGCGGATGAGGGGCAAAGCGACAGCCGCGACACTCCATTCCCGAAAAGCCATTCTCATCCACGGTGGAGCAAAAACGGAAAGCAGTGTATTGGACCATCCCGACCGTCTTGATCGTTGCGTACCCGATTCCCTCACTGGACCGGACCCGCAGCGCCGGGACAGCCGTTTATACGATCGGATACGATATGGCCAAGGCACCCAAGACTGAACATTCCGAACTCGCCGGCGAATTCACCGACGACGGCATTACTGTGCTGGTCGATATCTACCGCCCTGCCGGCACCCAGGGCGACTGGACGCTCGAAGTCATCACCGAAGAGGATGACGTCACCACCTGGGAAGAGCCGTTTCCGACCGACCGCGAAGCCTTCGACGAGTTCCTGGCGACCGTCGAGCGCGACGGCATCCGCTCCTTCTTCGGCGAACCCGAACCCAATCCAGCGGTGCATTGATGAAGAATGTCGAAGACCTCACCACATCCGCCAAGACCATGCACGACCGCTATGCCTCGGGCCGCATGGACCGGGAAATCGTTCGCCAGTGGGTGTTGGGTCTGAGCATGTATCCGGAACCCTATGGCCGGCACATCCAGGAAGCGGCCGCGTGGTTCAAGCCTTCCCGTGACGACCTGGATCCCGTCGAACTGAAGATCGCCGACCTTGCCAAGCTGCAGGCGATCTATCGGCCGTAAGACACCTCAAAGCCCGGCTTCGGCGAACACCTTGACGATCCAGTCGAGGAAGACGCGCACCCGCGGCGAAAGCTGGCGGTTCTGCGGATAAAGCGCCGAAAGCAGTGTCGGCGGCGGCGGGAAATCGGCAAGCACTTCGACGAGCACGCCCTCGTCGATATCCCGCTGCAGGCGATAACGGGGCGCCTGTATGAGCCCGAAGCCGCGGCGGGCGAGATCAACCATCGTATCGGAATTGTTGACCGTCAGCCGGCTTGGAAGGGTGACGTAGCGCACCTCGTCACTGACGACGAATTCGAGCGGCATGATCTGGCCGGTGCGCGACGAAATGAAGCCGATGGCGAGATGCCCTTCCAGCGCATCGGGTGATTTCGGAAACCCGTGTTTTTCGACATAGGTGCGGCTGGCGCAGGTGATCTCGGTGATGGTTCCGAGCCTGCGCATGATCAGCCCGCTGTCGTCGATCTCGCCTGCCCGGATGACGCAGTCCACGCCTTCGCGAACGAGATCCACCAGCCGGTCGCCCTGGCCGATCTGCAGTTCGAGAAGCGGATAGCGGTCGAGGAATTCATGAAGGCGCGGCAAGAGGAAGGTGCGGGTCAGAAACCCGTGCGCGTCGACCCGCAGCAGGCCGCGCGGCTGCGCGTCCCGAAAGATGTTCTCCGCCTCGTCCACCTCCGCGAGGATCGCGAGGCAGCGCTCGTAGAAGGCCCGGCCGTCGAGCGTCGGGGTGACGTAACGCGTCGTCCGCTCCAGAAGTCGTGTGCCAATCCCCTCCTCGAGCTGCTTGACCGCTTCGGTGACGGTCGAACGGGCAAGGCCGAGATCCGCGGCCGCAGCGGAAAAACTGCGCCGTTCGACAATCCGGACAAAGAGTTGCATGCGGTCGAGGCGATCCATGACCTTGTTCACCACAGGCGAATTCTGATGTCAATTCGCCGCCAATTGTTCTTGAGCCGTGTCAGCAATATCTCCTGTCCACCAACCAAGGAGAGATCCCATGACCACCAACGGACAACGCGTCGCGATCGTCACCGGCGCTTCGAAGGGCATCGGCAGAGCCATTGCGCTCCGCCTTTCTGAGGACGGCATCGCCGTCGTCGTCAACTATGCGACCAGCCGGCAGGCCGCCGCCGAGGTCGTTGCACAGATCGAAGCCGGCGGCGGCAAGGCGGTCGCGGTGCAGGCGGATGTCGGCAGCCCGACCGCTGCCGCAACCCTGTTCGACGCCGCCGAGCAAAGCTTCGGCGGTGCCGACATCCTCGTCAACAATGCCGGCGTGATGCGGCTTGCGCCGCTCGCCGAAATGGACGACGAGACTTTCGAATCCCAGCTTGCCACAAACCTGATGGGAACCTTCCGCGGCATCCGCGAAGCAGGCAAGCGGCTGCGCGACGGCGGCCGCATCATCAACTTCTCGTCGAGCGTCGTCGGCGTCTACGGCCCGGCCTATGGCGGTTATGCCGCCACCAAGGCGGCCGTCGAAGCCATGACCCACGTTGCCTCCAAGGAACTCGGCCGGCGCGGGATCACCGTCAACGCAGTCGCGCCGGGCCCTGTCGAAACCGAGATGTTCATGATCGGCAAGTCCGACGAACTGGTCCGGAACATCGTCAAGACAATCCCGCTCAGCCGTCTCGGCCAGCCGCAGGAGATTGCCACCGTCGTCTCCTTCCTCGCCGGCCCGGACGGCGGCTGGGTCAACGGCCAGGTGCTACGCGCCAACGGCGGCATGATCTGAAACACCAAAACCAAAGGATAGAACAATGCCATTCGTAAACATCAAGACGCCCGAAGCCGCGCTCAGCAAGGCCCAGAAGCAAGAGATCGTCCACCGCACGACCGAGATGCTGGTCGAATACCTGAGTGAGGCCGCCCGGCCTCACACCATGGTGCTGATCGAAGAGGTCAAGGACGGCGGATACGGCCGCGCCGACGAGATTTTCGTCACCCCGGACGCCTATCGCGCCAAGGACGGCGACTGAGAAACGCAATTCACCGCGAAACTAAAAGAACAAAGGCCGGCGCCACCTGTCTGGCGCCGGCCCCGTCCCCCACCGGTCTTTTTGTTTTTTTAGAAGCGGTAGGTGACGCCTGCCCCGATCAGCCAGGGATTGATTTTCGCCTTGCCGCTCAGCGGCCCGAGCACGTCGTGGTCGGCCTTCCATTTGGTTTCGAGGAAGATTTTCTTCACGTCGAAGTTCACGCCCCAGTGCTGGTCGATCATGTAATCGAAACCGACCTGCAGGGCCGCGCCGACATTGTTCTCGACGTCCAGATTGTGGAAGCCCGGCTTTTCGGACTGGTTGTAGAAGAGCGAATAATTGACGCCGGCACCGACATAGGGCTTGAAGGCGCCGAAATCGGTGAAGTGGTATTGCAGCGTCAGCGTCGGCGGCAACAGCCAGGCGCGGCCGACCGGCACGCCGACGGCACCGTCCTCCTTGATATTCGCATAGGTCGTCCCGAGGACCAGTTCGGCGGCGATATTGTCGGTGAAGAAGTAGCTGATATCGAGTTCGGGGATGACCGAGTCGGAGAAAGACAAATCCGACCCCGGCACGCCGTTGACCGAACCGCGGTTCTCAGTGATGACGCCCAAGCCGCGCACGCGGATCTGCCAGGGGCTCGATGCCGCCACGGGTTCCTCCGCCGGAGGGGCAACGGAAACGGGCGTCAGATCCGCCGCCGCTGCCCCGAATGCGAAAAAAGCCGCACCCGCGCCCGCGATCCATCTCAGATGCCGTGCCCCGCTCGTGTCCATGTAAGCTCTCCTGCTTGCGTTTTGATCTTGCAGGGAAAGGCTTAGGCGCGGGCGGCGAGAGTCGGATTGATCCGGATCAACCGCTGCCGGCGGATGCGCGGCGGCGGCCCGAAACGGAGAATTTGTCGCACGAAAAACCCCGCCTCGCCGCGGGCGCTCCAGCAGGAACGCTCCACCGGAGAGGCGGGGTCTGGGCAGATCGTCGGGGCGCGAGGCCTTGAGTGCTGAATGCCTTGAGCCGAAAACTCGACCTTTGTCAGGCCAGCTTGCGCCCGTTGGCGACGATCATGCCAGCGGCACCTTCCAGCCATCCGGCCTTGAGTTCGAGCGCCAGGAAACGAGAGCGCTCGAAGGGGCCGGGCATGACGAGATGCCGGGTCTTGTCGGCGAAAAAGCCGAACCGTTCGTAATAGGCCGCATCGCCGACCAGCAGGACAGCACCGTGGCCGCGCTTGTGGGCCTCGGTGATCGCTGCACGCATCAGCGCCGCTCCGATACCCTTGCCTTCATGAGCCGAGTCGACCGCGAGCGGGCCGAGCAGCAGCGCATCGATGGCCTGGCCTTCGGACGAAATGCCGGCCTCTACGTTCCAAAGACGCACAGTGCCGATCACGTGGCCGGCGCCGTCGCGGGCAACGATGGCGAGCCCTTCGGCCGGCACGCGGTTGCGGCGGATCTTTTCCGACGACTTCCGGCGACGATCCGGGCCCATGGCACGGTCGAGCAGGGTCTCGCGGGCGACCACGTCGGCCGGCGTTTCGGCGCCGATGGTGAAAGTGGAGTTAGGCGCAAAGAATGCGCGTACAGAATCAAGAACAGCGGCCATCGTGGCCTCCCGTACCCAATACCGTTATGAGCGGCGATGAAGAGGAATTGTGAATTTGCCGCCCCGACTGGTTACGGGGCCGGCGGTATTAGATGACGCCATAGAGAGCGGCAAGCCGCCCCTTAGATGACGTAGGCCTTCAGGGGGTCGAAACCGTTGAAGGCGACGGCCGAGTAGGTCGTCGTATAGGCGCCGGTGCCTTCGATCAGAACCTCGTCGCCGATGGTGAGCGTCACCGGCAGCGGATACATGTTCTTCTCGTACATCACGTCGGCGCTGTCGCAGGTCGGGCCGGCGAGAACGCAGGGTTCCATCTCGTCGCCGTCCCGCTCGGTGCGGATCGGGTAACGGATGGCCTCGTCCATGGTTTCGGCGAGACCGCCGAACTTGCCGATGTCGAGGAAGACCCATCGGTGATTGTCGTTGTCCGACTTCTTCGACACGAGGACGACTTCAGCCTTGATGACGCCCGCATTGCCGACCATGCCGCGACCCGGCTCGATGATCGTCTTCGGCAGGTTGTTGCCGAAATACTTGCGCAGCGAAGCGAAGATCGCCTTGCCGTATTCCTCGGCCTTCGGCACGTCGCGCAGGTACTTGGTCGGGAAACCGCCGCCCATGTTGACCATCTGCAGCACGATGCCCTGCTTTGCAAGCGAACCGAAGACGCGCTTGGCATCGGCAAGAGCCGCATCCCAGGCATCGACCTTGGTCATCTGCGAGCCGACATGAAAGGACACGCCGTAGGACTCGAGGCCCATCTGGTGCGCGTAGACGAGCACGTCGACGGCCATCTGCGGCACGCAGCCGAACTTGCGCGACAGCGGCCATTCGGCGCCTTCGCCATCGGTCAGCACGCGGCAGAATACCTTTGCGCCGGGAGCCGCGCGGGAGATCTTCTCGACTTCCTCATGGCTGTCGACGGCATAGAGGCCGACGCCGAGCGCGAAGGCGCGAGCGATGTCGCGTTCCTTCTTGATTGTGTTGCCGAAGGAGATGCGGTCGGCGGACGCGCCGGCGTCGAGCGCCATCTGGATTTCGGCGACCGAGGCGCAGTCGAAGTTGGAACCCATCGAAGCAAGCAGCTTCAGGATTGCCGGTTCCGGGTTGGCCTTGACCGCGTAATAGATCGCGCTGTCCGGCAGTGCATGACGGAAGGCGGTGAAATTGTCGCGCACGACGTCGAGATCGACAACAAGAAACGGTCCTTCGGGACGCTGGGTCTTGATGAAGTCAAGGATGCGAGCAGTGGTCATCGATCAGTCCCTTCAAAATCTCAAAGCTCCGGCTGTGAACCGGAGGACAAAGGACGGATGAGAATGCGTTCAGCCCGGTTGGTGGAGACACCGGTACCGTGAACACGCTCAAACGCGCGATAAGTGGATCAACGCTCTGCCACGAACAATGATCCGGCTTTGTCTGCCATGGATTGGAGGGAGGTCCCTACCGCACTTCCGGCAATGATGGTGTGCCTCTTCAGTAACCCCCGCTGATGGAAAGCAGGGAGAGAACAAAAAGGCCCGCACCGTCGTTGCTTCAGATGTCCTCGCATTTCCCGGATGGCCGGAATAGCGACTGGAGGGGTTAGTTCCAGGTACCTTACCGATGACCTCACCAAATAGAGGGTCGGCGGACACCCACGGGCACGTGCGACTTTGGGCTGACCGGGAGATAAGAATATTCGCGGTCATAATCAAGAGTTTTTTTGCCCGTCACCGAAATTTCGCATTGCACAATTCCATGCTAAATCCCAACTAGGATCGACCAGACTAAAAGGGGCGACATTTGGACACTCTAACGCGCATGCGGGCCTTCATCGATGTGGTTGAAGCAGAAGGCTTTTCAGCCGCAGCCCGGCGGACCGGTCGGTCGAAGGCTCTGCTTTCCAAATACGTGCGCGAACTGGAAGACGATCTCGGCGCGCTGCTGCTCAATCGCACCACCCGCCAGTTCTCAATGACCGAGGCCGGCCACACCTATTACCGGACCGCCGCCGACATCCTGAAAGAGATCGACAATCTCGCCGACCTGGTGCGCGAGAACAATGCCGACCTGAAGGGACGCCTGCGCGTTTCCGTGCCGCGGACCTTCATCGATGCCGAGGTCGGGCAGTCGCTGATCGATTTCGCCAAGAGCCACACGGAAGTCTCGCTGGAAATCGTCGCCGAGGACCGGTTCGTCGACCTGATCGAGGAAAATTTCGACCTCGCGATCCGAATCACCAAGCTCGAGGATTCCGGGCTGATCGCCCGAAAGCTCTCCGACTTCCGGGTCTATACGGTAGCGACCGCCGATTTCGTCGCCAAATACGGTCCGCTCGAACACCCGCAGGACCTGAACCGCGTTCCCTTCATCATCGACACCAACTCCCGCTGGCACAACAATGTGCGCTTCACCGACAAGGATGGCTCGACCATCTCGGTCGCCGTCAGCGGCCCGGTCGAGATCAACAGCCCGCAGGCAACCTTGCGTGCCGCCCGCGCGGGCCTCGGCGTCGCGATCATCCCCGATTTCATCGCCAACGCCTCGATCCAGTCCGGCGAGCTGGTGACGCTGTTCGACGATTATATTGCCAAGGACCGTGGCATCTACGCGGTCTACCCGCATCGCCGCTACCTGCCCGCCAAGGTCAGGAGCTTCGTCGACTTCCTCTCCACCTGGTTCCGCCGCCAGCATTGACCGAGGCGGGCGCCCGGCGCCTCGCCGGTCCCTACGGCAAATGAGGTAACGCCTCCGCGGCAAGTCGACCTATTGGCCGGCTTGCCGGAGCTTGGCTTCGATCAGCATAGTGCGGCTCAGCGTGCGAAAGTCTCGGCATCGCGGAGGATCGACGTCCATGCAGAAAAGCCTGGCGATGTTCGTGTCGGCACCGGTGATCGAGGCCGCGAACGGCAAGCTGGTGCTCGACAAGAAGTTCGTTTCCGGCATGGCCCTGCATGTGCGGCACTGGTCGGGGCCGGTCACCTGCTTCATCCGGCGCGGCGCGACCGACATACCCTTCGGCGGCCGCTACGACATCGGCGAGCTCGATTTCCGGGTGCGTATCCTGGAGCCGGAGGAACGGGTATCAGTGGACCATCTCGCCGATTTCGACCTCGCGCTGCTGTCGGGAGATTCCTACCTCGACCTCTTAGCCCCCGAGGCGATTCGGAAAGCCCGGAGCGCCGTCGTCTATTCGATCGAATACACCCACCAGACCCGGCTGCAGATCATCTCGCTCGACGATACGCGCAGCCTGCCGCGGAAAATCTACGGCATGGCCTGGACGGTGATGCAGGAATACAAGCGCAAGCGCGCGTTCCGCGCCGCCCGCGGCATCCAGGCGAACGGTTACCCGGCCCACACGGCCTACCGCGACATGGGCGGCAGCCAGCTCCTCTATCTCGACAACCGCATGAAACCGGCGATGTTCGCGACGCCGCAGGAGATGAACGCCCGAAAACGGCATCTCCTGAGCGGCGAGCCGTTGCGGCTCATCCATTCCGGGCGGCTGGAA
Organism: Neorhizobium sp. T25_13; assembly: GCF_002968675.1. Taxonomy (NCBI): domain Bacteria; kingdom Pseudomonadati; phylum Pseudomonadota; class Alphaproteobacteria; order Hyphomicrobiales; family Rhizobiaceae; genus Neorhizobium; species Neorhizobium sp. T25_13. Next base: position 606,572 of record NZ_PVBI01000003.1, read on the forward strand.
CCGATGAAGGGCGTGCAGGACCTCGTTCCGATCGCCAGACTGCTTAGCGAACGGGGCGTCGATTTCACGCTGACGATCTACGGCGAGGGAAGCCTTTCCGGTGCGATCGACGCCGATATCCGCAGGCACTGGCTGCAAGACTGCGTCTTCCTCAAGGATCCGGTCGATTTCGAACAGGAGCTCGTGCCGCTGACGCGCAACCGTGCCGATATCTTCCTCAGCTGCCACAGGCAGTCGGATCCCTCCTGCACCTATATCGAGACGATGGGCTGTGGCGTGCCGATCGTCGGTTACGACAACAGGATGTGGTCGGCGCTGATGGCCGAGTCGAAAGCCGGCTGGATCGCCCCGCTCGGCGACATCAGGGCGGTGGCCGATCGGCTGACCACCCTCGACAAAGACCGCTCGTCCATCCTGGAGTGCGCCGAGAACGCGCTTCGGTTCGCTAAGGGCTGGGATTTCGAGAGCCAGTTCCGCAAACGCATGGAGCATCTGGAAAATCTCACCCGGCACTAGACCGGGGCTGGACATGTGACCGGTTCGAGTCGAAATTCCGTCTCATTTACGCTGCACTGCAAGGGGCGGACGAACCGGGAGCCACAGGGCGAATGCGATATCGAGTCATGACCATTGCCGCGCTGGCGGCAGCCTGTCTTCCGCTGCCAGCCGTCGCCCATCCACACATCTTCGCCGAGGCGCGGCTCGAAGTGGTAGCCGGCACCGACGGCAACATCGCGGAACTGCATAATGTCTGGCGGTTCGACGAGGTGTTCTCGTCGAGCGTACTGCTGGATTTCGACAAGAACACCGACCTGAAGCTCGACGCCAAGGAACTTGCGGCGCTCGGCGAGGTGATGCGCAAATCGCTCGGCGACTACCACTATTTCACGACGATCACCCTGAACGGCGCGACCGTCGGGGTGCAGAAGCCGGACGTGATCCACGTATCGCTCGACGGCAACCAGCTCCTTGTCCTGTTTGCGGTCAAGCCCGAAAAGCCGGTGCCGCTCAAGGGCCGGCTGGCCTTCGGCGTCTACGACCCCTCGATGTACACCTCGATCGACTTCCCGACCGATGGTGACCTGAACGTCAAGGGCGACGGTTTTTCGCATTGCCAGCACAAGGTGGTGCGCCCCGACCCCGACGAGGTGATCTCGCAGAACAGCAAGTCGCTGACGGACGCCTTCTTCAACGATCCGACCGGCACCGACATGTCGAAACTCTTCGCGACCCGACTGGAACTGACATGCTGACGATCCGCCGCGCCCTCTCCCCTTCGGCCATGATCCCTGCCCTTCTCATTGTAGCGGCGGCAGGCATCCTGATGACGGGCTCGGCGCATGCGCAATCGCCCCTCGGCGTCGGTTCCGCCGAACCATCCTTCTCGGTCGGCGGGCCGCTCGGTCCGTTTTTCGCCTGGATCAATTTTTACCAGCAGTCCTTCTACCGGGCGCTGACCGGTTCGCTGAAGGCGATGCGCGAGGACCCGTGGGCCTTGTCCGGTCTGATCGGGCTGTCGTTCGCTTATGGCGTCTTTCATGCTGCCGGCCCGGGCCACGGCAAGGCGGTGATCTCCTCCTACATGATCGCCAACGAGGTCGAACTCCGGCGCGGCGTCGTCATCTCCTTCATCTCCGCGCTGCTGCAGGGCGCGGTCGCGGTTCTGCTGGTCGGTGCGGCCTTTCTCCTGCTGCGCGGCTCGGGCATCACCATGACGGCAGCAACCCAGGCGATGGAGATCGCCAGCTTCGCGATGGTCGCCCTTTTCGGCGCCTGGCTGCTGGTGAAGAAGATCCGGGCGCTTCGGATGCGCGTCGTCAACATGCCCATGGCAGCCCCCGCCGGTAACGGACGCGGCTCCACCGGGCTCAATTTCCAGGCCGTCGAGATCGACGATCACGACTACCAGGGCACCGGCGACTATTGCGAAACCTGCGGCGTCAGCCACATGCCCGATCCCGCTCTGCTGAAGTCCAGGGATTTCAGCCTGCACGAGGCCTGGTCGGCGATCATTGCGGTCGGCCTGCGCCCCTGCTCGGGCGCCATCCTGGTGATGAGTTTCGCGCTTTTGAACAGCCTCTATCTCGGCGGCGTGCTTTCGGTTCTCGCCATGTCGATCGGCACGGCGATCACCGTCACCATCCTTGCGACGCTCGCGGTCACCGCCAAGGACCTCGCCGTCCGCTTTGCCGGCCCGGGCTCGCGCGCTGGGCGGCGTGTCAGCCATGCGATCGAGATCGGCGGCGCCTTGTTCGTGCTGCTGGTCGGCCTGTCGCTGCTCGGCGCCGCGCTGCAGGCCTCCGGCTCCGGCGGCTGACGCCAATCAGACCGTGACGACGATCTTTCCGAACTGCGCATTTGATTCCAGAAAGCGATGCGCTGCGGCGATCTCCTCGAACGGAAACGTCCTGGCGACGACCGGCTTCAGCAGCCCTCTCTCCACACCATCGATAATGAAGGACCTGGCCTCCGCCAGTCGAGCCGGATCGCCGGTGATTTCGTGGACAAGATAGCCCCGCAAGGTCAGGCGTTTCGCAAGCACCTCGAAGAGGGGAAACGGCGTCGGCTCTCCGCTCAGGCCGCCGTACTCGATAAGGATCCCGCCCCGCGAGATCGCGGCGGTCAGCGGCCGGAAAATCGGCCCGCCGATCGCATCGAACACCACCCGGACACCGTCCTTCCCGGCGATCTCCTCAAGCCTCGCCTGCAGGTCCTCTTCCGAAGAAGCGATCACCTCGGCCGCTCCCGCATCCAGCAGGGCCTGCTTCTTGACGGAGTTGCGCGTTACCGCAATCGGGACGGCACCCACGAGCCTGGCCATCTGGATCGCCGCCAGCCCGACACTGCTGGATGCCGCGGTGATGACAATGAAATCACCGCGTTTGAGCCCCGCAATGCCGATCAGCGCGCCATAGGCCGTCAGATAGGCCATCCAGAGCGCCGCGGCGCCGACGAAGTCGAGCCTTGCCGGATGTTTGACGACCATCGATTCGGGAAAGGTGACGAGATCGCCATAGGCCGGCCAGCGGACCATCGAGATCGGCGGTATGATGCTGACGACATCGCCCACGACGAAATTCTCCACCCCTTCACCGAGCGCTTCGACGATACCTGCCGCTTCGAGCCCGAGGCCCGATGGAAGCACCGGCGTCTCGATATAGGTCCCGGCGCGGAGCAGCGCTTCGGCACGGTTGAGACCGAGCGCCTTGACCCGGATGCGGACCTCGTCCCTGTCGGGCGGCTGAGGTTCGAAAGCCTCGACGCGCAGAACCTCCGGCCCACCATGTTCATGAAAGCGGATGATACGTGCCATTTCTTCCAAACTCCAAAATAATCGAATGGAATGACCTATGCCGATCTCCAGATCGGCGATAAATCAGCCTTTCGATATTTCAGAAGAAACCAGGTGTTTTGAATATGGACCGGCTGACCAGCATGGCCGTCTTCGTCAAGGCGGTGGATCTCGGCTCCTTCGCGGCCGCTGCCGCCGCGCTCGACATGTCGGCGCCGATGGTCGGCAAGCATGTCCAGTTTCTGGAAGAGCGGCTCGGCGTGCGACTTCTCCATCGCACGACGCGCCGCCAGAGCCTGACGGATTTCGGGCGTGATTATTACGACCGCTGCCGGCTGATCCTGTCGGAGGCCGCTGCCGCCGATGCGCTCGCCGCAGACCATCACTCCGAACCGCGCGGCAGGCTGCGCATCACCATGCCGGTCCATTTCGGCCGGCATTGCGTGCTTCCCGTGCTGATGGAATTTGCCCGCGCGTATCCGGCGCTGGAACTGGATCTCTCCTTTGCGGACCGCCTCGTCGATCTTGCGGAAGACGGCTACGATCTGGCGATCAGGACCGGTGAGCTTGGCGACCGGAGCGGTGTGATCGCCCGCAAAGTAGCCCGCCAGCAGATGATCGTCTGCGCCTCGCCGGCCTATATCGCCGAGGCTGGACAGCCGCGTGCGATTGAGGATCTGATGTCCCACCGGGCGATTGTCTATCGCCGGACCGGCCCCGTTCCACCCTGGCTGTTTCCGCGCGATGGCTCCCCGCCCGTCGAAGTGTCGCCGCCCAGTCGCTTTCGGCTTGACGATCTCGACGCGGTTGCCGATGCGGCGGCGATGGGAATGGGGCTTGCCTGGCTACCCTCCTGGCTGGTGCGGGAACGTATCCGCCAGGGCGCTCTGGTGCGGCTGCTGCCGGAGGAGCCACCGTTTCTGTATGATTGTTATGCGCTGTGGCTGCAGACGCCGCATCTGCCACTCAAGGTCCGCCTGACGGTCGACGCCTTGGCCGCCGCGCTACCCCGGCTGATGACTTGATGCGGTCATCTACGGCGCTGGTAGCGCGCCCGCAGCCAGAAGATCGCGAAGAAACCGAGCAGCAGCATCGCGCCGACGACGACGGCCAGCACCGGGGAAAACTGGGCGATCCACATTACGATCGTCGGCAGGAAATAGATCACCAGCCCGATGCCTGCGAGGATCACCGCCGCGGCGATCGCCTGCGATTTTGCCTCTGGCGTCATGCCGCCACTCCATTGGCAAGCTCCGCGCGGATATCTTCGAGCCGCCGCTTCTGGGTGCCGTCCGCCGCAAAATTCTCGGGCGAAAGCCACGCTTCGAAAGCGGCCTTCAGGAGCGGCCATTCCACATCGATCATCGAAAACCAGGCGGTGTCGCGATTGGCGCCCTTGGAGATGACGTGCTGGCGGAAGACGCCTTCGAAGGTGAAGCCATAGCGGCGGGCGGATGCCTTGCTTGGCTCGTTCTCGTTGTGGCATTTCCATTCGTAGCGGCGGTAATCGAGCCCCTCGAACACGTGCCTCGCCATCAGGTAATGCACTTCGGTCGACAGCGGCGAGCGCTTCATGTCGGCGCCGTGCGCGACGGAGCCGACCTCGATGACACCGTTCTTCGGGTCCGGCCGCATGTAGCTCGCCATGCCGACCACTTTGCCGGTGGCGTTGTCGCGCGACACGAGCGTCACGAAATTCGAATGGACGCGGGCGTTTTCCAGCCAGTCGCCGAAGGCGCCGACATCGGCAAAATCGTCGTTGGGGAAATATCTGAGAAGCGGATTGATGCCCTCTGCGCCGCCGAGCCCGTCCCACAGCGCCTGGAGGTGGGTGCCCCTGTCATAGGGTTCGAGCGTCACGAACCGGCCCTTGAGGGTGACCGGAGCCGGGGCGGCAACTTTGTAATTCTTCAGATCGCGCATATCAGCCTCTTGCATCGTGGCTGAGGCTTAGGCCAGCGACGGGGGAAAGGCAACTGGTGGGCCACGCCCTGCCTGCCGGTCAGGCGATAAGACTTCGCGACGACGCGCGGAGGCAGATTGAAGACCGTGTCTTCGCCGTCAAGGTCGCCCATCCGGATATTCCGCCGGCCCCTTGATCTCGATCTTGTTGCCGAACGGATCATGGATGTAGAACGAGTGCCCCATGCCTCGAGCCCCGCCGTGGAAGGCCTCCTGAGCAATCTCGATACCGTGGCTCTGCAAATGCGAACGCAGTTCATCGTGATCGAAAGGGCTGGTGGCGATGCAGATGTGATCGACGTTGCGGCCACCGGCGACCGGAGGAGCAGCCTTTTTCCCGCCCGGATGCGTTATGTCCCACAAAACGATCAGCGACGACCCGCACCAGACCTGTTCCATCCCAAGGGCCGGGTACGAATAACCCGGCCGGCAACCCAGGACGCCGCAATAGAAATCAAGCCCACGCTCCATGTCGTCGATCAGAAGGACAACATGATCGATGCCGACAGGAGAAAAAGGAATTGCCATGACGGGCCGCCTTACGCCTTGACCTTGGCCGCCGATACCGTCGCGTCGATATGGGCGATCAGCGCATCGTCCAAGCCGAGGCGGCCGGCGAGCAGATCGAGGTAGCCGCGTTCGGCGCGGGTGTCCGGATCGATGGTCAGGCGCGAGGCCGCGTAGATTTCAACCTTCTGCTCTTCGGTGCGGGCAGCGGCGACGAGGTCGTCGATATCCACCGGATTGGCGAGCTCGTTCTCGATGAAGGCTTCCGCCTCGGCGCCGAGATCGACCGCATGCACCTTGTCCATGATGTTGGCACGCTCGCCGGCATCGATATGCCCGTCGGCCTTGGCGGCGGCGATCATCGCCCGCACGAGCGTCAGCGCGAAATCGTTGGTGAGAGCGGGAGACTGCGGATGGAAGGGGGAATCGGTCGGCGGCGTCAGGAGCGGCTTGTCGGCCTGAGGTGCCGGCTGAGGCACGGCTTCGGGAGACTTGCCGGACTGATAGTTCTTGTAGGCGAGATAACCGAGGCCGGCGATCGCCGCGATGCCGCCGACAGCTGCGACATTGCCGGCAATGTTGCGGCCGGTCTTGGTGCCGAGGACGGCCGCGAGGATGGCGCCGGTGGCGAGCGGGTTGTTCTTGGCAAGCTGGGTCGCCTGCCCTGCCCGGTCCCTCACACTTCCTCCCGACATGCCCGGAATCTGTGACCCCAGAAATTGGTCGAGAAGCTTCTTTGCGTCGAACATCGCACATCTCCCTGTTGTGTTTCGGGGGAAAGATAGGGATGCGATTGTGAAATTACAAAGACGGACTGAAGGGTTCTACGCCTTCAGCGCCGCCGCTTCGGAAGCGAGCTTGGTGATGCCGGCCCAGTCGCCAGCCGAGACCAGATCCTTCGGCGCGACCCAGGAGCCGCCGACGCAGATGACGTTCGGCAGCGACAGGTAGTCGTTGGCGTTCTTCAGCGAAATGCCGCCGGTCGGGCAGAACAGCGTGCCGGCGAGCGGCGAAGACAGGGCCTTCAGGTAGGCGGCGCCGCCGGCCTGTTCGGCGGGGAAAAATTTCAGCACCTCGTAGCCGGCTTCGCGCAGCGTCATCACTTCGCTGGCGGTCGCAGCACCCGGCAGAAGCGGCACGGGAGAGTCCTTGGCAGCCGAAAGCACGCCGGGTGTCACGCCGGGCGAGACGATGAAGGTCGAGCCCGCCTTGACGGCCGCTTCGTAGTCGCGGGCGTTGAGGATGGTGCCGGCACCGACATTGGCGCCTTCGACCTCGGCGGCCACCGCCTTGACCGCGTCGAGGGCGGCAGGCGTGCGCATGGTGATCTCGATGGCCCTCAGACCGCCGGCGACCAGCGCCCGCGCCAGGCCCACAGCAGATTTCGCGTCATCGACGATCAGCACCGGTACCACCGGCTGCAGTTTCAGGATGGAAAGCAGCTTTTCCGTCTTGCCGGTCATGGTAAGGTCTCCGCTGAAACGATTGAAACTTTGAGGTCGAGATACCCCTCAAGCCCGCCATTGTCGAGAAAAAACAGGCCTCCCACGTCGAACGGGTTTGCGGGACGCGGAGTTTGCACTAGGGTTGCAACAATTGTGGAAGTTCCCGAGGCGGCGGGTGGAGCATGGCCAAGGAAATCGAACGGAAATTTCTGGTGAAGAGCGACGGCTGGCGCTCGGAGGTCTCGTCATCCTCCGATTTCCTGCAGGCCTATGTCGCATCCGGCGACGACCGTTCGGTACGGGTGCGGATCATGGACGGCAAGCGCGCCAAGCTGACCATCAAGATCGGCCGGGAACTGCTTGCCCGCGACGAATTCGAATATGAAATTCCGCTTGGCGACGCCGAGGAGATGTCGAACGCCGCCGTCGGCGTGGTGCTCCAAAAGACCCGCCACGAGGTCCGGCACGAGGGTTACACCTGGGAGGTGGATGTCTATGACGGAGCCTACAAGGGACTGGTCGTCGCAGAGGTCGAGGTGGAGGACGAGGGCGCTCTGCCCGACATTCCGGACTGGATCGGCGAAGAAGTCACCGGCGACCGGCGGTATTCCAACATGGTGATGGCGACTGAAGATTTGAGCGGAGAATTGTGTCATGGCGTACCGTCTGCGGCCCGCTAAATCCTTCACCGACGAATTCCGCTCGGTTGCGGAAAGCCAGCTTTCCCACGCGATCCGGCTGCTGGAAGAACAGCCTGACGGGCCGCACGAAGCGGTGCACGACGCGCGAAAACGCTTCAAGCGGGTGCGCGCCCTCTACCGGCTGATCCAGCCGGACGCAAAAACGTTCCGCCGGCAGGAAAACACCCGCATCCGCGACATGGCGCAGACGCTGTCGGCTGTGCGCGACGCCACCGCGCTGGTCGAAACGGTCGATTATCTCGCCGGCCATGCAGGCTCTCCCGAAGAGCTCGCCGCCCTCACCGCAGCCTCCAAGGCGCTGAGCGAGCGTCGCGACCGGATCGCTTCGGAGGAACACGACCTGCCGGCCAAGATGGCGGCCGCCGCCGATACCTGCCGCGCGGCGATCGCGGCCCTCGACGACCTCGACCTCGACGACGATCCGCACAAGACGGCCAAACGGCTCGCCAAGGCCTGGAAGGACCAGCGCGAGAAGGCGCTCGGCGCACTCGCGGGCTGCGAGGAACACGGCGATGCGGAGACTTATCACGGGCTGCGCAAATGCGGACAGACCTACTGGATGCACCTGTCGCTGCTCGGCGGCATCTGGCCTTCCGCCATGCTCGCCAAGCAGCAGCAGGCGAAGGCGCTGGTCGATCTGCTCGGCCACGAACACGATCTTTCGGTTCTGACCGGGCTCGTCAACGAAAACCCGGAACTGTTCGGCGACAGCGGTACGCTGGCCCGGGTGCTCGGCGCCATCATCGCCCGCCAGCAGGCGCTGCGGCACGAGGGTCTGGAAGCCGCCCACGGGGTGTTTGCCGACAGCGCCGAGACGGAAAGCGGCCTGATCGCGCTGTTATGGGAAAAGGCGGCCACCGCGCCCCGCAAGGAGCGCCGTGCGGCAAAGCTGCACAGGGCTGTCGCGGCGCATGAGAAAGAAACCGCGTTGCGCGGATAGTCCGGAAACTGTATTTCAGCGCCATGACCGAAAACATCATGCAAACCCGCCCGGAGGCCCAACCGGAAGCGACGGGCGCCTGGCTCGTCGCCGCGCTCTATCATTTTGCGCGTTTCGACCGCTATGAGAGCTTCCGCGAGCCGCTGCAGGCCTTCTGCGACGAAAACGGCATCAAGGGTACGCTGCTGATCGCCCGCGAGGGGATCAACGGCACGGTTGCCGGCTCCGAAGCGGCGATATCAGGCCTTCTCGCCTATCTGCGCGCCCAGCCGGAATTCGTAGGCCTCGAGCACAAGGAAAGCCGTGCGTCGAAAATGCCGTTCCTGCGCATGAAGGTGCGGCCGAAGAAGGAAATCGTCACCATGGGCGTCGAGGATATCGACCCCAAGCGCATCGTCGGCACCTATGTCGAGCCGAAGGACTGGAACGCGCTGATCTCCGATCCGGAAACGATCGTCATCGACACCCGCAACGATTACGAAACGGCGATCGGCATCTTCAAGGGCGCGGTCGATCCGCAGACCAAGACGTTTCGCGAGTTTCCCGACTGGGTGAAGAACAACACCGGCCTCCACAACAAGCCGAAGATCGCCATGTACTGCACCGGCGGAATCCGCTGCGAGAAGGCCACCGCCTTCATGAAGGAACAGGGCTTCGACGAGGTTTTCCACCTGAAGGGCGGCATCCTCAAATATCTGGAGGAAGTGCCCGCGGAGGAAAGCCTCTGGGAAGGCGCCTGCTTCGTCTTCGACGAGCGGGTCTCCGTGGAGCACGGACTGAAGGAGGGCAAACACAAGCTCTGCCACGCCTGCCGCAGCCCGATCACCGCGGAAGAGGTGACCTCGCCCCATTACGAGGAAGGCGTCTCCTGCTCCACCTGCTATCCGACCCGCACCGAGGAAGACCGCGATCGCTACCGCCAGCGGCAGTTGCAGATCGCACTCGCCAAAAAGCGTGGCGTGAGGCATATCGGCGGGTAGGGCCTAAAGCGGCCGTAAATGCCCCTTCTCCACAAGGCGGTTGGGAGACCATGTCCCGGCGTTGGAGTGTGGCAGCCCCCCTCTGCCCTGCCGGGCATCTCCCCCACAGGTGGGGAGATCACATGCCGCACGACCATCGCTTCCAAACGAGCTTCAAACATTTGGACAGCGCGCAGGATGAGAAGTTGGATATAAGGCGGAGAGTCGGAACCCAGCCGATCTCCCTCCTTGTGGGGGAGATGCCCGGCAGGGCAGAGGGGGGTGCTGCGGCACACTCTTCGGCAGCGGAGTTCGCGGCGCCACCCCCCTCTGTCACCTTCGGCGACATCTCCCCCTCAAGGGGGGAGATCAGGGGAGTTCGCCGCGCCCTCCGTCTCCACATCTGATCGCCCGGAACAGGAAGCCGCCTACGCCGCCCCGCTCATCCCGCCCGGCAGGCGGTTGCCGCGGTAGATGATATCGATCTCCTGCGACGACATCGGCTTGCCGAACAGGTAGCCCTGCAACTCGTCGCAGCCGGTGAGCCTCAGCTGCATCGCCTGCGCTTCCGCCTCGACGCCCTCGGCAGTCACCGGGATTTCCAGCGAGCGGGCGAGCGCCACGGTCGCCTGCAGAAGATCGACGGCACGGCCGCCCTCTTCCAGCGCGTGCACCAGCGACTTGTCGATCTTCATCCGGTCGAAGCCGAACTGGCGCAGGTACCCGACGCTCGAAAAGCCGGCGCCGAAATCGTCGAGCGCGATCTTCACTCCGAGCTGCTTCAGCTTGGCAAGTGCCGCACGGGCGCGTTCCGGGTTCTGGATGAAATAACCCTCGGTCATTTCGAGCGTGATGCGGGAAGGATCGGTTGCGGTCTTGCGGAACACCGAGGCGACGTGCAGGGCAAACGCCGGATCGCGGAACTGGCCAGGGGAGATATTGACCGCGAGCTTGAGCTCCGGCCACAGCGTCAGCGTCTCGCAGGCGCGGTGCAGCACGAACAGGCCGAGCTGGTCGATGAGGCCGGTGGATTCAGCGATCGGGATGAAGACGTCGGGAGGTACGGGGCCGTAGCCCGTGCGGTGCCAGCGCGCCAGCGCCTCGACGCCGATGATGCGCCATGTCCTGGCATCGACGACCGGCTGGTAGACGACGTTGATCTCGCGGCGCTCGATGGCGATCCTGAGGTCGATCTCCAGCATGTTGCGCTCTTCGCGCTCGGCATCCATTTCCGGCCGGTAATATTCGGTCCGGCCGCGGCCGGTTTCCTTGGCGTGATACATCGCCATGTCGGAACGCCGCACCAGTTCCTCGCCGGAGACCTTGCCGCGTGGCGAAATGGCAACGCCGATGCAGGTGCCGATCGTCGCCACCCTTTCGCCGATCACGAAGGGCTCGTCGAAGAAACCGAGAATGCGGTCGCTCAGCGTATCGACGACCCTTCCGATATCCGTGCTGGCCAGCGCGATGGCGAATTCGTCGCCGCCGACGCGGGCAAGGGTCGCCGTATCGCCGACCAGCGTCTTGAGGCCGGCCGCAACGCCGCGGATCAGCTTGTCTCCGGTGCCATGGCCATAGGCGTCGTTGACTTCCTTGAAACCGTCGAGATCGAGATAGAGCAGCGCCACGTCCTCGTTGCTGCGGCGGCTCTGGAGGACCAGCGCGTCGAGTGCTGCAAAAAAGCCGGCGCGATTGAGAAGCCCGCTCAGCCGGTCGCTCATCGCCAGATGCCGTGCCGCCGCCTCGTCCGCCTTGAGGCGGTTGAGCGTATTGCTGCCGCTGACGAAGAGGAGGAGGAAAAACAGGCCCACCATCGCCAGCGCGCAATAGACGAGCGGCCGGACCTGCAGATAGGCGGTATTGCCCGGCACGCGCGAATTCCAGACGAGCCGCTGCAGCGCCTTGCCGTGGATATTGCGGATCTCCACCATGTTGGGGACCGTATCGCCGGCACCGGCGAAACGAAGCCCCCCGATGACATAGGTTTCCGAGAGCTTCAGGATCTTCTTCTCGTCGAGATGCCGGCCAAAGATCAGGAACCGGCGCCCCTCGACGGGCTGGGCGAGTTCACCGGATTTCTGGCGGATGAGTGCCACGCCGACGGCCGCGATGCCGTTTTTGGTCCCCACGAAACCCACCGCCTCCGGCACGGTTCCGGCGCCGGCACTGCTTGCCTTGTCGAACAGCGTCCAGAGCGAGGTGTCGAAATAATTCTGCGGCGACCAGGTGACGGGAGCGCCGTCCTGATATGCCATCAGAACATTGCGATTGGTATCCATGACGAGCGCCACGTCGAAAAGATCGCTGTTGGCGGTCATGTCGCCGTAGTTGCCGACGATCCAGGCATCGTCGCCGGCATAAACGAACTGGGCAGCATCGTCCCACGCCGCGTAGTCGTTCAGCGTCGCATGCAGCTGCTCCTGGAACGTCTGGATCGCACCCGAGGTCGTCTCGCGCGAGCGTTCGTCGTCGAGGCGATTGGCATAGTCGGCGACGCGGTCGAGCGCCGTCAGGATGAAGATCGTCACCAGCACCACAACCACCGCGAAAGCAAGCAGCATCGACGTCACGGCGGAGCGACGGCCAAGTGTTGCGGAGCGGCGAAAGCGGGGCGGAAGAAGCCGCATCGAAGACCTCATGAAGCCCTACATCTTTCGCGGGTATTCCTTCAGATAGCGTTAAAGGAAAAGGCCGGCCCCCACGCTTGAGAGCCGGCCCACCAGGTATTTTCGAAAATTCTATATTATTACCAGGCGGCGATGACGGCGCCCTTGAACTGGGTGTTGACGAAGTCCTTCACCGGAGCGCTGTGATAGGCTTCCACGAGCGTCTTGACCCAGGCCGCATCCTTGTCCTTGGACTTGACGGCGATGATGTTGATGTAAGGGGCCTTTTCGCCTTCCTTGGCGATCGGATCGGTCTTCGGGTTGAGGCCGGCTTCCAATGCGTAGTTGGTGTTGATCACCGACGCATCGACGTCGTCGAGCGAACGCGGCAGCTGGGCGGCGTCGAGTTCGGCGAACTCGATTTTCTTGGCGTTTTCAGTGACGTCGGCGGGGCCGATCTTCAGGCCCTTGGCGGCGTTGACCTTGATCAGGCCCTGGTCGGCGAGGATGAGCAGCGCGCGGCCACCATTGGTCGGATCGTTCGGGATGGCAACGGTGGCGCCCTGCTTCAGGTCGGCGAGGCTCTTCACCTTCTTGGAATAGACGCCCATCGGGAAGTTGACGGTCTGCGCGACGCCGACGATGTCGAATTTGCGATCCCTGACCTGGTTGTCGAGATAGGGCTGGTGCTGGAAGGAATTGGCGTTGAGTTCGCCATCGGCCAGCGCCTGGTTCGGCACGACGTAATCGGAGAATTCGAGAATCTGGATGTTGAGGCCCTTGGTGGCCGCCACTTCCTTCACCTTTTCCATGATCTGGGCATGCGGGCCGGGGGTGACGCCGATCTTGATGTCCTCGGCAAGCGCCGGGCCGGCAGCGAAGGCGGCGAGTGCCGCAGCGATGATGAGCTTCTTCATAAGTGTCTCCTTGGGTTTGCTTATACGCGCCAGTCTTCTTGGGTATGTCTTGGGAGGCTGGTTTTCGGAATGATTTCAGGTCTTGCGGTTGCGCTTGTCGAAGCGGCGGGCAAGCGCGTCGCCCAGGCTCTGGATCGCCTGGACAAGCACGATCAGCACGACGACGACGGCGAGCATCACATCCGGCATGAAGCGCTGGTAGCCGTAGCGGATGCCGAGATCGCCGAGGCCTCCGCCGCCGACCGCGCCGACCATGGCCGAATAACCGACCAAGCTGACGAGGGTGAGCGTCAGCGCCAGCGTCAGGCCCGGCTTGGCTTCGGCGAGCAGCACCTTGAAGACGATCTGCAGCGGCGTCGCCCCCATGGCGCGCGCTGCCTCGATCAGGCCCTTGTCGACCTCGCGGATCGCCGCTTCGGCAAGGCGCGCGACGAAGGGAATGGTCGCGACCGTCAGCGGCACGATCGCCGCATAGGTACCGATCGAGGTACCGGTGACGAGGCGCGTGAACGGGATGATCGCCACGACCAGGATGATGAACGGCGTCGAGCGCGCCGCATTGACGATCGCCCCGATGATGCGGTTCAGGGCCGGTGCGGGGAAAAGCTCGCCCTTGCCGCTGGTTGCCAGGAACACGCCGATCGGCAGGCCGATCAGTGCGCCGATCAGGCCGGCGACCGCGACCATCTGCAGCGTCTGGCCGAGCGCTTTCAGGAGCAGGTTGAAGAGCATGTCAGGCGACATAACCGAGCACCTCCGTGGAAAGACCGGTTGCGGCATAGAAGCGCTCGGCGCGCTCCGTGACGGCAGGATCGGCCGGATAGGCGACGACCAGCGAGCCATAGGGTTCGCCGGCGATTTCCTCGATGGTCCCGGCGAGGATGTTGACGTCGGCGCCGAGTTCGGTGACCAGCCGGGCGGTCAGCGGCTGAAAGGCCGTCGATCCGAAGAAGATCAGCCGCACCAGCACCCGGTCGCCGACAGACGGCTGCGGCTTCAGGTTCGAGCGGATCCATTCCGGCAGGTTGGTGCCGAGGGCTGCAGACAGAAGCGAGCGGGTCGTCTCGTGTTTCGCACCGGTAAAGACGTCGAAGGTGCGGCCCGCCTCGACGATCTTGCCGCGGTCGATCACCGCGACGTCGGAGGCGATGGTCTTCACCACCTCCATCTCGTGGGTGATCAGCAGCACGGTGAGGCCAAGCTCTGCATTGATGCGCTTCAGCAGCGCCAGGATCGACTGCGTGGTTTCCGGGTCGAGCGCCGAGGTCGCCTCGTCCGAAAGCAGCAGTTTCGGCGAGGTGGCGAGCGCCCGGGCAATGCCGATGCGCTGCTTCTGGCCGCCGGAAAGCTCGGCCGGGTAGCGGTCCGATTTGTCGCCAAGACCGACGAGATCGATCAGCGGCGCCACCTTGTCGCGGATCGCCGTGGCGGAAAGCCCGGCGATCTCGAGCGGCAGCGCGACGTTCTCCAACGCCGTGCGCGACGAGAGAAGGTTGAAATGCTGGAAGATCATGCCGACCTGGCGGCGCAGATCCCGAAGCCCGTTTTCCGACAGGCCGCCCACCTCGACACCGTCGACGACGACGCGGCCGGAGGTCGCTTTTTCCAGCCCGTTGACGAGGCGGATCAACGTCGACTTGCCGGCACCCGAACGGCCGATGATGCCGGTGATCGCGCCACGCGCCACGGAAAGATCGATGCCGTCGAGCGCGGTGAACTGGCTCTTGTCGTCGGCACCGCCGAACCGCTTGGTTACCGCCTCGAACGCCACCATCGGCCTTTCGGCAACCAAGGGAGACGGCGCGGTTTCGACCGCAGTATGAAGGATTGTCATTTCAGCTCTCAGATTTAAGTCGGATCATCCCGGCGACCGACACCGGATATTTATCGCTGTCCAGCTATCGGACGAGGCAGCACATTCGATGACAGGCGACTTTCCGGAGCATCTTGGTCGTTTTCCCAGAGGGCAATATGTAAGGCCGGCGGCCTTCGATGCCGCATAAATGCCCGGACGTGCCTGCTTTTGACAGGGATGTTTTTTCAATTATCTCACAAAGCAGAAAAAATCTTCTCGCACCTGCGAAATCAGCCCTGTTTATGGTTGCCCTTGGGGAATAACGAAGCGAGCTCGCGATACCACTTACCGCTGTTCTTGATCGTCCGTTCCTGGGTCTCGTAATTGACATGCACGAGGCCGAACCGCATGCGGTAGCCTTCCGCCCATTCGAAATTGTCCATCAGGCTCCAGGCGAAATAGCCCTTCATCGGATAGCCGTCTTTGATCAGGTCGGCGACCACCGAGAGGTGCTGGACATAATAATCCAGACGCGGCTGATCATCCACCTCGCCGTCCGCCGGCTCCATATTGTAGCAGGCGCCGTTCTCGGTGATGTAGCAGTCCGGCAGCTCGTAGCGGCGATAGAGATCCTCGACCAGCAGCTTCAGCCCCGGCGCATAGACTTCCCAGCCGATATCGGTCTTGATGTCGCTGGCGGGCTTGGCCTCTATCGTCCAGGGGAAATCACCGCTGCGGGCGGGCTCGTCATGGACGCGGTCCGGCTTGTAGTAGTTGAGGCCCCACCAGTCGAGCTTCTGGTTGATGACCTTCAGGTCGCCGTCTTCGACGACCGGCATGCGGTCGCCGAGCGCTTCCAGGAATTGCTGCGGATATTCGCCCTTGAAGACCGGATCGAAGAAGGCGCCGTTGTGGAACTGGTGGGCGCGCTCGGCAGCTGCGAGATCGGCCGGGCTGTCGGAGCCGGCGATGATCGATGCGGCGTTGATGACGGTGCCGACCGGCACGTCCGGGGTCACATGCCGGATCGCCTCGACGCCGAGGCCGTGCGCGAGATTGACGTGGTGCATGGCGGCAAGCGCCGCCTGCATGTTCTTCTCACCCGGCGCATGGATGCCGTAGAGATGGCTGAGCCAGACGATGCACCAGGGCTCGTTGAAGGTGGCCACCGCATCCAGCCGGTCGCCGAGCCGCGCCATCACCACCTTGGCGTAACGCTGGAAGGCATAGGCCGTCGAGCGCGCCGCCCAGCCACCCTCGCCCATCAGCGAAAGCGGCAGGTCCCAATGATAGAGCGTCGCATAGGTCTTGATGCCGCGCGCCTTGCAGCCGTCGATGAGGCGATCGTAGAAATCCAGCCCCTTCTCATTGATCCGCCCGGTGCCGTCCGGGATGATCCGCGGCCAGGCGATCGAGAACCGGTAAGCTTCGACGCCCATCTCCTTGATGAGATCGAGGTCCTCTTCCCAGCGATTGTAATGATCGCAGGCGACATCGCCATTATGCCCCTGATAGACCCGCCCCGGCATCTTCGAGAACGCATCCCAGATCGAGGGCTTGCGGCCATCCGCCTTGGTGGACCCTTCGATCTGGTAGGAAGCCGTCGCGACGCCCCAGAGGAAATCACCGGGAAACCCGGCCGCGAATTTTTCGGCGTCGGGCGTTTTGAGATTGCGAGGCTGGGGATTGCTCATCTTGGGATCGGTCATGAGGATGCCGCCATATCTGTTGCGCGAGGGGTCTGCCGGACCACCTTTCGCGCGGTTTAACCAAGCGGGGCGCAGTTGTACAGATGAGAATTCTGAAACGTTGCAGGATCTCCGCCCGTGCCATCCTCTCCAAGGCCGTGAAAAGTGCCGCGCTGTTTCCCAGCGGGTTTTCATTCTGTTTGTCGGAACCCACGTCGAATATGATCGCATCGACGTGGTAGAACTTTAGAAGGCCTGATGAAATGGATATCGATACTGTACGAACCCTCATCGATGAGACGGAATACGAAGCGGCGTTGAAATCCGTGCGCCCTTATTTCGAAAACGAACCGGAAGCCGGAACAATCGCATCCGCGCATTTCGACGCGCTTGTGCTGCTGATCGAGGAATACGAGGCCAAGCACTATCCCATCCCGCAGGCCTCGCCGGTCGAGGTGCTGAAATCGGTCATGGAAGCCAACAACTACACCCGCGCCGACCTGATCGAGATCGTCGGTTCGAAATCCCGCGCCGCCGACCTGTTGAACGGACGGCGCGAGATCAATCTCGATCAGATCAGGAAGATCAGCCGGGCATGGCACATCCCGGCTGGCGCGCTTGTCGGCGATATCTCAGCTTAGGCTCCCAGGCGCCTAAAGCTTCACCCACGCCCCGTTCTTCTTCGAGGACGCCACGCACGCCTCGACGAACGCAACCCCCTTCACGCCGTCGTCGACGGTCGGGTAGACCACCGCCTTGTCGACCGCGACGCCCTTCTTGGCGGCGTTGATGGCGCGGGCGGCTTCCGTGTAGATGGTTGCAAAGGCTTCGAGATAACCTTCCGGGTGGCCGGACGGGATGCGGCTGACGCGTCCTGCCGCGGCACCGGATCCGGCGCCGTTGCGGGTGATCAGGCGCTTCGGTTCGCCGAACGGCGTGAACCACAGATAGTTCGGATCCGCCTGCACCCATTCGATGCCGCCCTTGGTTCCGTAGACACGGATTTTCAGGCCGTTTTCGTGGCCGGGCGCCACCTGGCTGCACCAGAGCATGCCCTTGGCGCCGCCCTCGTAGCGCAGCATCACATGGGCGTTGTCGTCGAGCCTGCGGCCCTCCACGAAACTGTCGAGATCGGCGGCGAGACTTTCGAGCGTAAGCCCGGTGATGAAGGCGGCGAGATTGTAGGCATGCGTGCCGATATCGCCGGTCGAACCGCCGGCACCCGACTGGGCCGGATCGGTGCGCCATACGGCCTGCTTGGCACCTGTCTGCTCGACCGCCTCGGTCAACCAATCCTGCGGATATTCGACCTGGACGACGCGGATTTTTCCGAGTTCGCCGTTTGCGACCATTTCGCGGGCCTGCCGCACCATCGGATAGCCGGTGTAATTGTGGGTGAGGATAAACAGCGCACCGCTCTCGTCGGCCGCCTTCTTGAGCTTCTTGGCGTCGGCGATGTTGGACGTCAGCGGTTTGTCGCAGATGACATGGATGCCGCGCTTCAAAAACTCCTTGGCGGCCTCGTAATGCACGTGATTGGGCGTGACGATCGACACCGCCTCGATACCGTCCTTCAGCCGCGCCTCGCGGATCGCCATTTCCTTGTAGGAGCCGTAGGTGCGCGACGGATCGAGACCGAGATCGCGGCCCGAGGCGATCGCCTTTTCCGGCGTCGACGACAGCGCGCCGGCGACGAGATCGAACTGGTCGTCCAGCCTTGCCGCCATGCGATACAC
>NZ_PVBI01000040.1:0-2541 GCF_002968675.1 Neorhizobium sp. T25_13
GGCCGGTGAACGAACCCGCTGCGCGGGAGGGCGCCTGCGGTTGAGGTAGAGAGCGCAGGCCGGACGTCGCGCTCGCATTGAACGTCGTCCGGCAAGGGCAGAGCATGAGGAGCTTCTTCAACAAGGAGCTTGACCGTGCAACACCCCCATCTCGACACACCCGTCAGCCCGCTGCGCCAGAGGCTGATCGACGACATGAACATGCGGCGTTTCTCACGCGAAACGCAACGCAACTATCTCCGCGACATTGGTCGCCTGGCAACCTTCCTCGGGCGTTCACCAGACACGGCGACCGCCGACGACCTGCGCCGGTTTCAGATCGAGCAGCAGGAGGATGGCGTTCCCGTTCCGACGATGAACAGCATCGTGTCGGCGCTACGATTCTTCTTCACCCAGACCCTCGACCGCCCGGACCTGGCGCGCAGGCTCGTCCGGCTGGCGCATCCTCGGAATCTGCCTGTGGTGCTGAGCCGCGACGAGGTTGCCCGGTTACTCAATGCCACCACCTGCCTCAAGCACCAGGCAGCATTGTCAGTTGCCTATGGCGCCGGCCTCCGTGTCGCTGAGGTTTCCATGCTGAAGGTCACCGACGTCGACAGTGAGCGGATGCTGCTGCGCGTTGAGCGTGGCAAGGGCGGGCGCTATCGCAATGCCATGCTTTCGGAGGGCCTGCTCACCCTGCTGCGCCAGTGGTGGAAGGTGGGGCGGCAGCAGGGTGTGATGCATCGCGACGGCTGGTTATTCCCTGGCCAACACGCAATGAAGCCGATCAGTACGCGGCAGCTCTATCGGATCGTCGTTGAGGCGGCCCAGGCCGCCGGCATCGCTAAGCGGGTCGGGCCGCATACGCTGCGCCACAGCTTCGCCACCCACCTGCTGGAGGACGGCACGGATATTCGGATCATCCAGGTCCTGCTCGGGCACGCAAAACTCAACAACACCGCCCTCTACGCCAAGGTGGCGACCAGGACGGTCCGCACAGTTACGAGTCCGCTCGACAAGCTCGGCCTGTTCAAGCCGGAAGAAGCCTCCCCCAACGGTTGAGCCTTGCGTGCCTCGATCGAGGTCGCCGACATCTTCCGTGCTGCCGGTGCGGCGTACCGGCGCGTGCATGCAGGACATATGAGCCTGCCGCAACTGAAGGTGATGTCGGCGGTCGAGAACTGCCGCACTGCTGCGCTGGGCGGTCACGTCGAGGCCTGTGAGGACTGCGGCCAGCGGCGGATCGCCTACAACTCCTGCCGCAATCGGCATTGCCCCAAGTGCCAGGGTGCCGCGGCGCGGACATGGCTTTGCGAGCGCGAGGCCGACCTATTGCCGGTCGGCTATTTCCACGTCGTGTTCACGCTGCCCGCCGAGGTCGCCGACATCGCGTTTCAGAACAAAGCGGCAGTTTACGACCTGCTGTTCAAGGCGGCGTCGGAGACGATGCTGACCATCGCGGCCGATCGCAAGCATCTCGGCGCGCGCATCGGCATCACCGCCGTGCTCCACACATGGGGATCGGCGATGACGCACCACCCCCATGTCCACATGATCGTTCCGGGCGGCGGCATCACACCAGACGGAAGCAGATGGGTATCGGCGCGCCCGGCCTTCCTGCTTCCGGTACGCTTACTCGGCAAACTGTTTCGACGGCTGTTCCTCGCCCGACTGGTCGCTCTGCACGACGCCGGACGGCTCGGCTTCTTCGGCACTCTTGCTCATCTCGCCGAGCGGCAGGCATTCCTGCGGCTTCTGTCGCCGGTCCGGAAGAAGCGCTGGGTGGTCTATGCCAAGGCGCCGTTCGCGGGGCCGGAGGCAGTGCTCGCCTACCTGTCCCGCTACACCCACCGGGTCGCAATCTCAAACCGCCGCCTGATTACCTTCGACGAGACTGGCATCATCTTCCGCTACAAGGACTACCGCTGTGACGGCGCGGACCGGCAGCAGATCATGACGCTCGCGATCGAGGAGTTCATCCGCCGCTTCCTGCTCCATGTCTTGCCGCGTGGCTTCCATCGCATCCGACATTACGGCCTGCTCGCCGGCTCAGCCCGCAAGACCAGCCTCGCGCTCGCTCGCGAGCTGCTGGACGTCGCCCCACCAGTCGATGACGGCAAACCAGGCGAACCGGACGACTTCCGCCTACCATGCCCCTGCTGCGGCGGACGAATGATCGTCATCGAGATGTTCGAACGCTGGAAGCAGCCGCGCGGGCCGCCAGACCAAACCACACCGAACCGGGAGACCGCTTCATGATCCGGCATGGAGTGGGCAAGACCTCGGCCGCAGGCGTCGCGCCTCCGGCAACGGACCCACATGCGTCTGTGGTGATCATCGTCGCCGACAGGGGTGCCGCGAGAGGGCTGCCGGGCCGGCAAAACCGCGCGGACGCGCAACGAAGCGGCCTGTCTGCATGCATCACCAAACTCCCTGGCTGCGGCCGCGCCCTCGCAGACATGAGCCGCAGATTGAAATCTCCATAGCCTCCGACTGTGGCCCGCGGGTTCCTTCCTCGGGGACTTTCGTACGCCTGCCGGCGCCCGAAACTCTTCACGG
>NZ_PVBI01000041.1:0-1278 GCF_002968675.1 Neorhizobium sp. T25_13
GCGGAGTAGAGCTTCATGATGTGCCAGAGGATCGGCCGTCCGCCGATTTCGATCATCGGCTTGGGCTTGAGATGCGTCTCCTCAGAGATGCGGGTTCCCAACCCACCGGCGAGAATTACAGCTTTCATTTCATGTCTTTCAAGAGGTCTGGGTCTGGCTTCATCTGCCGCCAGTCCAAAGACTCATGGCGCAGAGGCGCTTAGCTTGTCAATCGGCCCTTAATTACGGGACTTAGTCAAGCCTGTTTTGTCCATGCCGGCGTCATGGTCCTTTTCGAGGTCGTGGCCTCATGATGATGTTCGGGTCGGATGCCTCAACGTGCGTAGCGCGGTTATGGAGCTGCAGCCGATTGAACAAGGTCATCGCAACCACCGTCCCGGCGGGACATCACAGGCCCAAGGCAGCCCTGCGATCTCGGGTGGATGTTCAGTATCAGGTCGGCTCCTTGCTGCACTGGAACGTGGTGCCATCGATCCAGATGCAGTGCAGGATGACGGCCAGTTTGCGAGCAACCGCGACCTGTGCCTTCTTCATTCCGTTGCGTTTGGCCAGCCGCAGCCCCCAAGCTTTCAGCGCGCACCAGCGCCGAGTCCGATGGAGCAGCACACTGGCGGCCTCGAAGAGATAAGTTCGTAGTAAGCGATCACCCCATCGCGAGACTTGGCCGACGGTGTCCATTTCACCCGATTGCTTGCGTCGCGGCGTTAGGCCCAGATAGGCACCCACGGATGTTGCATTTCGAAAGCGAGATGGGTCGTCGATGGTATGGCGGAAGGTCAGTGCCGTTACCACGCCGATGCCCGGCACGGTCATCAACCGCCTTGTCGTCTCGTCTGCTCGAGCCATCAGTCGGACCTGGCGGTCCAACCCATCAAGCTCTCGACAAACATAGGCATGCACGGAGAGCAGTCGTAGACCGGCCAAAGCACGTGACCGTCTCCGGTCAATTCGGTGACGAAGCGCTGGAACTGTCCGGCGATGGCGCGAGGGAAGATTAGGCCGCATTCTTTCAACATTGATCGGACCTGATTTTCGAGATCTCGTCGCATCGTCACGAGCCGGGACCGCGCGATCAGCATAGAGCGGACCTGTTGGCTGGCCTCACTCTTCACCGCAACCTCGCGATACCATCCGATCCGAACCAAATCGGCTAGAGCGTTTCCGCATTTTTCAGAATCATACCGGATTCCCAAATCGGCTTTGTTCTGATTCACTGATACTGGTTGGATGGAGGCCGGCATCTCATGACCGCACCGTTATCGAATGATCTTCGTGAGC
>NZ_PVBI01000042.1:0-1051 GCF_002968675.1 Neorhizobium sp. T25_13
TAGAGCGTTTCCGCATTTTTCAGAATCATACCGGATTCCCAAATCGGCTTTGTTCTGATTCACTGATACTGGTTGGATGGAGGCCGGCATCTCATGACCGCACCGTTATCGAATGATCTTCGTGAGCGTGTTGTTGCAGCCGTTTCGAACGGCGAGAGTAGTCGTGCAGTGGCTGCGCGGTTCGACGTTGCCGTCTCTTCGGTGGTGAAGTGGTCGCAGCGACACAGGGCGACCGGATCGGTCCAGCCCGGCAAGATGGGTGGCCATCGCAAACGGATTTTGGAGCCTCATCGCAGCTTCATTGCCGAGCGGCTCGAACAGAACCCGCACCTGACGCTGCATGGTCTGAAGGCCGAACTGGCATCACGAGGCATGGCCGTCTCCCACAATACGATCTGGGAGTTCATCCGCCGCGAAGGACTACGCTTCAAAAAAAACGCTGTTCGCCGTTGAGCAGGCCCGTGCCGATATCGCCCGCAGGCGAGAGCGATGGAAAGTATTGCAACACCATCTCGATCCGGCGCGGCTGGTCTTCATCGATGAGACCTGGATCAAAACCAACATGACACCCATCAGGGGCTGGGGACCAAGGGGCCGGCGTCTGCGGGCGTTTGCGCCGCACGGTCACTGGCGCACCCTGACATTCCTCGGTGCGTTGAGGAGCGACCGGCTGACAGCGCCTTGCGTCTTCGACGGGCCGATCAACGGCCAGTGTTTTCGCGCCTATGTCGAACAGCAGTTGGTCCCTGTTCTCAAGCCTGGCGACATCGTCATCATGGACAATCTCGGTAGCCACAAGTCGGCGGCTATTCGTCAAGCGATCAAAGCCGCTGGTGCACGGCTCTGGTTCCTGCCACCCTATTCGCCCGACCTCAATCCGATCGAGCAGGCTTTTTCGAAGATCAAGCATTGGATGAGGCATGCACAAAAGCGCACCATCGATGACACCTGGCGTCACATCGGCAGACTGGTCGAAACAATCCTGCCCGACGAATGCGCCAACTATCTCACAAATGCAGGATATGCTTCCGTCAAAACATGAACCGCTCTA
>NZ_PVBI01000043.1:0-440 GCF_002968675.1 Neorhizobium sp. T25_13
TCGTTACAGTGACACGCGCCGACTGCATCCGCTTTCCAGCAAAAACCTGTCGCTGGAAAGTGCTATCGACAAAGAAAGCGATTTGCTGGAGCCTCTGCGTTCGCGAGCGGATCTGATTGTCGATACCTCAGAAATGTCCGTTCACGAGCTGGCTGAAATGCTGCGTACCCGTCTGCTGGGTAAACGTGAACGCGAACTGACCATGGTCTTTGAGTCTTTCGGCTTCAAACACGGTATCCCTATCGATGCAGATTACGTCTTTGACGTTCGCTTCTTGCCGAACCCGCACTGGGATCCGAAACTGCGTCCAATGACAGGTCTTGATAAGCCTGTCGCCGCGTTCCTCGACCGCCACACAGAAGTACACAATTTTATCTACCAGACGCGAAGCTATCTTGAGCTATGGTTACCTATGCTGGAAACCAACAACCGTAGCTACC
>NZ_PVBI01000044.1:0-440 GCF_002968675.1 Neorhizobium sp. T25_13
CACCAGCGCAGTACGCTCCGCCAGGTTTACCCGTGCCTGAGTGACGCCCGGTACGCTTTGCAGCGCATTTTGTACGCGGGTGACACAGCTGGCGCAGCTCATGCCGCTCAGCAGCAACTGCTGGCTGTCATCGTCATCGGCGGTCGCTGCCGGAAGCGCCTCAGAAACCGCTGTCAGTGCTTCCGACGGGATTGATGACTCCGCCAGCGGTTTAGCCTTTGGGTGGCTTACAGATGCGTCATAACCCGCTTGTTTGATGGTTTCGATCAGCTGTTCTGCACTGGCAGTCCCGGTAACGTGCGCTTCAGTGACAGACACATCCGCCTGCTCAACATCCGGGCGCTGTTCGAGACTTTCTTTCACGCGTTTAACGCAGTGACCGCAGGACAGGCCGTCCAGGGTCAGGTCGATAGTTTGTGACATAAAACACTCCTTTTAAG
>NZ_PVBI01000045.1:0-433 GCF_002968675.1 Neorhizobium sp. T25_13
GAACATATCGATCAAGTTGATCTGTTTATTGCCGTCACCAACGATGACGAGGCCAATATCATGTCCGCCATGCTTGCCAAACGTATGGGTGCGAAAAAGGTGATGGTATTGATCCAGCGTCGCGCTTATGTGGATCTGGTTCAGGGGAGCGTTATCGATATTGCGATTTCACCACAACAAGCAACTATTTCTGCGTTGCTTAGCCATGTGCGAAAAGCAGATATTGTTGGTGTTTCCTCATTGCGCCGCGGCGTAGCAGAAGCTATTGAAGCCGTTGCTCACGGTGATGAAAGCACCTCACGCGTTGTCGGCAGAGTCATTGACGAAATCAAGCTACCGCCAGGAACGATTATTGGAGCGGTGGTACGTGGAAACGACGTGATGATTGCCAATGACAATCTGCGCATTGAGCAAGGCGATCACGTAATTATGT
>NZ_PVBI01000046.1:0-425 GCF_002968675.1 Neorhizobium sp. T25_13
AATGACGCCTTTATGCACGGGGCCTGTGATCAGCGCAGCAAATTCACCGTTCAGACAGCCATCACACGCTCGCGCCAGCGTCTCCACCACGTAATGCCCATTTTCAATCGCTAACTGCCCCGCAGTGACAGATTCACGTAGCGCGAAAGGAAGTAGCGTTAATGTGCCCGTAGTTTGCGGTTGTGCAGGGGAGGTGGGGGAATAAGGGCGGAGGGTGAGCGGCAAACCGAGCATCGCTGCCCGGTCGGTAAGGAGAGTGGCATCGGCACAAACAACCAGTTCGACCGGCCACTCACGCTGTGCAAGCTGGACAACTAAGTCCGGGCCAATCCCGGCGGGCTCGCCGGGAGTGATCACAACACGTTGGGTTTTAACCATTAGTTGCTCAGGATTTTAACGTAGGCGCTGGCACGTTGTTCCTGCAT
>NZ_PVBI01000047.1:0-402 GCF_002968675.1 Neorhizobium sp. T25_13
GGGCCGGAAACCGGACTGTATGCAAGTGGCGATGGAATCGTGGAAGAGCGTGTTCTCCCGCTTCGGCTTGCGGGCCGGACAGGTCAACCGACAGAAGACGCCGGTCGTCCTTACGCAGACATAGGCGAGCCCCTCATAATCGGAGCTGCGGGCGATCAGCGCATCATAGAGCGTATCTTCATTGGGGAGATCGAAAAGCATGAAAGCCTTTTATCATCCCTTCCCTTTGCCGTCCGTCGAAAATCGGGCGTCTATTTTTTTGTTCGGCAATTTCCTTGGCCCGTGCCATAACGCCGCCATGACCAAGATAGATCGTACTCCGACAAAAGCCGATTTTGCGCATGTGACCGAATGGGTCTTCGACCTCGACAACACGCTTTATCCACATCACGTCAATCTCTT
>NZ_PVBI01000048.1:0-397 GCF_002968675.1 Neorhizobium sp. T25_13
GCGCACGAAGGCTTCCAGGCGTTTCTCGATATCCGGCAGGATAACCAGCTCATTGACGATCGGGTTCGGCGCTTCGGCGGCAATGATGCCCGGCTCGGTCAGGCCCAGGTAGCGCCCGCCGGTAATGCGTTGCTTGGCGTGGGAAATGGTCGCGCCCTTCATCGGGCCTTTCATCACGCCAGGGCCGCAGCCGGTGCACACATCCAGGCTGCGCAGGCCCAGTTCGTGGCCGACTTTCTTGGTGTACTTGTATTCTTCGGTATTGATCGAGTGCCCGCCCCAGCACACCACGATCTTCGGCTCGACACCGGGGCGCAGCGTACGAGCGTTGCGCAGCAGGTGGAACACGTAGTCGGTGATGCCCTGGGAATTGCTCAGGTCGATACGCTGGCTGTCC
>NZ_PVBI01000049.1:0-393 GCF_002968675.1 Neorhizobium sp. T25_13
ATCCTGTCCCGTCTTGAATCCATGCGCAGTTATGTCGCCACCTCCGGAAATCTGAA
Organism: Neorhizobium sp. T25_13; assembly: GCF_002968675.1. Lineage (NCBI taxonomy): Bacteria > Pseudomonadati > Pseudomonadota > Alphaproteobacteria > Hyphomicrobiales > Rhizobiaceae > Neorhizobium > Neorhizobium sp. T25_13. The sequence goes on from NZ_PVBI01000049.1 coordinate 57, forward strand.
AGAAGACTTCGCCGCAGCGGTTGAAAAATATCCGGACGGCAATCTGCCTGAAGACGTGCGCAAACAATTGCTGCGCAAAGTTCCCATCGTGGCTTCCATGGCTGTGGGTTTTGAAAACGCGGAAAAGGACGGATACAAATTCCGCGTGTTCACCGCGGCTCCGCGCCGCGAATCAAACAAGGCCACCGCATCAGAACTTGAGATCCTGAAACGCTTCGAAGCAGATCCAAATCTGAAAGAAGTTGTCGAAGGGGACGACCGACAGGTGGTGGTTTACCGTCCTGTGCGCCTGTCCGAAGCCCAAGGCTGCCTGCTGTGCCACGGACACCCTTCCAAG